>CAUJDN010000115.1 GCA_963169195.1 Acidobacteriota bacterium | reverse complement strand
CCCGACGCGATAGAACACTTCGCCGCTGGCCAGCCACAGCGGCTCGATGCCGCCCCCGTGAGAGACCTGGCGCACGACCTTGCCGTCCGGGAGCGAGCGCACATAGATCTCGTTCGTGCCGGTCTCGTCGGACACGTAGGCAAGCCATCGGCCGTCGGGCGAGAACGACGGGAAAAACCCGTCGAACGCTGGCGTGGCGGCTGTGTCCAGCGTGCCGACCAGGATCTGGTTGGGCAACTGAAGCTTCCTGAAGGCGATGGTCTCTCCTGAGCCCCACTCGTAGGCGTAGAAGCCGGCGATCGGCGTCGCGAGGAGGCGGCTCGGTGCCGCCCCATCCACATCCTGGACGAAACTCCCCCAGTCACCGCCCCCCAGTCGAGCTTTCGACATCAGCCGTCGGCCATCCCAGCTCCACGCCGGCCAACCGGCGGCATCGTCGCCAGGCAGACGCCTCCCGATGTTCCGCTCCAGGTCGTGCACCAGGATGTGATCCGTGGCGTCGGACACATGGACGGCCAGACGACGGCCGTCCCTGGTGAGGCTGATCTGCCCATAGACGCGCGATGGCATGTCGGAGATGGGGGTGGTGCCCGTGCGATCCACCCACGCGGGCTGTCCCATCGCCCGGTCACCGCCCAGGACGTATGCCAGCAGCCCGTTGCGCGCCGCGGCGGCCTGGACGACCTGGAACAGCGAATCGACGCTGGCGCCCTCGGCCAGCAGCACGGGCTCGCCGGTGACCACCTTCGATGCCGCATCGAACGCGACCGCGAACACCGAGCCCGTGCGACCGAAGACGAGGTAGCCCGGCTCCACGTACGTAGCGCCGAACCCCTGCCGGACGAGCGGCGTCACGGTTCCGTCCGAGGAACGCAGCGCGATCGTGTGGTGATCGCCGCCGATGCCTTTCAGCTGGGTCACGAGACGCGTGTCGCCCCCAGGCAGCACATCGGTGATGAGCTCGTCGTACGCGTCGCCCACCGGCGCCGGCTTTCCTCCAGACGCGGGGACGCGGCTGAGATTCCGGCCTTCCCCTTCCGTGAAGTAAACAGTGTCATCGGCGAACCACCGCCCAAGCGTCGGCGACCGCGCCTCGGCGAGAGTCTGCACGCCTCCCCCCTCCACGGGAACCGCCTTGACGCGGTCGCGGGTGAGGAACCCGAGCTGGCGGCCGTCAGGTGAGAAGAAGCCGTGGATGGCTCCCTCAGTCCCCTTCAACTCCCGGGCGCGCCCGGTGGCCAGATCGATGACCGACATCGCGCTGTCGGATGCCGTGATTGAGACGTAGGCGAGCTGCGTGCCGTCGGGTGAGATCGCAACGGAGCCGAGATCGAAGCCAACGGGCGGCGTGCGGACGGTGAGGGCCAGCGGCTGCGCCGGCGGCAGCGTGACGGCCGTGCGCAACACGGGGGATGCGGCCGCCGCGGCATCCACGGATGCCACACGGGGCCACAGGCCGGTCAGGCTCGCGGCCCCGACCACCGCCGCCGTGGCGGCGGCGCCGGCCAGGAACCACGCAGCGTGACGCCGCGACGAGGCGGGGGCCACCGCCGGTGTGGGGGCGTCGGCCACGGCCTCCGGGTGCGCGAGCGCCTCGTCGATTTCGAACAGCGCGTCGCGGATGTCGGCGAGCCGCCGCGCGCGGTCCTTCTCCAGGCACCGCCGCAGCAGCTTCCGGATCGCCGGCGGCGTGTCCGCCGGCAGAGCCGCCCAGGCCGGCTCGCGGCTCAGCACCGCGACGATCGAATCGGTCACGTCCTCGCCGTCGAAGGCTCGCGAGCCGGTGAGCATCTCGTACAGCACGCACCCGAACGCCCAGATGTCCGCCCGCTTGTCGACCACCCTTCCCTTCGCCTGCTCGGGCGCCATGTACGCGGCCGTCCCGAGAATCACCCCCGCGTGTGTCATGGCCGGCGACGTGAAAGTGGGCGAGGCACTGAGGTTCTGGGGGCCTGGGGTCTTGAGGGCTTGGGGTCCTGAGGTCCTGGGGTCTTGAAGCTTCGCCAGGCCGAAGTCCAGGACCTTCACCGTTCCGTCCTCGCGTACCTTGACGTTCGCCGGCTTCAGGTCCCGGTGCACGATGCCGTGCTCGTGCGCGTAGTCGAGAGCCTGCCCGATCTGCGTCGCGATCGCCAGGGCCTCGGCCCCCGGGATGGCGCCCGCGGCAAGCCGCCGGGCGAGGTCCTCGCCCTCCACCAGCTCCATCACCAGCGCGCGCACCGTGACGCCGTCGATCGCCCCGTCGGCCACGCCGAAGATCTGCGCGATGTGCGGGTGATTGAGCGCCGCCAGCACCTCGGCTTCACGCTGGAACCTCGCCAGCCGCTCGGCATCTCCGGCCACGCCGGCCGGCAGCGTCTTCAGCGCCACGTCGCGCTTCAACTGCGTGTCGCGGGCGCGATACACCTCCCCCATCCCGCCCGCGCCGAGCGGCGCGACGACTTCGTAGTGACCAAGCCGGCTGCCCGGACCCATGCTCATCCGTGCGGGATTGTAGCGCGCCGGCCAGTCCGCCGCCCGAGGTGCCCGCGCCGGTTCGCTCACCCGACATCCGCGGTCACCGACTGCCGTCGTTGATGCTGAGTCATGAATATTGACATCATTTCACGACAAGCGCATCATTTACTCATGCGGACAACTCTCACGCTGGATGATGACATCGTCGAGGTGGTCGCGCACCATGCCAGGCTGCGAGGCCTCTCGCTGGGCAAGACCGTCTCGGACCTGGTGCGGCGGGGCCTGAACGCGCCGACGCCGTCGGTCACGTCCGAGGGCCTCGTCATGTTCCAGCTCCCCGTCGACTCGCCGACGGTGACGACCGCGGATGTGCGGCGCATCGAGGCCGAGGGCGTGTGAGCGCCTGGCTGCTCGATAGCAACCTGTTGATCGCCCTGCTCTGGCCGAGTCACGAGCAGCACACGCCGGCCGTCGCCTGGTTCACGCGCCACCGGACCCGCGGCTGGGCCACGTGTCCGTTCACCGAGGCCGGCTTCGTCCGGATCGTCTCGAACCCGGCGTTCTCGCGCGATGCGGTCCAGCCGCGCGACGCGATGCAGGTCCTCGTCGCCAACACCGCCGCAAAGGACCACGTCTGGTGGGCCGATGATGTCGCGTTCGCCGACGCCGTGGCGTTTGCCGGCCTGCGCCTGGGCGGGCACCAACAGGTAACCGACGCCTATCTGATCGGACTGGCCCTCCGCCACGGCGGCGGCCTGGCGACGCTGGACCGCGGCGTGGTGGCCCTCACGGAGCCTGGCACGGCGGCACGCAAGGCCGTGCACACGGTGAGCTGACGGCTGGGCGCGCAGCCGGGGCCGGACCGTCGTCACGCTCGCGCCGACGCCTAGCGCGACGCCGGCGCCTTCAACGCCTCGGCCCAGCCGAACAGCAGCCGGATCTCTCCCTTGTCTTTCGCCGCATCGGGCCGCACGCGGATCAGCAACCGCGAATGGTCGGGCGCGGCCGACGCGAAACGCACGTCGACACCGACGTCGCGCAGGACGATCGTTGGCGCCCCCGAGGTGAACGTGTCCCCCGCGGCCGCGACGGGATAGCCCACCAGGTGGCCGGACGGCGTGCTCACCAGAATCTCCCGTCCGTCCGCGCGCCAGCTCACCACGCGCCCGCCGTCGGTGGTGAGTGGCCACGTCTGACGACGATCCGGGAACGTCGTCACCGCCACCTCGGGCCGTCCGGACTCGACGGTCGTGAACGCCACGAACCGATCGTCCGGCGAGAACGCTGCGTGGATCTCCGCCTTCTCCACGACGAAGTCGAGCGGCGCCCGCGACTCGATCGAGTGGGCCGTCAACCGGACGGGGCGTGTGGCCGTCGCCTGCCTGATCACCAGCAGGTGGCGCCCGTCGCGCGACCAGGCGGCCGGCTGGGCGTGCTGGTCGAGCCCCTCCACGACGCGCTGGTCGGCGTTGGTACTCAGGTCCTTGACGTGGAGGTCGTCCACACGCCCGGGAGGCTGGAGCGCATAGGCGAGCCGCCGCCCGTCGGGCGACCACACGGGGCGACCGGACCAGATGGTCCCGGTGGTCACACGCTCCTGCCGTCCCGAGGCGAAATCCACCATCACCAGCCATGCGAGGCCCGTGCGCTCGTCAAGTAGTTCGCCGACGGCCTGCCGCCCCGACGGTGAAAGGGCCATCACGTGCCGCCAGAGCCCGGGCGGTGACTCGGCCACCGGCCGGCCCGCGCGATCCATGACGCGCATGACCGCGTCCACCGTGGGCTGGTAGTCGACCATCGCCGGCGTGGGCCGCAGCGCAATCACCGTGGGCGAGACCGAGAAGGCAGCGCGGGCAAGGAACGGCTCGAACGACACATCCGGCGCCAGGGTGGTGGCACTGCCGATAGTCGACTGGCGCTCGGCGTCGAAGGGGACGGCCATGAGCGAGCCCTGGCGGACGAAGATCAGGTGGCCAGTGGACGAATAGGCGGCGGCGGATCGGTCCGGCAGCAGCCTGATCACGCGCGCGTCATCGAGCGAGCCGACGAAGATGCCCTGTTCGCTCGACTCCGCGCGGGTGGTGACGGTCACGTCCGTGAACAGGAAGTGCCGGCCATCCGGCAGGAACGATGGAAAGGAATGCGTCCAGTCAATACCTCTGGGGGTCGTCACCGGAACCGGCTCGCCGCCAGTGGCGGGTATGCGAAAGAGCCCCGTGACGTTGCTGAAGTTGTAGAGGACCGTGCCGTCTGGCGCCCACGAGGCGCCACCGGCTCCCATGAGCCCCGCCCCCGAGACGATGACCTGCACGGGGCCGCCGTCCGCGGGCACGCGCTTGAGGGCGGAGTCGGCAAAGAAGCCCACGTGCTGCGAGTCGGGCGACCAGAACGGATACCGGGCGTCGTCGGTGCCCGGCAGCGGCACCGGCGCGTCGCGCGTCAGGTCGCGGACCCAGAGCACGGGGAGGCCATCGGCGCGGCGGGCGCGATAGGCGAGGCGCGTGCCGTCGGGGGAGATGGCCGGCACCCCCACTTCGGCCCCCTCGGTGTGCACCACCGACACGCGCAACGGCGTCGTGGCCGTGCCAGCTCGGTTCCGGTACTGATCCCCGACAAATGCGCCGGCCGCCACCACGGCGAGCAGCGCGGCCGCCCACACCAGGCGCGCGCTCCGCCAGATGCTGCCGCGCGAGTCCGCCGCGCCCCCCGCACGCGCGCCGCTGGTGGCGCCGCTGCCGGTTAGTGTCTCGAGGGCGAAGACCACATCCTGCGCCGATTGAAAGCGCTGCGCGGGGCTCTTCTCCAGCGCGTGGCGGACGATGCGCTCGAGCGCGGGCGGCAGGTCCGCGCGGATCGTCGTCAGCTCCGGCGGGTCCTCTTTCAGGATCGCCGTCAGCGTCTCCGCCGTCGTCTCACGCGCGAAGGCGCGCGTGCCGGTGAGCATCTCGTAGAGCACGACGCCCAGCGCGAACAGATCCGCGCGGCCGTCCACCGGCTGCCCGCGGATCTGCTCCGGGGCCATGTAGCCCGCCGTGCCGAGGATGACGCCTCGCGCGGTCGGTTCCGGAGACGCGACGGTGGGCGAGGCGCTGAGGTCTTGAGGTCCTGGGGGTTTGAGGTCTTGAGGTCTTGAGGTCTTGGGGTCCTGGAGCTTTGCGAGGCCGAAGTCGAGGACCTTCACCTGGCCGTCGGCCAGCAGGAACACGTTGGCCGGCTTCAGATCCCGGTGCGCGATGCCCTTCTCGTGCGCCGCGCCGAGTCCGCGCGCGATCGCGACCGCGATCTCCACAGCCGTGCGCACGGGCAGCGCGCCCTGGCGCAGGCGATCGGCGAGCGTTTCGCCCTCCAGGAGTTCCGTGACGACGAAGAGCGTATCGGCGTCGAGGCCGATGTCGAAGAGGGCGAGGATGTTGGGGTGGGAGAGCGCCGCCACGGCGCGGGCCTCACGCTCGAAGCGCGCGCGCCGGTCGGCGTCGTGCGCCACGTCGGCCGGGAGCACCTTGAGCGCCACGTCGCGCCCCAGGCGCGTGTCGCGGGCACGATACACCTCCCCCATGCCGCCGGCGCCCAGCGGCGCGAGTACTTCATACGGACCGAGGCGTGTCCCAGCCGACACACTCATCCGCTGCGGAGTATAGCTTCACGCGAGGCCTGCTTGGCGCACGCAGCCGACGCCATCACCCGGAGGGCGGGGACGGAATCCAGCAATGTCACCGGCTGCAGGTCGCGCACACGACCGTCGGTCGCTGGCTGGACGTCCTGGAGCGCCTCATGTTCGACTTTCGGCTGCTGCCGTTCGGTCCCGCGCGGATCGAGGCCGTCAAGAAGAGCCGCAAGCACTACCTGTTCGACTGGACCGGCACGCCCTCGGTTCGAGAACCTGGTGGCCTTCCACCTGCTGAAGGAATGCCATTACCTGGAGGACGCCGAGGGCGAAGACACCGACCTGCGGTTCTTCCGCGAGCCCGTGTCGCCTCGATGCTGCGGTTCACGAGACATCGCTGGCCGTCCGGCGAGACGACGAACTGGCGGCGGGCGGTGTCGGGATGCGTCTGGCCAATGGGACACGGCGGTCGTCGCGGCCGTCGCCCGGGACCGACTCCAGCGTGACTCGGCTGCTGTCAGTTCCCGCCACAGCTTCATGTAGACATCCGGAGCGCCGCCGTCCCAGCGCGCGCCGTACACCACCGTCTGGCCGTCAGGTCGGGGGCCTGCCGCTCGCGCGCTACTGCCGGATCACATCGTCGAGGAAGACGCTGTTGCCCACCGACACGAGGCCCTGTTCCTGTTCGAGGATGGTCTGCGTGGGCGTGATGGCCCGCAGCACCCCGCGTTCCCCGCGGACCACCAGCGAATCGCCTGGCGCGAACACCTTGCGGGCGTAGAAGCCGGCGAGCACGTTGCGCGTGATGTCGCGGGTGCCCAGCCCGATCGACAGCCCGAACGCCAGCGCGAACCCGGCCAGGACACAGGCCGTCACGATGCGCACCATCTCGGTGTCGAACCTCAGCTGCCCGATGGCCATGACGCCGACGATGAAGAGGAGGAACCCCGACGCGAGCCCGCCCAGCGCGCGCGCGAACTCGAGGCCCGCCTCCTCCGCGGCCTTGCGCACGGCGCCGCCGACGAACTGGCTCGCCGACGTCCCCACGACCACGACGAGGAGGGCCGCCAGCACGTTGGGCAGGTAGCCGAACAGCGAGGCGATGGCCTGCGAGATGGCCGCGAGCCCGAAGGCGTCGGCCGCCGCCTGCGCGAAGAGCAGCAGCAGCAGGAAATAGACCAGGCGCGGCACGACGACATCGAGCGACTGCCGGATGCCGAGTCGCTGCAGCACCTTGTCGATGCCGGCCTGCTTGAGCAGCGCATCGAAGCGCACCCGCGTCATCAGCACACGGAGCAGCCACTCAGCCGCCTTGGCCACGCCGACCAGCAGGCCGGCGACGAGCAGGCCGAGCACGACACGAGGCGCCGCGTCGAGCACGGTGGACTGCAGCGAACGGGCGAGGACGAGCAACTGATCAGTCATGGGTCGTGAACCAGTCGAAAGGTGCCCGCAGCAGGGCGATGACGGCGGCCAGCGGGCCCGACCAGGCCAGTTCCGCGAGGTCGCCGGCCAGCACGCGGCGCTCGATGCGGCAACGCACCCGTGTGACGAAGGCCTCGTCGAGTGGCAGTTCGAAGGCAGCCAGCTCGGGCACCGGCGGCTCCGTCTCGTCCGGCGTGGGCACGTCCGCGCTCATGTCGCCCGCGACCCCTCGTAGCGCCGGCGGAACTCCTCGCGGCCTCGCTTGATGCGCATCTTGACAGCCGACAGGCCCAGGCCGAGCTGATCGGCAATCTCCGCGTAGCTGTATCCATCCACGTCGCGGAGCAGGAGCGGGATGCGCACGGTATCGGGCATGGTGTCGAGGACACGCAGCACACGCCTACGCTCCTCCGACGCGTGCAGGTGGGTCTCGGGCGTCGCCTCCTCGGCCAGTGGGCCGGGAGACCAGGGTGCGATCGCGTCGAGCTCCACCATCACGGCGCCGCGGGCCCGGCGCAGGTGGTTGAGGCAATGGCGCACCTTGATGCGCCCGACCCAGGTTCGAAACGCCGAGCGGCCCTCGAACCGTGACAGGCCGAAGAACGCCTTCACGAAGACCTCCTGGGCCAGGTCGTCCGCGTCTGCCGCCGACCCGGTAAGGCTCCGGCAATTGGCCAGCACGAATCCCTGGTGCCTGCGCACGAGCGCTTCGAATGCCCGGGTATCGTACCGCCTGTCCCGGGCCTGTGCCACCAACTCATCGTCGCTCCGGCTGTCGCCCGCCACGCTTCCTCCAGAGACACGCCGGCCGGCACGGAGGTCACATCCCCGGCGGACAGACGGAAACGCCGGATTATAGCCGGCGCTGGCCGCGGGATGTGACTTCGGGTCGATTTCGGGTGTCCATGTGGCAGACGCCGGCCGCGCACCCAGGAGCCCCAGTTGCCCGTACCGCCCCCCCTCATCCTCGTCGTCGACGACGACGAGCCGGTGCGCCACATCGTGGCGCGAACCCTGCGGCGCCAGGGTTATCGCGTGATCGAAGCGGCGTCGGGGACCGACGCCATCGCCCGGGTGGACACGCTCGACGAGCGGTTGGCGCTCGTCGTGTCCGACGTGGTCATGCCGAGCATGGACGGCGGTGCCCTCGCCGCCCGGCTGCGCGAGCGCCAGCCGGGACTCCCCGTGCTCTTCGTGTCGGGAACGAGCGAGTTCGCGCCCGAATCAGCCGGGACCGGCCCCGCCGGGTTCCTGGCCAAGCCGTTTCGCGGCGACGTGTTCGCGGCCGCGGTCCGCACCCTCCTGGGCCGTTCCGGCCGGCCGCGCCCATCGCAACCGGCCGGGCGGCGGGGCGCCCCGCCCAGGCATCGCTGACACCGTCGACACGACGCCTGGCGGGGTCATGCTGTCCGCCGCGGCCGGACTCCTGAAGCAGCGCCGGCCGGTTCAGCACGACGTCGATCAGCCAGCCATTGACCTGCGGGGCCCGGAAGCGCGCGGTCGGCTTCGATACGGCGAGCGTTGCGCCCGACGTCGAGGATCGTCACCGGCTGCCGCCAGGGCCGGGCATTAGCTAGACTTAGTCCATGTCGCGCACCGTCAACCTGCACGCCGCCAAGACGCATCTCTTCCGGCTGGTCGAGGACGCCGTCAACGGCGAGGACATCGTCATCGCCAAGGCGGGACGGCCGGTGGTGCGGCTGGTCCCCGTGTCGAACGCCCGACGCCGCACCGGCTTTGGCGCCGACAAAGGCAAGTTCGCCATGTCCCGCGACTTCGACGCCCCGCTGCCCGAGGACCTGCTCCGCGTCTTTGGTGCGAAGTGACGCTGCTCCTCGACACGCACGTGCTGCTGTGGTGGCGGGAGGGCAGCCGCAAGCTGGGGCCGCGGGCGCGCGCGGCCATCGAAACAGGCGCCGCCTCCGTGCACGTCAGCGCCGCGAGCGCGTGGGAACTGGCGATGAAGTCCCGGATCGGCAAGCTCGAGCTCCGTGAGCCGCTCCACCGATGGCTGCCCGGCGCGATCGACTCGAGCGGCTTCCTCCCGTTGCCGGTCACGCTGGCCCACGCCGTCCACGTGGGAAGCCTGCCCGATCACCACGCCGACCCGTTCGACCGGCTGCTCGTCGCCCAGGCCGCGCTGCACGCGCTGACGGTCGTGACCGCCGACGCCGCGTTCGAGCTGTACGACGTTCACGTACTCGACGCGCGCGCGTAGCGCACCTGCGCCGGCCTCAGTTCGCCAGGAACCCCCGCATCAGGCGCACGATGTCGCGCTCTTCGGTGAAGAGGAACGTGATGTGGTCGCCGCGCGCTGCCAGGGCAGCCACTCACGCTCATTCCATTGCCGGAGCGCGGCAGCGGTGGCGGCATCCACTCCCCATGCCGCCTGCCCCGCTGCGACGCCAGAATCACGCTGGGGCCAACCGGCAGGCTCACTCGTCTGCCTCGTCGAACGGCACCAGCGCGAGGCTCGAAGCCTGGAGGAGTGCCGCGCTCAACGCGACAGGCACTTCCCGCGCCGATGCCAGTTGCGCAGCCCGAGCCAGGGGTACCTTCACGATCACCTTCGGTGGCGCGAGCTGTGCCCCGACGTCGGCCAGGGGATATCCCTCGGCCTCCAGGATCCTGGCCTCGTCGTCGGAGATGACGAAGGCCCGCTCGGCGCCCGCCAGGACGCGCCGCAGCCTGAACCACACGCCGCGGCTGAGATGCCGCTGCCGGTAGTCCCACGCGCGGATCTGCACGCGCGAGCGGAACAGACGCACCCGGCGCTCAGCGGCCGCGCTCACGACGGCTCCCCGCGTTCGAGCGTCCGAAGGAGGGCGTGCACCAGGGTTCGACCGGTGCGCGGATCGGGCATGCCCTCGTGGGGCGCCAGCAGCGACAGCTGCGTCAGGTTGCTCCGCACGGCGTACTGGAGCTCGGGCCGCAGCGCGCGATAGCCGGCCACCAGTTCCGACAGGTCATCGTCCGAAGCCACCTGCAGCAGCCCGAGCGCCACGAGCAGGTCGCGCTCGCCCTTGTCGCCCGTGCGGTCGGTGACCAGCTTCTCGAGCAGCAGACCGCCCGCGCGAGGCAGCCGCACGCGCGACCCGCCGATGTCGAGCGTCTTGCCGGGAACGACGAGCGACAGCGCGCCGAAGACCAGCAGCGGCAGGTGGGGGTCGGCCAGGACGTACGCCTCGGCGGGATCCTGCGCAGCATCCATGCCCACGAAGTTGAGCTCGAGCAGGTCCGGCATGTGCGGGACCCACACCGACGGCTCCTCCGCGGAGGGCGCGAACTGCCGCAGGTCGACCAGCCGGCTCGCGACCTCGGCATGGTGCGCAATGGGCACCCCGATGTCCAGGTCCTGCGACACGACGAGCGTCGCCGCAACCTCGGGCTGAAGCAGATTGGGGACCTCGGACCCGACGATGAGGACACCGGGCGCTTCGAGCACGGGCCGTGCGGCCGCAATCGTGGCGAGGAGCCGGTCTCTGAAGGTCATGTCCCGACGCCAGTATAGGGAGCCCAGCGGAACCGGTCCAGCGTCGACAGGACGCCCGGCGTGACGTCCACGGGCCTACGGACTCAGGAGCGCCGGCCAATTCAGCACGACGTCGATCACCCGCGGAATGCTCTCGACCATCCGCGCGTTGAACAGGAACCGCTGCCCGTCTGCGGAGGGCACGTACGGCGGCCGCGACGGCCAGCCATTGACCGGCGGGGCCTGGAACAGATCGATCGGCTTCGATACGGCCAGCTCGGACCCCGACCGGGCGACGCTCACCTCCATCAGCCGGTTGTCGAGCGACAGGAAGTACAGCGCCCGGCCGTCCGCACGCCACATCGGCCACTGCCCGCCATTCGACGACACGCGGATGCGCCTGGCCCGTGCAGGGAACGCGTCGATGAACACTTCGAGCTGGCCAGGCTCGTCGGATACGTAGGCGAGGAACCGGTTGTCGGGAGAGACGCGGCCAGAACGCTCGTTGGAAGGCCCGTTCAGATAGATCTGCGGTGATCCTCCCGAGGCGGGCCAGAGCCAGACGTCGTTCAGCGTAGACGGATCGGTCTTGTCGAGCACCACCCACTGCCCATCGCTCGACGCATCGATGACCCACGCCGTGCCGGCCGGAACGACCTGCGGTGCTCCGCCGTCGAGTGGCCACTTCACGATGCCGTCGCCGGTGCCAAGCCACAGGTGGCGTCCATCGGAGGACCAGGCCGGCGTCATCGTGGCGGGCCACTGCCCCTGGTCGAGGGCGACCCGGGTGCTGGAGCCGTCCTCGGTGTCATGGACCTGCACGACAACGTTGTTCGTCTCGTCGACGACCTCGACGGCCAGCTGCCGGCGATCCGGTGATGCCGCAAGCCCCGCAATGTGGTCCGGCCGGCCGACGCTCGCGACGCGACGACCGGCGCGATCCAGCCAGACCAGCTGGGCACGGGGAAGCAGGCGGCCGGTCCAGACCACGAGTGTGCCGTTCCGAGCGACCGAGTAGGTCCCTTCTCGGGACGCTCCCGCGCCGGCGCCGACGTGGTCGAGGAGGCGGCGTGGTGGTCCGACGACCTGGTGCCCGTTGAGGTCGAAGCGCTGCGCGTACAGGCTGCCGGCATTCACGAACAGCAGGTGCCCGTTGGCATACTCGGCCCGGCTTCGAGCCGGCATGACCTGTCGGGCCGGACCGCCGTCCGTCGAGGCCACATAGAGGAAGTCACGATCGCAATAGAGGAAATGCCGGCCGTCTGGCAAAAAGCTCGGGTGCCGCGGTTGGTCGTCGACCGTCGTCACCGTTAACGCCCTCGGTGTGCCACCTGCCGCGGGGATCACCATGAGCGGCCCCTGAGCCGGCTGATAGACCAGCGTGTCGAGGCTGCCCCAGGTGACGCCACGCGGCGCGGGCGCGGGCGCCAGCGCCAACGGCTGGGCCGCATCGAGGTCCATCCGCCAGAGCCGATCGCTCGCGAAGAACGCCACGGCCCGGCCATCCGGCGAGAATGCGGCCTGTGTCCCATAATCACCATATTCATCGGACAGCTCGGTCTTGGGCAGCGCCCGCTCGGATGCGTCAGCGAAATCCCGGACCCACAACTGGAAGCGTCCCCCCTCGTTCTCGGCCCAGAACGCCACTCTCCGTCCATCCGGCGATATCACCGGCCATGCGATGAAGTGAAACTGCTGCTCTGGCATGGGGGCGCCCAGCGCGACAAACGTCGCCTCACGGTCCGGCGTCACAACGTCGCCCGGCAACCAGGCCGAGACGCCGGCCACCACGGCGAGCAGCGCGGCCACAGCCCACGCCAGGCGCGTGCTTCGCCAGAGGCCACGGTCCGAGGCCGCCACCACCGCCAGGGCGCCACCGGTCGCGCCGCTGCCGGTCAGTGTCTCGAGGGCGAAAACCACATCCTGTGCCGATTGAAAGCGCTGCGCGGGGCTCTTCTCGAGACAGTGCCGTACGATGTGCTCGAGCGCGGGCGGCAGCTCCGCGCGGATCGTCGTCAGATCCGGCGGGTCCTCTTTCAGGATCGCCGTCAGCGTCTCCGCCGTCGTCTCCCGCGCGAAGGCGCCCGTGCCGGTCAACATCTCGTAGAGGACGATGCCCAGCGCGAAGAGATCGGCGCGGCCGTCGACTGGCTGGCCGCGGATCTGCTCCGGCGCCATGTAGCCGGCGGTGCCGAGGATGACGCCTCGCGCGGTCAGGTCGGGAGACGTGATGGTGGGCGAGGCGGTGAGGTCTTGGGGTCTTGAGGTCTTGGGGTCTTGGAGCTTTGCGAGGCCGAAGTCGAGAATCTTCACCTGGCCGTCGGCGAGCAGGAAGATGTTGGCGGGCTTCAGGTCCCGGTGCGCGATGCCCTTCTCGTGCGCCGCGCCGAGTCCGCGCGCGATCGCGACCGCGATCTCCACGGCCGTGCGCACCGGCAGCGCGCCCTGGCGCAGGCGATCGGCGAGCGTCTCGCCGTCCAGGAGTTCAGTGACGACGAAGAGCGTGTCGGCGTCGAGGCCGATGTCATGCAGCGCGAGGATGTTGGGGTGGGAGAGCGCGGCCACGGCGCGCGCCTCGCGCTCGAAGCGGGCGCGCCGGTCGGCGTCGTGTGCCACGTCGGCCGGCAGCACCTTGAGCGCGACGTCGCGCCCCAGGCGCGTGTCGCGCGCGCGATACACTTCGCCCATGCCGCCCGCCCCAAGGGGGGCCGACACTTCGTAGGGGCCGAGCCGTGTTCCGGCGCTCACCGCCATCGGCGTGTGCGCGGATCATGACCGGGCTTGGCCGCGCCACTCGCCAAGAGGCATCCCGGCGACCGTTGTGTTGGTGTCATGAATGTGATGTAAGATATCAGGCGTGAAACGCCTGCAGATGCTGATCGACAAGGACCTGGACGACGCCCTCGAGCGCCTGGCTCGGGCGCAGCGGACGTCCAAGGCGGCGTTGATCCGGAAGTACGTGCGGGAGCGCCTCAAGGCCCAGCCGCCGCTCGAAGCCGACCCGATCTGGCGCATGGCCGGCGCCGACAGCTTCGACCCGGCGCCGGTGGATGACGTCGTCTACCGGTGATCTTCGTCGACACGTCATTCTGGGTGGCGCTTCGCAACAAGCGGGACGGCCATCACCGCCTGGCTCGGACCCTCCTGAAGACCCACGCCCACGGCGCGCTCCTGACGTCGAACCACGTGCGGGGGGAGACCTGGACCTACCTGCGCCGGCGCGCGGGCCACGCCAGCGCGGTGGCGTTCCTGGACGCGCTCGACCAGTCGGCGCGCGTGCAACTGATACCGCTGTCCGCCGATCAGGAAGCCGACGCCCTGGCGTGGCTGCGACGCCACGACGAGCGCGAGTATTCGTTCGTCGACGCCACCAGCTTCGTGCTGATGCGCTCACTCCGGATTCGGCAGGCCCTGGCGTTCGACGGCGACTTCAGCGCCGCCGGCTTCACCGAGCTTCGGGCGTAACACCGACAGATGGAGCGCCCCCACCGTGTCGAGGGGGTGCATTCGGGAGTCAGCGCCATCAGCCAGCCCATGGGTTCCGCCCCGCGAACACGCGCCCGCGCTTCCGGGCCCGCGCGGTCGGTTCCGGAGACGCGACGGTGGGCGAGGCGGTGAGGTCTTGGGGTCTTGGGGGCTTGAGGTCCTGGGGTCTTGGGGTCTTGGAGCTTTGCGAGGCCGAAGTCGAGAATCTTCACCTGGCCGTCGGCGAGCAGGAAGATGTTGGCGGGCTTCAGGTCCCGGTGCGCGATGCCCTTTCTCGTGCGCCGCGCCGAGTCCGCGCGCGATCGCGACCGCGATCTCCACCGCCTTGCGCACCGGCAGCGCGCCCTGGCGCAGGCGGTCGGCGAGCGTTTCGCCGTCCAGGAGTTCCGTGACGACGAAGATCTCGTCCCCTTCGCTCCCGATGTCGTGAATCGCGAGGATGTTGGGGTGGGAGAGCGCGGCCACGGCGCGCGCCTCGCGCTCGAAGCGGGCGCGCCGGTCGGCGTCGTGTGCCACGTCGGCCGGCAGCACCTTCAGCGCCACGTCGCGCCTCAGCCGCGCATCGCGCGCCCGGTAGACCTCGCCCATGCCGCCGGCCCCGAGCGGGGCGAGCACTTCGTACGGACCAAGCCGGCTTCCTGACACCATGCCCATCCAGGGCGGGATTGTAGCGCACGGCCACACCGACCGGCATGGGCCGCCAGGCGGAGTTCGCGCGGATCGACCGCGTATGTCACAACTTGTCAAATTGAACTGTTGTGATAATAATACAAGTTATGAAATACCTCGCTCGCGGGGCAGAAGAGCGGCTGTCGCAGTTGCTGCGCACGTTCCCAGCGGTGCTGGTCATCGGCCCGCGCCAATGCGGCAAGAGCACGTTCGCGCAGCATGCGCTGCCCGGCTGGGCGCGCCTCGACCTCGAGCGCCCGGCCGACGCCGCCATCGTCGCCGCCGACATCGAAGGCTACTTCGAGGCGCACCCGCGCCGGCTGATCATCGATGAGGCCCAGCGGATGCCGGCCCTGTTCCCGGCCCTCCGGTACGTCCTCGATCGGGCACCGGCGCGCGGCCGGTACGTCCTGCTCGGGTCGGCGGCGCCGCCGCTGCTGCAGACCGCGTCGGAGTCCCTGGCGGGCCGCCTCGGCCTGCTCGAACTGACGCCGCTCACCAGCCGCGAAACGGGCGCCACCGCGTACCGACGCGACCGATGGTTCTGGGGAGGCTATCCGCCGCTCGTCCGGCTGCGATCGTGCCGCGCTCGCACCGATTGGCTCGATGCCTACGTGGCGACGTTTCTCGAACGGGACCTGCCGGCCCTGGGTGTCAGGGTGCCCGCGGCCCGGCTGCGGCTGCTGTGGACCATGCTGACGCACGTGCACGGCAACCTGCTCAACGTGGCCGATCTCGCGAGGTCGCTGTCGGTGTCGTCCCACACGGTCAACGCGTCGCTCGACGTGCTCGAGTCGACGTTCATGATTCGTCGTCTCCGCCCGTATTTCGCGAACGTCCAGAAGCGACTGACCAAGAGCCCAAAGCTCTACATTCGCGACACCGGCCTGTTGCACGCGCTCGCGGGGCTGCGAGATGTGGACGAACTGTCGACCTGGGCTCGACGCGGGGCGTCGTTCGAGGGCATGGCGATCGAAGAACTGGTCGCCCAGGCCTCGCTGCAGGCGCCGGGTGTCGAGAGCTATTTCTGGCGCACCCAGGCGGGGGCCGAAGTCGACCTGCTGCTCGTCTCGGGCGGCCGCAGGCTGCCGGTCGAGATCAAGCTCGGCAGCACCGTTGACCAGTACGCCCTGGCCGGGCTTCGCCAGTGCATGAAGGACCTGTCCCTGAAGCACGGCTGGGTCGTCTGCGGCGCCACCGAGCGCCGGACGATCGGCCGCGGCATCGAGATCATTCCCTGGAGTGACGTCGCCGCGGGTCGCGTGGACCTGCCGCTGTCGTGACTCTCCGGGCCGGCGTGGCGCCGAGGCCCCTCAACGGCCGAACCGTTCCCCGATCGCGGCGAGCCAACCCGCCGGCTGCGGCCGAAGGCCTTCGAGCAGATAGATGTCCGACCGGGTGTCCAGCTCCGCCAGGCCACGGCTCGACACCTCGACCAACCCGTCCTCCGTCATGAAGGCCAGGCTCTCGCCGACGGGTGACCAGCGGAACCCGTCCTGGGCGCCCGTGCATCCATGACCAATCAGCACGCCATCGTCACCGCCGTCCGACCGGGACTTGAACACGTCACCGCCGCGCGCAAACGCGACCCACTGCCCGGCCGGCGACCACGACGGTGCATCCTCGCGGCCCAGGTTGTTGGCGGTCAATGGCACAGGGGCACTCCCGGCCAACGAACTCATGTAGATCTGCACCCGCTGGCCGAATCGCTGAAAGGCCACTCGTTGGCCATCCGGTGAGACGGCGCTCGCTGACAGCATGTACGTCACGCCGTCTGAAAACTCCTCCGAAGAAATCACGAGACCGTCCTGTCGGCTCGCCAGGTCGCGCCGCCAGATCTCGGGTCGGCCACGACGCGTGGTCGTGAACAGGAACGCGTCGCCGCTCGGGAGCCGCGCGGGCCAGCCATCGTAGGCCTCCGACAGCGGCGCTAGCCGCCAGCGCGACCGCGACCAGTGGCCGGCGGCTGTGCCCCGTGGGCGCGGCGTGCCCGCCCGTCGACGACCCGGGGCCGGACAACGCGTCGAGGGCAAACGCAATGCCTTGGGCCGTCTGAAAGCGCTCGGCCGGACTCTTCTCCAGGCAATGCCGGACGATGCGCTCGATCGCGGTCGGCAGGTCCGCCCGTGTCGTTGTCAGGTCGGGCGGGTCCTCCTTCAGGATCGCCGTCAGCGTCTCCGCCGTCGTCTCGCGCGCGAAGGCGCGCGTGCCGGTGAGCATCTCGCCGTCCAGCAGTTCCGTGACAGAAGACACGCGGTCAGACCAGCTCGAACCCCTCGAACGTGTCCCACGCACAGCGGGGGGACAGCACCGTGACGGGACCTCGACACCCGGCGGGGAAGTGCCTGAGATGTCCGGTGACGACGACTCGGTCCGATGTCTGCAGAGCCACCTCGAGAAACATGACATCGTCCTGGTCAGGCGGGGCACGGTGCGGCCATGGCGGGGCCGTGACGGGCAACTGGAACTGTACGATCGCGAGAAACGCCTCGCGGCGGACGGCCTCGATGCCCAACCTCGGACGCGCGAGGACGTCGCGGTACTCGAGCTCGATGCGGTCGTCGAGCGCCAGCGTGAGCCGGCGCGAGAGGAGGGCGTCAATCAATCGCCCGGGCGGTCCGAGTGGCGAGAGCAGGCCCGACACCAGAACGTTCGTGTCGAGCACCCAGACCGGCGTGTCAGCCACGTCGCGCCGCGCCTCGTCGCGCGCGCCCGGATCGCGCGGACCGCCTCGCGGGCGCGGGCGAACACGATTTCCTGAACATCTTCGAGGAGCGTCACGTCGCTCGTGGGGATCATGATGCTCCGCGGCACGCCGTCCTTCGTGATCACGACGGCACCCTCGCGGTCGAGTGCCTCCCAGAGCGCACCAGGCTTGGCCGCGAGCGTTCGTGAGGCGATGGTTGTCATGCACTACACCCCTATGCGCCGGCCCCAAGGGGGCCGACGACGTTGCAGGGACCGACCCGGGCACCCGAGGTCAGTGTCATCGCCGTTCGCGCCGATCATAGCGTCGGGCCGTATAAGCAAGACCGTGAAGTCTGTCGGCTCCCGGCGGGCTGGCGCCGGCCGCTTCACCAAGGACATCGACCTGCTGGTGGACGATGCGCCCGAGCATGCTCAACCGTCTGCCTCGTCGAACGGCACCAGCGCGAGGCTCGAAGCCTGCAGAAGGGCCGCGCTCAACGCGACAGGCACCTCCCGCGCCGATGCCGGTTGCGCCGCCCGAGCCAGGGGCACGTTCAGGATTGTCTTCGGTGGGGCGATCTGTGCCCCGACGTCGGCCAGGGGATACCCCTCGGCCTCCAGGATCCTGGCCTCGTCGTCGGAGATGACGAAGGCCCGCTCCGCGCCCGCCAGGACACGCCGCAGCCTGAACCACACGCCGCGGCTGAGATGCCGCTGCCGGGCCCTCGGGCGCGATGACGGTGTTCATGTCGCCACACACGATCCACGAGGACGTCGAAGGAGCGCTGCACCGTGGGGCGCCCAACTGCCGACTCGCGGCCGATGTTGGCGACGGCGACGACCTGGCCGCTCAGCGGGCCGGCCACGCGCCGGTGAGGATCCGCCGGTCTTGACCCGGCGCTGACTGGTCCTCAATACTGGTCATATGCAGATTACCGCGACGGACTTCAAGGCGCGCTGCCTCGCCATCCTCGACCAGGTGCAGGCGCGGCGCGAGACGGTGACCATCACCAAGCGCGGCAAGGTCGTGGCGCGGGTGGTCCCGGCCGGACACGAGGACCAGAAGCCCTGGATCGCGCTGCGCGGATCCGTCGTGAAGTACCAGCGGCCGCTCGCCCCGGCCCTTGACGATTCCGACATCGAGGCGCTGAAGAAGTGACGTCGCCCTTGCTCGACACCCACGCCTGGGTGTGGTGGATCAACGGCGACGCGAAGCTGCCTGAGGCGACTCGGCGCCATCTCGACGAGTGTCCGCCGGAACACCGTCCGTGCCTGTGCGACATCAGCCTCTGGGAGGTCGCGACGCTGGTCATGCTGCAGCGGCTGCAGCTGAGGCTCCCCCTGGATCGGTGGCTGGCGCGCGCCGCCGACCTCCGAACCGTGCGGTTGCTGCGGCTGACGCCCGCGGTGGCCAGTGACATCACCCAGCTGCCTTCGTCGTTCCGACGCGACCCCGCCGACCGCATCATTGTCAGCACCGCACGCATCGAAGGCTGCCCGGTGCTCACGCACGATCGGGCGATGCTGCGGTCCGGGCTGATCACGCCGTGGCGGCTCGCCACGACCCGCGCGGGGATGTGGCCGACATGACAGAGGCGTGCCCGTGACGCGCGCTGGCAGGGCAGCCACTCACGCTCATGCCATTGCCGGAGCGCATCCGCCGTGGCGGCACCCACTTCCCATGCCGCCCGCCCCGAGCGGGGACGCGATCTCGTAGGGGCCGAGCCGTGTGCCAGGGGTCAGCATCCCGTCAGACCCGGCCGCCGCCCTCCGCGGCGATCTTGCCGTAGGCCCACGCCGCCAGGGCGCTCAGGTCGTCCAATTCGTCGCGAATCGCACGGTACGCGATGGCGTGATCGATGGCCAAATACTCGTGGACCAGGATGTTGCGAAAGCCCGCCCAGCCGCGGAGGCGCTCGGCCAGGCCCGGTGGGATCTCGCCGGCTGATTCGAGCACGGTAAACGTGTCGCGATTGGCGTCGGGCGTCGGCAGCGACGCCTCCGCAATCCAGTGATTGGCCAGATCGAGGCAGGCCTCCACCGCCAGGTGGAGGTAGCGCTCGGCCAGGTGATGCAGCGCCGGCTCCCGCACGAACTCCGCTTCCTCGACGTCACGGAAGGCGCGAAGCCGGCTCAAGTAGCCGTGCAACGCCTCGAGCCTTCTCGAGAAGATCTCGCGATCCACCATCGTCCGACTGCGCCCCCAGTTTCCGAATGCGCGCGCGCGTGAACCGCTCCCGCCGAATCTGCCCATCCTGGTAGTCACGGATGGCCTTCACGGCGAACCGCACCCGATCTGCGGGTGAGCGTTGGTACAGGACGATGCCATCGCGGAGGACACGCTGCCGCAACAGTGCGGGCGCATCGTTCAACACGACCAGGTCCAGGTGCGCCGCCGACACCGTTCGCCCGAGCTCCGCGGCCACCTGCCGAATCGTGGCGCCGCGATCGGCGCGGGCCGCTTCCTCGTCCAGCAGCACGGCCACGTCGATATCGCTGTCGCGCCGCGCCTGCCCGCGTGCGCGGCTGCCGAACAGGAACGCCAGCCGCACCCCGGATATGCCGGCCGAGGCCGCCCGCAAGCGATCGATCAGCGTCACGCCCGGTGACATGGCGCCTACGGTACCGCACCCGGCCGAGGGGCGCAACCGCCGGAAGCAGGGACTGCCCAGGGGCGTCCTCACGGAAGGGGGGACGACACGGGCCTGAAGCGCCAGAGACTGGCCTGGGCGCGGCGCGCGATGGCCACCAGGCGTCCCTGCGCGTCCCACTGTGCGTGCGTGATGTCCTGATCGAGTTCGAAGGGCGGGACCCTGAACGTGCCAGTCGATGGGTCGAGGATTGCGGGGTACCAGAACCACGAGTCGGCGCGGGCGACTCGAATCACGATGCGGCCATCCGCGGCGATGCCCCCGGCCGTGAGGGGCCTCGTCGAGACATGGAGTGGTCCCTTCGGAAGGCGCAGGGGCTCGTCTGGCGCACCCGCCAGCGACACGCGTACGAGGTGCACACCATCGGGGCGGTGAAGCGATGTCAGGAGGTAACGCCCTGCGGGATCGAGCGACAGTCCGTTGGCCTCCGCCAGGCGCCGAGGGGCACCGCCCTCGACCGGAATCGTCCACGCGGCTCCGTCCATGGTGAAGTACAGGGTCCTGCCGTCGGCCGATCCACTGAGGTCGCCCATGGCGTCCGGGCGTACGCCCTCCAGACGACTGACCACCCGGCCGTCAGCGATCCGGACCACCGCCAGCACTTGAGTGCCCGGCGAACCGAGCGTCAACACGACCCTGTCTCGTCCCAGCAGCGCCGTCGGACCGGCCGTTTCCTCGTCGGTCTGGACGAACGGGGTGGGGACGCCGCCGAAATCCGTGGCCATCAGGCGCCGGCGCCCCGAGATTCGCATCCCCACCAGCAGCCGTCCATCGGGCAGCGCCAGCAACGACTCGCTCTCCAGAGCGGTGCTGGGCATTGGGGACCTGTCCACGCGGCCTTCGGCCGCATCGTGGCGCAGTATCTCGCTGGGCTGATCGATCTGATCCACGTACAGGCTGCCATCGTTGGCCACATCCAGGGACAGCGGCCGCGCCGTCAAGTACAACAGGGTTCGCATCCCGGCCGAGCCGTCGGCGGGAACGGCGACAATGCGATGCGCAGTGCCGGCCGGCAGGTCGAAGAGCACCCAGCGTGCGTCTGGCGTCACGGCCAGCGGGAACTGCCAGGCGAAGGAAGGGATCGCCAGTCCGGGCGCCAGGCGCCTCGTGCGGGCCGTGGCCAGGTCCATCACGTGCAGATGCGGCGGCGCCTCGGGTTCGGACTCGGGCGTCCCGAAGAACACCGCTTCCCGGCCGCCCGGAACGACCCGGACGGCGGCCGAGGGGAACACCCAGGGAAAGCGCACGCCGAGGGCGTCGACGGCCCCGGTCTCGGGCCAGAACCGGTGAAGCTGCCAGACGCCGTTGGCGTCGTAGCGCGTGACCAGGAGCGTGCCGTCGCCGACGGCGACGGGCCACATCGCATTCTCGAGGACGAGCCGTTCGTCGCCGCCGAGCATCGGCACGGCGAAGACGCCACGCGGGCCGTCCAACACGCGGTCGAAGAAGATCGTGTTGCCATCGCTCGACCACGTGAACCCCCCCACGGCGCCGATGGAGCGGTCCGCGGTCAACACCCGCCAATTGCCCGTGTCGGGCCGCATGACGGCAATCTGCGTGAGATCGTCCACCATGGCGTGAAACGCCACGGTGCGGCCATCCGGCGACACCCTGGGGGCGAACGCCACGGTGGATCCGCCCAGCAGCTCCCCGACCCACTCGTCGGCCGCGCCGGCTTCCCGCGGTGCCTGCCGCATCGCAACCGACGCAAGCGCCAGCGCGGCCACGCCAAGTCCGGTGACGGCTGCGGTCCACGCCACGCGCGGGCCGCGCAGGCTCCACGCAGACGTGGCCTTCACCCTCACCCCGGCGCCGGATGCCGCCCCGCTCCCGCCAAGCGCCTCGAGCGCAAACGCGACATCGCGCGCCGTCTGGAACCGCTCCGTCGGATTCTTCTCCAGCGCGTGGCGGACGATGCGCTCGATCGCGGGCGGCAGGTCCGCGCGGGCCGTCGTCAGGTCGGGCGGGTCCTCCTTCAGGATCGCCGTCAGCGTCTCCGCCGTCGTCTCACGCGCGAAGGCGCGCGCGCCGGTGAGCATCTCGTAGAGCACCACGCCGAGGGCGAAGAGGTCCGCGCGACCGTCCACCGGCTGGCCGCGAATCTGCTCCGGCGCCATGTACCCGGCTGTCCCCAGGATGATGCCTCGCGCGGTCGGTTCCGGAGACGCGACGGTGGGCGAGGCGCTGAGGTCTTGAGGTCCTGGGGTCTTGAGGTCTTGGGGTCTTGAGGTCTTGGGGTCTTGGGGTCTTGGAGCTTTGCGAGGCCGAAGTCGAGAATCTTCACCTGGCCGTCGGCCAGCAGGAAGATGTTGGCGGGCTTCAGGTCCCGGTGCGCGATGCCCTTCTCGTGCGCCGCGCCGAGTCCGCGCGCGATCGCGACCGCGATGTCCACCGCCTTGCGCACCGGCAGCGCGCCCTGCCGCAGGCGATCGGCGAGCGTCTCGCCGTCCAGGAGTTCGGTGACCACGAAGAGCGTGTCGCCGTCGAGGCCGATGTCGAAGAGGGCGAGGATATTGGGGTGCGAGAGAGCTGCTACCGCGTGGGCTTCGCGCTCGAACCGGGCGCGGCGGTCCGCGTCGCGGGCCACGTCCGCCGGCAGCACCTTGACGGCGACGTCGCGGCCGAGGCGCGTATCGCGCGCGCGGTACACCTCGCCCATGCCGCCGGCCCCAAGGGGGGCCGACACTTCGTAGGGGCCGAGCCGTGTTCCGGCGCTCACCGCCATCGGCGTGTGCGCGGATTATAGTCGGTCTGGCTGGCCCGGTCTCAGCGCCTCGGCAGCGTCAGCGAGACCATCTTCAGTTCCGGCACGTCGCGAAAGTCGCGCGGGTTCGACGTCAGAACCGTGAACCCGCGGTGCACGGCCTGGGCCGCCAGCCAGAGGTCGTTGACGCGCACAGCCGGATCCCGGCCTGCCGCCTTGATCGCAGCGGCCAGTCGGCCGAACGTCTCGGCGGTGTCGGTGGTGATGCGAAGCTGCGGCTTTCGACGCAGTCGCCCGAGCGTCGCGACAGCACGGGCCCGGGTCCGGCCCGGTGGCAGCAGGCCGATGCCAAACCGCAGCTCCGCCACGTTGACTGGCGACAGGTAGACCGGATCCTGCCGGGTGATGGCGTGGATGTCGGCGGCCGACAGCGTCCCCCGCTCCACGGCAATCCAGAGGTTCGTGTCGATCAGCCAGCCCATGGGTTCCGCAGCTCGGACACGCGCCCGCGCCTCCGCGCCCGCGCGCGGCGGACCGCCAACGCCAACTGCCCGGCGGTGTTGTCATCGAGCGTGCGGTACAGGTCCCCGAAGACGCTCAGGGCGTCCGCGGCGGGCGGCTCGGGGACGAGGCGCGCCACGGGCCGGCGGTTCCGCACGAGCACCACCTCTTCCTGGTCCCGCTCGATGCGGTCGAGGACCGCGCTGAAGTTCCGGGCCACGTCCGTCGCCGACAGCGTCTTCATCCCCGCAGGATATCTGATTGAATCAGATTCCCGCAAGCGTTCGCGCTTACCTCACCCCCTCCACGAGGTACAACTCCGACCGCACGCGCTCGAACGAGGAGAACCACGACCTGGCGTCGGAGGCGATGACGAAGTTGTCGGTCCGCACGCCCGCTACCGGGTCGCCGGCGCCCCCTTCACCGCGGGCCGCACCTTCTGATACCAGGTCGAGTCGGCGCCGCCGCCGACCCGCGACACCACGAACTCGATCAGGTACGGCTGGCCCGCGCGGGTCTCGGCGGTGCCCTTGCGGAGCGCCGCGCCGATGTCCGCCGCGCTGGTCACGCGCTGGCCCTTCACGCCCTGGCTCTCGGCCAGCTTGACGAAGTCGATGTCGGGATCCCCGAGGTAGAGGCCCGGGAACTTCCCGGTGGCGGTCATGCGCTTGTTGTAGCGATACGCGCCGTTTCTCACCGTCTGGTAGTTG
Organism: Acidobacteriota bacterium; assembly: GCA_963169195.1. Classification (GTDB taxonomy): domain Bacteria; phylum Acidobacteriota; class Vicinamibacteria; order Vicinamibacterales; family UBA2999; genus VFZN01. The sequence continues at coordinate 73,384 of CAUJDN010000115.1, read as the reverse complement.
TGGTTGTTCCACACGACGGTGAGCACCGGCGTCGAGTGCCGGGCCATGGACCAGAAGCCGCCGGCGCTGTACATGAGCGATCCGTCGCCGATGCTGAGGACGACCTGCCGGTCCGGCGCCGCCAGCTTCGCGCCCACGGCCGCGCCGACTCCCCAGCCGAGCGATCCGCCGCCATGGCCGATGTTCTGCTTCTGATCCGCACCCGGGCCGTAGCTGAGGAAGTCGTGCTTGCCCGCCAGGCCCGGCGCGTTCTCGGTGACGAGCAGGGCGTTCGCCTCGAGCGCCTGCTCCATCTCGTAGCCGACCTGATCCGGGTGGATGACGGTCTGGTTGAACACCTTGCGCGCCTGCGCCAGGCGCGTGGCCCGCGCCTCCGCTGTCGCCGCGGTGACCACGGCACGGCGCTCGTCGCGGATGCGGGCGATCCGGTCCTTCGTCGCGAGCGCGCCGATGGCGTCCACCAGGTCCTTGATCGTCACCTTCACCTCGCCGACGACCGCCAGATCGAGCCCGCGCGTCCGGCCGATCATGTCCGTTTCGAGCCCGATGGCGATGTAGCGAGCGGCGGTGAGGTCGGGGGTGAGCTGGTTGGCCCGCATCTCGCGCGCGCCGATCTGCACGATGAGGTCGGGGCCGGCGTACGGATACGGCCGGTCGCCGCCCACCCGCGTGCCCAGGTACAGCGGATGCGTCGCCGACAGGTAGTTGAACGCCGGCAGGTTGGGCGTGACGATGGGCACGCCCAGCATCTCGGCCAGCGCGACGGCGTCGTCGGCGGCATCCGCCTTGAACACCTCGTCGCCGAGCAGCAGCAACGGGCGGCTGGCCTCGATCAACCGGCGCGCCGCGGCCTCCACCTGGTCGGCGGCCGCGCGCGGGCGCGCCTCCACCAGGAAGGCCTCGCGCGGCAGGACCTGGGCCTCGACCGATTCGCTGAGCGCCCCGGTCGAGAACGCCACGTACACCGGTCCGCCCGGCACGGTGCCGGCAAGCTTGTAGGCGCGCCGGGCCGCCAGCGCCGTCGAGGCGCCGGTCCGCACGTCCCAGGCAATCTTCGTGAACTGGCGGTTGATCTCGGACTGGCTGAAGCCCGGCCGCGGCGCCAGGACCATGTCGTCGCTGCCCACCGTGTTGTCGCTCATCCCCGCGGTCACGACCAGGCCGGACCCGTCGAAGTGGGCGTTGTACATCTGCCCGGCAATCTGCGCGGTACCGACGGCGGCGTGCACGTTGACGAACGCCGGCTGGCGCGACACCTTGTGATACGCGTCGGCCATGGCGATCACGATGCCTTCGTGCAGGCCGACGACGAGCTCGAGCTCGGGCCGGTCGATGAGGGCATCGAAGAAGGCCACCTCGAGCGACCCGGGGTTGGTGAAGATGTAGCGCGTGCCGGCGGCCTTGATCTGCTCGACCAGCAGTTCCCCGCCCGTGCCGCGAAACAGCGTCCCCGGCGCCGCCGCCGCTCCCTCGAGGGTGCCGAGATCCGCCGCCTGCAGCACCGACCTGGCGGCTGCGGCCGTGAGGCCCGTGGCCATCAGGCGGCCCACGAAAGCCCGGCGTGATACCCGTCCGTCGTAGTAGTCCCGAATGAGCGTGCGCATGGCGGCCTTTCTGGGGACTCGCAGCCCCCGACGTCCCTGCCGGAATCCCGGCAAATTCCCACCTGATCGGGGCCTTTATAGCAAGAATCGGGCCTCGCGGCGACGCCGCGTTCACGGTGCCGGCAGCGGCACCAGCCGCGCGTCGTCGCCTTCGGGCGCCGTGACGGCGAGGCGTGCCGCCCGCGCGGCGGCGGCGTAGGCGTCGGGCTCGAGCACCACCACGGGCACCTGGCGGCCGTACAGCTCGGCGGCCACCAGCGCGCCCATCGCCAGGATCGGGTCGGCCTCGCGCAGCAGGATGGCCGCGGGCGCGTGCCCGTTCCGGATGAGCTCGGCCAGCACACTCGAACTGGAACTGGACCCGCGGCCCGCGGGCATGACGAGGACGCGGCCGGCCAGCGGGGCGCCCCGCTGCGGATGGTGCACGTCGATGACCGTGCCCTCCGCTTCGTCCACGCCGCCCCAGAAACTGAGCGGCGCGTCCAGGACGACCACCGCACCGGCGCCGCGTCCCGCGTGCAGGACCTCAGGCACCGGTCAACTCCCGCATGGCCGGGTCGTGACAGACGCGCCCGCGCACGGCCGACTCGACGCAGGCCTCCAGCGACGCGAACACCACCTGGCAGCCGAGATTGCCGGGGGCGTACCACGCCCACTTCGCCGAGTTGGTCATCACCGCGCCCGGCCGCGGCTCGAGGATGGGCGTGAGGTAGGTGCACGTGTCGGTGACGAGGGTGACGCCCGCCGCACGAAGGTCGTCCGCCCAGCCCTCGGCCGCCACCGCCGCCAGCACGTCGCGGCCGGTGGAGACGTAGAGCCGCACCGACGAGTCGATGGGGCGCCCGGCCAGCGCGGCGCGCAGGCGGCGGAACTCGGCCACCGAGAAGTGCGGCGTGCCGAGGCAGACGGCACCCAGGGGCGCGTCGGTGTCGCCGCCGAGCGCGCGCAAGGCCGCGGCCAGGTCTGCCGGCCCCATCCGCACGACGCGCTCCGGTGGACGGCCGCCCAGGGCGGCCGCCACCGTCGGCGCTTCGGGGGTGACACCGGCGACGTGGAACATGGCGACAGCGCCCGAGGAGGCCGCGGCCGCGCCGAGGGCCTTCAGATCGTCCTCGGCCGCGTGGTCCACGCCCTCGATGACCGGGATGGCGCCGCCGACGGCGAGGCCGACCTGATGGCCGAGCGCGGCGAAGAAGAGATCGCGCGTCCGTTCGGTGGCCGACACCCCCCGGACCTGGACGAGGACGCGGGCGTGCCGGCCCTCGTCGCGGTGCAGGCCGGCATCGGGCACGCGGCCGGTGATGGCCGCGGCGATGTCGATGAAATCGCCGTAGCGCTCGGTACGGGCCCCGAGCACGCTGTTGGCGAAGACAATCGCATTCGATTCGGCCCACGCGATCTGTTCGCCGAATGCGGGCCGATCCGGCAGCTGGTACGGCGCGCAGGTCCAGGTCTGCCGGCATCCCATCGCCGCGTACGCGCGCCGCAGGGCCCGCGCCCCGTCGGCGATGCGTGCCGCGCCGCGGAAGAGATCCGGATGGAGATGGTCGATGGCACTGACGTTGAGCGTGGTCGGCACCACCACGCGCGCCCCGGCGTCGGCGAGGGTGCGCGCGAAGTCCACGCTGACCGGCCCGTGGTAGAGGCACCCGTCCACGTGTGCGCGCGTGATGGGTCGAAGCCGCTCGGCCCGGGCATTTCGCGCGGCATGCACGATCAGGCGCATCGCGAGGCGCCGCGCCGGGCCGGCGGCGCCGTCCAGCCAGGCGCGTTCGTCGGCGTCGAGCCGCAGGGGCACGCCACAGCTTAGCAGCCTGTGGGCCCGTCTCCTCGTCGGGTAGTAGAATCGGCAGCGCCTCGTTGCCCCGACCTCCCATGACCATCAGCGACCGTGCCGCCCGACTCCATCGCGAGTCGATCATCATCGATCCCTGCGTGCAGTACCTGCTCCGCCGCACGGACCGCACCGACCGGTCGGGCCTCACCGCCGTGGCCCTCACCATCCCCATGCCGAACGAGGACGCCGCCGCGACCTTCCCGCGCGTACGGGAGTTCCTGCGGGTCATCCACCAGGAGCCCACGTTCTGCCTGGCCGATTCGCCCGCGGCGATTCGCCGGGCGAAGGCGGAAGGGAAGATGGCCCACATCCTGCTCTCGCAGGATTCGCTCTTCATCGGCTCGGACCCGGCCAACCTGCTCCTGTGGAAACAGCTCGGGCTGCGCGTGTGCCAGCTCACCTACAACGAGAAGAACCTGCTGGGCGACGGCTGCCTCGAACGGCACGACGGGGGCCTCAGCCAGCTCGGCCGCGTCATGGTGCGCGAGATGGAGCGGATCGGTATCACCATCGATCTCACGCACGCGGGACGCCGCACGTTCCTCGACGCGTGCGCCGTGGCCACGCGCCCGCTGATCGCCTCGCACTCGAACCCGAAGGCGGTGGTCGACAACCCGAGGAACATCGACGACGAGCAGATGCGCGCGGTGGCGGCGCTGGGCGGCGTGGTGTGCGTCACGACCTGGGCGCCGCTCATCTGGCGCGGCACGCCGGGCATGCCGACGCTGGACGACTGGCTGCGCGGCGTGGACCATGCCGTCAGCCTGCTCGGCATCGATCACGTGGGCGTCTCGACCGACTCGATGGGGACGATGGGCGCGTATCCGCGCCACGACCCGGATCCGGACGCGCTGCCCTACGGCGCGGTGACCGACGCGTTCGACCGCGAGGCCCGGCCGCCGGACACCAACAACCGCCAGCCGGCCGACTTCAACGGCATCGGGGACTTCCCGTGGCTGGTCGAGAAGCTCTGCGCGCACGGCTGGTCGGACGAGGACATCGCGAAGCTGCTCGGAGGCAACCTGCTGCGCGTGTTCGACGCCACCTGGGAACCCGACTGGCTGGGATAGCCCTCCGGGGACGAAGGCCAAGGCCTGGCGCGCCGCCCGGCGCGCCGTCGAGGGAGGCGCCCGATCGGGCGTCTACGGCGCGACCCCCGGCGTCCAGCGCCAGATGTCGGCGGCCTCCACCAGGCCGCGCAGCCACGCGCGGCGACGGGCCGGCCACTGCCGATCCCGATCCTCCGCCGACAGGCTCGCGGCCTCGGCGCGCTCCAGCTTCCGGATCAGGAGATTCCGCCGGGTCTCCTCCTTCCACTGATCCAGCGTGATGCCGTACTCGGCCAGCAGCCGATCCAGCCCGCCGCGCGTGCGGGCCATCGCCGCCAGCGCCTCGAGATCGGCCGCCATCTCCCCGTCGGCGACGATCAGGCCGCGCCGCCGCGCTTCCTGGACCTGGACTTCACGCACGATCATGTCGTCCAGCGTCCGCGCCATGGCGCTCGCACGTTCGGCGTCCGCCATGCGGTCGAAGCGCTCCGGGTTCATCGAGCGGCTCTGCACGAGACGGGCCTCGAGCTCGCCGCGCGCGATGGCGACGCCGTTGACGCGGGCGACGGTCTCGGGCAGGTCCGGCACCTGGCTCGCCCGGGTCTGTCCCGATGGCCCGGCGGCCAGCGCGACCAGCAGCAGGACGGCCACCGGCGCCGCGGTCGCGCCGCCAGACACGGGCCGGCCCCGGGGGCGCGTGGCTACGGACAGGGACTGCGGCCGCACGCCGTGAAGTCCTTGATGATCTGCGACTGGAGGGCCCGCATCTTCTGCCAGGGCCCGTACTTGTGCGTGGCCTCGTCGAACACCGGAGGGGCGGCCTCGTCGCACGTGTACTCCGTGCCGTTCCATCGGGGACGGTACGGGCCGTACCCGGCATCGGGCGCCTTCCGCATCCAGTCCGGCACGCCGTCCGGTCCGCGGTTGGTACACGACCAGTCGCTGGCCTGTCGGTGCCAGACCGGCCGATCCTGGAAGACGACGTAGCTGGTCACGTCCCAGGCGTCCTCGACGCTGAGCTGCGTCGATTCGTCCCACGGGACGGCCTTGCCGAGCGGCATGTTGGCCCGAATGAACGTGACGCCGGTGGCGGCGCGGAACATGCCGGCGCCGTCGTTGAAGCTCCGTGGGCCCCAGAGCGGCGGGACGACCGTGCCGGTCACCTGCGTCAGGCCCTGGCCGTCCTTTCCGTGGCAGCTGGCGCAGTAGGCGGCGTAGATCCGCTCGCCCCGTACCGGGTCGGCCGGGCGGTTCAGCAGGGGGACGGTCGGGAAGCCCTGCCCCTTGACCGCCGTCCACTCCGCCGCCTTCATGCCCGTCCCGAGCCACTCGAAGTAGGCGACCATGGCCCGCATCTCGCGGCTGTCGGTCGGCAACACCTGCGACTGCGCGTTCATCGAGCGCTGCAGGCATCCCTGGATCCGGCCGGCCGTGTCGAGGTGCCTTCCGGCGCGCGCGAAATACGGTCCGCGCCCGGCGTACTTGGCGGCCACCGCTCCCCAGGGCGACGATGATGCCGCCATGCCTTCACCCATGTGGCAACTGGTACAGTTCAGGTCGTTGCCGGTCGAGTAGCCAGGCCGGACCTTGCGCACGTTGAAGGACTCGTGGGTCCGCGTCACGAGTTCGCGGCCATAGCGGATGAGCGCACCCTGCTCGCTCGCCGCGATCGTCGACTCGGCGGGCCTGACCCACGTGCCGCCGTACCCATCGTCGGGGGCGATGGTGACCCATGCCGTGGCGCTGTCGCCGGACGTCGCCCTGGTGGCCACCTTCAGCGGCCCCGAGCCGACGCCCTCCGGGACCTGGAAGACGAGCAGGCTCGGGCCGAGCACGTGTACCGCCGGTGCCTCTGCGCCGTTGAGCGTCACGGTCGTGTTGCCCGTGCCCGCCACGTATCCCGAGCCGAACACGAACGCGGACTGCCCGTTCCTGGCCGCGGCGGGCCAGACGCCCGTGACGGCCAGATCCTGCTGCGGGGCGCCGAACGGAGTCGGGCTGGTGGCCCGGCCTCCCGCGGTCGTGACGGTGATGGGCCCCTTCGGGTTGCCGGGCGGCACCACGAAGAACAGCAGCGAGGCGTCCATCACCTTGACGAGCGGCACGGGGACCCCGCCAATCGCGACACGGCTGGCCCCCGGCGCGGCGTCGAAGCCACGGCCCGAGACGAAGACCATGGTGCCGCTGCTGCCGCCGCCCGGTGCGAAGCCGGTGAGCGCCGGTGCGGGCGTGGGCGGGTTCCAGGTGGTCCACGGCACGACGATGCCCTGGGCGCCCGTGTTGATCTTCAGATCCAGGACGAGATCCAGCGGCTTGCGCAGCGGATCGATCCAGACGTGCTCCTTGAGCAGGGTGTACTTGCCGGTCGTGGTGAGGCGGAGCGGCACGTCGCCGGCATGGGCGCCGTCCCGGCAGTCGGGACAGAACGTGGTGATGGGCACGACGCAGGCCGGTTGCTTGCAGAGCGCCTGCGCCCCGTATCCCTCGAGGCTCACCAGCTCGGTGGCCGATCCGGGCGGGCCGGCGATCGACACGCGCTCGAGGTCGTACACGCTCACGTAGTCCTCGAAGGTATTGGTGACGTAGGCGTAGTAGCAGGTGGACGACCCGTCGTCGCACCGGGCCTTGCGGCCGAAGGTGACGCCGTGCGCGCCGAGGCCGGCCGGGAACGTGTAGATGGCCGTCGGGTCACCGCGGTCGTCGAGCGCCGTGATGGAGACGTTGAACGATCCCTTGTTCGCGGTCACCATGAAGCGGCCGTGGGCCGTCGCGTCGGGCGGGCTCACCGGTGTCTGGATGGGCATCGAGACCCAGCGCACCGGAGACGCGGACGTGTCGCGCAGCTTGAGGTTGCCGGCCGCGTCGCGGAGGTGCGCCGGCACGACGCGGGTGTTGCGGGCGATGGTGCCCGCCACCGGGTCGATGTCGAAGACCGAGACCGACGCGGTGCCGGCGTTGTTGCTGTACGCGCGCGCGCAGCCCCCCGGGCCATATCCCGAGAACACGGCCGAGGCCAGCGGATTGGTGCCGCCCGTCCCGGCGGAGGCCTGCTGCATCCGGCTGTCGGCCGAGTACAGGGACATCGTGTTGGCGAGCGTGTTGGCGGTCACGAAGTGGTCGCCGTCGTCGCAGAACCAGATCCCGTGCGGGGAGAACTCGCCGCGGATCGGCGTGCCGATGGTGGGATCCCGGCCGGCCTTGACCTGGTCGAGATCCACTTCCTGCACCGCCGAACCCCCCATGACGGTGACGAACCAGCGGGAGGTCGCGCCGGGCGTCACCTGCACGTGCGCCGGCGCGGTCCCGAACGGCGCGGTGCCGGCCACCCGCCTGGCGGCGGCGTCGATGAGCGTCAGGTTGTTGTCGTGCCAGTTGGCCGTCAGCACGTACTCGCGGCCGGCACGGTCCCGGCCGGGCCAGGCGTTGTGCGGGTTGTTGCCGACGTCCGGAACGTACTGGGCGACGCGCCAGGTGGCGGCGTCGAGCACCTGCATCGCGCCATCGGTCGTGTCGCCGGGGTTCTCCTCCTGGCTCTGCGCGTTCACCCAGATCTCGCCCTGCCCGGGCTCGGGCGGCACGCCGATGGCCACCTTCGAGGCTCGCGTCGGTTCCATCGGCTGCTGGCCGTCGGTGCACACCTCGAACTGCATGTAGGGGTGCAGCTTGCACTGGTAGCGGTGGCAGCCCGGCTTCAAGTCGTCGGTCTGCTCGGCGTAGTAGTAGCCCGTGCCCTCCCCCAGGTTGCCGGCGTACCCGATGAAGCCGGAGTCCTTGTCCGCCTCGTCGCTGGTCATGGTGTGCCAGGTCCGGCCCGTGTTGGTGACGGTGAGGAACTGGCGCGCGGTCAGGACGACGCGCCGCGGGTCGTCGTACGGATCGGCCCTGTTGTCGGCGCCGCCGTCCGAATACCACGGGTCGGCGTCGAGGATGTCGACCTTGACCTCGGTGCCGGCCGGGCGCGCGGGGGCCGGGCAGCCCTCCAGGCAGCGCTCGGCCAGGAACGCCAGCAGCTGGTCCAGTTCGCCGTCGGTGATCTCGGCCGGGCCGAATCCCGGCATCGCCCCGTTGTAGCCGGGCAGGGTGTGGTTGGACGAGCCGTGACGAATCACCGTCCTGGCGGCCTCGCGCGGGATGGCCAGGGGGCCGATGCGCGGCGCCGGCATGCCGGTCACCCAGGACTTTCCGCCTTCTCCCTGCGGGCCATGACACGTCGAGCAGGAGGCCGCGAAGATCTTCTCCGGCGGCTGCGGCTGAATCCCGCTCGCCCACGCGGCGGCAGCCGATCCGAGGACGGCGGCGGACAGGAACAGCAGGACGGACGGACGCAGGCTCATGAGATCCTCAGCGGCAGTTGGGCGTACCCGCTGCCGGGGTAGACGGCCAGCGTGGCCGGGCGGTCCGGTGCGGTTGCGATGTCCCCGGTCCGGGCCAGCAGCTCCTCCAGGAACACGCGCAGCTCCAGGCGGGCGAGCGGCGCGCCCGGGCAGACGTGGATGCCCGCGCCGTACAGGAGATTCCTCGAGGGATCGCGGTCCAGGCGGAACGTCGCCGGATCGTCGAACGCGTGCTCGTCCCGATTCGCCGACATCCAGTTGATGGACACGCGCTCGCCCGCCCCGATCGGGCGCCCGCCCACCTCGACGGGGCGTGTGGTCACACGACGGTTCGTGACCAACGGACCGTGGAGGCGCAGCACCTCGTCGATGGCGGCCGGGAGCAGGTCGGGTCGGCCCCGGAGGTGTGCCTGCACGTCGGGATGGTCGGCCAGGAACCCGGCCAGGATGCCCACCGACGCCGAGATGGTGCCGATCTCGCCGACCGTCCAGTTGCGCAGGATGCTCGCGATCTCCTCGTGGCTGAGCGCTCGCCCCCACACCTTCTCGTGCATCAGCGCCGCGGTGAGATCCGCCTCCGGGCCGGCGCCGACCTCGAGTCGGGCCTCCAGCAGGTCGTCGACGATGCCCTCGAACTCGACGGCGATCGCCGACATGGCCTTGCGATCCTGCGCCAGCGTGGCCTCGTGGTTGCGGCGTGTCCACCGGGCCAGGACGCCCTGCAGGGCCGTCGGCCAGCCCAGAAAGGCGCATTGCGAGCGGACGGCGAACGGCACGGCCACCTTCGCCATGAACTCCACCGGGCCTGCCAATGAGAGGTCGCGCACCAGCGCCACGGCCAGGTCCCGGCAGACCGGCTCGAACGCGGTCATGCGCGCCGTCGAGAAGAACGGCTCGATGATCTGCCGATACACCGTGTGCTCCGGCGGGTCCATCCCGTTGGGGACCGACAGGTGCTGCGACACGGCATTGCTGAACGTCTCGTGGTCGAGCAGCACCCGGACCACGTCGGCATGCCGAAACAGCGACCAGCCGAGGAACTCGCTGTGGGCGACCGGACAGCGTTGCCGCATCTGGTCGTAGGCCGCGCGCTGGTCGCGCTGGACGTCCAGGGATTGCGGATCCCACTCCGGTCGTGGATCCGGGGTCTCGGCGTCGTTCATCGTCCGGAACCCTCGGGGCGGTGCAGTCGGTCGCCGTGCGCTTCGCGGCGCGCCCGCCCGCCCGGACCCGGGTGGCCGCGGTAGCCGGCTCGACCTCGCCGGCTGCCGGCCGCTCGACGTCGAGGCGACTGTGAGGCATGCTGAGGCGCATGACGCTCGACCGGCTCGAGGTGTCCACGGCGCGCCGGCGGTTGCCGGGGCGGACCGAGCCTCGCGGCTCGCACACCGGCTTTCCCGCGGCCGGCGCCTATGCGTTCGGGGCGGTGTTCGTCGTCGTCGGCACGTTCGTCGCGCTCGTCGGCCAGCGCGTGATCCCGGTGAGTCCGGGCGATGTCCACGCGCCCTGGTGGACGCTCACCGCGATGGGCCTCGTCTTTGCCGCCGCGGGCGCGGGCGTCTGGGGCATGGCCATCCGCCAGCACCGCGCGGAGCGTCGGGCCCGCGACGCCTCGTGGGAGCACCCCGGGCAACCCGCGCTGGCCGATCATGCCTGGGACCGGCGCGGGTTCGCCGCGCCGCGATGGGCGCGCGCCGTGAAGGCCGTCGCCGGCGCGGCCGGCCTCACGCTGTTCATCGCCATCTTCAACTGGTGGGCCTTCGGCACCGACAGCCCGTGGATGGTGAAGGCCTTGACGATCGTGTTCGATCTCGTGCTGCTGGTGGCCTGGATCGAGACCCTGCGCCGCCTGGCCGTCGCCCTGAAGTTCGGTGGCTCGCGCGTCGAGTTCGTGCGGTTCCCCTACGCGGTGGGGGAGGCCGTGATCGTCCGCTGGCGCCCGGCAGCCGGGATTGGCCGTGCCCGCCGGGGACGGTTCACGCTGCGCGCCGTCGAGGAGCGATTCGAGCACCGCGGCGGCGGCCGGAACCGCAGCGCTCACCTGGTGCAGGAGGAGACGTGGAGCGCGACGTGGCATCTCGACCACGAGGCGGCCTTCGAGCACGGCCGGCTCGAGGAGGTGCGGTTCGACCCCCCGGCCGATGCCGTGCCCACCCGTCTGCACGGGCCGCGGCCGGTCTTCTGGGAGTTCGAGGTCGCGCTCGACCTGCCGGGCCTCGACTTCGAGGAGATCTACCTCGTGCCCGTGTACGGGCGATGAACGCGGCCGGGCCTCGACGCCGGACGCCCCGACCAGGGGATTCATCGCTCGACCGGCGGTCGCCTTCGTGCCGCGGTTCGAGACGGGAGCCGCGTCATGGCTTGGTCATCTCGAAGCCGTGCTGCCCGCCCGTCCGGCGCAGCGTCCCGACGACGCGCTTCGTGCCGTCGAAGGTCCCGTCGAACATCAGCCCCGTATCGCCGAAGTTGACCCGGAACGTGCAGGTGGGCTCGCCGTTGTAGGTGCCGTCCACGGATCCCTTGTCGTGCTGGTCCTGGTAGGTGCCGGAGAGACGCCCGTCGGCGGCCTGTGTGATGTCGAGCGTGAACGGCGCGTTGAAGTAGTCGGAGGTGCCTGACCAGTGTCCCTGCAGGCTGCGGGTGCAGCCGGCCAGCCCAATCGAGCAGAGGAGCAGAACCACGAGTTGCCTTCGCATCGGATCCTCCTTGCCGCCCACTACCGGCCGCCCCGACGCCGGCCCGAGCCGGCACCGAGGTCCTGCCGGCAGACGGGCGCCGCCGGCGCGGGTACCCTATCCGCCGACGGGTGCGGGATGTATGACCGGCGTCATAGGCATGCCCCTGAGGAGCGCCTAGCCTCCCGGGGGCTGTCCGTGTGGAGGTGAGACGTGTCTGTTGCCCGACCCTTTCGTAATCGGCTCACGTGGTGTGCCTGTGTGCTCCTGCTGTCGGGCGGGGCCGCGAGCGGCCTTGCCCAGGGGCCGGCGACCTCTCCCCCGATCGATGCCGCGGCCTACAAGGCGCTCGAATGGCGCAATATCGGCCCCTTCCGCGGCGGCCGCGCCACGACCGTCGCCGGCGTGCCGGGCGACCCGCTCGTCTATTACATGGGCGCCACCGGCGGCGGCGTGTGGAAGACCGAGGACGCCGGCCTCACCTGGCGCAACGTCTCCGACGGCTACATGAAGACCGGCTCGGTGGGGGCCATCGCCGTCGCCGAGTCGGATCCGAACGTCGTCTACGTCGGCATGGGCGAGGCGCCGGTCCGGGGGGTCGCGACCTCGCACGGCGACGGCGTCTACCGCTCCACCGACGCCGGGCGGACCTGGGTCCATCTCGGCCTCGAGAAGACGCGGCACATCTCGATGATCGTCGTCCACCCGTCGAACGCCGACGTCGTGTACGTGGCCGCGCAGGGCAGCCCGTGGGGGCCCAACCCCGAACGCGGGATCTACCGCAGCACCACCGGCGGCGATTCCTGGACGCTCGTGCACACGGTGAACGACACGACGGGCGCGAGCGACCTGGCGATGGACATGACCAACCCGCGGATCCTCTACGCGGCCTACTGGGATCACCAGCGGCTGCCCTGGCGGGTGCGGAGCGGCGGGCCGGGCAGCGGTCTCTACAAGTCGACCGACGCCGGCGCGACGTGGACGAAGCTCACCGCCGGGCTGCCGCGGCTGATGGGGAAGGTGGCCGTCTCGGTATCGCGAGCGCGCCCGGAGCGCGTGTTCACGCTGATCGAAGCGGAGGACGGCGGGCTGTTCCGATCCGACGACGGCGGGGCGACCTGGCAGCTGGTGAACGAGGAGCGCGTCCTGCGCACGCGCGCGTGGTACTACATCAACGTCTTCGCCGATCCCGGCGACGCCGACACGGTCTACGTGCTCAACGCGCCGATGCTGAAGTCCATCGACGCCGGCCGGACGTTCGTCAACGTGCCCACGCCTCATGGTGACAACCACGGGCTGTGGATCAACCCGCGCAACTCGCGCTGGATGATCAACGCCAACGACGGCGGCGCCAACGTGTCGCTCGACGGCGGGCGCGCCTGGTCGACGCAGGCCAACCAGCCGACGGCGCAGTTCTACCGGGTGAACACCGACGCGCGCGCCCCGTACTGGGTGTACGGCGGGCAGCAGGACAACAGCAGCGTCGGCATCGCCTCGCGGTCGAGCGGCGCCGGCATCGGGAGCACGGACTGGCACCCGGTCGGCGGGTGCGAGAGCGCCTATGCGGCCTTCAACCCCGCCGCCCCGGACTACGTCTACGCCGGCTGCTACCAGGGCATCATCACCGAGTGGTCGCGCGCGACCGGCGCGACGCGCAACGTCATGGCCTACGCCTCGCTCGGACTGGGCGAGCCGTCGAACGAGCAGAAGTACCGCTTCAACTGGAACGCACCCATCCTCGTGTCGCGGCACAACCCGTCGGTCATCTACCACGCCGGCAACCACCTGTTCCGGTCCTCGGATCGCGGCAACTCGTGGACCCCGATCAGCCCGGACCTCACCCGCAACGACCCGGCCACCCAGGGCCCGGGCGGCGCGCCCATCACCAACGAAGGCGCCGGCGGCGAGGTCTACAACACGATCTTCTACGTCGCCGAGTCGCCCGCCGACGCGGGCACGATCTGGGTCGGCACCGACGACGGGCTGGTGCACGTCACGCGCGACGGCGGGAAGCAGTGGTCGAACGTCACGCCGAAGGACATGGGCGAGTTCCAGGTCAACGCCATCGAGATCTCGCCGCACGATCCGTCCACCGTCTATCTCGCCGTCACCGGCTACAAGCGCAACGACTTCACGCCGCACGTCTTCAAGACGCGCGATGGCGGGCGCAGCTGGGAGCGGCTGGTGGCGGGGCTGCCCGACGGCTCGTTCGTGCGCGTCGTCCGCGAGGATCCGGTGCGGCGCGACCTGCTCTACGCGGGCACCGAAACCGGCGCGCACGTCTCGTTCAACGGCGGCCGCACGTGGCAGTCCCTGCAGCGCAACCTGCCAATCGTCCCCGTCACGGACCTGCGCGTGCACGACCGCGACCTGGTGGCCTCGACCCAGGGGCGCGCGTTCTGGATCCTGGACGACGTGACGCCGCTCCGGAGCCTGGAGGCCGGCGTGGCCGGCCGGGCGCTGCACCTGTACGCGCCGGCGCCGGCCGTGCGCTGGCCGGTGCCGCAGGGGCGCACGCAGGATCCTGCCGTTGGCCAGAATGCCCCCGCCGGTGCCGTCCTCTACTACGCGCTGGCCGCGCCGCCGGGCGGGAGCGAGACGCTCGTGATGGAGGTCCTCGACGGCGCGGGCAAGGTGGTGCGGCGGTTGACGTCGGCCGCGCCGCCGCAGGCGGGGACGATCGGCGCCCCGGCGGCGAGGTTGCCGGCTTCCGCCGGCCTCAACCGCTTCGTGTGGGACATGCGGACCGCGCCCATCGACACCGTGCCCGGGCAGTACATCAACGGCAACCTGCAGGGCTACCGCGTCGGTCCGGGCACCTACCGCGTGCGCCTGACGATGGGCACGCACACCGCCGAGCAGTCGCTGCGCGTGCTCCCCGACCCGCGCACGAGCCTGACCGAGGCCACCTTCGTCGAGCAGCAGACCCTGCTGGCCGCGATTCACGCGCGCGTCGGCGAGATCCACCGTCGCGTCGTCACCCTTCGCGATCTGCGCGACCAGGCCACCGCCATCGTCGAGCGCAACGCGCGGCATCCGCAGGCCGCCGCCATCCGGGAGGTGGCCGGGAACCTGACCGCAGCGCTCACGGCCTGGGAGAACGAGGCCATCCAGAGCCGGCAGAAGACGTTCCAGGACGTCATCAACTTCCGGAACCAGTTGAACGCGCACTACCTGTACGTCGCCGAGCAGCTCGACGGCACGGACCCCACGGTGACCGATGGCATCCGTGCCCGGGTGACCGACCTCGATGCGGAGTGGGCCACACGCGACGGGGAGTGGCAGGAGATTCTGACCAAGACGCTGCCCGCCTTCTCTGCGGCGCTGACGCGCGCCGGGGTCGGCACGATTTCGGTGAAGCCGTAGGCGAGGCGGGGGGCGTGAGGTCGCGGCCGGCAGCGACCTCACGGCCGTGCGATCGTCTCGGTCGGCGTCGTGCGTGGGCTCCCGGGCCACCACGCCCTCCTCGCGCGCGCCGGATTGCGGATGGCTCCCCATTTCGCCGACGATGAGAGGGCATGCCGCGCGACGCACGGTTTCTCCTGCTGGGAGCGTGGCTGGTTCTCACCGGCCACGCCCAGGCTCAATCCTCCAATCCACCCGGCTGCTCGACCTGGCAGGACTGCCGCGACCAGGTGGAACAGGCCATCGCCGCAGGCTCGGTCGAGCGCGCGCTCGACCTCGCGTGGCGCGCCGTGCAGCGCGGCCCGAAAGACGATGCGGCGCTGATGTTCCTGCTGGCCCGCGCGCAGAGCCTGGCGGGACGGCCGCAGGACGCGCTCGTCATGGTGCGCCGCCTCGCCGAGCGCGGCATCGCCACCGAGGCGCAGGCGCACCCGGAACTGGAGCGGATGCGCGCACTGCCGGGCTGGGCCGACGTGGAAGCCCTCGTGGCCCGCGCGGGGGCGAGCGAGGCGATCGCGGCGGCAACGCCCGAGGAGACGAAGACGCCGGAGGCGGCGAGGCCGGAGACGCCGACGCCGGGGCCGATTCCCCGGCGCGCCGAAGGGCCTCCGCCCGCCGACACGCCACGCACGGACGCGCCCCGCGCCGACGCGACCGTCGATCTGGCGGCTCCCGTCGAGGAAGCCGCCCGCTTCAGGACCGACGCCTTCGTCGCCGCCGGGCTCGCGTACGACGCGGTGTCGCGCCGCTACCTCTTCGGCGACCGCGACGGCCGCAAGCTCCGCGTCGTGGGCGAGGGCCTGGACCACGGGGTGGACCTGGTGCGCGCCGAGTCGGCGGGATTCCAGGACGTGCGTGCCCTGGCCATCGACACCAGGCGCGGCGACCTGTGGGTCGCGAGTGCGGACCCGGAAGGCGCCACGGCCGCGCTGCACAAGCTGCAGCTCATCTCCGGGCGCCCGCTTCGTTCCTTCCGGTTCGAGCCGCGCGAGACGCCCGTCCTTCCGGTTGACCTGGCCGTCACCGCGGACGGCGCCGTCATCGTGCTCGACGGCACCGGCGGTGTGCACCGCCTGCGACCCGGGGCGTCGATCATCGAAGCCGTCGTGCAGGCGAAGCTGGAGGGCGCCACGAGCCTGGCCCCGGCGGCGGACGGCGCGTGGCTCGTCGCGCACCAGGGCGGATTGTCGCGTGTCGAGCTGTCCCCGGCGCGGGTGAGCGCCGTCGCCACGCCAGCCGGGATCAGCCTGGCCGGCTTCGAGTGCATCCGGACCTACCGCGACGGGCTCGTCGGCCTCCAGGCGGAGGCCGACGGCGTGCGCCGCATCGTGCGGCTCGACCTGGCCGGCCGGGGCCGCTCGGTCCGGGCGGCCACGCGGTTCGATGCCCGGATCGAGGGCGCCGCCGGCCCTGTCTTCCTCGCGGTGTCCGGCGATGATCTGTCGTTCGTCGCGATGGGCTTACAATCATCTTCCCCCCCGCCCGCCGGCGCGACGCCGGCCCGCGAACCGGCCGAGCTTGTCGTGCGCCGGATTCGCCTTCGGTGACGCGCGACCACGATGCCCAGACTCGTCCTGCCCACCCTCGAGACCATGAAGCCCGACCAGCGCGCCGTCTACGCCAAGACGGTCGCCGGTCGCCGCGGCTCGGTGCCGGCCAATGTCCTCGTCTGGCTGCACAGCCCCGATCTGGCGGCGCGCGCACAGAAGCTCGGCGAGCTGGTGCGCTACGAGACCACGCTCGGGCCGCGGTGGTCGGAGCTGGCCATCCTCGTGGTCGCGCGGCACTGGACGTGCCACTACGAATGGGCCGTGCACCGGATCGAGGCGGACAGGGCCGGCGTGCCGGACGATGTCGTCGAAGCCATCGCGGAGCGGCGGGAGCCGACGCTCGAGGACGAGACCGACCTCGCGGTCTTCAGGTTCGCCTCGACGCTGGTGGAATCGGGCCGGGTGCCCGAGGAGGTGTACCGCGCCGCCGTGCTGGCCGTCGGCCAGAAGGCTGTCGTCGAGCTGGTGGCCCTGGTCGGCTACTACACGATGGTCGCATTCACGCTGAACGCGTTCGAAGTGCCGCCGCCGGCAGGCTCGCCGGGGCTCGCGGCGCCCTGAGCGGCTGTCACCGGGCGGACGGTTTCCGCATCTCTCGGTCTGATGGAGCAGGAGACGCCGATGATCCGACCGTGTCCGTCGTGCGGACGGAAGAACCGCATCCCCGCGACCCGCCTGGGTGACGCCGTCCGCTGCGGCGCGTGCAAGACGGCGTTTCCGCCCCTGGCTGAGCCCATCGAGGCCGACGCCGCGCTCTTCGAGGACATCGTCCAGGGCGCGACGGTGCCGGTGCTCGTGGATTTCTGGGCCGCCTGGTGCGCGCCGTGCCGGATGGCCGCGCCCGAGGTGGCGGCCGTGGCGGCCGAGATGGCCGGCCGTGCCCTCGTGCTCAAGGTGGACACGGATCGGCATCCCGATCTCGCCGCCCGGTACGGCGTGCAGGGCATTCCGAACTTCGTCGTGCTCAAGGACGGCGAGGTCGTCTTCCAGCAGGCGGGTGTCGTGCGCCGCGCCGAGATGCGCGGCTGGCTCGAGCGCGCCGCCTGAGCGGCCCACGGCCCGCAGCCCCAGCCCGTCCGGCCGTCCCGCCCGATCGCCGCGTGCCCGGGCGCCTCGCGTCTCGCCCGCGGCGATTCCGACGAATGGCTGAGATGTCTTTGTAGAACCCGTCCTATATACTCCTCTCCCACGGTGCTGGGCGTGTGCGATTTTCCGGCCGGGCGGTGTCGCGCCCGTCGCGGGCGAGTGAGCCGATGACGCAGCCGAGCGATCAGGAACCCTTCCACGAACCGCGAGGCACCCTCATCATCGTGTCCGCATTCGGTGTGCTCGTCGTGCTCGGCTGGCTGGCCCTCTTCTTCGGCCTCTTCGTGCCCAGGGGCACGCACTAGTGGGGCCCCATGCAGGTTGACCGCTACGAGCGCTTCTGGATGTGGGCGGCGACCGGGATGCTGGCCCTGTTCCTGGTGGCCATCGTGGTCACGGCCGTCTCCGGCGGGGCGCATCCGCCCAGCCACGTCGAGACGATCGATCCCGAGACCCTGGACGTCGCCACCGAGTTCGCCACCCCGGGCATCCGGACGGCCCCGGACGGCGGCCTCACGGTCGTCATGCGCGCCGAGTTCTACGCGTTCAAGCCCGACGTGGTCCGACTGCCGGTGGGGCGTCCGGTGCGCTTCCGCATCACCAGCCCGGACGTGCTGCACGGGTTCCAGATCGTCGGCACGAACGTGAACCTCACGGTTGCGCCCGGCTATGTGAGCGAGGCGACGACCACCTTCACCACGCCCGGCGAGTACCTGGTCGTGTGCAACGAGTACTGCGGGCTGGGCCACCACAACATGTACAGCACGATCGTGGTCGAGGCGGCGCCATGACGCCAGCCGTCCGGCTCGTGCTCTCGCACGTCTGGGTCGCCGTGGCGGCGTTCGCCGTCGGCGCGCTGATGGCCGTGATGCAGGCGCTGGCCCGCGCCGGCGTCGAGCTGCCGTTCGGCACGGCCAACCTCTACTACCTGTCGGTGACGGCGCACGGCGTGCTGCTGGCGCTGGTGTTCACCACGTTCTTCATCATGGCGCTCGGCTACCTGGTGGTCGAGACCACGCTGGGCCGCATTGTCGGATCGGCGTGGGCGTGGGCGGGGTTCTGGCTGGCCTCGATCGGCACCGTCATCACGACCGTGGCGATCCTGTCTGGGACGAGCACGGTCCTCTACACGTTCTATCCGCCGCTGCTGGCCCATCCGGCGTTCTACATCGGCGCCACGCTGCTGGTGGCGGGCTCGTGGGTCTGGTGCGGGGTGATGATCGCCAGCTTCGTCTCGTGGCGGCGCGCCAACCGGGGGGCGCGCCCGCCGCTGGCGGCGCACGGCATGCTGACGACGGTGATCATCTGGATCCTGGCGACGACGGGCCTGGCGGTCGAAGTGGTGGTCCTGATCCTGCCATGGTCGGTGGGGCTGGTGGATCGCATCGATCCGATCGTGGCGCGGACCTACTTCTGGTGGTTCGGCCACCCCCTGACCTATTTCTGGCTGGTGCCGGCCTACGTGCTCTGGTACACGATGATCCCGCGCGTGGCGGGCGGGAAGCTGTTCAGCGACGCGCTGACGCGCGTCGTGTTCATCCAGTTCATCCTCTTCTCGACGCCGGTCGGCTTCCACCACCAGTTCACGGACCCGGGGATCGCGGGCGGCTGGAAGCTGCTGCACACCTTCACCACCTACGCCATCATGTTCCCGAGCCTGGTCACCGCCTTCACGGTGACCGCGTCGCTCGAGCACGCGGGCCGCGTCCGCGGCGGCACGGGCACCTTCGGCTGGATCGGGAAGCTCCCCTGGCGCGACCCGTTCTTCTCGAGCGTCGCGCTCTCGATGGTCACCTTCGCGCTGGGCGGCTTCGGCGGCGCCATCAACGCCGCCTACGCCATGAACGCGATGATCCACAACACGGCCTGGGTGCAGGGGCACTTCCACCTGACGGTGGGCACGGCCGTCACGCTCAGCTTCATGGGCTTCAGCTACTGGATGCTGCCGCGCGTCACCGGGCGGGCCCTGGTCTGGCCGCGCGTGGCCGCCGTGCAGCCGTACTTGTGGTTCGTCGGCATGCAGTTGTTCAGTATCCCCAGCCACATCGCCGGACTGATGGGGATGCCCCGGCGCGTGTACACCGGCGAGTTCCACGGCGTCGAGGCGGCCCAGGCGTGGATCCCGCTCGTGAACATCTCGGCCGCGGGCGGGGTGATCCTGTTCGTCTCGGCCATGTGCTGGGTGGGCGTGCTGGCCGGCACGATGTTCGTGATGCCGCGCGGAGCGACCCGTCCCATCGAGTACGCCGAGCCCCTGGTGGCGCCTGCCGGCGGCGCGTCCCTCTGGGATCGCCTCGGCCTGTGGACGGCCGTGGCGGTCGTGCTCATCATCATCGCCTACGCGCAGCCGCTCTATCACCTCCACACGATGGCGCGATTCCCCTCGCGGGGCTTCTCGCCGTTCTGACGAGTCCAGCCGATGGCCCACGATCACCCGACGGACGCTGCCCTGCCCGCCGAGCCCGAGCCCGCCGCCCGCGGCGTGCTCGGCCTCACGTCGTCCGCCCTCATGGTGGCGGGGCTGGCCGGCGGCTACGGCCTGTTCGCGTGGCTGAGCGCGCGCTTCATGCTGCCTGCGCGCGTCGGCGAGGTGCAGCAGCTGTTCGTCACGCGCGTGAGCGACGTGCCGGTCGGCGGCACGCTGCTCTATCGGACGCCCGATGGGCGGACGGTGAACATCACGCGCCGGACGGAGGGCGCGACGGCGGCCGACTTCATCGCGCTCTCGAGCACGTGCCCGCACCTGGGCTGCCAGGTGCACTGGGAGCCGCAGAACAACCGCTACTTCTGCCCGTGCCACAACGGGACGTTCGACCCGGGCGGCAAGGCGACAGGCGGGCCGCCGGGTGACGCGGGGCAATCCCTCCCGCAGTACGCGCTCCGCGTGGACCAGGGGCTGCTCTTCATCGACGTGCCCGTGGAACAGCTGTCGGTGCCGCGCCAGGCGGGCCTCGTCGAGGTGGCCTCGCCGGAGGGACCGGGCCACGACCCGTGCCTGACGTGCTTCAAGCGCCGGGCGCCCGGCCGCGGGGGAGACGCCGCATGAGCCGCGGCGCGGACTGGATGGCCGAGCGGGTGCCGGTCTCGCTCGAAGGCGTCGCGGCGATGTCCAACGAGCCGGTGCCCTACCACCTGAAGCGCTGGTGGTTCGCGCTCGGGGGCACGCCGGCCTACCTCTTCGTCGTGCAGATCGTCACGGGCGTGCTGCTGGCGTTCTACTACCAGCCCTCGCCGGCCACGGCCTACGAGTCGGTCCGCTACATCACCGAGGACGCCTCGTACGGGTGGTACCTGCGCGGCCTGCACAAGTGGGGCGCCACGCTCATGATTGCGGCCGTCGTGCTGCACCAGATGCGCGTGTACTTCACCGGCGCGTACCGGCGTCCGCGCGAGCTGAACTGGATGATCGGGATGACCATCCTGGTGTGCACGCTGCTGCTCGGGTTCACGGGCTACAGCCTGGTGTTCGAGCAGCTGAGCTACTGGGGAGCCACCGTCGGCGCCAACATCAGCGACACCGTGCCGGTGGTCGGCCCCCTCATGAAGCAGGCGCTGCTGGCTGGCGACGTCTACAACGATCGGACGTTGTCGCGCTTCTTCATCCTGCACGGCGCCGTGCTGCCGGTGGTGCTGATTCTCGTGCTGATGATGCACATCGGGCTGGTCCGCCTGCACGGCGTGACGGAGCTCACCTTCGAGGGCGAGGCGAAGAAGCCGGCGCAGTACTTCAACTTCTTCCCGGAGCACTTCTACACCGAGCTCATCATCGGCCTCACGCTCATGATCCTGCTGAGCGCGCTCGCCACGCTCCTGCCGGTGCACATGGGGCCGCCGGCGGATCCGCTGGTGACGCCCGAGGTCATCAAGCCGGAATGGTTCTTCTACACCGCCTTCCGGTGGCTGAAGCTCTTCTCCGGCACGACGGCGATGCTGACGCAGGGCTTCATCGTCTTCGTGATGTTCTTCTGGCCCTTCATCGACGCGTGGCTGGTGCGCCGCTTCAAGTACGCGGACATCAGCGTGTGGATCGGCGTGGTCGGGGCGCTCCTGATCATGGGGTTCACGATGTGGGAAGCGCTCGTCGCACATTAGTGCGCACGGCGGGTCGGAGCACGATGGTTCGAAGCACGATGGTTCGAAGCACGATGGTTCGAAGCACGATGGTTCGAAGCACGGCGGTTCGAGGCACGGCGGTTCGAAGCACGGCGGGTCGAAGCACGATGGTTCGAAGCACGGCGGGTCGAAGCACGATGGTTCGAAGCACGGCGGTTCGAAGCACGGCGGTTCGAAGCACGATGGTTCACAGCACGGGGTGTGTGGATGACGCTTGATCAGAAACGCTGGGTCATTGGCGGGTTGGGGTTGCTGTTCCTGCTGTCGCTGGTGGCGGTGCAGTGGCTCGAGGTGTCGCGGCGGGCCCACGAAGCCGGGGGCCGGCGCACGGCGGTGTCGGTGCAGGCCACGCCGGCCGCGTCGCGCCAGTGCGTGGACTGCCATACCCAGGTGTCGCGGGGCATCGTGGACCACTGGGCCGGATCGACGCACGCCCAGAAGGGCGTGGCGTGCGTGGACTGCCACACCGCCGAGCCGAAGGACGCCGACGTGTTCACGCACTACGGCGCCCAGATCGCCACCATCGTCACCCCGCGCGACTGCGCGCGGTGCCACCCGGCGGAGTCGGCGGAGTTCGCGGCCAGCCACCACTCCAAGGCCGGCAACATCCTCGCGTCGCTGGACAACTTCCTGGCGGAGACCGTGGAAGGGTCGCGCGTCGCGTTCAATCCGCACTCGCCGACGCCCGGGCGGGCGGTGCAGGCCGTCAACGGGATGGCGCCGGCCAACTCGGGCTGCCAGCAGTGCCACGGGTCGCTCGTCGCGTTCCAGGCCAACGACGGCGGCCTGGTGACGATGCGGGACCTGAAGCCCGATCAGAACGGACAGCCGACCAACATGGACGCGGTCGGCCGGATCGTCAAGAACGAGAGCGGCAAGCCCCTGCTGTCGAGCACGAGCTGGCCGAACACGGGCATCGGGCGGATCAACCTGGACGGCTCGCTCGGGTCGTGCGCCGCCTGCCACAGCCGCCACGACTTCTCCGCGCGCCGCGCGCGCCAGCCCGAGAACTGCGGCAAGTGCCACCTCGGCCCGGACCACCCGCAGAAGGAGATCTACGACGAGTCGAAGCACGGCGTGGCCTTCCGGGACCTGATCGCGGACATGAACCTGGACGCCCAGCCCAACTGGGTGCTGGGACGCGACTACAGTGCGGCGCCGACGTGCGCCACGTGCCACATGAGCGCGAACACCAGGAACGGCATGAAGATCACCCACGACCCCGGCGAGCGCATCTCGTGGACCAACCGCCCGCCGGTGAGCCTGGTGATGGACACCGACGCGAACCACGCGGTCGTGACCGAGGCGGACCCGGAGAAACGTCGTGCCGCCATCGCCGACACCGCCGAGGCCAAGCGCAACCGCATGAAGCAGGTGTGCTCGCACTGCCACACCCCCGACTACATCAACCAGTTCTACCGGCAGTACGACGACCTGGTGATCCACTACAACGAGAAGTTCGCCAAGCCCGGGCAGGCCATCATGACGGCCCTGGCCGACGCCAGCCTCATCTCGAAGACCCAGTACGACGATCACATCGAGTGGACGTGGTACTACCTCTGGCACCACGAGGGGCGGCGCGCGCGCATGGGGGCGTCGATGATGGCGCCCGACTACACGCAGTGGCACGGGATGTTCGAGGTGGCCGAGCGCTTCTACATGGAGCTCATCCCGCAGGCGCGTGAGATCACGGCCGAGGCCGCGCGCGGCGGCCGCGGCGAGGCGGCGCGGCGCGTGAACGCGGTCATCGACGAGATCCTGGCGCGCCCCGAGCACCAGTGGCTGACGAAGGGCGCCGAGGAGCAGGCGGACGCGATCGCCCAGGAGATGCAGCGCCGATACGGGACGCCGAGACGCTGACACCGATGGGCCGAACGCAGATGGAACGCAGATGGCGCAGATGAACGCCATCGGGGCCTGAAGCGCGCCGCGTCCGGTGGCCAGGCCGTTGGAGGTCGGCCGCGAACGCCGCGGACGAACACGCCGGAGCACGCCACTCGGCCTGTGTGAGCGTGGGCGGAGTGGGCGCGAGTTGCCCAAGTGATTGATGGATGCGCAGGCGTGTGTGACCGGCCGACCGACCGGCTTGGCCGCCGGACGCGGCGCGCTTCAGGGCAGGGCGAAGAACCTGTCGAGGATGGGCAGATGAGCGGGACGTTCGAACGGCGCACGTTTCTGAAGATGGCCGCGGCGGCCGCGCCGGCCGTGGCGGCGTTTTCGTGTGCGGACCAGGACGAGGCCGCGCGCCTGGCGTCGAACGGCTTGCCCGTGGACCGTGCGTCGGTGAAGTGGGACAAGGCGCCCTGCCGCTTCTGCGGCACGGGCTGCGGCGTGATGGTGGGCGTGGAGCAGGGGCGCGTCGTGGCCGTGCGCGGCGACGAGGCCAGTCCCGTCAACAAGGGCCTGCTCTGCGTGAAGGGCTACCACCTGCCGGGCCTGCTCTACGGCGAGGACCGGCTGCTGTACCCGCAGAAGCGGAACGCCGACGGATCGTTCTCGCGCATCTCGTGGGACGAGGCGCTGGATCTCGTCGCCGCGCGCTTCACGGAGACGCTGGACCGGCACGGGCCCGGCGCCGTGGGGATGTACGGGTCGGGGCAGTGGACCGTGTTCGACGGCTACGCGGCGCTCAAGTGGGTGAAGGGCGGCCTCCGGAGCAACAACATCGAGCCGAATGCGCGCCTCTGCATGGCGAGCGCCGTCTCCGGGTTCCTCACGCAGTTCCAGAGCGACGAGCCGATGGGCTGCTACCAGGACCTGGACGTCGGCGACGACTTCGTCCTCTGGGGCAACAACATGGCGGAGATGCACCCGGTCCTCTTCAGCCGCATCCTCGAGACGCGCCGCGCGAAGCCGGGCACGCGCATCGTGGACATCGCCACCCGGCGCACGCCGACCACGGACTACGCCGACCTGCACGTCCTGTTCAAGCCGAACACCGACCTGGCGCTGGCCAACGGCATCCTCCACCTGCTGGTGGCCGCGGGGCGCATCCACCGGCCGTTCATCGACGAGAACGTCGTCTTCCGCCGGGGCATCGAAGACGTCGAGCGGATTGGCTACGGCTGCTACGGGGATCAGGCCGACCGCTACACCTTCGAGGACCAGGGGCGGCCCAGCTCGCTCGACGAGCTCCGCACGTTCCTCGCGCCCTACACGCCGGACCACGTGAGCGACGTCACCGGCGTGCCCGTGCAGCAGATTCGCGCGCTCGCCGACTTGTACGGCAACCAGGCGCGCGGCACGGTGAGCCTCTGGTGCATGGGCGTGAACCAGCACGTGCGCGGCACGTGGATGAACAACCTCATCACCGACCTGCACCTCATCACCGGCAAGATCTGCCGGCCGGGGGCCAACCCCCTGAGCCTGACGGGACAGCCCAGCGCCTGTGGCACGGCCCGCGAAGTCGGCACGTCGAACAACCGGCTGCCGGCCGACATGGTGGTGACCAACCCCGAGCACCGGGCGGAAGCCGAACGCATCTGGAAGCTGCCAGCCGGCACCATTCCCGCCACGCCCGGCTATCACGCGGTGGACCTGTTCCGGGCCCTGACGCGCGGTGACGTGAAGACGCTGTGGATTCAGACGACCAACCCGTGGGTCACCCTGCCGAACCGCTCGCGCGTCGATCGCACGCCCGATGACGGCCGCTTCATCGTCGTCAGCGACATCTACCCGACACCGACCACCGCCATCGCGGATCTAATCCTCCCGGCGGCGGCGTGGGTGGAGCGCGAGGGGGTCTTCGGCAACACCGAGCGGCGGACGCAGCAGTGGAACAAGATGGTCGATCCTCCGGGCGAGGCGCGCGAGGACGCCTGGGCCGTCATGCAGGTGGCCAGGCGCATGGGCATGGGCCACCTGTTTCCCTGGCCCGACGACAACTGGCACGAGCCGATGTTCGAGGAATACCGCGCGTTCGGCCTCGGCCACGGCAAGGACCTCGCGGCCTACGCGCAGCTGAAGCAGACGCGCGGCATGCTCTGGCCGGTCGTCAACGGCAAGGAGACGCCGTACCGCTACACCGCGGGCTCCGACCCGTACGTGAAGAAGGCGTCGGGCGCGCACTTCTACAAGGCGAAGGACTACGGCGAGAAGGCGGCGTTCTGGCTGCGGCCGTACCACCCGGCGGCCGAGTCCCCGGACGCGGAGTATCCGCTCTGGCTGACTACGGGCCGCGTGCTGGAGCACTGGCACACCGGCTCGATGACGCGCCGCATCAGGCAACTTCACCAGGCCGTCCCGGCCGCCTATGTGGAAGTCAACCGCGCCGATGCCGACGCGCTCGGCATCAGGAAGGGCGACCGCGTGAAGGTCGTGAGCCGCCGCGGCAGCCTCGAGCTCACCGTGGAGATCGACGGCCGCGGCCGTCCGCCGCGCGGGATGGTGTTCGTCCCCTTCTTCGACGAGTCGGCCATCATCAACCTGGTGACGCTGGACGCGATGGACAACATCAGCAAGCAGCCCGACTACAAGAAGTGCGCCGTGCGCCTGGAGCGGGTGTAGTGCCACGGGAAACCACGAAGTGCCTTCGTGGTCGCTTTTCCCGGGTCGTCTCTGTGACGGTTGTGCTGCTCTTGTCGGTTGCGTGCGGCGACCACGAGCCTGCCGCCATCGCGCGCTCGACGGGGGAGCGGGCGACCACGCGCGCCTACGACGGCGCGCCGCCGCCCATTCCGCACGACGGCTCCATCGGCTCGTGCGTCACCTGCCACGACGACGACGGCGCGGCAATCGCCGGCGTGGGCGTGGCGCCGGCCTCGCCTCACGGCGCCGTTGCGGCGACGGGCACGATGCAGCGCTGCCGCCAGTGCCACGTGCCCACCGAGACGCGCGCGCTGTTCGTGGCCTCGCGCTTCACGGGCCTCCCGCAGGGGCCGTGGAAGGGCTCGCGCGCCACGCCGGGCGCTCCACCCACGATTCCCCACACGCTCCAGCTTCGCGAGAACTGCCTCGCCTGCCACTCGGGCCCTGCCGCCCGCGCCGAGATCCGCACGACGCACCCGGAGCGCATCCGCTGCCGGCAGTGCCATGTGCCGGAACTGGGGTTCTGAGGTTCTGGGGTTCTGGGGTTCTGAGGTTCTGGGGTTCTGAGGTTCTGGGGTTCGTGGTCGTCCCGCCCTCGTGGTTTCTTTCCGCTAGCGTGGCGGCGCCGGCCAGCCATCGGCCTTGCCGTCCTGCGTCACCGTCGTCGTGATGCGGAACAGCTCGCCCTCGGCCGGCGGCAGCACGTACGAGAAGCCGACCGACGAGGAGCTCGCCACCGTCGTCCACTGGCCCGTCGAGCGGTCGAACCGGTCCACCGCGTACTTGTACTGCTTCGGCGTGTACCACGGCGCGATGCCCAGCCACTTCGACTGCAGCTTGACAACCACCGTCTGTGCGTCGCGGTAGTCGCGGTTGACCACCATCGCGTAGTCGCGCCCCTCGCCATCGCGGAACGTCCCGAGGACGGCGCCGGCGCGCCCCTCCTCGCCGATGACCTGGACCCAGTGCTCCTTCGGGAAGCTTCGCGCCCCGGCGGGGAGCGGCGCGGTGTGGAAGACGTCGATGGACGAGAGGCCGGCCAGCGCCCGGCCCAGGGGAGCGATCTCCCTGTTGATGGCCGCCACGTCCCGGCCCGCAGGCGTGAGCGCGCCGGCACCGGGGGCGAACACCTCGTCCCCATGGAACCACTCGATGCCGGTCACGCCGTAGGCGAGCGACGTGTAGACGCTGTGCCGCAGGCGGCGATCGTTGTCGGCGAGCCGTGTCCGATCGCCCCACTCGACGCCGGGGTTGGCCGACACCTCGAAGCAGGCGGCCAGCGGCACGCCCGCGCGCACGGCGGCGTCGCGGAACTGCTCGAGCTTCTCGAAGTAGCGATCGCTGCCCCACCACCATTGGTAGTAGTCGAAGCTGAGAAGGGGAGGGCGCGCGTCGGCCATGTAGGCCCGGAGGAACTCGCCCGTCGTCGAGAGCATGTTGACGAAGGGTACCTGCCGGGGCGCGGCCTGCTCGAAGGCGCGGAACCGCTGGCCGATGCCCGGAAAGACGGCCTCGGGGAAGGGCTCGTCGCCGAGGTGATAGCCCCAGACGGTGGTGTTCGTGGCAAGCCGGGCGGCCGTGGCGGGATCGGTCGTCTTGATCATCGCCTTCAGCCCGTGGCGGGCGACGGACGCCAACTCGTCGGCGGTGGCGTCGACGACGGTGAAGCCCGCGTCGGCCATGGCCTTCAGGCGGGCCTCCGTGCCGTCAATCTTCGGGGCGCGCCAGGCGTAGATCCAGAAGTCGCGCGGGATGCCCGAGGCCGGGGCCGGGCCCTGGGCCTCGAGGCCACCGGCGGCCAGGCCGAGCGAGACGCCCACCGCGAGGACCGTGGTGACAAGAGGCCGTGTGGACACGAGGGGGATGCGCATCGCGCCATCTTACGCGCGATATGACACCGGTCAAGACCGCGTATCGCGTCATGCGAGCGGTTTGATTGTCTCGCGCGTGCGTGCTACGGTCGAGTGGATGACTCGCCGCGACCGGCTGGCCACCGCGGGCCCCTGGGCGTCGCGCGACGCGGGCTGAGCTCATGGTGCTCGGCCTGATGCAGCCCTACTTCTTCCCGTACCTGGGCTACTTCGATCTCATTCACCGCGCCGACGTCTGGGTCGTCTTCGACACCGCGCAGTACATCTCGCGCGGGTGGGTGAATCGCAATCGTATCCTGCATCCCACAGAGGGGTGGCAGTACCTCACGGTGCCGGTGGCCCGGCACGCCCTCGACACTCCCATTCGCGACATCGAGATCGCCAGGGGCCCGGCCTGGGCCACGCGCATCGAGGGACAGCTCCAGCACTATCGGCGTCGCGCCCCGCACTTCGACGACGTGCTGTCGCTCGTGCACGAGTGTCTGCAGCCGGACGAGCCGTCGCTGCTCCGCCTGAACGTCCGCTGCCTCGCCGGCGTGTGCGAGCGGCTCGGCATCCGCTTCGAGGGGCGGCTGCTGTCGGAGATGGGCCTCGCGTTGAAGCCGATCGAGGCGCCGGGCGACTGGAGCCTCCGCGTCGCCGAGGCCCTCGGCCTGGAGGAGTGCCTGAACCCGCCGGGCGGCCGGCACCTGTACGCGCCGGAGAAGTTCGCGTCCGGCGGTGTCCGGCTGACCATCCAGGAGCCGGTCGACTTCCGCTACGACTGCGCGGGCTACCGTTTCGAGCCGTCCCTGTCGATCCTCGACGTGCTGATGTGGAACGCGCCCGCGGACGTGCAGGCGTGGCTGCGCGGCCGGCGGGGCGCGCGTCCCTGATCGGGCGGGTTTGTGCGCCGGCGGCGCGGGCGTATGCTGTGGGCCACCCATGGCTGCCTCACTCGCGGTGCTGGGCGGCCCGCCCGCGTTCGCCACGCCGCTCCGCACCGGATGCCCGAACATCCTCGATCCGACGGCGACGGCCGCCCTCGTCAGCGATGCGATGGCCCGTCGCTGGCTCACCAACGAGGGGCCGCTCGTGCAGCGCCTCGAGGAGCGGTTCGCCGCCTTGCACGGCGTGCGGCACGCCGTGGCCGTCGCCAACGCCACCCTGGGCCTCCAGCTGGCGGCCGCCGCCATGGGCATCGCCGGCGAGGTCGTCGTCCCGTCGTTCACCTTCATCGGCACCGTGCACGCGATGTCGTGGATCGGCCTGCGCCCGGTCTTCTGCGATGTCTCGGCCGACACGCATACCCTGGACGCCGCGCGCCTGGAGGCGGCCCTCACGCCCGACACCGCGGCCATCATCGGCGTCCACCTCTGGGGCCGGCCCTGCGACATCGACCCGATCCAGCGCGTGGCCGATGCGCGGGGCGTGCCGGTGCTGTTCGACGCGGCGCACGCGACGGGGAGCACTCGCGGAGGGACGCCCCTCGGCCGCTTCGGCCGCGCGGAGGTGTTCAGCCTGCACGCCACGAAGTCCATCAACGGACTCGAGGGCGGTCTGGTGACCACCACCGACGATGATCTGGCCGAGCGCCTGCGGCGGCTGCGCAACTTCGGCTTCAATGCCGGAGGCCGTGTGGTCTCCCGCGGCATCAACGCGAAGATGAACGAGTTCTCGGCGGCGATGGCGCTGTCGAACCTCGCCGGGTTCGATCGGCTGTGCGCGCACAACCGGGCCATCCACGACGCCTATCGCCATGGGCTCGCGGGCCTGCCGGGGGTCCGCCTGTGCGAGCACCCCGCCGCCGACGTCCCGTCCGGGCACTACGCCGTGATCGAGGTGGACGACACCGCACCCCTCGGCCGCGATGCGCTGTGCCGGGTGCTCGTCGCCGAGCGCGTGAACCCGAGGCGATACTTCCGGCCCGGTTGCCACCGCAGTCCGCCCTACGCGTTCGAGCCGCTGCGCCATCCGCTGCCGGTGACCGAGCGACTGACCCAGGCCCTCATGCATCTGCCGACCGGGCTTCAGATGAACCCGGACGACGCCACGGCCATGGCGGCCGTGCTCGGGCGCGCGCTGGCCGAGGCCCCACGGGTGCGGGCGGCGCTGGCCGCACCCGCGCCGTGACGCGGCGCTACGACGCGAGCCACCCGGCCGCGACGAGCACGCCCATCGAGATCGCCGCGGCCGTGAGCGCGTAGGGCAGCTGTGTCGTCACGTGGTCCATGTGGTCCGACCCCGCGCCGAACGAGGACAGGCACGTCGTGTCCGACATGGGCGACGCATGGTCGCCGAACAGCCCGCCCCCGACGAGCGCGCCCACCGTGAAGAGCACCTGCGTGTCGACGGCCCCCCCCGAGAGGCTGAAGGCCACGGGCATGACGATGGGGGCGAGGATGGCGTAGGTGCCCCACGAGGTGCCGGTGAAGAACGAGATGAGGGCCCCCGAGCCGAACGTGGCCGCGGGCAGGAATCCCGCCGTCATCCATCCCGCCGTCGCCGACACGATGTACTGCTGCGCGCCGAGCGTCTTCGACACCCCGTTGATGGCGTAGGCCAGCGCGAGGATGACGATCGCCGGCAGCACGCCCTTGATGCCGGCCATGGCGACGTCCACCGCGTCGGCGACGCCTTCGAAGTGCCGGCCGAATGCGAGTGCCGCCGCCTGGTACATCACGCCGGCGAGAAAGGCCTCGAGAATGCGCACCTCGCCGAGGGCGGCGAACGTCCCCACCGCGACGCCCAGCACGATGGCCACCGGAATCACGAGGTACGCGAAGAGCCCGGGCTGCCGGCCCGGGCGCGGCCGGATGGCCTCGAGCTCGCCGCCGGTGAGGGGCACGGCGCCGTCCCGCAGTACCTTGCCCTCGTGGAGGGCGCGCGCCTCGGCACGGCGCATCGGGCCGAAGTGCGGCAGCAGGCCGAAGGCCAGCAGGCCGGCCAGCATCGTGGCGAGCCACCCGTAGAAGTTGAAGGGAATCGCGCGAATGAAGAGCGCCATGCCATCGGCCGCCGAGGCCACGGGGCCATGTCCCACCATGAGGCCTGCGATGTAGACCGCCCAGCCGCTGAGCGGCAGCAGGGTGGCCACCGGCGCGCTCGTCGAGTCCAGGAGATAGGCGAGCTGCTCCCGCGACACGCGGTACCGGTCCGTCAGCGGGCGCGCGATCGGGCCGGCAAAGAGCGGGCTGAAGTAGTCGCTGAAGAAGACGAACAGCCCGAGGACCCAGGCGAACCCCGACGCCGCGCGGCGCGACCGGAGCCGCGTGGACGCCCACGCCGCGAAGGCGCCGATGACGCCGGCGCGCAGGTAGAACGCAATCATCACGCCGACGGCGACCTCGATCATCATCACCCAGATGAAGTCGCTGGTCCCGAGCGACGTCCTGAGGATCTGCGACAGCCCGCTGGCGGGATCGAGACCCGTCAGCACGCCGCCGACGATGCAGCCGGCGAGGAGCGAGAGCGCGGCGTTCCGCGTCCAGAACGCGAGACCGAGCGCGAGTACGACCGGCAGGAGCGAGAGCGCGCCGAGCGGCGCCGGAACAGGCATGTGGACTCCCCAGTCAGGCGGCCGGAGCCGATTCGGTGGTGGTGATGGTGATGCCGCAGTCGCCCAGCGCCCGCGCGAACGGCGCGAAGGGCACGTCCACGAGCGGCGACTTGAGCCCCCCGCCGCGGATGTCGCCGCGGACGATCATCTGGGCGCCGATGCTGGCGGTGAAGCCCACCAGGCGGCTCATCGCGGAGAGGCCGGTCCGCGGGTCGAGGCGGTCTACGACCTGGTGGACCACGCGTGCCTGCACGCCGTTCCGCTCTCCGGCGACCTCCACCCTCAGGAGGCCGAGGTCGCGTTCGCCCGGGGCGTACTGCAGCCGTGGCTCGAGCGCCGCCGCCAGGAACCGCCGGCGGTTCACCGCCACCCCGTCGACGAAGATGGCCTCGTCGTCCAGCAGGTGCAGGTCTGCCATCGTCTTCCAGAAGGCCGAATGGCCTGGATAGCGCATCGCGAAGCGGCCGGCCCGGCTGATGCCCGCCGGGTCCACGCCCAGCAGCCGCAGGTAGGGCAGCACGTCGCCGTTCGGGAACGCTTCGAGCGGGCCAGTCTCGTCCATGACCACGGTATGCACGTGTTCCGGGGCGAACTGTGCGGTGTCCGGGAGATGGACGACGCGGCCGTCGCGCACGAGGCACGCGGGGCGGAGGTAGGAGCGGAGCACACCCTCGAACGTCCAGGTGATCTTGTACTTGAGCGGGTTGTTCGCGGCCGCCGGCTCGGGAATGCCGGCGCCGTAGCAGAGGACCTCGGTGACGCGGTCGAGGCGGCGCGCCGCATCGCCGAGCAGCAGCAGGTCGAGGCCCGGATCCATGCCGAGCTCGGGCAGCAGCGTGACGCCGCGGTCGCGGGCCGGCCCCTCCATCGCGCGCAACTCCGGTGTCACGTAGAACGTGTTCACCAGCGGCACGCCGGCCTCCACGGCCGCATGGGCCACGGCGCCGATGAGCGGGACGGGCAGCAGGTCGATGGCGACATCCGGCTGCACGGCGAAGAGCCCGCCGAGCGCGGCCCGATCACGCGCGTCGAGGGTCGCCCAGGTGATCCGCGACGCGTAGCCACGTTCGCCGGCGAACTGCCGGGCGGCCTCGGTGTGCCGGTCCGCGGCGGTGATGGCCGTGACGCCGGGGCTGGTGGCCAGGTGGTGGAGGGCGGCGCGCCCCTGCATCCCCGTGCCGAGGAGAAGCACGTGCATGGGACGGCATCATACGCGCAGGCCCGGTCCCGCGGCTACGTTTGCCCGCGCCGTTCCGCGAGGTACGCGACCGCGCCCGCGATGGTGCCGAGCTTCGGATAGTCGATCTCCGGAATCTCCACACCGGTGGCCTTGTGCAGGCCGATGATGAAGTTCAGGAAGTCCATCGAGTCGAGGTCGTATTCCTCGCGCAGCGGGGCGTCCGCCGCGATCTCCATCGTCGCGGTCTCGGGCGCCACCTTCGCCAGCGACTGGCGGACGAGGGCCAGCAGATCCTGATCGGTCATAAGGCCTCCGGCGCCTGGAGCCGCCGCTCGACGGCCGCCAGGAACAGTCCCGCGCGGTGCCCGTCCACGGCGCGATGGTCGAACGAGAGCGAGGCGTGCAGCACGGGCCTCGCCTCGATGCGGCCCTCCTCGATCCACGGGCGCTCGACGATGCGGCCGAAGCCGACGAGGGCGACCTGAGGCGGGTAGATGATGCCGAGCACGCCGTCCACGCCCTGGTCGCCGAGGTTGGTGACGGTGATGGTGCCGTCGGTGAGCTCGGACCCGCGGAGCGCTCCCGACCGCGCGCGCGCGACCAGGTCGGAGAGGCCGCGCATCACCGCGCCGAGGTCGCGCTGGTCCACGTCGTGGAGCGCCGGCGAGATGAGGCCCCCGCCGCGAAGCACGATGGCGGTGCCGATGTGGACGCGCGGCGACGCCTGCAGCCGGTCTTCGACCCAGTAGCCGTTCACCTCGGGGACGTCCGACACGGCACCGGCGACCGCCTTCAGGAGCATCGCCGCCGGCAGCAGCCGGTCCTCGACGGATCGGCGCTGGTTCTCGGCGCGCAGCCACGCCGTTGCCCGGAACATGTCGATGGTGGTGGTGACGTACGCGTGCGGGATCTCGCGCTTCGACTTCGCCATGGCCGCCGCGATGGCGCGGCGCATGGCCTGCTGGCGATCCGGCGCGGGAGCCGGCGCGGCGGCGACTGCCGCGGCGCCCTCGACATCGGCCAGTGTGATGGCGCCGTCGGGGCCGGTGCCGGTGATGCGTCGCAGGTCGACGCCGAGTTCGGTCGCCCGCCGGCGCGCGGCTGGAGACGCTGCCACGCGCGTGGGGGGCGGCGCCCCGGCCCGGCTCGGGGCCGGGGGAGCGGGTGCGCCGGCCGGCACCCCTGCGGCGGCGCTTCCCGTCACCTGCGGGGCTTCGCGGGGCGGCGCCGGCGCGGGTACGATGCCTGCCGTGCGAATGCGTGCCAGCGTCCGGCCGACAGGGACCTTCTCGCCGGGCTGCACGACGAGTTCCTCGATCACGCCGTCCTCGAAGACCTCGATCTCGATGGCGCCCTTGTCGGTGTCGACCTCGGCGACGATGTCGCCGCGCTTCACCTCGTCGCCGGGCTGCTTGAGCCACCGGATGAGCGTGCCGGCCTCCATGTCGGCGCCGAGTGAGGGCATGCGGAAATCCGACATCTGTGCCTCGCGGTCCCGTCAGCGCGCGCCGGCCGCCACGACGCGCTGGATCGCCGCCCGGATCGTGGCCGGCTGCGGCACCGCCGCGTCCTCGAGATGCTTCGGGTAGGGAATCGGCACTTCCTCCGTGCAGACGCGGGCCACCGGAGCATCCAGGTCGTAGAACGCCTGCTCGACCAGGCGTGTGGTGATCTCGGCGGAGAGGCTTCCGCTCCGCCAGCCTTCGTCCGCCACCACCACGCGATGCGTGCGGCGGACGGAGGCGACGACGGTCTCCATGTCGAGCGGCCGCAGCGTCCGGAGGTCAATCACCTCCGCCGAGATGCCTTCGGCCATCGCCATCTCGGCCGCCTGCAGCGACTTGAACAGCGACCCGCCGTACGTCACGACCGTCACGTCGTCGCCCCGCCGTCGAACGGCGGCGCGATCGATGTCAACGGGGCCGGCATTCGCGGCCAGGTCGCCCTCCATGTTGTAGAGACCCTGGTGCTCGAAGATGAGCACGGGATCGGGATCCTCGAGCGCCGTCCACAGCATGCCGCGCACGTCCTCGAGCGTGGCCGGCGCCACGATCCGCAGGCCGGGGATGTGGGCGTACCACCCCTCCAGGCTGTGCGCGTGCTGGGCGGCCAGCTGCCGGCCCGCGCCCGTGACCATGCGGATGACGAGCGGCACGCTGAACTGCCCGCCGGACATGTGGCGGATGGTGGCGGCGTTGTTGACGATCTGGTCCAGCGCGAGGAGGCTGAAGTTCACCGTCATCACCTCGACGATGGGCCGCATGCCGCCGAGCGCCGCGCCGATGCCCGCACCGACGAACGCGCTCTCCGAGAGCGGCGTGTCGCGGATGCGCTCGGGACCGAACTCCGCGAGCAGGCCCTTGCTGACGGCGTAGGCGCCGCCGTAGCGGCCGACGTCCTCGCCCATCAGGAACACGCGCGGATCCCGCAGGAGGGCCTCGCGGATGCCCGCGCGGGACGCGTCGCGATAGGTCATGCGGACGATGGGGGAGGCGGCCACGTCAGGCATGACGCACCTCCTCCATCCGGGGCGTGTACACGTCGGTGGTGAGCTCGTCCACCGGCTCCCATGTCCCGGCTTCCGCGAAGGCGACGGCCTCCTGCACCTCGCGCAAGGCGTGCGCGTCGATCTCCTGGTACTCGCCGGCGGTCAGGCCCGCCTCGCGCGTGAGACGCGCGGCGAAGATCGCGATCGGATCGCGCTGTTTCCACTGCTCGACCTCGGCCTTGTCGCGATAGAGCTCGGCGTCGAACATGGAGTGCGCGCGGAAGCGATACGTCTGCAGCTCCAGGAACATCGGGCCGTCGCCCCGCCGCACCGCGGCGACCGCGCGCCTGGCGGCGTCCTCCACCGCCAGGACGTCCATGCCGTCCACCACGTCGGCCGGGATGCGGTAGCTGCGCGCCTTCATCACGATGTCGGTCTCCGCGAGCGCGCGCTCGATGCGCGTGCCCATGGCATAGAGGTTGTTCTCGCACAGGAAGAGCACCGGCAGGCGCCAGAGCGCGGCCAGGTTCAGCGACTCGTGGAACTCGCCCTCGGCCACGGCGCCGTCGCCGAAGAAGCAGGCCGTCACCCGAGGCCGGTTGCTCATGCGGTCGGCCAGCGCAAGGCCCACCGCGACCGGCAGGCCGCCGCCGACGATGGCGTTGCCACCATAGAAGCGCGTGGCCGCGTCGAAGACGTGCATCGACCCGCCGCGGCCCCGGCTGCAGCCCTCCTGCTTGCCGAACATCTCGGCCATGAGGGCCGTCGCCGGAATGCCGCGCGCCAGCGCGTGCCCGTGCTCCCGATACGTCGCGACGATGGCGTCGTCCGGGGTCAGGGCCTGCATGGCGCCGACCGCCACCGCCTCTTCGCCGATGTAGAGGTGCAGGAAGCCGCGGATGTGTCCCGCGCTGTAGAGCTCGGCGCAGCGTTCTTCGAAGCGCCGGATGCGCAGCATCTCGGCCAGCAGATGGCGGCCATGCTGGGGATCGACAACGGCGGGCTCGCTCATGAGGTGCCTCCGGAGGTGGACGTGCCGGCGGCGGGCTCCGGCTCGAGCGTCGAGAGATCCCCCTCGGGCAGGCCGAGCTCGCGCGCCTTGAGCAGCCGTCGCATGATCTTGCCCGAGCGCGTCTTCGGCAGCCCGGGCAGGACGTCGATTTCCTTCGGCGCCACGGCGGCGCCGAGCCGTGTCCGCGCGAAGCCAATCAGCTCGAGCCGCAGCGTCTCGCTCGCCTCGTGACCGGGCTTCAACGCCACGAACGCCTTCACGATCTCGTAGGCCATCGGATCCGGCTTGCCGATGACGGTGGCCTCGGCGACGGCGGGGTGCTCCATCAGCGCGCTCTCCACCTCGAAGGGGCCGATGAGGTGTCCCGACGACTTGATCACGTCGTTGTCACGGCCGACGAACCAGCAGTACCCGTTCGGGTCCATGCGCACGAGATCCCCGGTGAGATAGTACCCGCCCGCGAACGATCGGCGATACCGCGCCTCGTCGCGCAGGTAGCCGCGGAACATCGACGGCCAGCCCGGGACGATGGCCAGCTCACCGACCGTGCCGGGGTCGGTCACCACGTCGACGGTGTCGTCGCCCGTGCGCCGCACGACGGCGATGTCCACGCCCGGCAGGGGCCGGCCCATCGAGCCGGGCCGCACGTCCATGCTGGCGAAGTTGGCGATCATGATGCCGCCCGTCTCGGTCTGCCACCAGTTGTCGTGGAAGGGCAGGCCAAAGGCTTCGACGCCCCAGACCACGGCCTCCGGGTTCAGCGGCTCGCCGACGCTGGCGATGAACCGCAGATCGGGGGCGGGGAAGCGCCGGGCGAGGTCCACACCCGCCTTCATCAGCATCCGGATGGCCGTCGGGGCCGTGTACCACACGGTGACGCGCTCCTGCTGCAGGATGCGATACCAGCGCTCGGCGTCGAAGTCCGCTTCGTCCACGATGCCCGTGGCGCCGACGGTGAGCGGGCCGACGATGCCGTACGACGTGCCGGTCACCCACCCGGGATCCGCCGTGCACCAGAACCGATCGTCCGGACGCAGGTCGAGCGCCGTCCGTGTGGTCCCGTGGTGCGCGACCACCGCCTCGTGCACGTGCATCGCACCCTTGGGCTGCCCGGTCGTGCCGCTCGTGAAGTGCAGCAGTGCCAGCGACTCGGGCTGTGTCGCGGGAATGACGAAGCGATCGTCGGCCGCGTCCAGGAGCTGGCGAAGGTTGTGGGTACCCGCCGGCGCGTCCGCGGCCTCGCCCGGTACCACGATCACGTGCTCCAGGTGGGGCAGGCGGGCCCTGATGTCGGACACCTTCCGTCGGTAGAGGGATGCCGTCGTCACCAGGACGCGCGCCTGCGCCTTTTCGAGCCGGGTGTGGATGGGCTCGGGCCCGAACGCCGAGAACAGCGGCGAGAAGACCGCGCCGCACTTCAGGGTGCCCAACGCGGCGATGTAGAGCTCGGGAATACGGGCGCAGAGACTGGCGACCACGTCGCCGGGCTGGACGCCGAGGCGGGTGAGGACGCCCGCGAAGCGCGACGTCTGGCGCCTGAGCTCGTCGTAGGTGAAGTCGCGAACGGTGCCGTTGCGCCCCAGCCAGCGCAGCGCGAGCTTCCCGGCCAGGGGCCCGGCCGCGTGCCGGTCCACCGCTTCGTGCGCGATGTTGAGGCCTCGGCCGCCGGGCAACCCGTCGAGCATGCGCCGCGCCTCGGTCCAGGTGAACTGCCGCCGGGCCGCCTCGTAGTCCGGCATGTTCGACGCTCGACGCGTGCCGGCCGTCTTCTCGATCACATCCCACGCCACGCCTGCACCTCGAATCCCACCTTCGCCACGGCTTCGGCCGACAAGCTCACTCCCGGCTCCCGGCTCCCGACCACGCAGGGAACTCGCAAGCGACGTGCCGGCTGCCGGCAGCCTCCACCACGCGGCGGCCCGGGCCTGAGCCACGGCCGGTCGTCGGAATTTCCGCAGTCCTGTCGAACGGAATGGCGGCTTCCCGGCACCCCCGTGGTGGGGTGGGGTGCTCTCCCCGCACGCGGGATACCCGGTGATCGGCATGGGAGTTGCCTTGTGGGTGTTGAATAGCCTGACGTGTCAGCCCCGACCCATGGACGAGTCGGAACGTGGTCCCGAGACGCCTTGGAGGTCACCATGAAGGTCAAGGACGTGATGACGGCGACGGCACGGACGTGCGGCCCGGCCACCAGCCTCGCGGAGGCGGCGGCCCTGATGCTCGACGAGGACTGCGGGTTCCTGCCGGTCGTGGACCGCGGGCACCTCGTGGGTGTGGTCACGGACCGGGACTTGTACATCGCCCTGGC
This sequence comes from Acidobacteriota bacterium, assembly GCA_963169195.1. Lineage (GTDB taxonomy): Bacteria > Acidobacteriota > Vicinamibacteria > Vicinamibacterales > UBA2999 > VFZN01. The sequence continues at coordinate 34,807 of CAUJDN010000115.1, read as the reverse complement.
CACCCGCAACGCGCTCGCGTCGGCGTTGACGGTTGGCGAGGTCGCCCAGGCCCCCGTCTGGAGCGTCGCTCCCGACGATGACGTGCACGAGGCCCTCGCGGTGATGCGGGAGCACCGCGTGCGGCGCCTGCCGGTCACCGGCTTCGGCGAGACCGTGCTGGGCGTCATCTCGATGAACGACATCCTGCTGGCCGCGGGACCGAAGAGGCCCGTGAGCTCGACGGAGGTGCTGGACGCACTACAGGAGATCTGCGGGCACCATCACCCCGCGCCGCACGTGTCCGTGGCGTGACACGGCCGAAACGAGCAGGCCCGTGGCGCACATCTGGGACACGCCAGAGCGGTTCGCGGACCGGCGCGAGGCCGGCCGGCTGCTGGCGCGTCGCCTGAAGGTCTATGCCCATCGCGACGACGTGGTGGTTCTGGGATTGCCGCGCGGTGGCGTGCCCGTCGCCTTCGAGGTGGCGTCCGCCCTGCACGCGCCGCTGGACGTGTTCGTGGTGCGGAAGCTGGGCTTCCCCGGGCACGCCGAGTTCGCGATGGGCGCCATCGCCAGCGGTGGCGTGCGCGTGCTGAACGAGGAGATCAGCCCGGCGTACATGCCGTCGACGGACGTCATCGATCGTATCGCGCAGGCGGAAGCCCTCGAGCTCGAGCGGCGCGAGCACGCGTACCGCAACGGCCGGCCGCCCGTGCCCATCGAAGGGCGCGTCGCGATCCTGGTGGACGATGGCCTTGCCACGGGTTCGACCATGCGGGCGGCGGTGGCGGCCGCGCGTCGCTCGAAGCCCGCGCGCATCGTGGTGGCGGTGCCCGTGGGATCCGTGGACGCGCGCGACGCGCTGGCCGCGGTGGCCGACGAGATGGTGTGCCTGCGGACGCCCGACCCGTTCTCGGCGGTCGGCCTCTGGTACGTCGACTTCGGCCAGACCACCGACGAAGAAGTGCGGGAGTTGCTCGCGGCGCCGGCCGGTGGCCGGGCCGAGGCGGAGAAAGGAGAGTGACCCATGGCTCCGCCGGACATCGGCGAGCGCGTCCCGGTGCAGGTCCTGTCGGGCACGGACCTGCTCGACGGCGACCTGGTCGTGCCGCCGCGCGCGGCCGGCCTCGTCGTCTTCGCCCACGGCAGTGGAAGCAGCCGGTTCAGCCATCGGAACCGGGCCGTCGCGGCGGTGCTGCAGGACGGCGGGTTCGCCACGCTGCTCCTGGACCTGCTGACCCCGGCGGAGGAGGCCATCGACGTCCAGACGCGGGAGTTCCGGTTCGACATCGATCGTCTCGGGCGGCGCGTGGTGGCCGCCATCGACTGGGCCGCCACCGACGAGCGGGTCGCAGGGCTCCCCATCGCCACGTTCGGGGCCAGCACAGGAGCGGCCGCAGCCATCATCGGCGCAGCCGAACGCCCGGCGCAGGTGAAGGCCGTCATCGCGCGTGGCGGCCGGCCCGATCTGGCCGGCGACGCCCTCGCGATGGCGCACGCGCCCACGCTGCTCATCGTGGGCGGGGACGATGACGCCGTCATCGTGATCAACGAGCACGCGATGCGCGCGATGCAGGCGCCGGCGCACCTGGAGATCGTTCCCGGCGCGACCCACCTCTTCGAGGAGCCGGGAACGCTCGAGCGCGCCGCCTGGCTGGCCCTCGACTGGTGCAGGCGCCACCTGGGGGAGCGGCCATGATGGCGCCGGCCCTCCGCGCCGGGCTGCTGGCGGCGGCCCTCACGATCACCGGCGCCCAGAGCCCGGTGGCCCCGCCGGCGGCGCCTCGGCCACCAGCCGAGCCGCCGCGCTCGGCCCAGGCGGAGTACATGCGGGCGCACTTCAGCCAGGCCCTGGTGGTTCATGCGGCGGTGATCCGTGGCGATCTCGCCGCCGTGGCGCCTGCGGCGCGCGTGCTGGCCGACCCGGCTCGAGATGCGATGCCCGCAGGCGCCGCTTCGCACGTGGCGGGCATGACGCGCGGCGCCCGCGAGGCCGTCGAGGCCACGGACATCCTGGCGGCCGCCCAGGCGACCGCGCGCATGCTGACCGCCTGCGGCACCTGTCACCGCGCGCTTGGGACCATGCCGGCGCTGGCGACGCGGGAGCGCCCCCCGGTCGGCGGAGTGGTCGGGCACATGCTCGATCACCAGATCGCGGTGGACCTGATGCTCCAGGGACTCGTGGTCCCATCCGACTCGCTGTGGCGGCAGGGCACGCGGGCGATGGCTACCGCACCCCTGCACCCGCGCGAGCTTCCCGTCGATTCCGCCGTGCGCCGCGAGCTGGCGCCGACCGAAGCGCGCGTGCATCGCCTGGCGACCGAGGCCGCGCAGACGACCGACCCGGCCGCCCGGGCCGGCTTCTACGCCCAGATGCTGGCAGGTTGTGCCGACTGCCACCAGCGGCACGCGAAGATCTGGGGCCCGAAGCCCTGAGCCGGGTCAGTGACAGGGGGCCGACCCGAAGTCACGGAAGGTCTGGCCGGCCACCGGGATGAACTCCCAGTCGTAGCCGGCGCTGTGCAGCGTGAACTTCAGCACGCCCCACACCGACGCCCGGGCCTCGCTGTTCGGGCGAGGCGCGCCCACCGGATAGAGGTGTGCGCCACCGGTCCCCGCCACGAACTGCCGGACGCCGCGGGCCAGGTCCGGGCGTCCGGACGGGTCCTGCGGCGCAAAGCGTTCGTAGTGGTGATCGTGCCCGCTCACGACCACCTCGACGCCCGCCGCGTGAAGCACGTCCCAGATCGGGCGCAGCCGTGCATCCGGGCCGTTCGGCCCCGAAGTGAACAGCGGGTGATGCACGTAGGCCAGCGTGCAGGCCGACCGCCGCGCCGACAGCTCACTGCCGAGCCAGGCCAGCTGCGGCGATGCGGCATCGAGGGGAATGTTGCTGTTGAGCGCGATCACCTGCCAGCCGCCCACGTCGTAGCTGTAGTAGCCCGGAGCTTCGGGCGCGGCGGCGGCGCCGAAGTAGCTGTAGTAGCCGCTGGCTCCCGGCGTGCCGTAATCGTGATTGCCGGGGATGGGACGCGTCCGGGCCTTGTGGCGCCCCCAGGTGGGCGCGTAGCAGCGCTGGAACTCGTCCAGGGTCCCGTTGTAGTAGGCGTTGTCGCCCGCGGTGAAGACTGTCCCCGGAATGGCGTCCAGGAGAAGGGCCGTGGCCTCGGACCCGGGCACCCCGCATTCAGCGATGTCGCCGGCGCCCACGAGCACGGCCGGTCCGCCCGGACGGGGCGTCGGGGCCACCGGGTTGGCCGCGCCGCCGCCGTCGCCGCAGCCGAAGGACAGCAGGCCGGCGATCGTCGTCACGACGACCCACGATCTCGATCCTGACCGCATCATGGCCCCAGGGCCGCTCGGTGCAAGTCGTGTGCCTCGAACACCACGCGTGTTCGCGACCGGGCAGCCGGCGGCGTCTATCGCGTGGCGAACGAAATCACGCTTTCGACGTACCCGAACCACAGGCGGTCGCCCCGAAAGGTGCCCGTGACCACCGGCCCGCCCTTGATCCACCCGAGGAAGCCGTTCACCGACAGCCGCGACGTGATCGCGAAATCGGCCGAACCCTCGACCGAGGTGCCCAGCCGCGTGCGTCCGTTCGAGCGGCGCCCCGCGTACCCGAAGACGGCTCCGGAGTCGAGGGTCGCGCCGCTGCCGATGTACCAGAGGTCCGCGGCCGACGAGAGATCCAGGCGGTGCACGTCGAGTCGCAGGCCGAGCGTGGACCGCGGCCGCGCCTGCACCGAGACGAACACGTCGTTCAGGTTCATCGTGCTGTACGCGGTCGTCTGTGAGTATCGCCGCACGGTGGGCAGCAGCGGAAAGAATGTTCCGTGCGCGTCGTCCGTCGCCGACTCGTCGCCAGAGGCACGGAACAATCCGGCGCGGACCCAGGGGCGCCACGCCGCGCGCGACCACTGGTAGCCGGTTTCCGCCGCGACGGCGTAAGCACGATGATCCTGGCCGTACCAGTCGCCTGCCTGCCACGCAGTCCAGCCGAACACGTCGACCTCGCCTGCGCCGGCCGGGTACGCGCCGATGAGGGTGCCGCCGATCGTCGTGATACCGATATCCGCTTTCCCGGCGGTCCGGCCCGTGTTGTCGGGCCGCTGCGTGACGGGCCGGCGGTCCGCGTAGTACAGCGAGAAGCCCTGGACCTGCGTGCGTCGCGGGGCGTTCGCGCTGCCCAGGGCGCTCGCCGTGACCCCGCCCACGAAGACGTCCGTGATGGTGGGGCCGGCGACGCGCGCGAACCCACCCTGCGTCGGCATGAGCGCGATGCCGGTGGCACGCCAGGACGGCCGCGTCAGATCGGCCCGGACGCCGTCGTAGCCGCGCTGGACGATGGCCCACTCGAACTCGCCCACCAGGCGGGCGTCGAGACGCTGACGCTTCACCGCTTCCACCTTGGGCACGCCGCTCGGCGCTTCCGCGCCCGACGCGTACGCCATGCGCCCCACCTGGAGGTCGAAGCCGCGCACGAGATCGGGGAAGCGCACGTTCGCGTAGCGCAGGTAGAGCTGTTGCTGATTCCCGTGGCGACCGCCCTGGTCGAAGTAGAGCGCGCCGGTGCCGAACGGGCCGGGGTTCGACGCGCGATCCGGCAGGCCCACGAAGCCGACGTGCTGCGCGGCCAGCGTTGTCTGGACGCGCCGCCAGCGCCCGCGAAGTTCGAGTCGGAGCCGGTGGCCAAGGAAGGCGTAGTCGGGATCACCGCCGGTTGGCGGCGGCTCGAAGAACCGCCACGACTCCAGGCGGGCGACGTGGCTGAGGGACGCCTGCCACGTGGGCGCGGGCGGCGGGCTCGCGGGCGCGGGCGCCGCCGCCTGGCCCGCTGCCGCGGGACCGGCGCCGAGGATCCCGGTCACCAGGGCGGCGAGCGCCACCCGCGTGAGACCGGGGCGCGGAACGTCGGGTTTCGGGGCGCTCATGGCTTCCTCGGGCCGTGCGCCGGGTGGACCATGGAGGGCTGTCCCGGTCCCACCAGCACCGTTCCCATCAGCCCGCCGTCGGCGTGGTCCAGGATGTGGCAGTGGAACATCCACTCGCCGGGCCTCTCGTTGAAGTGCACCAGGAACTTCAGCGTCGTCTTCATCGGGACGTTCAGCGTGTCCTTCCAGGCGAGCGGCCTGACCGGCTGCTCCTTCTCGTCGAGTTGCATGAAGAAAAATCCGTGGAGGTGGAAGGGGTGATCCCACTCCGTGTCGTTGTTGACCACCCAGACCTGCTTTTCACCCAGGGCGGCGAGGAAGGGCTTGGCCTCCCAATACGGGACGCCGTTGACGCGGAACTCGGATGCGCCGTCCTTGCCGGCCGGCGGCAGCGTGAGGACCACCGGCACGCGCGTGGCGCCCGCCGGGTCGGTCGGCGTGATGGTGCGGCGCACCACCGGCAGCTTCACGCTCCTGGCCGGCGGCTCGTCGGTGAACTGGATGGTGAACACCTCCTCCACGTCGCGGTACTGCACGCTGCCATACCCGCGGTTGTAGAGCATCGCGCGCACGACCAGCGTGCTGCCGGGCGCCCCCGTCGGCGTCACCAGCACGTCCAACCGCTCGCCCGTGGTGACGAGCACGGTCCCGCTCGTCACCGGCTCCTCCTGGATCCCGCCATCGCTGCCGATGGTCACGAACGGCTGCCCGTCCATGTCGAGCAGGAAAAAGCGGCTCTTGGCGGCGTTGACGATGCGCCAGCGCTGGGGCGCGCCGGCCCGGGCCTTCAGCGTGGGACGCACGCGTCCGTTCACCAGCACGTAGGCGCCTTCGCGCCCGAAGACCATCCCGGCGGGGCCGCCGCTGTCGGCCGGCTCGAGCGTGCCCGTCTTGTCGAAGCCGATGTCGCTCAGGACCAGCGTGATCTCGTCGTCGATGCCCACGCCGTCGCCCGGATCCTCGACGAGCAGCGCGCCGTACAGGCCGAAGCCCACCTGCGCCGCCGACATCACGTGCGGGTGATACCAGTAGAGCGAGGCGTCAGGGGTCGTGAAGTCATAGGTGAAGGTCTCGCCCTTCCTCACCGGCGGCTGGGAGATGCCGGGCACGCCGTCCATCTCGATCGGCACGCGAACGCCGTGCCAGTGGATGGTGGTGTCCTCGTCCAGCCGGTTGGTGAAATGGACGATGAGCCGGTCGCCGACCTTCGTGCGGATGAGCGGCCCGGGCAGCCCGCCGTCGTAGGTCCAGGCCCTGACGAGCCTGCCGGGCGCCACCTCCACCTCGGCCATGCGTGCCTCGAGGTCGATCTCGACGATGTTCGGGTCGGGGTTCGTGTCCACCGCCTCGCGGAGCTTGATGGAGTCGTCCCAGCCCGCGGGGGCCAGGGCCGAGGCCGGCTGGGCCGCCGTGGGCGATGTCCCCGTCGAGAGGAGGGCGCCCACGACCAGGCCCGGGACCGCGCAGGTGCGGAGCGTCATCGGCACGAGATCACTCGACATGCGGCCGCAACCGGTGCCGAGCGTCCGGCAGCGGAGGTTGAAGCGAATGATGCCAACATCCGAAACTTATCATGCCGGGCTCGACCATCCTTCACAGCGCTACTCAAAACTAGAACTTGAAAGTCTATAAGAAGACAAAATAGGACTTGAAAGGTCTTTAAGCCTTGTGTATGCTCCCCCCCATGGCTGCTCACACCGCCGCCCCCCGCATCGCCGCGGTAGTCGGCGTGAAGGACGAAGTCGAGCTCATCGGCGCGTCCATCAGGCACCTGCGACAGGTCGGCGTCGATCACATCGTCGTGGCCGACTCGGGCTCCACCGACGGCACGCTCGAGGTCCTCGAGGCCGAGCGTCGGGCCGGAGATGTGGTGGTGACGCACGTGGATCCCACCAGGGTGTTCGATTATGACACCGAGTCGGCCCACGCCCTGGCGCTGGCGCGAGACTCGGGTGCCGACTGGGTTGTCTTCATGGATGCGGACGAGTTCCTCGTCCCCGCCACCGGGTCGTTGAAGGACTGCCGCCACCTGCACGAGGCCGACGTCATCGTCGCCGACCGGTTCAACGTCGTGGTCACGCCGCGGCACCTCCTGATGCCGGCGACGCTGACGCCGCGTCATTACGCGCGCCTGAGCCTCTTCACGCGGCAGGTCCGGAACTTCCGGCAGCACATCGAGCGGAGCCCGGAGGCGTCGTGGGTCACGGTGCGTCCCGGGCCGAAGGTGATGGCGCGGCCATCCGTGGCCGCCGCGCTCGCGCCCGGCGGACACGACGTGGACGCCCGCGGCGCCCGCCGCGCGGTCGCCACCGATCTCATCGTTGCGCACGTGCCGTTCACGACACGGGCTCGCTTCGAGCGGAAGGTGGCCAACATCCGGAGGGAACTCGACCTGCGCCCGGCGTTCTTCGCGGGCGACTACGCCTGGCACTGGCGGCGCTGGGCGGAGATGACGGCGCCTGGCTCCCTGGGTGCCGAGTTCGCGCGCCAGGTCACCGACGAGCGCGCCGTCGCCGCCTTTCGACGCGAGGGTGTCGTGCGTTCTGCGGCGGAACTGCTCGCCGAGCGGTCGGTGGCACCCGTCGCAGCCCAGGCGCCGTCCCTGGGCGGCCGCCTGTGGGGCGAGGTCCTGGCCTGGCGGGACTGGGCGCGGGACCCGCTCCCCCCGGGCCTGCGGCCGGTGCACTAGCCCGGCGACGCCTCACCCCATCCGCCCCTGCCGTCGGGCCTGCAGCCTGGGCCTGGAAAGGCGGCCCGCCGGGCCCGGCAATGTGGCACGATGCGCGCATGAACAGACGAGACCTGCTGAACGGGGCGCTTGCCGGCGCGGCGGCCACGATGCTGGCGCCGGCCGAGGCGCGCGCGTCGGATGCCGCCGTGCTGAAGATGCTGGATGATTTCGCCGCGGCGTGGAACCGGCACGACGTGGAGGGCCTGATGGCCTGCATGGCGGCCGACTGCGTGTTCGAGGCCGCGGGCGGTCCCGACGTGGCAGGGACGCGCCACGTGGGCCGTGACGCGGTCCGCCGGGCGTACGCGGCTGTCTTCGAGGCGTACGCCGACGGCCGCTGGAACAACCCGCGCCACTTCGTCGCGGGCGACCGCGCCGTGTCGGAGTGGACCTTCACCGGCACCACGAAGGCGGGCGCGAAGGTGGAGGTGAACGGCTGCGACATCTTCACGCTGAAGGACGGCAGGATCGCGCTCAAGAACTCCTATCGCAAGCAGCGCGCGTAGGCCGGCGCGACTCGCTCCCGTCAGGGGCGGAGCGGCTGCTGGCGCGACGCCGCCGTCGTGACGGTGATGGTGCCGGGTCGTCAGCGGGGACCGGGGTGTCGGGCCGAGCGGCGTTCGCGCTACCGCACCGGGTCACCCGCCCGCGTGCCCCCCGCCCGGCGGTCCACGTCGCGCATCGCCACGGGCGGCGTGGGCGGGCGCGTGCCGCTGTGGAAGGTCACGGGCGTGCGCGGCGATTCGTCGACCAGCAGCTGAAAGATGTCCGGACGTGCGTAGTGGCCGACGGCGTCGAAGTCCATTCGCGCGCGCGCGATGTCGTAGGGGTCGATGGTGGCGGTGAGGATGGTCTCGCCGCTGAAGTCGGGGCCCGCCAGCACCTCGCCGAGCGGGCCGATGATGCAGCTGCCGCCGCGCGAAATCACGGTCTGCGGGTCGTCGCCGAACGCCGTCTCGTAGTCCGCCGGGTAGTCCTTCCGCCGGGCGAACTGGTTGGCCGACAGGACGAAGCAGCGCCCTTCCTGTGCGATGTGCCGCATCGTCGGCAGCCACGTCGCGCGCGCGTCGGCCGTGGGCGCGCAGTAGATCTCGATGCCCTTCGCGTACATCGCCGCCCGGAGCAGCGGCATGTAGTTCTCCCAGCAGATGACCGCGCCCACGCGGCCCAGCTCGGTGTCCACGACGGTGAGCGTCGAGCCGTCGCCGAACCCCCACACCAGGCGCTCGCTGGCCGTGGGCATGAGCTTGCGGTGCTTGCCCAGGTATCGTCCATCCGAGCCCAGGAAGAGGGCCGTGCAGTAGAGTGTGCCGCCGCTGCGCTCGACGACGCCGACGACCAGGTGGGTACGATTGGCGCGCGCCAGGCCGGCCATGCGATCGACGTGCGGCCCGGGTACGTCGATGGCGCTCTCCCAGTGCCGGCGGAACTGCTCGCGCCCCTCGGTGGTCCGCGAGCCCACGACGGCGCCGAAGTCGAGGCCGCGCGGGTACGCGGACACGAACGCTTCCGGAAACAGCGTGAGGCTGGCGCCGCGCCGGCTGGCGTCGGCCGTGAGATCGCCCAGCTTCTGGAGCGTGCGCTCCACGTCGAATCCGACCGAGGCCGCCTGCACCACGGCCACCGTGTACGGACCTTTCACCGGCGGAGATGCGCTCAAGGGGGGACACGCCTCCTCGCGTGTGAGCGTTCTTCGCTGCAAAGGATATACCGCCGCCCGCGTTGCGCGAATGGGCTATCGTTCCGAAGAGCCCCATGCCGCGCACCGTCGCGCTCCTGATCGCCCTCCTGCTCTCGGCACTGGCGTGCCGATCCACGCCGGCCGCCCCCGAGCCACGCATCGCCGTGCCGCGGCAGGTCGGAACGTGGCAGGGGTCGGGCGATCGCACCATCGGATTCGACAGCCAGTCCGGCCGCTTCCGGATTGTCTGGGAAACCCGGCCGGAGGCCGGCGTGGCCGACGGCCGCTTCCGCCTGACGGTCCAGAGCGGCGTGAGCGGGCGGCCGCTCCAGGAAGTCGTGAATCAGCGGGGAGCGGGGCAGGGCAGCCTCAACTTCGAGGACGACCCGCGCCTCTATCAGTTGCTGGTGGAGTCTGGCGGCCTGCACTGGTCGGTAGCCGTGGACGAACTGGTGCTGGTGGCGCGTCCGTCACCCCACTGAGTTCGGCGCCGGGGAGACTTTACTCATCGGGACGGGCGACCCCCCCGGATCGGGGCGGCTTTCCGCATGGGTTCCCGCCGCCTTCGGCCACGACGACACCATCGCCGGGAGCCACGCCGGCATCAGCGGCCCGTCGCCGATGCGGCCCGTGCACCCCGCGGCGCGCAGCGTCGCCTGCGTTATCCTTGGGGTCACGATGCCCACGACGATCACCCGCCTGATTGCGCTGGGGCTGGTGGCGGCTGCCGCCGCCGCGTGCCGCAGCGCCAGCGTTGCTGGAGGCCCCGGCCTCATCCAACCCGGTGCGCCCGGACAGGAGGGGCGGACGGTCAGCGTTGCCGACGCCACCGATCTCTCGAAGGTCCGGTTCACCCCTGCGGACGTGCGGTTCATGCAGGGCATGATTGGGCACCATCAGCAGGCCATCGAGATGGCCGCGCTCCTGCCCTCCCGGACCAGCCGGGAGGACATGAAGCTGCTGGGGAAGCGCATCGATGTCTCACAGGTCGATGAAATCCGGATGATGCAGGACTGGCTGAGGGCCCGCGGGCAGACGCTGCCGGATCCGCACGCGCATCACCAGCCGGGCGCCACGCTCATGCCGGGGATGCTGACGCAGGAGGAGATGGCGAGGCTCGAGGCGGCGACCGGTGTGGCATTCGACCGCCTGTTCCTCGAAGGCATGATCAAGCACCACGCGGGCGCGCTGACGATGGTGCGGGAGCTGTTCGCCGAGCCTGGCGCGGGCCAGGACGGCGACATCTTCGCGTTCGCGTCGGATGTCGAAGCCGATCAGCAGATGGAGATCGACCGGATGGGCGCGTTGCTCCGGGAGCTGCAGCGATGAGGGGGCTGGCGATCCGGGTTGGAGCGGTGGCGGCGATTGTCGGCGGCGTCGTGCTGGTGGGCGGCGCGCAGCAGCGCCCGGCCGATCCGCAGGATCCGAGGATCGGGCTGAAAGCCGGCCTCTTCGACGCCGGCGTCGCCGCGCGGAACATGGAGCTCACCGCCACCTTGCCGCGGCCCCGGGGCTTCTTCGATCCGGCGCAGCCTGCCGGCGAGCCGTCCGGTCCGGAGCGTCCCGAGCCGGCGCTCGCGGACGGGACCGGTGCGGCCGCACCGGCGGCGCTCGCTGTACCGGCGGCCCCCGCGGCCGGCCAGCCCGCCGGCCCCCGCCCCGGGACGCCGCCTGCCCGCGGCGGCCTGGACTTCGCCAATTCGGACCTCGCGTTTGCCGGCACGCGCATGTGGGTGGGGAACTTCCACGGCTTCAACACCTACGACATCGAGGACGCCCGCAAGCCGACGCTGCTGGCCTCCATCGTCTGCCCCGGCGGACAGGGTGACGTGTCGGTGTGGGGCAACCTCCTGTTCATGTCGGTGGAGCAGACGCGCGGCCGCATCGACTGCGGCGTGCAGGGCGTGCCCGAGACGGTGAGCAAGGAGCGCTTCCGCGGCGTGCGCATCTTCGATATCAGCGACCTGCGCAAGCCGCGGCAGGTGGCGGCGGTGCAGACGTGCCGCGGCTCGCACACGCACACGCTCGTGCCGGACGGGAAGGACCCGTCGCGCATCTTCGTGTACGGGTCGGGCACCGGCTCGGTCCGCCCGGGCGAGGAGCTCGAGGGCTGCTCGGGCGAGGAGCCGGACCAGGACGAGAACACGGCGCTCTTCAGCATCGACGTGATCGAGGTGCCGCTGGCGGCGCCGCAGCACGCGAGGATCGTGAACCGCCCGCGCATCTTTGCCGACGAGACCACCGGCGCCATCGCCGGCCTGTGGAAGGGCGGCGACCACGGGCCCGGCACGCAGCGCACGAGCGTGACGAACCAGTGCCACGACATCACGGTCTTTCCCGAGCGCGGCCTCGCGGCGGGCGCCTGCTCGGGCAACGGCATCCTGATGGACATCTCGGATCCGGTGCACCCGAAGCGCCTGGACGCCGTTGTCGACAGGAACTTCGCCTACTGGCACTCGGCCACGTTCAACAACGACGGCACGAAGGTCCTGTTCACGGACGAGTGGGGCGGCGGGACCCGGCCGCGTTGCCGCGCGACGGACCTTCCCAACTGGGGCGCGAACGCCATCTTCGACATCGTGGACGGGAAGATGCAGTTCAAGGGCTACTACAAGATGCCGGCGCCGCAGACCGACACGGAGAACTGCGTGGCGCACAACGGCTCGCTCATCCCGGTGCCCGGGCGCGACATCATGGTGCAGGGCTGGTACCAGGGCGGGCTGTCGGTGTTCGACTTCACCGACTCGGCCAACCCGGTCGAGATCGCGTTCTTCGATCGCGGCCCGCTGGACCAGACGCAGCTCATCACGGGCGGATATTGGTCCACCTACTGGTACAACGGCCACATCTACGCGTCGGAGATCGCGCGCGGCATCGACGTGTTCCGCCTGACGCCCGGCGAGTTCCTGTCGCAGCACGAGATCGACGCCGCGATGCTCGTGCGGCACGACGAGTTCAACGCGCAGCAGCAGCCGAAGGTCGCCTGGCCGGCGACGGCGGTCGTGGCCAAGGCGTACGTCGATCAGTTGAACCGCGCGAAGGCCATTCAGCCCGAGCGCGCGAAGGCGGTGGTCGCCGCGATGGACCGCGCGGAAGGCATGCGCTCGTCGCGGGACCGCAACGCCGCAACGGTGGTGCAGCAGCTCGACACGCTGGCGGGCCAGCTGGAGACCGATGCGGCCGCGGCCGCCGGGCGCGACCAGGCGCGGTTGAAGGCGCTCGCCGAGACGCTGAAGGGCCGCGCGGCGCGCCTGAAGTAGCCGGACACACGATTCCAGCCATGGCGCTTGACGCGATCCGCACCTGGCTCGGGCTTGGATCCGGGCGCCCCGACAGGCCGGAACCCGCCGCACTCCGGGACCTGGTCGAAACCCTCGAGCACCTCGAGCCCGATCAGGCGCGCCACCTCGCGCGATTCGCCTACCTCCTCGGCCGGGTCGCGCACGCCGACCAGCACGTCAGCCCCGAGGAGACCCGTGCCATGGAAGCGCTGGTCGTGCAGGAAGGCGGCCTCACAACCGAGCAGGCCGTCGTCGTGGTCGGCCTGGCCAAGTCCGCCAACCTGATGTTCGCCGGCATCGCGGACTTCGAAGTGGCGCGGGAGTTCAGCGAGACGGCGACCTACGAGGAGAAGCGTGCGCTCGCGCGCTGCCTGTTCCGCGTCGCGGCCACGGACGAGGCCATCTCGATTGCCGAGGAGTCCGAGATCCACCGCATCGCGAGCCACCTGAAGATCCTGCCAGAGGACCTGACGGCGTTGCGGGTGTCCCACGCGAGGTTCCTGCCTGGCCTCTCGCCCCGGCGAGGCTGAGGCGGGCGCCGGCGCGTTCGTGGCGGGCTCGCCCCGGGCCGCTCAGAGCCGGATCGTGATCTGCAGCGCCGCCAGTCGCGGGCCCTGGGCCACCGGCCGGTCCTCCGACGTGCGCCCGTACTGCGCCTTGACCTGCAGGCGGCGGCTGAACCGGTAGCCGACGGCGACCTCCGCCCGGGACGCGGGACCGTCCCATGGGGCGCCGCTGACGTCACTGAAGAACTGCTGGCCCCACCGAGCCGCGACGAAGAGCTGCGGCGTCAGCTTGTACTTCCCCTCGACGTAGTACGACGAGGTCTGCACCTGGCCGACGCGCTGGACGTCGAACTGCGACCAGAACACCTCGGACCACAGCTGCAAGTGGCCGTGCGCGTAGCTGATGTCCTGCCCGATCGTGGTCTGATGGAAGTCGCCCAGCCGTGCGCCGGAGAGGAGCGTCTGGCTGGGATCGCCGGTCAGGTAATGCCCGCGGCTGAGGGACAGGCCGATGTTCCAGGCCGAGGTCGGCCGGAACCCGGCGCGTCCGCTCACCGTGGGACGACGCCAGAGGTTCTCGCTGACATCCCAGTCCGCCGGCCGGGAGGAGAGGCCCGCGTTCTTGACCTCGACACCGTAGTCCCATCGCCCTGCGGTTCCGAACGCCGAGAGCCCCGTCGTGTATGCCGGCCCCCAGATCATCGGCAGCATGTCGGCCTTGCGATCGGGCTGCTGGAGGTATCCCAGGAACTCGTCGGGGCTGGACGGCGACCAGCGATCCCACATGATGGTCACGTTCTCGTACGGCAGCGGCGCGTTGACGAACGGGTTCTCCCACGAGTAGTGGCGGGCCACCCAGCTGCCCACCACCGTCGCCGACTTGCCGGCGACGAGGGTCAGTTGCCCGCCCTTCGCCACCGAGAGGCGCAGGTAGTACTCGTCGGCACGGAAGTCGCGTTCGGCCTGCAGCGGATCGAAGCCGCGGTCGGCGCGCAGCTGGACGAAGGCGGACACGCGCGGCCCGAGCCGGGTGCCCGCGTGGAGGCGCAGGCGCGGATTGAACGCCGTGCCGCCGTCGCCGTAGACGAGGCCTGGCGGCGGCGACGAGACGTCGTATCCCTCGAAATCGAGGACCGCGGTGATGTCCATCTGCACCGCGTCGTCGGGGCCTCCGAGCGTCACGCCCTGGGCCCACGCCCGTACCGGCACGATCAGGCTCAGCGCGAGCACCACGAGTCCTGTCCGCATCGTCAACTCCATTCGACCAGCCGGAACGCCGGCACCCCGGCGCCGAAGCCCTTCAGCTGCAGGAGAGGAAGCGCCTCGACCACCGCCGCGTCGGGCAGGCGCGCGCGCGTCGTCGGGTCGATCACGATCTCCATCGGACCCGCGCACGAGCACAGGCGTGACGCGAGGTTGACGCGCTCGCCGAGGACCGTGTAGTTCATCCGGTCCGCCGACCCCATGCACCCGGCGACGACGGGGCCGGTGGCCAGGCCGATGCCGATGCGCAGCACGTGCCGCGACGTGCGGTTGGCCAGTTCGCGCGCGGCGATCATCCCTACCGCACACCGCGCCGCCGACGCGGCATCGTCGCCGCGACTGATCGGAGCGCCGAAGACCGCCATCACGCAGTCGCCGACGAACTTGTCCACCACGCCGCCGTGCTCCTTGACGACGTGCGTGAGCGTGGTCATGTGCTCGTTGAGCAACTCGATGACCTCTTCGGGGGACATCGGGCGCGTCAGCTCGGTGAACCCGCGAATGTCGCAGAAGAGCACGGTGACCTCGCGCCGCTCTCCGCCGAGTGTCACCGACTCGCCCGAGAGCAGCCGCTCGGCCACCGTCTCGTCGGACACCAGGTTCAGCACGTTCCGATACCGCTCCTTCAACGCGAGCCCGACGGTCATGTCGTTGAAGGCGTGCGCGAGCCGGCCGATCTCATCGGTACCGCGGACGGGCACCTGAACCGACAGGTTGCCCCGGCCGACCTCGGCGGTGGCCGCGACCAGTTCCCGGATCGGAACCGCCAGCCCGTGGGAGAGCACGGTGGCCAGCGCAAAGGCTCCCACCATGCCGAGCGCCGCGAACCCCAGGACGGCGCGGCGGAGTTGCCACAGGTCGCGACGCTCCTCGGCCAGCGAGTACATCGAGACCTGGTAGGCGGCTGGCAGGGCCGAGGTGGGGTCGGACGCGCGGTAGAAGAAGCGATACGGCTCGGATCCGAACGTGAGCTCGAAGTCACCGCTGGCGGGCGCCTCGGCGGTGGCCTGGCGCAACCGGCCCTCGATGACGTCGGGCCGCACGTTCGCGTCGAGCTCCGGCCGCGCGAACAGGCGGCCGCCGAGGAAGAATCCCATCAGCGTGGCGTCCGTGCCCGGCGCGGGGCTCGTGCCCTGTTCGTCCGGCACGACGGCGGGCCTGCGGGGCGCCACTTCCGGAACGGCAAACGCCAGGACCAGCGCGCCGAGCATGTCGTACGTGAGGGGATGGACGACCCGCGAGGCAATCACCTCCTGCAGGGCCGGCCCATCGGAGGTCGGCAGCACGAGCAACCCGGTCTGCTGGCTGGCGGCCTGCAGGCCCGTCCAGAGCGAGCTCAGGGGCTCGGTGCCGGAGATGGATGTCGATCCGGGAGGCGGCAGGATGCGACCGTCGGGCCCGAGGAAGCGGAAGAACGACGCCTCGCCGAGGACGTCGCGCAGCTCGTCGGTGGCATTGTCGTAGAGGATCTCGACCGCGCCCTCTTCGGCCGCCGCCTGGAGGGCGGCACGCAGCCGGACCGACTGTCCGAGCGCTTGGCACCGCCGCTTGACCGATTCGAGCCGGGCATCCTGCAGCGCGGTGAAGGCCGCGGTGGCCTGGTCGAACTGCTTCTGCAGCAGCCGCTCGTAGCCGGTCTCGACGCGGCGCTGCAGGGTGAGCAGCGTCATGGCGGCGCTCCCCGCCACGACGAGCATCATGGCGCCGAGCAGCTTGGACCGGAAGCTGAGGGCCTTGATCACGAGGATGGGAAGTCCACCCGAAGCGTCGCGCCCGGCGTCAGCACGACCGGCCTCTCGTACACGAGCTTCTCGCTCACCCAGGCCTTCAGCACGAACCGTCCCGCCGGGAGGCCCTCGAGGCGGTACGCCCCGTCGGCATCCGTCTTCTGGAAGTAGGGCGTGTCGACGACGAGGATGACGCCCTCCATGTGCTCGTGGATCTCGCAGGCCAGGCGCACGATGCCGACCCGGTCGAAGGTGATGACCGGCGGCTTCTCGTCCTTGCGATACCGGCCCAGGTCGAACCGCTTCGTCTTGGAGTACGAAAACACGTTGTGATACAGGTCGTCCTGGTTCGGGAAGTCGACCGGTGTGCCACGCTGGATGATGAGCAGCCCGGGATTGAACTGGAGGTCCCTCTGCCCGAGCGCGACCCTGCGTGGCGTCGGGCCGGGCGGGAAGGTCCCTTCCAGGTAGACCGCCGCCTTGGGCGGCTCGGGTGGGCCAGGCTGCTGCGGCTGGTTCGGGTAGTGGGGAAGGGGCGCCCGCTTGCGCGGAGGGATGGCGACCCGCCCTTCGATCACGGCCGTGCCCGCGGTCGCGGTCGGCACCTGTACCGCGGCCGGCCGCCGGCCATTTCCGCTGGCGACGACGCCAGCCACGATCAGACAGGCACCGAGCCCCGCCTTCCACCGCATGACCTGCACCTCCCCGACGTGTGACCGACGGCGGAGGGACCGTACCATTCGCGAGACACGGGAGCCATGACGGTCGTCATACCCGGGGCCCTGCTCCGGACTCCCGGGTGACCAGGACGTGGCGCCTGCGCGAACCAGACGGGCCTCCGCTCGCGCCTAGGGCGACGGCACCGCCGCCGCGGCGATGAACATGAACGCTTTGTCGAGCGCCGCGCCCGCACTCGTGACCATCAGGATGTCGAAGAACCCCGAGCCGTCTGAGGATCTGGCGGCCGCCGTCAAGAGCGGGTTGCCATAGGCGCCGGCCCCGCCGAACCCGAGCCCGATGCTGCCATCGGGGTTGAGCGTCGCCGTCCCCGATACCGGCGCGCGCTGTTCGGCCCCGCACTGGTCGTCGTAGCCGTGGAGGGTGTAGATGCCCCCGACCTGGCTCACGGTCAGCGTGACCACATTGCAGAATGGTTGCAGCTGCCACTGGAACGTTCCGATCGGCTGGGCCGACGCCGAGGAGGCCATCAAGGTCACCAGCAATCCGGTGGCGACGAGCCAGGCGCTCGGGCTCACGCGGTGTCTGCGCATCTGCGGTCCTTTCGAGTGGGGATAGCGACAGCGACTCTAGATGAAGCGACCGCTCCCCCGCAAGCGCTCGCTCGCCGTCCTGCACACGCGCGCGCCTTGCTTCCGGCACCGGGCCCCGCGTTTCCCCCGGCCTCAACCGCACGTTCCCGATGATTGACTGACGGCGGGGGACCGCAGCGTTCGCGAGACACGAGGACCATGAGGGCCAGCAAATCCGGCGGGCGCCGCCGCGGTTGGCGGCTAGCCCGGCGATGCGAGGCGGGGCAGCCAGCGGTGGCCGAAGATCGGATAGGCCTTGATCCCGGTCACGTGGTCGCCTTCCACCACGGCCTTCACGTGGTTGATGCGGCGCACGAACACGCTGGTCGCGTGTCCCGCGAGGAAGCGGTCCGGGAGGTGGAGTGCGGCCGGCCAGGGCTGGCCCGCCGATGCGCGGGTCAGCCCCGGCCACTCGAGCAGGGCGCGCACCTTCGCGGGATCGCAGGAGGCCAGGCCGCTCAGGTGATCGAGCACGACGGGCCAGCGGGGCGTGCCGGGGTCACCGGTGTCCGAGAGGAAGCACTCGAGGCCCATCCGCCTCGGTGCGTCACGCCCGAGGTCCCAGGCCACCTCGATCGAGTCCACCACCGCGCCGATGCCGTCGACGATGCGCGAGAGCGCCGAGGGATGGCCGGCCCAGCCGAGCCGCGCCGCCACCGGGGCGATGAGGTCCGGGGGGAGGCCCCCGATGTTGATCCGGAGGGCCGGCCCGGGACGGGAGCCCATCGCGCCGACGTGATTGATGCCGGCGCCGGCGGGCAGCGCCTCGAGGCAGGCGTCCAGGGCGTGCGCCACGGCACCGAAGGCGCGGGCCCCGAGCAGGTGGGCCGTCACCGACCTGACCACGTCGGGTTGCTCGCCCGCCGCGGGATCGAGCGCACAGAACACGCACGGCGCCGGCGTCCCGGCGCCTGCGCGACCGAGGTCGAACTCCAGGATGAGCGCGATGATGGTCGAGGCCAGTGGAGAGCCCTCGGCCCTCCACGCCTCGGCGATGCCGGCAACGCCGGCCCATCGCGCGTCGTGCGCACACGCGCGCCCTCCGAGTGCGGTCCAGCGATCGGCCAGCACGTGGAAGTCCACCCGATCGGAGCCGGGGCCCAGAGGGATCTCGAAGCCGCCGGCGGGGCACGGTGGCAGGCGCGACGCAAGGTCGCGAACGGCCGCCCGCGCCGGGGCGCCGGCCAGGGCGGGTGCGAGCGCGGGAAGGACCACCTTGAGGTGGTCCTCCATGGTGTCCTCTACTGGGGGAGCGCAGAGGTCGCCGAGCACGTTCCGCTGGTCTTGCCGCAGTACCCGCACAGCACGCTGCCGCCGAACGAGACGTAGCCGCCGGCCACGGCCGCGAGTTCCTTCTCGGACATCTCGGCGCCGCCGGCCGGGGCACGGAGCTTGGCCACGACCTCCTCGGCCGTAAAGCTGTACCCGTGCTGCTGTCCCAGTTGCACGGCCGTGGCCACGAAGCTGGCCGCGTCCGGCGAGTCCTTCAACCGGGCCTGCAGTGCGGGGTCTGTCATGACCTTTGCGTAGAACCCGTCGAGTCCTTGATCCGCCATGGTGCCCTCCGTCGTGTGGAATATCTCGCCGCCGGCCGGGGGATCCGCGCCCGAACCGCGCGGCAGCTGTGGCGGAAAGAGCCGCATGGTATCAGACTCGGCGAGTCTCTACTCGTAGAGCAGCAGCGAGGGCAGTTCGGGGCGGGCAAGCCGAAGCCATGTGTAGCCGATACCAGACACGCCCTGGAACAGGCCCGGCGAGAATACGCGGTCCGCCAGCCCGGGGATGACCCAGTAGCCGCCGGTGTCCGACGCGCGCCTGACGGCCGCGCCGCGTTCCTGTGGGAGCGCCTGGCCCGGCTCGCGGACGCCCCGTCCGATCCGGATCCTGAACGCGGACCGAGCGATGCCCTTGCGCGGTGGCGGCACGTTTGCGCCGCCGGCGACCCGGAGCGATTCGAGCGCCGGCTGCGCTGGGACGGACTGACGCCGGAGGCCGCCGTCCGCGCACTCGAGGCCGCTCCCTCGCTCGACTCCGGCGCCGCGGTGCCCGGCGAGCGCCGCCCCAGCGGCAACCGCTGCCCGGCGGACGACGACATCCCCTTTGCGGCACTGCCCTTGCCGCTGTGCCGGGCCGCGCGCGCCAGGCTGGGCGACCGGCTCGGCGCCGTGACTCCTCCCGTGACCGACGCCGCCTACGCCGGGCTCGAACGCTCGCTCGTCGATCGCCTGGTGGAGATCGCCGGGCGCACGCTCTTCGAGGAGTTCTCGGTGCGGCGCCCCCAAGGCAGCCTCCTCCTCGAGCGCCTCGTTGGCTCTTCGACGCCTCCACGCCATCCCGACGCCGACTACCGCGCGTTCGTGTCGGCACTCGCCGCCCGAGGCGGCATCGCGGCGCTCTCTGCCCGCTCTCCGCTGCTCTCTCGGTTCCTCACGGAGGTGACGGACGCCTGGGTCGACTCGAGCGCCGAGCTTCTCACGCGGCTGGCGGCCGACCGTGAGGTTCTCGCCATGGCACTCGCGCCGGGGCATCAGGGCGACCCGGGGCACGTCGTTTCGATCCGCTGTGGTCTGTCCGATCCTCACCAGCGCGGGCGGATGGTGGCGACGCTCGCGTTCGAGTCCGGGCTGAGGGTGGTCTACAAGCCGAGGCCGCTTGGGGTGGAGGCGGCCTGGGGCCAGTTCCTCGCCTGGTGTCGGCGTGAGCGTCCCGACCTGGGCCCGGAGGCGCCACGGATCCTGGACCGGGGCCCGTACGGCTGGGCGGAGTACGTCGAACACCGGGCCTGCGGCGATGGGGACGACCTGGGTCGGTTCTCTGTCCGCACCGGCGCTCTGCTTTCCCTGCTTCACGCCTTGGGCGGCACCGACGCCCACTTCGAGAACGTGATTGCGAGGGGCGGGCAGCCTGTCCTCGTGGACGCGGAGACGGTGCTCCAGCCGAGGGCGCGCCCGCTCGGGCCCCGGACGGTGCGCGCCGCTCCGGGCTGCGAGTGGTTCGAGCGCTCCGTGCTCCGCACCGGTCTTCTGCCGCGGCGCCGCGTCGGTAGCACTCCTGGCGGATTCGACCCGTGCGGCCTGGGTGGAGACTGGCTGCGCGATGCACGCCGCGCGCCGGGCCGTGCTCGCGCCCGAGGGCTCGCGGCTGCACACCCAGCGGCCGAAGGCGCTGGGCGCCTGGAGCACTCACGTCCAGGGCTGGCTGAGCTGCCCGCTGCGCGTTCACCTGTCGGCCAGCAGGTCAGCCTCCGCCGGCGTCATGCGCCAGCTCGGCTACCTGCCAGCCTGACCATCGTCTGCCGGGTGCGCGTGCGCCCTGCGGGCGGGCCGCGTCGGGCCGCGCTCCTCGTTCACAGCTGGTTCGAGGGGCAACGTATCGTGGATTGGCAAGTTATCGTCACGCACCGCAGGGGGTCAGCAAGCGATAAACCGCTTAACAGACCTCCGGCCACGGCGTCGAGTTCCTGATCGGAGACCTCAGTGTCGCCCTCCGGGGCGCGGTGCCTGGCCACGACCTCCTCGGCCGTGAAGCGGTACCCGTGCTGCTGTCCCAGGCGCACGGCCGTCGCGGCGAAGCTGGCGACATCTGTCGCGTCCTTCAGCTGTGCCTGCAAAACCGGGGTCTGCCATGACCTTTGCGTAGAACCCTGCAAGTCCTTGGTCCGCCATGGTGTCCTCCCGTCGTGTGGGGTGTCTTGCCGGCCGGGGGACCCGCGCGCCCGAACCGCGCGGCAGCTGCGGCGGAAAGAGCCGCATGGTATCAGACTCGGCGAGTCCCTACTCGTAGAGCAGCAGCGAGGGCAGTTCGGGGCGGGCAAGCCGAAGCCACGTGTAGCCGATACCAGACACGCCCTGGAACAGGCCCGGCGAGAATACGCGGTCCGCCAGCCCGGGGATGACCCAGTAGCCGCCGGTGTCCGACGCGCGCCCCACGACCCAGGCCGCCTGGCGCCGCGCGCGGTCGGTCAGCCCGGCACGGCCAAGCTGCACGCCGGCGACGTGCAGGACCTCGGCCCGTCCGGCGTTTCCGCAGCAGATGTGATCGACGTCGTGCAGGCCCCAGGCGCGTGTCGTGGCCAGGCCGCGCTCGATGTCCTCGCGCACCCCCGGGGTGTCGAGCCCGTGGAGACCGCCGATTCGCGCGAGGGCAATCCCTGCGGCGCCGTGGCACCAGTTCGCCAGGAAGACCGGTCCCCTGACTCCCTCATGCGTCCGGAGGTCGGGCCAGTTCATGACGTCTGGCGCGAAGGCCTCCGCCTCGTAGGCAATCGCCTCCCGCGCGGCGGCCAGCAGGGCCGCGTCTGGCCGTACCGCATGCAGCCGGAGCAGCGCGTAGGCGATGCCGGCCGCACCGTGCGCAAACCCCGTCAGCGGCACCCGGTCCACCGTCCGCCAGGTCCGGCAGGTGCCGGTGCCAGGCTCCCGGTGCTCGAGCAGGTGGGCCGCGCAGCACTGCGCGCGGTCGAGGATCGTCGTCTCGCCCGTGACGTCGTGAAGCGCCAGGAGCCCGAGAATGGCGCCCGCGCAGCCGCCGATGACGTCGAACACACGGTCGCGGGCCACCAGTTCGGGCGAGATCAGTTCGGCCACGTGCGCCGCCAGGTCGATGGGCTCATCGTGGCCCCGCAGCCGTCCCACGCGTGCCAGGCCATAGACAATGCCGCCCAGCCCCTCGCCGCCTCCGAGGCCGGCGCCGGCGGCCCACCGTGCCACCACGCCCCGATTGTCGAACGAGAGCGCCCGCGCCACCGGCGACAAGGTCGCGTCGCACAACCGCCGGTGCTCCGGGTCGCCCGTGACGTGCTCCAGGGCCGCCAGGAACAGGGCGACGCCGATCGCGCCGGAGTAGAGGCCTGTGCCGAGGGGCTGGAGCTGATAGCGTTCGGCATCGGCCGCCCGGGCCAGGCCGATCCAGTTCACGGAACCATCCGTGGCCGCGATCGCGCGATCGCGCAGGCCCCGCCCGATGGCGAGCGCGGCCGCGACCAGTTCCTCCGTCCCGAGCGGCGCGACCGCTTCGAGCGTCTCGTCGGCGGCAAACCGGTCGTGGGGCGAGAGGCTCGGTGCGGCCCGGCCCACCTGCCGAGCCAGAAACGCCCCGCGGATGAGCGCCGTCTCCCGCGTGACGGCGGCTTCGTCCAGGGTCGCGATGCACTCGAGCGCGCTCGCGTAGCTGGGCCGGTCGAAGAAGCCCGCGATCGGCATGCCGGTGTCGAGCATCGTGCTGCCCGTGCGCGCCTGGACGTACGGGATGTCGCCCCGCTCGAGCGCTGCGACCTCGGCGGCCAGGATCGGCCAGGCCGCGGGCCGCCTGACCGCGTGCAGATAGGCGCGCGCCAGCACCTCGAAGGCGAGACTCCTATCGATGCCCTCCTTCAGGCAGCGGACCGTCGCGGCGGCGCGAAGGATCGCCTGATACGTGGACGTCGGCCGGTATACGAAGCGGACTGGCAGATCCGCGAACACTGTCAGCGGGCCGTCCGCCGACAGCAGCAGGCCGCGATGGGAGAGCGCGAGGCCGCAGAACGCCTCGAAGCCCCTCACGATGCCATCGACGTAGTCGTTGGGGTCTGCCGGGTCCTCGCCGAGAGTGGGGGCGTTGGCTCGCGGCGCGAGCGGGGCGTCCACCACGTCCTGCCGCATGGTGTCGGTGTTGACGGCCACCCACTGCGTTCGCCGGACGACCGTGGGATGCCCCACGCCTCCCAGCCCGCTGATGTCGAGGCCGAGGCCACCGTCGTGTCCGGGCGCCCAGCGCGGCAGCAGGCCGGTGCGCAGCACCGACTGCTCGAATGCGTGGTCCAGCGAGGTCCCGGGCGGCACGACGTGCTCGCCGAACACCGCCGGCGCCAGGTCGTGATGGAAGAGGGCCTCGGCGTCGACCAGCACCGGATGCTCGCCCGCCGCGACGAGGTTCTCGCAGTGGCAGTCGGTGCCACGGAGCAGGTGCAGTAATCCGAGTAGCATGCCGGCGCGGGTGTAGTAGCGCTCCACCGCATCCCGGCTCTGGCAGGGCTGCGCCGCCACGTGGGCCATCCACCCGTAGTCGCCGCGGTCCAGGACGGGGACCGTGCGGAGATCGCACGGCAGGGCACCCGACCGGTTGCACCATGAGAGGAATCGCTGCAGCGCCGATTCCATGGCCAGCGACCGGGGCTTGTAGACGATGCGGGCGCCCGACGCGAACTCGAGGATGGCGACGGTCCGGCCGCCGTGGTGCGGATCCGACAGGTACGGCGCGATACCGGTGATGACGCCGGGGACATCGGCGTCGCCACCGACGAGCGGGGCGAGTGCCTGCCGATCGGCGGCGTAGCGCCCGAGGAGTTCGGCTGTGGTGTGCACCCAGTCGCACACCGCGAGCGAGACGAGCCGCGCGAGCGACGGCCAGCGGCAGGCGAGGGCCGCCAGGCCCTCGCGCTCGATCCGCGCGACAAATGCCTGGTAACGCGCGTTGCCGGCACCGTCTGCCTGGTGACCCATGAAGCGCGCAAGCAGTACGGGCCCGACCGGCCGATCCGCCTCGAACTCCTCGTACAAGGCCGGCGCGGCCAGATGCGACAGGCGGACCAGCAGCGCCCGCTCGAGCGCCACCGCTGCCGGCTCGGAGAGCCACGACAGCAGCCCGGGCCTGCTGGCTGAGCGGGCCCCGAGGAGGTGTCGGGCGACGAGCACGACCGGGCGCCACACGTCCTCGAACGGCTGGGGGTCCGGCAACTGGTGGTGGTGGGCTGAGGGAGGGGCGGGACAGTCCCCGTTCCCCTCCGGAATCGAGCGACTTGACACGGGGACTGTCCCGGCCAGGATGTCGCGAAGGACGCCGGCCCAGCGGGGGAAGTCCGCTGGGGACCGCGCCGTCCCCACGAGCTGTCGGGCGCGCGCCGCGTCGAGCCCGGCCCACGCCAGCCTGCGGGCGAAGGCGTCGGGCTGTCCCAGCGCGGCGGCCTCGGCCCATCGGTCCATCCGTTCGGCAACGACGGTGTCGTCGACGCGATCGGCGGCAGTGTCGCCCCCCGTGGCCGGCTCGGCAAGCCGCTCGACCAGTGGCGTGGCTCGCCGCACGACCTCGGCCAGCACGTGCTCGAGGCGGTTGAGGATGGCGTCAGCCCTCCGCGAGGACGCCGGACTGGTACGCGCGATCGAGCGCCGCCACGGCGTCGAGCACCGGCATCCCGGCCTCAATCAGCGCGTCGGTGATCTGTGACGTCGTGTGCGAGCCGGCGTGGATCAGATCGCCAAGCCGACCCAGGTGGGCGTTTCCCCGAAGGGTCTGCACGCGGAATCGCGACGTGAGGGCGAACCCATCGGGCAGCCGCTCGTAGCGCACGTCATCCCAGAACCGGACCGCCTGGTCCGGTCCCAGGTGTTCGGGCATGTGGTCGGCCACGGTCCGCTCGAGGAAGGCGCGAAACTCCTGTCCGTCGCGGAAGCAGCCCTCGGCGAGCGTCTCGAATCCGCGCGGCGCCCGCGCCGAGGGCGTCGCGGGGCGGATCAGCTGGATGCGCCCGCTCACCATGTTCACCAGGTAGCCGCACGTACACTCGCAGGTGGTCTGGCGCTCGATGGCCTCGGGCACGCCCTGGGCCTGCCGGTATCCCGCTTCGGCCGCGAGGCGATCGGGTCGGGAGGCCGCCCGCCCGCACTCGACGCGCCGCCCCAGGGCCTCCTTGTGCTGCATCACGAGGCTGACCTGGAGCAGCTCCTCGGGCGAGAAGGCCTGGTGGATGCGGCGCAGCATGCCGAGGCTGAGCACCGAGAACCGGTGGTGCGAGTCGGGATGTTGCCGCTGCATGTCCAGGAGGGTGCGCGTCCAGGCTGGATCGCGCAGCGGCTGTGAAGTCGTCACCTGCGGCAGCACGCCGAAGATGTCCACCACGTCCTCCTGGAACCGGAAGTAGTCCGGGTTGTCCGCGGGATCCGTCCCGTGGTAGCACATCGCGCTGCGGCATCCGGCGCCGAACAGCGCCCACGCGTGTCCGAGGACCTCGCGCCAGAGCCTGCGGTTCTCCGCGGTGTACGCGAACACGCCCGCGAGCCGCCCGGGATCGAGCGCGCAGAACCAGCATTGCACCGAGCAGCCCTCGCTGAGTTCGAAGGCGAGGAGCGGGAAGTAGCCGACGTCCTCCAGGCCGACCGCGTCGCTGCGCGCGCGCGCCAGGCGGCGGGCCCGCCAGGCCCGGGCCCGCGGGTGCGTCGGGACGAGCCCGCTGATGAACGCCTTCAGGCGGGCCGTGTCCTCTGCGGCCCAGGCCGTCCACACCTGCCCGAGTGGATTGGCCGCGAATGCCTCGCGCCACTCCTGCTGGGCCTCGAGGGGACTCCGTGCGACCTCCGGCGCCTGGAAGAACGGCGCCAGGTCCGCGGCCGGCAAATCCAGCCCCGCGTCGGCGGCCAGCTGCGCGTACGGTGTGGTTCCCGCGGCTGCTCGCGCGCGGAAGTCCGGGTCGCCCTCGAGCAGTTCGAGCAGGCGCTTGATGTGCGCGCACTCGCGCATCTCTGGAGCGACGGCGGGTGCAGGCAGGGCCTCGACCTCCGCACGCAGCACGGTCCTGCCCTCGGGCCATCGGGCGATCAACCACCAGCCACGGCGGTTCAGCGCCTCTTGAGCAGCTGGACGAAGATTCCCCCTCCGGCCACCGCGGCCAACTGCTCGTCGTTCAGCTCGCCGCTCGACCTCAGCGCCTCGACGTCCGCGCGCGTGAACTGGTAGCCCCTCGCGTTGGCGAGCCCCATGATGGCGTCCTGGTCGGTGCCGAGGGCCGCGACCTCCGCGCGCAGCGCGTCGTTGCCGAGCACATCCCTGGCGAAGCGTTCGATCTCTGCGGCAGCACTCATGCTCACCCCCAACTGGCCCGGTGTGGTGGCGATAGGATACCTTATGGTCGCGCCAGAGTCGCACGGGAGCCTTCGCATGCGCGCGGCCGTCGTCAGTGTGATTGCATCGGGCCTGGTCGTCTCGGCCGCCGCCCAGGATCGGGGGACGGCTGCGCCGCTGCGCGTCCCCTCCCCCTTCGAAATCGTCCACGCCATCGAGTCGACCCTGGCCCGTCACCCGCTGCTCGAGGCCCAGCGACAGCAGGTGGTCATCAGCGAGGCGCTCCGACGCCAGCAGGCCGGCGCCTTCGATACACAGGCCGAATGGACGGCGTCCGGCCAGCACCAGCGGACGCCCCTGACGGATGCCGAACGTACGGGCGCGCTGGCGGCCGGCTTCCCCGCGAGCGCGCTCACCGAGAACATCTTCGGGATGAGTGGCAGCGCTCAGCGGCTGCTCCGGTCAGGGATTGTCCTCGGTCCCACGTTTGCCGTCAGCCGCCTGACGGACAACCTGCAGACTCTCGACGGGCTCAACCGTGCCCGGCTCAGCTTCGACGTCACGGTGCCGCTGCTGCGCGGCCGGGGGACGGCCATCGTCACCGGTCCCGAGACCGCGGCGTCGATGGCCGTCGTGGCCAGCCGGTACGAACTGGGGCAGCAGGCGGCCGATCTGGTGCTCGGCACGGCCACCAGTTACTGGCAGTACGTGGGCGCGGTGCGGCAGTTGGAGATCGCCACGCAGTCGGAGGCACGGGGCCGCGAGTACGTGGAGGCGGTTCGGACCCTGGCGGACGCCGACCGGTTGCCCCGCAGCGAGGTAAACCAGGCGCAGGCGAATTTCGACAGCCGCGCCGCCGGTCGGTTCCTGCTCGAGCAGCAGGTGGTCGAGGCGCGGTCGGCCCTGGCCCTGGCCATGGGGCTCGATGCCGATCAGATGGCAGCGCTTCCCGTGCCGTCCGATCCGTTCCCGGACGGCCCGGGGCCGGTTCCTCCATCCGGGGAGCCCGGTGCCCTGCAGGTCCTCGTCGACCTGGCCCTGACGCGTCGAGGCGACTATCTCGCCGCGGAGAGCAACCGCGCGGCGGCCGACGTCCTGCGCCAGGTCGCGGCGAACCGGGTCCGCGCTCAACTCGACGTGACCGTCAGCGGGGGCTACTCGAGCCTGCAGGCCGGCCGGGGGACGGGCGACTTCCTGGGGTCCCTCTTCACGCAGGTCAGCGGCCCCGATGCGCTGCTCGCCCTGCGCTGGGCCCGCCCGCTGGCCAACAACACGGCGCGTGGCGAGATGGCCCAGGCCGAGGCGGCCTACCAGCAGGCGGTCTGGCTGCGCACGGAGCGGGCGCGCGTGATTGCCACCGAGGTCGCCAACGCGGTGGCCGCCCTGCGCAACGGCGCCGGCCGGCTCGCCAGGGCGATCGAGGCGACGACGGGATTCCGGGCGGCGCTCGAGGGCGAGTCCGACAAGTTGCGCCTCGGCGTGGGCTCGCTGACCGACCTGCTGACCGTCGAAGGCCGCCTCACCGAGGCCCTGCTCGACCTGGTCAGCGCGCAGCAGGCCTACGCGGCTGGGCTCGTGCAGCTGCGCTACGCGACCGGCACGTTGATTGACGTCGGCGACATCAGGGTCCCGTCGCGCGACACCTTCTTCCGGCCGCTCGGTGCGGGCGCGGCCCACCCCTGAGGCAGGCACCCATGGACGCGAGCAAGGTCTTCCGCAAGGCGGCCCTCGATCGGATGTCGTCGCCCGAGCAGCTCGATCGACTCCTGCGCGTCACCACCCCGAAGGCATGGCTGGCGCTGCTCGTGACCGTCGGGCTGCTCGGGGCCGCGGCGGCCTGGGGGTTCTTCGGCGAGCTGACGACGCGGGTCACGGGGCAGGGCGTGCTGATCCGATCGGGCGGGGTCCGCAACGTCGTGCCGCTCGGGTCCGGGCAGGTGCTCGACATCGCCGTTCGCGTCGGCGACCTGGTGACGGTGGGCCAGGTGATTGGCACGGTGGCGCAGCCCGCGCTGGCCGAGCAGATTCGCATTGCCCGAAGCCGGCTGGCCGAGTCCATGTCCCAGCGCGACGAGATGCTGGCGGTCCGGCGGAACCGGCAGCGGCTCCAGCTCGAGGCGCTCGAGCGGGAGCGAGCCAATGTCGAGAGCGAAATCGCGGGCCTGCTCGAGGAAGCGCAGGCCATCCGCGAGCAGATTCCCGTCGACGAGGAACTGCTGGCCAAGGGGCTCATCACGAAGTCGCAGGTGTCCGAGACGCGGGCGCGTCTCGAGAACACGCTCGCCACCGTGTCGGCCCGCCGCGCCCGGCTCGCCCAGCTCGATGCCACCGAGTTCGACACGGGTACCGCCAGCATCGAGGCGAACCTCGCCGTGCAGAACCGCATCGCGGAGCTGGATCGCGAGGTCGGCGTCCTCGAGGCGCAGCTCCAGAACGAGTCGCGGGTCGTGAGCCCGTACGCCGGCCAGGTGCTGGAGGTGAAGGTGTCGCCGGGCGGCCTGGTGACCGCGGGCACCCCCATCCTCAGTCTCCAGGCGGACGTCGACACGCTCGAGGCCGTGCTGTACGTGCCCGCCGGGCAGGCCAAGGACCTGCGGGCGGGCATGGACGCCGAGATCCAGCCGACCACCGTCCGGCGCGAGGAGTACGGGTTCATTCGGGGGACCGTCACCTTCGTGTCCGATTACCCGGCCACGGAGGCGGCCGCGATGCGGGTCTTCGAGAACGCGCCGCTCGTGCGGGCCCTCAGTGCGCAGGGGCCGGTCACCGAGGTCCGCGTGGAGATGGCTCCCGACCCTGGCACGCCGAGCGGCTACCGGTGGTCGTCGCCCCAGGGCGCCCCCGTCACCCTGAGCGGCGGCACCTTGTGTCTCGGGGCGGTGGTCACGCGCCGGCAGCGGCCCGTCACGATGGTCGTGCCGGAGCTGAAGGCCACGCTCGGCGTGAGCTGATCCGGCATGCTGACGCGCAGGAGAGCCAGGACGCCGACCGTCATCCAGATGGAGGCGGTGGAGTGTGGCGCGGCCGCGCTGGCGATGGTGCTCGGGCACTACGGCCGGTTCGTGCCGCTCGAGGAACTCCGGGTCGCCTGCGGCGTGTCGCGGGACGGCAGCAAGGCCCTGAACATCGTGAAGGCCGCCCGGGCCTACGGCCTGCTGAGCAAGGGCTACAAGAAGGAGCCCGAGGGGGTGCGGCGCCTGCCGCTGCCCTGCATCGTCTTCTGGAACTTCAACCACTTCGTGGTCGTCGAGGGGTTCCGCGGTGGCCGCGTCTTCCTGAACGACCCCGCGCACGGCCCGCGCGTCGTGTCGGACGCCGAGTTCGACGAGTCGTTCACCGGCGTCGTCCTTGTCTTCGAGAAGGGGCCCGACTTCGAGCCCGGGGGACACCCGCCGTCGATCCTGGGGGCGCTCGGGCGCCGGCTCCCCGGCGTGCGGCTGGCTCTGGCCTACGCGGTCCTCGCCACGCTCGCGCTCGTGGTGCCCGGCATTGTCGCCCCGGTGTTCTCGCGGGTGTTCGTCGACACGATTCTCGTCCAGGGCACCACCGCATGGCTGCGGCCATTGCTGGTGGGCCTCACGCTGACGGCCGCCGTCACGGGCCTGCTCACGTATCTGCAGCAGCGGGGCCTGCTCGCCATGGAGGTCAAGCTCGCGACGGTCGGGTCGAGCCGCTTCTTCTGGCACGTCCTGCGCCTGCCGATGGAGTTCTTCGCGCAGCGGTTCGGCGGCGACATCGTCTCGCGCGTGCAGATCAACGATTCGGTCGCGTCGCTGCTCTCCGGGCAGCTGGCGACCAGCCTGGTCAGCCTCCTCATGGTGGGGTTCTTCGCCGCCCTCATGTTCCAGTACGACGCGGTGCTCACGGCGATCGGCATCGGCGTGGCGGCGATCAACCTGCTGGTGCTCCAGCTGCTGGCGCGCCGGCGCCGCGACGCCAACCTGCGGCTGCTGCAGGAGCGCGGGAAGCTGGTCGGCACGTCGATGGCCGGCCTGCAGAGCATCGAAACCCTGAAGGCCTCCGGCGGCGAGTCGGAGTTCTTCGCCACGTGGGCCGGGCACCAGGCGCGCGTGGTCACCTCCGAGAACGATCTCGGGGTCGTCTCACAGGGCCTGGCGGCCGTTCCGCCGCTGCTGACCGGCGTCAGCGCCGCGCTGGTGATCGGGATCGGCAGCCGCCGCATCATGGACGGCGTGCTCACGATGGGCATGCTCCTGGCGTTCCAGACGCTGCTCCAGCGCTTCATCGAGCCGGTCAACCAGCTCATGGCCCTGGGAGGACAGCTGCAGGAGGCGGCCGGGGACATGGCCCGCCTGGACGATGTGATGAAGTCCGCACCGGACCCGCTGGCCGTGGCGGAGATCGAGTCCCCGCCGGGCACGCCGGAGAAGCTGGAGGGCCGGCTCGAGCTGCGGGGCGTGACGTTCGGCTACAGCCGGCTCGAGCCGCCGCTCGTCACCGACTTCAGCCTCGTTCTCGAGCCCGGGCAGCGGGTGGCGCTCGTGGGCGGCTCCGGGAGCGGCAAGTCGACGGTGTCGAAGCTGGTGGTAGGCCTCTACCGCCCCTGGTCCGGCGAGGTGCTCTTCGACGGTGTGCCCCGCGACCAGCTCCCGCGGCGGCTCGTCGCCAACTCGGTGGCGATGGTCGATCAGGACATCACCCTCTTCGAGGGGACGATCCGCGAGAACCTCACGCTCTGGGACGACACCGTCGAGGAACCCGTGCTGCTCGGCGCCGCGCGCGACGCGTGCATCCACGACGACATCGCCGATCGCGCGGGCGGCTACGACTATCGGGTCGAGGAGCAGGGCCGCAACTTCAGCGGCGGGCAGCGCCAGCGCCTCGAGATCGCGCGGGCGCTGGTCCAGGATCCGCGCATCCTGGTCCTCGACGAGGCGACGAGCGCCCTCGACGCGCTCACCGAGAAGCGCGTGGACGACGCGCTGCGTCGGCGCGGGTGCACCTGCCTCATCGTGGCGCACCGGCTGAGCACGATCCGCGACTGCGACGAAATCATCGTGCTCGACCGGGGGACCGTGGTCGAGCGCGGCACCCACGACGATCTGGTGGCCAGCAACGGCGCCTATGCCCGGCTCATCCGCACACACTGATCGCCCGCTGTCCGCGCCGGTCCTGCTGACCGACCCGCTCACCTCATGGCAGGTGGACGAGGGCAGCGCCGATGTGTTCCTCGTCACGATCCGGAACGGCGGGCCCGCCGGCGTCCGGCACCACCTGCTGCGGGTGCACGAGGGCGAGGCCCTCTTCGGCGCCGTGCCCCGGGAGGATGGCCGCGGGCTGCTGGCCGTGCCGACGCCCGGCTCGCGGCTGCGGGGCGTTCCGCGCGACGAGCGCGAAGAGCGATCCGAAACCGTCGGCGAGCCTGGCCGCGGCTCGGCGGCCCTGCGCCTGGATGGCTGGATCAAGTCCCTGTCCCGGGCGATCGCCGGCGACACCCTGCCGCGCGTGTTCGGCGTGCTCGAGCCGAACCAGGAAACCCTGGTGGGCGACCAGGCGCAGCGCCTGCTGACGCGCGACGGGATTCTGTGGACTCGCCTCGTCGAGGGTGCCGCCACGTTCATCGGGGATGCCCGCATGCCCCTCGGTCCCCACCCGTGGCCCGTCGCGCCGACGGCCTGGATCGAGGCGGCGGCGCAGAGCCGGCTCTCGACGGTGGACACCCCCACCCACGCCGAGGCGCCGGGCGCCTGGGACGCCTTCGACCGCTTCATGGCGGCGGCCATCGACCGTGCCGCCCGCAACGTCGACGACGCGCGGCGACGCGAGGGGCAGCGCCTGGAGCGCCGCGCCCGGATGGAGCGCCATCGGCTCGATCGGGCCTTCCGCCGCCTGGCCGCCCTCGGCGCACCGGGCGACGAAGCCGACGAGGCGGTGGACGACCCCTGGTACCTCGCCTGCGCCGCGGTGGGCCACGCCATGGGGATGACACTCGAGGCCAGGACCCGGCCCGGCCCGACCGGCCCGCGCGATCCGGTGGCCACCGTGGCTCTGGCCGCCGGCGTGCGATCGCGTGTCGTGGCGCTGAGGGGGGCCTGGTGGACCCAGGACGTCGGACCGCTCGTCGCACGACGCGAGACGGACGGGGCGCCGGTTGCCCTGCTGCCGCGCTCGGCCCGACGCTACGAGCTCTACGACCCGGCCACCGGCGTCCGCACGCGGGTCACCGAGCAGGTGGCGGGCACCCTGGAGCCCCTCGCGTGGTCGCTCTACCGCCCCTTCCCGACCCGTGCGCTCGGCGTCATCGACCTCCTGCGCTTCGGCCTCCACGGGGGGCGTGCCGATCTGCTCACGGTCCTGATCATGGGCATCGCCGTGGGCGTGCTCGGCCTGATGGTGCCCATCGTCACGGGAGTGGTGTTCGACGCGATCATCCCCGGTGCGGACCGCCCGCAGCTGCTCCTGGTGACTGTTCTGCTCGTGGTGACGGCGGTGGGAACGGCAGGTTTCCGGCTGGTCCAGAGTTTCGCGATGCAGCGTCTCGAGAGCCGGATGGATGCCTCGGTGCAGGCCGCCGTGTGGGATCGCCTGCTGGGGTTGCCCGTGGCCTTCTTCCGCGATTTCTCGTCGGGCGATCTCGCCATGCGCAGCCTGAGCATCGGCGCCATCCGCCGGGCGCTCACCGGGTCGGTCATCTCCTCGCTGCTGGCGGGTGTCTTCTCCGTCTTCAGCTTCGGCCTGCTCTTCTACTACAGCTGGTCGCTGGCGCTGGTGGCGACCCTCATCACGGTGGCCATGGCCCTCGGGACCGCATGGCTCGGCTACCTCGACGCCCGCTGCCAGCGCGAGGTCATGGCCGCCTCGGGACGCTTGTCCGGGCTGCTCCTGCAGTTGGTCAACGGCGTGGGGAAGCTGCGCGTGTCGGCCACCGAGCACCGGGCATTTGCCGCCTGGGCCGCGGAGTTCAGCCGCCGGATGATCGCGGCGCGGCGCGGGCGGCTGATCGGCATCGGCCTGTCGGTGTTCAGTTCGGTGATGCCGTTGCTGGCCGTGGCCGCCATCTTCTGGCAGACGGTCCAGCTGCTCTCGCCAGAGGCCGGCTCCGGACTGTCGACCGGGGCGTTTCTCGCCTTCAACGCGGCCTTCGTGCAGTTCCAGACCGCCGCGCTCGGGCTCAGCGGCGCCGCCGTCACGATTCTCGGCCTCGTGCCCCAGTACGAGCGGGCGCGGCCCATCCTGTCGGCGGTGCCGGAGGCCGGCACGGCCTTGAAGGATCCCGGTGAGCTCGCAGGCCATATCGAGGTCGCCCACGTCGACTTCCGGTATCGTGCGGATGCGCCGCTGGTCCTGCGTGACGTGTCGGTGCGCATCCCGGCGGGCCGCTTCATCGCCATTGTCGGCGCGTCGGGCAGCGGCAAGTCGACGCTGTTCCGACTGCTGATGGGGTTCGAGAAGCCGGAGTCCGGCGCCATCTACTTCGACCAGCAGGACCAGGCGCACCTGAACGTCGAGGCCCTCCGGCGGCAGATTGGCGTCGTGCTGCAGAGCGGCCGGCTGCTGAGCGACTCGATGTTCCAGAACATCGTCGGCGCGTCGAGCCTGACGATGGAGGATGCGTGGGCGGCGGCGGCCATGGCGGGGCTCGAGGCCGACATCCGGGCCATGCCCATGGGCATGCACACCATGATTGCCGAGGGCGGCGGGGGGCTCTCCGGAGGGCAGCGCCAGCGCGTGATGATTGCCCGGGCCATCGTCCGCCGGCCCCGCATCCTCCTCTTCGACGAGGCGACCAGCGCCCTGGACAACGAGACGCAGGCCATCGTCACCCACAGCCTGGCCAGCCTGAAGGCCACGCGGGTCGTCATCGCGCACCGGCTCAGCACCATCGTGAACGCCGACTACATCTACGTGATGGACAAGGGCGCCGTCGTGCAGGAAGGCACCTATCAGGCCCTGGTGGCGCAGGAGGGACCGTTTGCCGAGCTCGCCCGCCGGCAGACGCTCTGACAGCCCGGGGGTGCGGGCAGAGGGAACGGCGGGACAGGCCCCGTTTCCCTCCGGATGCGAGCGACGGGGAGGACGAGATGAGACGCGCGTTGTACTTCCTCGGGATCATGGACGATCAGGACGTGGCGTGGATGATGCGCCACGGGCAGCGGATGACCCTCGCGCCCGGCGATCACCTGATCCGGCAGGGCACGCCCACCGAATGGCTGTACTTCGTGCTCGACGGCTCGTTCGTCGTCTACACCCGGACGGCGTCGCGCGTGGCGGAGCTGAAGGCCGGCGAAGTCGTCGGCGAGATCTCGTTCGTCGACGCGCGGCCGCCGACGGCCAGCGTGCGCGCCGAGATCGAGTCGAAGGTGGGCGCCGTCCCCCGGGCCGCCCTGCAGGCGCGGCTGCGGCAGGATGTCGGCTTCGCGGCCCGCTTCTACCAGTCGATCGCGGTCTTCCTCGCCGATCGGCTTCGTGCGACGACGGGGAGCCTGGGCGCGGAGGGGCCGCAGCTGGCCGAGGACGTCGAGGACCTCGATGAACTGGCCCCGCACCTGATGGCCAACGTCTCGATGGCCGGTCTCCGGTTCACCGAGATGCAGCGCGGGCGGTGGGGCGGCGCGTAGGCGC
>CAUJDN010000114.1 GCA_963169195.1 Acidobacteriota bacterium | reverse complement strand
CACGAACAACGCCGGCGACCATACCGACTTCGGCACCGACGGCGGGGCTCACAACTTCATCCGCTACATCGAGAACTGGGGCGGCCAGGCGCTCAACTATCGCGGCTCCCTGATCAGTTTCTACACCAGCCGGCAGGCCGTCGGCCTCTACAAGTGTTGCGACAACGTCTACGGCCCCCCGACGCGCGGCTACAACTTCGACACCGATTTCCTGACGCCGAACCTGCTGCCGCCCCGGACTCCGATGTTCCGGGACATCAATACCCTGACGTTCCGCCAGATCCTCCGGCCCACGCAGTAGCGCCCGGGAGATCGGTGCCCGATTCGTGCTCCGGATGGAGGATGCCGTGACGACCCGACGCGTGAACCGCCCGCACCTGGTGACGACGCTCGCCCTGGCGCTGGCCGCCGCGGCGCCGGCCGCCGCGCAGTCGCTGGGCGATGTCGCCCGAGCCGAGGCCGAGCGGCGGAACGCGCTACCGGCCCAGGGCAGGGTCTACACGAACGAGAGCCTGACGCCCGACTTCACGAAGCCGCCGGCGCCGGCGGCTCCTGCCCCCGCTCGCGAGACCGCCGAACCGGCCGGGGCGCCCGCCGAGGCGGCTCCGCATCACCCCGCCCCGCCCGCTGACGCGCCTCCTCAGCACGCGGCCCCGCCCGCCGCGGGCGAGTCAGGCCCCGCCGGAGCGGCGTCCCCGCAGCTTCAGCAGCCGTTGGAAGACAAGGCCCGGACCCCGGCCGCGCCCACACGCCCCCCGTCCCCGGCGGCGTGAGTCTGTCCCATCCCCACGTCGAGCACACGAAGACCGGCAAACTCGAGAGCCCGAGAGCCCGAGAACCTGAGAACCCGAAAGTGGTATCGTCAGGACAGGTTCATCATGCGCCCGCACCATGAAGTCGCCTCCGCGGCGACCGTGCTCTGGGTCCTGGCCGGGGTTCCCGCGGCCATCGCCTGGACGCAGACGATCATCCAGAAGATCAAGCGCCCGCGGTAGGCCTGCCGCGGCAGGCGCCCGAGGGCAGTTCCGAAGCGAAGGCCCCAAGACCTCAAGACCTCAAGACCCCAGGACCCCAAGACCCCTCCCCCAGCCCCAGCCGTGCCAGCAGCCCGCGGAAGTCGTCGGGTAGCGGCGCGACGATCTCCAGCGGCTCGCGCGTGACGGGGTGCGTCAGCGCTACCCGCCAGGCGTGCAGGGCCTGACGCGGGAAGTCCATCGTCGCGTCCTTTCTTCCGTAGGCCGGGTCTCCGACCAGCGGCCAGCCCCTGTGTGCCAGGTGCACGCGGATCTGGTGCATGCGCCCGGTGACCAGTCGACAGCGGACGAGGGAGCACGATGACGAGCCTTCGGTCCCGGTGGCGTCTTCGCGCGCACGCGAGGACGTGGCCACGCGCTCGTACTTCGTCATCGCGGGCTGGCCTCCCCGGTCGGTGACCGTCACCTTGCGGCGGTCCCAGGGATCGCGGTCGAGCGCCAGGTCGATGGTGCCTTTCGCGGGCGACGGCGTGCCGTGCACGACGGCCAGGTAGTCCTTCTCGATCCGCAGCGCGCGCATCTCGCGCTGGAGCGCCGCCATCACCTCGCGGCGCTTGGCGACGAGCACGACGCCCGAGGTCATCTTGTCGAGGCGCGTCAGCAGGGCCGGCGCGTCGCCTGACGGCCACCGTGCTGCGTGCCACAGCAGCGCGTTGATGAGCGTGCCCGAGGCGTGCTTGTACGACGGGTGCACGACGAGGCCGGCGGGCTTGTTGATGGCGAGGAGGTGCGCGTCCTCGAAGAGCACGTCGAGCGCCATGGCCTCCGCACGCGGGCGGGCCCGCGTGCGAATCTCTCTCGCGTCCACCTGCAGCCTGTCGCCCTCCGCCACGCGCCACGACGGCTTCGGAGCGGGAGAGCCGTTCACGAAGACCCGCCCCGCGGCAATCCACTTCTGGATGCGCGCGCGCGAGACGCCAGGTTTATGGGCGAGGTGGCGGAGGACGACCAGATCCACGCGGACCCCGACGTCCCCGCGGTCGATGGGCAGCTCGCGCCGCGCGCGCGCGTCGGCCGCGCCGGATGCGGCGTGGGCCCTTGTGGGCCTCCGGAGTACGGGGGATGGTCGGACCTGCACCCGCTCAGCCACTCACACGGTCTGCCCGATCTGCGGCATCTGCGTCATCTGCGGCCCCTCTGCGGCTCAGCGGCCGTAGTTCTGCGCAATCTCGCGTTCGAGGTTGCGCTTCCTGGCCGAGGCCAGCGAGTGATCCGAGAAGAAGAAGTTCGTGAGCCGGTCCTCCTGGCCGTACTTGTCCAGGAAGCGCTGCCAGACGCCGGGCGCGTCCGCGACGGGGAAGCCGGCTTCATATGCGTAGCGCAGGCCGACGCGGTCCGCCTGGTCCTCGAGGTCGCGTCCGTACCCCGCGTTGAGGGCCGAGAGGCTGAGCGCCGCGCCGATCTGCACGCTGGCGCGCACGGCGTCGTTGCCAATCGCCTCCGCGCCGAGGATGGCGGCCAGGCCCCCGAGCTGCGTCCAGATGCCGCGGCGCGCCTGCCGGCGCGAGTGCTCGTGGGTGTAGTGAGCCAGCTCGTG
>CAUJDN010000113.1 GCA_963169195.1 Acidobacteriota bacterium | reverse complement strand
CCCACCTTGTAGCCGCACGCCTGCCCCGGCCACGAGCAGTAGCGGTCCACCTCGCTGGCGACCTCCTCGACGTTCGAGCCGTTCACGTCCACGAAGAAGCGCACGCCCTGCTCGCGTGTCCACCGCCTGGCGTGGATGCCGGTATCGACCACGAGGCGGCAGGCGCGGAACGCGAGGGCCTGCAGGTAGCCCACGCGTCCGACCGGATCGTTCTCGTACGCGCCCAGCTCATCGG
This sequence comes from Acidobacteriota bacterium, assembly GCA_963169195.1. Lineage (GTDB taxonomy): Bacteria > Acidobacteriota > Vicinamibacteria > Vicinamibacterales > UBA2999 > VFZN01. Next base: position 24,670 of record CAUJDN010000113.1, on the reverse strand, counting down.
CCAGCTGCTGCGCGTAGAGCGCCCATCCTTCCGAGTACGCGTTGAACGCGAGGAGCTGGCGGATCCGGGGCATCTGGTGCGTGTACTCCCCCTGCCAGATGTGCCCGGGAATCGCCTCGTGGAACGTCAGGTCGGCCAGGCTGAACCTGCTGTGGAGGTCCGTTCTCCGGAGGTTGATCCAGTAGCGCCCCGGGATCTTGCCGTCGATGGACCCGGCACCACCGTACGCGGTGGGCGCGCCGGGCTCCTCCTCGGGCGGCAGGCGCTTCACCTCCATGTGCGGGTCCACCAAGGTGTTGAACGCGCGCGGCAGCTCGGCGCGGATCCAGGTGAGTCGATCCTGGATGAACGCCATGATCTCGGCGCGGCCCGGGTCGCCCTCGGCGAACTGGTAGCGGGGATCCTTCGCCAGCGCCTGCATCCGCTCGCCGACCGTGCCCTTCGTGTAGCCGAGGCCCTTCAGGATGGTGTCCATCTCGGCGTGCAGCTGCTGCAGCTCGGCCTGGCCCACGGCGTGGATCTCGTCCGGCGACATGGTGGTGGTCGTCGATGCCTTGAGGGCCCACCGGTAGAACTCCTCGCCCTGCGGCCGCGCCCACATCCCCGCCTCGTCGATGGCCACGGCCCGGTGGGCCTGCAGCTCCGCCACCTGCCGTTCCAGCGCCGGCGCCACTTCCTGCGCCGCAATGGTCCGCGCGCGATCGGCCCACCTGCCGGAGATGTCCTTCGTGCGCCGCACGAGGGACTCGACGAGCGATCCGCCTTCGCGCGCGCCCTTCAGGGACAGGCGGAGCTGCTCGAGCGCCTTGTCGATCAGGAAGGCCGGCGGCACGAGGCCCTTCGCGCGCGCGTCCTTCAGCCGCTCGAGCTCGCCGTCGAGCTGCTTCGGGTACGACTGCAGCCGCGCCAGGTACGCCTCGGCGTCATCGGCGTTCTCGATGGGATGTTCCGCGTCGAGGAAGCGCGGGATGTCGAGGTAGGCGCCGACGTTCTGGATGACCACGTACGGCGTGTTGCGCCAGGAGCCGACGGTGATGTCGCCGTAGGGGAGGGCGAAGCCCTCGAGCGCCATCTGGTAGGCGCTTCGCACGACCTCGACGCTCGTGCGCGTGGCGTGCGTGAGCTTCGACGTGTCGATGGCCCTGACCTGCTCCAGGTCCGCGCGGATCTGGCTCGTCAGCCGCTCCCGTCCCTGGGGCGAGCGGTCGGCGAGCTGGGAGCGCAGCGCCGCTCGCGTACCGGTGTCGATGCCGAGCGACGTGGCGCTTTCCGGGAACAGACGGAGGAGGTTCTCCGCCACGGCGGCGAGGACGGCCACGGCATCGGTGTCGGGGTTTCCGGAGGAGGTCATGGACGTGGGCTCGGAGCCGCAACCGGCGACCAGCGGCAGGGCGGCCGTGGCGGCAAGGGCGGCGACGGCCTCGCGGCGGGTCATCGGCATGAATCCATTCTCGTGCGGCGTCCCCAACCCGGGGGAGTGTGCGTGCGGGCCCGGTCGAGACGGCGACGAGCCATCCTCACTTCCTCACCACGCGCACGATCGTCACCGGCGCCAGCAGCTGCTCCCGCTCGTTCGTGGCGCCCCGCTGAATCGCGCGCACCACGTCCATCCCCGACACCACGCGGCCGAACGCAGCGAAGCCCTGACCATCCAGCGCCCGCCCGCCGCCGAAATCGAGCGACGGCTGAGGGCCGATGCAGATGAAGAAATCCGACGAGGCGCTGTCGGGGGCGCTGCGCGCCATCGAGATGGCGCCGTCCCCGTGGCCGAGGCCGGTCACCGAGGTCCGCTCCAGCGGAATCGGCGCGAAGCCCGGCCGGGCCTTTGCGCGCTCCGGGTCTCGCCCGCCCTGGATCACCTCGATCTTCACATCGTCGCGCACCTGGTTGTCCATTCGCACGGCCCGATGGAATCGCCCGCCGTCGTACATGCCCGCGTCGACGTAGCGGAGGAAGTTGGCAACGGTTCCCGGCGCCCTGGCCGGCTCGAGCGCCACCTCGATCACCCCGGCCGACGTCTCGATGGCCACGAGGATTGGCGCCTGCGCCCGGGCAGCGACGGGCAAGGCCAGCATCACGACCAGGACGAAGGCCCGTTCGAGGGCGTGGGTCAATCGGGTTGGCCGGCCGCACGCCCTGCGGGCGCGTGCCGGTGGGGTGTTTCCACGGCGGAGGAAGCGGGGCTGGGTCATAATGGGTGGATACCTCCCGGGACGACCTTGATACAGAGCACCATCCGGAACTTCTCCATCATCGCTCACATCGACCACGGCAAGTCTACGCTGGCCGACCGTTTCCTGGAGATGACCGGCGCCCTCCAGGCCCGCGAGATGGAAGCCCAGGTGCTCGACAGCATGGACCTCGAGCGCGAGCGCGGCATCACCATCAAGGCGCACCCCGTCCGCCTCACCTACAAGGCCGACGACGGGCAGTCCTACATCCTGAACCTCATCGACACGCCCGGCCACGTGGACTTCGGCTACGAGGTCACGCGCTCGCTCGCGGCCTGCGAGGGCGCGCTGCTGCTGGTGGACGCCTCCCAGGGCGTGGAGGCACAGACGCTGGCCAACGCCTACCTCGCCGTCGACAACAGCCTCGAGATCATCCCGGTCATCAACAAGATCGATCTCCCCAGTGCGCAGCCGGACGAGGCACGCCGGCAGATCGAAGAGATCGTCGGCCTCGACGGTGCCGGCGCCATCCTCGCCAGCGCCAAGGAAGGCCGCGGCGTCAAGGACATCCTGGAGGCCATCGTCCGGCGGCTGCCGCCGCCGGTGGGCGACCCGGCCGCGCCGCTGAAGGCGCTCATCTTCGACTCCTGGTACGACGCGTACCGCGGGGTCGTCATCGTGGTGCGCGTGCTGGAAGGGACCATCCGCACCGGGATGAAGGTGACGCTGATGAACACGGCGCAGGACCACGAGGTGGAACAGCTCGGCGTCTTCACACCGAAGCCGGTCGTGATGGACGCCCTGGGGCCCGGCGAGGTCGGGTTCATCGCCTGCGGCATCAAGCGCGTGGCCGACGCGCAGATCGGCGACACCGTCACCGAGACCGCGCGGCCCACGTCGGAGCCGTTCCCCGGGTTCAAGGAACTGAAGCCGATGGTCTTCGCCGGGCTCTACCCGGTGGAGAGCCACCAGTACGCCGAGCTCCGCGAGGCGCTCGAGAAGCTGCGCCTGAACGACTCGGCGTTCTTCTTCGAGCCCGAGACCTCCGTGGCGCTCGGCTTCGGCTTCCGCTGCGGCTTCCTCGGTCTGCTGCACATGGAGATCGTCCAGGAACGGCTCGAACGCGAGTTCGACATGGACCTGGTGACGACGGCGCCAGGCGTGCTCTACCGGGTGACGACCACCGACGGCGAGGTGACCGAGATCGACAGCCCGGCGAAGCTGCCCGAAGCAGGGAACATCGCGAGGATCGAGGAGCCGGTCATCACGGCCACCATCCTCACGCCATCGGAGTTCGTCGGCGCCATCCTCCAGCTCTGCCAGGACAAGCGCGGCGTGCAGAAGGCGCTGGAATACAAGACATCGGACCGCGTGCTCGTCACCTACGAGCTGCCGTTCAACGAGGTCGTGCTCGACTTCTACGATCGCCTGAAGACCATCTCGCGCGGCTACGCGTCGCTCGACTATCACGTGACCGGCTACTGGGACTCGCCGCTCGTCAAGCTCGACATCCTGGTGAACGGCGAGCCGGTGGATGCGCTGTCGATCATCGTCCACCGCGACCGCGCGTACGATCGGGGGCGCATGCTGGCCTCGAAGATGCGCGAGCTCATCCCGCGCCAGATGTTCGAGGTGGCCATCCAGGCGGCCATCGGCAGCCGCATCATCGCACGCGAGAGCGTGAAGGCGCTCCGGAAGAACGTGCTCGCCAAGTGCTACGGCGGCGACATCACGCGGAAGCGCAAGCTGCTCGAGAAGCAGAAGGAAGGCAAGAAACGGATGAAGCGCGTGGGGAAGGTGGAGATCCCGCAGGAGGCGTTTCTCGCCGTCCTGAAGGTTGGTGAAGAATAGCCCTCAAGCCCCACGCCCCACGCCCCAGAACCCTATGGCCGACGCGACATTCCGCAAGTCCACGTTCCGGGAGTACTTCGAGTCGCTCGTCGTCGCCGTGATCCTGGCGCTGTTCGTGCGGACGTTCGGGTTCCAGGCTTTCAAGATTCCCACCGGATCGATGGAGCCGAACCTGCTCGTCGGGGATCACCTGCTGGTCAACAAGTTCATCTTCTCGCCGGCGGCGTCCCGGCTCGAGCGGTCGCTCCTGCCGATGCGGGACATCGAGCGCGGCGAGGTGCTGGTGTTCAAGTTCCCCGAGGACCCCGAACGCGACTTCATCAAACGGGTCATCGGGCTGCCGGGCGAGACCCTGGAGCTGCGCGGCCAGACGGTCTTCATCAACGGCGCGCCGCTCGCCGAGCCGTACTCCCACTACATCCTGCCGCCAGCCGGCACGGGCGACGCGTCCGACGTCCGGCGGAAGTACGGCCCCGTCACCATCCCGGCCGGCCACTACTTCATGATGGGCGACAACCGCGACGACTCGCAGGACAGCCGCTACTGGGGCTTCCTGCCTGCCACCTACGTGAAGGGCCGCGCGCTCTTCATCTACTGGTCGTTCGGCGGCCCGCAGGGGACGCGGTGGGGCCGGCTGCTGCACCAGATTCACTAGCTAAAGCCCGGATGCCTGTCTGCCGATAGACCGGGGACAGGACGTGACGAGAAGGCCGGCCTGTTCCCCCTGGCCCGCCCGATTGCTGCCCATGAAGACCATCATCAAGCTCCTCGTGGCCGCCATTCTGGTGACCATCGCCGTGCAGGGCGGCCGCGCGGCCCTCAAGCACTACGCGTTCGTGGATGCCCTCCAGGAGGCCATGCTCTTCGCGGGCAGTCGGACCGAGGAGGAACTGTCCGAGCGGGTCCTGGAGATTGCGGCGGACCACGAGATCCCGCTGGACCCCGCCGCGCTCACGGTTCGGCGGCTGCCCTTCCAGGTGACGATCGACGCGCCTTACACGGACACCGTGGATCTGTTGCCCGGCCTCTACCAGCGCACCTGGGACTTCGACACGTCCGTGCAGGTACGGCTGCTCGAGGACACGCGTCCGCGCGGCGGGTCGAGAAGCCGGCGCTGACGGCCGCCTGCGGCAGCCAGCGCCTCAGGCGAGCGCCGCGCGCGCCCGTTCGCCCGCCTCGGCCGCCCGAGCCGACAGGCGGCCGGCCTCCGCGTCCCATCGATCACGGTTCGACGGGTCCGCGACGCTTCCCAGGTTGACGCGCACGTTCGCCGCGCCGCCCTCGGCAGCCGCCAGCAGCAGCCCGGTGGCCACGCGCACATCGCTCGAGGCCGAGCGCACGCCGTGCCTGGCCACCGACCCCGCGAGATCGAGGGCGTCAGCGGCGAGGCGCAGGGTCTCGAGCGGCACCTCGATCGCTACGCCCATCGCCCGCTGAATCGCGGCCTTCCGCACGCCCTGCTCCTCGTCGGTTGTCTTCGGCAGGCGAAACGCGGCCAGGACCTCGTCGAACGCGCGCGCATCCGCATCCGCTGCACGTTCGAGGGCCTCGCGAATGGGCACGAGCCGTTCCCGGACGCCCGCGAGGGCGGCACGTTCCTCGTCGGTGTTGGCGCGGGTCTTCGGAAGCCCGGCCACCATGATCAGGAGCGCCGTGCCCATCGCGCCGGCCACGGCCGCCGCCGTGCCGCCGCCGGGCGTGGGCTCCGCGCTGGCGAGCCGGTCGAGGAACTGAGTCAGGGACAGAGTTGAGAAGGACATGGGCATAGGTTACTGGAGGGTGCGGGCAGGTGCGATCAGGTGCGGGTCGAGCGTTCCGGGATGCAGACCGCTGCACCTGATCGCACCCGCCCGCGCCCGTCAAGCGACGACGCAGCCCTGCTTGATGACGGCGCCGATGACCCGGGCGCCGACGTGGACCAGCGCGCTCAGCGGCCCGTTGACGATGACGGCATCGAGAGGCTTTCCCACCTCGAGGCTGCCGGCCACGGCCTGGAGATCCAGCGAGGCGGCGGCGTTGATGGTGGACGCGACCAGCGCCTCCTCGATCGTCATGTGCATGCCGAAGCACGCGAGCGCCATCACGAACGGCATGGACGGGGTGAGGCCGCCCCCGGGGTTGAGGTCGGTGGCGAGGGCCACGGGCACGCCGCGCCGGATGAGCATGCGCGCCGGCGCGAAGCGGCCCAACTTCAGGAAGAACGCGGCCGCCGGCAGCAGCGTGGCGACCACGCCGCGTTCCGCCAGCCGATCCGCATGCACCTCGTCCACGAAGATCAGGTGATCGGCCGATCGCGCACCGACGTCAGCGGCCACCGCTGATCCGCCGCTGAGCGCCAGCTCATCCGCGTGGATGCGCGGTTTCAGGCCGTGCGCGCGTCCCGCCAGCAGGATGGTCTTCGACTCCTCCGGGGTGAAGACCCCCTGCTCGCAGAAGACGTCGCACCATTCCGCCAGGCCCTCGCGCGCCACCGCGGGCATCATCTCGCGCGTGACCAGCTCCACGTACGCCGCGCGCCGGTCACGATGGTCCACGGGGTACTCGTGCGCGCCCATGAACGTCGCCGCGAGCGTCACGGGCTGGTCCCCGGCGAGCTGCCGGATGGCGCGGAGCATCTTGACCTCGGACTCGACGTCCAGGCCGTAGCCGCTCTTGACTTCGGCGGTGGTCGTGCCGTGCGCCAGCATGGAGGCCAGGCGCGGCCGCGCGGCGGCCACGAGCTCTTCCAGTGTCGCCGCGCGAGTGGCGGCCACCGTCTTGACGATGCCGCCGCCTTCCGCCGCGATCTCCGCATAGGTCGCCCCGGCGAGCCTGCGGTGCAGCTCGTCGCGCCGGTCCCCGGCGAACACGAGGTGCGTGTGGGGATCCACGAAGCCGGGCACCACCGTGCGGCCGCGCCCGTCGATGACGGTGGCGTCCGGCCCGAACGAGACCTGGCGCCGGCACACCTCCGCGGGGCCGACGAACACGATCCGGCCGCCGGCCGCCGCGACGGAGGCCTGTGGGATGGCCGCGATGGCGCCCTGCGCCGCGCCGGCGCGGGGGGCCGACCCCGCACAGGTGGCGACGAGGTCGGCGCGGTCGATGACGATGTCGGCGGCGATCATGGCGCGACGCCGAGCTTCCGGAGAGCGGCCTCGTGCGACAGGCCCTCGACGCGCACGCGCTTGTTGCGCGACGAGGCGCCGGCGGTGATGGTGAGGGCGCGCCGGGGGACGCCAAGCGCCCGGGAGAGGGTGTCGATCAGCTCGGCATTGGCCGCGCCTTCCACGGGCGCCGCGCCGAGCCTGACGAGAACGGCATGGTCGCGCGTGCCGGCGACACCGGCCTTCGAGGCGCGCGGGATGACGCGGACGGCGAGCTCGCAGGTCACCTGCGCGGCTAGCCCTGCGAGGATGCCCGCGGTTCCTCCGGCGGAGACAGCGACGGCGTGGTGGATGGCGCCGCAGGCGGCTCCGCCTGCTTGGGACGGTGGAGCAGCAGCACCCTCTCGTCGCGAGCCTTGGCATCCTGCTCGCGGATGAAGGTCAGGGTGCCCTGGAGCGAGGCGATGAGCGCCTCGACGCTCGACTCCACCTCCTTGCGCTTCGACTTCATCCCTTCGATCTCGCGCTGGGCGTCCTCGATGCGCGCCTGCGATTTCTGGACGATGGCGTCGGCGCGGCCCTCGGCCTCGCGGAGGATCCGCTCGGCCTCGGTCGTGGCGGTGTCCTTGATCTCGTCGGCCATCTTCTGGGCCGTCAGCAGCGTGTTGCGCAGGTTGCGCTCCTGGCCGCGGTGCTCGGCGAGCACGGCCTCGATCTTGGCGACCTCCTGCCGGAGCCGGTCGGTCTCGCGGAGGGCATTCTCGTAGTCGTCGGCCACCTCGTTGAGGAACGCGGTGACCTCGCCCCGGTCGTAGCCGCGCATCACGGTCTGGAATCGCTGCTGGCGCAAGTCGAGCGGAGTCACCTTCATGGCGTCTGCGAACCTTTCACGGCCGGCGGGCCGTAGAACCGCGCCCCGAAGATCGCGCTTCCCACGCGCACCATCGTGGCGCCTTCCTCGATGGCCACCTCGAAATCGTGGCTCATCCCCATTGACAGCTCGCGGAGCTGCCCGGCGGGGGTGCCGTCCTCCACCCATCGATCCCGCAGCGCGCGCAACCGCCGGAACCAGGGCCGGGCGTCCTCCGCCTGCTCGACGAGCGGCGGCAGCAGCATCAGCCCCGCCAGCCGCGCGCCCCGGAGGCCGCCAGCGGCGGCCAGTATATCGGGAACGGCTTCGACCGGCGCCCCGTGCTTGGTGGCCTCGAGCGCGAGATCCACCTGGATCAGCACGTGAACCGGGCGTCCCGCGGCCGTCGCTGCCTCGTCCACGCGCCGGAGCAACTCCACGCTGTCGATGGCGTGGATCCAGTCCATGCGAGCGGCGGCCTTCCTGGCCTTGTTCGACTGCAGGTGGCCTATCAGGTGCCACCCGATCCGCATGTCGGCCTGAAGGTCGATCTTCTGCAGGGCTTCCTGCACCTTGTTCTCACCGAAGTCGCGTTGCCCGGCCTCGTAGGCCGCGCGGACCGCCTCGATGGGGAAGGTCTTCGAGACGGCCACCAGCCGCACATCCTCCGGACGCCGCCCCGCCCGCAAGGCAGCCTCCCCCATCCGCTCCCGAACCCGTGCGAGGTTGGCGGCTATCTCACTCACGCCACCGCCTCGCGCCGTCATCGTGCACGGATCTGCGCACGTCCGCACTCATCGTCTGTCGCATCGCCCGTGGTCGCGCTCCGCGGGCAGGCCCGCCCGCACCTGGCCGCACCCGCCCCTACTTCTTGAGCTGTGCCACCATGGCCTTCGCCTGGGCGGCGAACTGGCCGTCGGGCGCGAGCGCGAGGTAGGCCTCGAACGAGCTCACGGCCTCGGGGAGCTTGCCCTCGTTGAGCAGCGCCATCCCCATCTGGTAGTGGGCGTCGGCGTACTTCGCGTCGGCCTTGATGGTCTCCTCGAACTTGGCCTTGGCCTCGGCGATCTTCCCCTGATCCCAGAGGATGAGGCCCTGGTTGTAGATGGCGTCGGCGGATCCGCCGCCGCCGCCGCCGGCGCCGGCGGCCTTCGCGCTCATCGCCGCCGCCTCGTCGAAGCGCTTCTGGTTGTTGTAGAGCGTGGCCAGCGCATTCATGGCCTCGACGTAGTCCGGCTTGAGCTCGAGTGCCTTCTTCCAGGACTCCTCCGCGGCCTTCTCGTCCTTCTTCGCCATCTGCGACACGCCGATGTTGTACTGGCAGTCGTGGCAGTTGGGCATCAGGGCGGCCGCGGCCGTGAAGCTCGCGATGGCCGCGTCGTGGTTGCCGGCGCGGCTGGCCGCGACGCCTTCCTCGAAGACCCGCTTCAGCTCGGCGTTCTTCTTCGCTTCCTCGGGCGAGGCGCCGCCGGGCGTCAGCGTGATGGTGACATCGGCCGGCGTGCCCAGGCGCACGCGCACCGGGGCCGCCGCGGTCCCGATCTTCTCGAGGCTGGCCGTCACGAGGTACTCGCCCGACTCGGTGAGCAGCTGCACGAACTCGCCCCGGCGGTCGGTCTTCGTCTGGTACTTCCGCGGCGCGCCGGTCCTGAGCTCGATGGTCACGGCCGCGCCCTGGATGGGCTTGCCCTCGGTGTCGAGCACCTTGCCCTTGATCATCGTGGACTGCGCCAGCCCCGCCGGCGCGAACATCAGCACGGCCGCGATTGCCGCCAGTGTCGTCATCAGTGTCTTGAACATGTCAGCACCCTCGTGCTCTGAACCTGCGTGCTTCGAACCCTTCGTGCTTCGAACCCTCGTGCTTCGAACCCTCGTGCCTCGAACAGTCCTAGATTACTCTGCCTGCCCGGTCATGAACCGTCCGACGTGCTCCAGGTCGTGCGTCACCGGCGCCGGCGGGAAGGAATCCAGGAACCGCCGGCCGTATGGCATCGTCCGCAACCGGGGATCCAGGACCGCCAGCACGCCCCGGTCCTCCCGGTGTCGGATGAGCCGCCCGAGCCCCTGCAGCATGGTCAGGACGGCCAGGGGGACCTGGTAGTCGTGAAACGGGTCGCCCCCTTCGGCGGTGATGGCCTCCACCCGCGCCGCGGTGATGGGGTCGCCCGGCGAGGCGAAGGGCAGCTTGTCGATGATGACGCAACTCAATTGCTCCCCGGCCACGTCCACACCCTGCCAGAACGACGAGGTGGCCAGCAGCACCGCGTTCGGCGTGGCACGAAACCGCTGCAGCAGGACGTTCCTGGGGGCGTCGCCCTGCACCAGCAGCGGGTAGGGCAGCGTGTTCTCCACGAGGCTGCGCACCTCGCGCAACACGCCGTAGCTGGTGAACAGCACGAACGCGCGGCCTTCGGTCCGCCGCAGGATGTCCAGGACCTCGCGCGCGGCGGCCTCGCCGAACCCCGGCGCCTTGGGAGACGGCATGCGGCGGGGCAGGTACAGGATGGCCTGCCGCGCATAGTCGAACTCCGAGGGGATCGACACCTCGGCCGCGTCGGGCACCCCGAGCCGGCCGCGCACGTAGGCGAAGGATCCCTCCACGGTGAGCGTGGCCGAGGTGAGGATCGTCGCGCGCATCCGGTCGAAGAGCATCTCCTGGAGGATGTCGGCGACGTCGATGGGCGCGGCCCGCAGGAACACCCCGCGCCCGCGCGTCTCGACGAAGTAGACGTGGTGCGGGTCGGACGCGGCCATCAGGAAGCGCAGCTGGTCGCGGACCTCGGCCGCGCGCCGTGCCAGCGCCAGCGCGTCCTCCGCGGCGCCGCTGCCCTCGGCGGATCCCGCGGCCAGGCTCATCGCCCCCTCGAGGCCATCGAGCGCGCTTACCAGGGCCACGCCGTCGGCGACGATGTCGCCGAACCAGTCGGGGCCGATGCGGAGCCGCTCGCTGGCCGGTCCCCGTGCCGTGCGGGCCAGCGTCAGACCGCCGAAGAACGCGCGCGCGTGGTCGTCCGCGCGCCGCACCTGCCGCCTGAGCGACCCGTCGTCATCCGCCACGACGCCCGCGTTCAGCATCCGCTCGGCATCGCGTCCCAGCTCGTCGAGGCGGTAGTTGCTGACGGCGATGCCGAAGTACTGGGTCGCGACGTCCTCGAGCTGGTGCGCCTCGTCCACCACGGCGTACGGGCACGCCGGGATCACCTCGCCGTACGAGCTCTGTCGCACCGCCGCGTCCGCGCACAGCAGGTGGTGATTGACGATGACGAGGTCGGAGGCGGCCGCGCGCTGCCGCATGCGGGTCACGAAGCACTCCTGGTGCTGCGGGCAGTCGCTGCCCAGGCACGTGTCGGCCGTGGCCGAGATGTCGTGCCAGAGCGGCGAGCTCTCCGGAAGGTTCTCGAGCTCCGCACGGTCTCCGGTGTCGGTCGTGCCGGCCCACGCGGCGATGTCCTCGAGCTCGGCGACCGCGTCGCCCGGGGCGACCGCGCCGCGCGCCTGCTGCAATCGATGCAGGCACAGGTAGTTCGCGCGGCCTTTCATGTAGGTGGCGGTGAAGGGCACGCCCAGGGCCTGCCGCAGGACGGGCAGGTCCTTGAAGTAGATCTGCTCCTGCAGGTTCTTGGTGCCGGTGGAGACGAGCACGCGCCGGCCGCTCAGGATGGCCGGCACGAGGTAGGCGAGCGTCTTGCCGGTGCCGGTGCCAGCCTCGGCGAGCAGGACGCCCCCGTGCTCCAGCGTGTCGGCCACGGCCCGGGCCATCACGCGCTGGCCGTCGCGGGGCTCGAAATGCGGCAGGGCGGAGGCCAGTGGCCCGTCGTCCGCGAAGACGGCGTCGACGCCGGCGGTCAGCCCTGTCGTTCCGGGTACAGCGGGAACGTCCGGCACAGCGCCTCGACCTCGGCCTTCACCAGGGCCGTCACCCGCTCGTCCTCGGGCGACGCGAGGACACGCGCGATGAACCCGGCGATCGCGTCCATCTCCGCTTCCTTCATGCCGCGCGTGGTGACGGCGGGCGTGCCGATACGGATGCCGCTGGCCGTCATCGGGGGGTTGGTGTCGAAGGGAATGGCGTTCTTGTTCACCGTGATTCCGGCGCGGCCGAGGGCCTGCTCGGCCACCTTGCCCGTGATGCCCTTCGAGAAGACGTCCACGAGCACGAGGTGGTTGTCGGTGCCCCCGCTGACGAGCCGGAAGCCCGCCGCGGCAAGGCCGGCGGCCAGCCGCTGCGCGTTGCGGATCACCTGCCCCTGGTATTCCGCGAACGATGGCTCGATGGCTTCCTTGAAGCACACCGCCTTGGCCGCGATGACGTGCATCAGCGGCCCGCCCTGCACGCCGGGGAACACCGAGCGGTCCAGGTCCTTGGCGTACTGGGCGCGGCACAGCACGAGCCCTCCGCGCGGACCCCGGAGCGTCTTGTGCGTGGTCGACGTGACGAAGTCGGCATGCGGCACGGGGCTGGGGTGCACGCCCGCCGCCACGAGACCCGCGATGTGGGCCATGTCCACCATCAGCGACGCACCGACGGCCCGCGCGACCGAACCGGCCCGCGCGAAGTCGATGACGCGCGGATAGGCGCTCGCCCCGACGACAATCATCTTCGGCCTGTGCTCGTGGGCCAGCCGCTCGAACTCGTCGTAGTCGATGCGCTCGTCGTCGCGGCGCACGCCATAGGGCACGATCGTGTAGAACTGGCCCGAGAAGTTGAGGGGATGGCCGTGCGTGAGGTGCCCCCCGTGCGCGAGGTTCATGCCGAGCACCGTATCGCCGGGCTGCAGCACGGTGAAGTAGGCGCTCATGTTGGCCTGCGCGCCCGAGTGGGGCTGCACGTTGGCGTGCTCGGCCCCGAAGAGCAGTTTCGCGCGGGAGATGGCCAGTGCCTCGGCCACGTCGACGAACTCGCAGCCGCCGTAGTAGCGCCTTCCCGGATAGCCCTCCGCGTACTTGTTCGTCATGACCGAGCCGGCGGCCTCGAGCACGGCCTCGCTCACGAAGTTCTCCGAAGCGATGAGCTCGATTCCGGTGGCCTGGCGGTGTTCCTCGTTCGTGATGGCAGCGGCGATCTCCGGGTCGGCGCCCGCGAGGGTGCGCTGCAGGAGCGGAGAGGTGGGAGCGGGCATCCCGGGGATTGTACCGCGCCGCTGCCGGCGAGCCAACCTGTTACGCTGCGGCGGTCCGGAGGACCCCTGCGATAGGAATCGCCCTGGCTGCCGCCAGCCTGCGACTGACCGCCCCGGCCGCCATCGGGCAGCCGTCCGGCCCGCTGCAGCGCCTGTTCCAGGGCGAACTGTCGCGCATTCCGCCGAAGGCCGGCATCTTCGTGAAGCGCCTGAGGACTGGCGAGCAGGCCGCGGTGCCCGCCGACGAGCGGTTCAACAGCGCGAGCACGATCAAGATCCCGGCGATGGTGATGGCGTCTCAGATGGCCGCGACGAGGGCGGTGTGCGTCGACACAGGGTGTGGGTGATGGCGGCGTGGCTGGCCGCGGGTGCGGCGAATCTCGTCGCGCAGCAGGCGGACGCGCCGGAGGCGAAGCTGAAGGCGCTGGGTATCCAGTTGCCGCCGGCGCCAACGGCGGTCGCCAACTACGTTCCCGTCGTCAGGACCGGGAACCTCGTCTTCCTCGCCGGTCAGGGGCCGCTCGCGGGTGGCAAGCCCGTCGTGACCGGCAAGGTGGGCGCGCAGCTCACCGAAGCGGAGGGCTACACGGCGGCGCGGGCCACCATCCTCAACTCGCTCGCCGCCCTCCGCGCGGAAATCGGATCGCTCGACCGTGTCCGCCGCATTGTCAAGCTCACGGGATGGGTGAACAGCGCGCCGGGGTTCACCCGGCAACCGTGGGTGATCAACGGAGCGTCCGACCTGCTGGTCGAGATCTTCGGCGAGGCGGGCCGGCACGCACGGACGGCGGTGGCGGCCGACGAGCTGCCGTTCGACATCCCGGTGGAGATTGAGATCGTGGTCGAAATCGCGCCCTGATCCCTGACCCCGGCGGTCATGGCACGGCCGGGCGTCTAGCGGGCGCGCCGCTCGGTCTCGTGGATCTTCTCCACCCGACGCACGTGGCGGCCGCCCTCGAACGGCGTGTTCAGGAAGACACGCACGATCTCGGCGGCGCGCCCCGGCTCGGTCTGGCGGGCGCCCAGCGCAAGGACGTTCAGGTCGTTGTGCTCGCGGGAGAGCCGCGCGCTTGCCGTGTCGCCAATGGCCGCCGCGCGAATCCCGGGCACCTTGTTGGCGGTGATGGCCATGCCGATGCCGCTGCCGCACACCAGGATGCCGCGATCGAAGCGCCCCTCGCTGACCCCCTGCGCCACCTGCGCCGCGAAGTCCGGATAGTCCACGGAGGAAGGGCCGTTGGTGCCGAAGTCCTGGTACTCCACGCCCATGGCCTCCAGCTCGCGCTTGAGGTCGTCTTTCAGTCCCACGCCGGCATGGTCGGCGCCCAGGGCCACCTTCATGGGTCAGATTATAGACGGCCGCGTCGAGGGCGCCGCGGCGGTAAGATGGCCGCGCGAGATCACCCAGATGCGCAGACGCACCCTGCTCCAGGCCCTGGCCTCCACCCTTCCGGCCCTGCCGCTGACGCGCGTGCGCCTGGCGGCGCAGGTCCGCCAGCTGACGCCGGAAGCCATCGCGGTGCTGCGGGACGTGGCGGCCACGGTGCTGCCCGCGTCGATCGGCGGCGACCGTGTGGCGCTCGTCACCGATCGGTTCGTCGCGTGGACGAGGGACTACGAAGAAGGGGTGGCCCTCGCGCACGGGTACGGCCACCCGCGCGTCGAGAAGTCGGGGCCATCGCCCGTCCCGGACTACGTGGCACAACTGGCGGCCATCGACGCCGCGGCGCGCGCGCGGGGCGGCACGTTCGGGGCGCTGCCCGCGGAGACACGGCGAGCGGTGCTGGACGAGGCGCTCAAGACGGCCGGCGTGAATGCGCTCCCGGGCCGCCCACAGGGCCGCCACGTGGTCGCCGATCTGATGGCGTTCTACTTCCGCAGCAGCGAGGCCAACGACCTGGCCTATCGCGCGCGCATCGGCCGCCAGACGTGCCGGACGGTGGCGCTGACCACGCGTCAGCCGTCGCCAATCGCCTGAGAACCCCAGAACCCCAGAACCCCAGAACCCCAGAACCTCAGAACCCCAGAGCCCCAGAACCCCAGAACCCTATGCCCGTCCACCACTCCGATGTCTGCATCATCGGCGGCGGCATCACGTCGGCGATGCTGGCGCGCACGCTCGCCAACCTCCGGCCTGGCACCATCATCACCATTGTCGAGGCCGGGCGGTCCATCTTCGACTTCGAGCGGCGCGCGATGTACCGCGACCGCGCGATGGTCTACGGCGAGCATCCCTGGCGGAACGACTACCTCGAGGACCAGCAGGCCGACGGGTTCATCTCGATGACGATGGCCGTAGGGGGATTGGCACTGCACTGGGGCGGCGCCTGCAACCGCTTCTCGGTGGAAGACCTGCGGCTCAAGTCCCTGTACGGCCTGGCGACGGACTGGCCGCTGGAGTGGGACGATCTCGAGCGGCACTATGTGGAGGCGGAACGCGCCCTGAACGTGGCGGGCGAGCCGAGCGCCTATCTCGAGGACGCGCGCTCGACCCCTTATCCGCAGCCCGCCGTGCCGCTCTCGTGGAACCTGCAGGTGCTGAAGCGCTGGGCCGAGCAGAGCGGCTTGAAGTTCAACGCCCTGCCACTGGCTCGGAATCTCACGCCGTTCGACGGGCGCGGCGCGTGCTGCGTGTACGACACCTGCGACATCTGCCCGACCGGCGCGCGCTACTCGCCCGACTTCACGTTCAGGCAGCTCGTCGAGCGCAGGCAGGTCGTGTTGCACGACCGCACGCTAGTGCGGAAGCTCACGCTGGACGAGGGGCGGACGACGGTTGGGGCCGCGCAGGGGGTGCACCACGACCGCCCCGGAGAGGCGCAGGAGTATCGCGCGCGCCTGTTCATCGTGGCGTCCGGGTACTGCTGGAGCCCGCACCTGCTGCTGCTCTCCGCCAATTCGAGGTTCCCGAACGGCCTGGCCAACAGCTCGGGGCTTGTCGGTCGCTACATGACCGGACACTCGTTCGTCGAGGCGCGCGTGGCCATCGACGAGCAGACCTACCCGGGGCAGCACCGTGTCCACAGCCTCATCTCGCGCGAGCACTTCCGCTGCCCGACCGACCGCCCCTTCGTGCGGCACGACACGCGCGTGTGGGAGGACACGACGGGCCGCGAGCCCCGCCTCAGGAACGAGCAGGGACGGCTGCTGCTCGGCGACGAGGTCTTCGACGACTGGCGTGCGCGGACGAAGGGCAGCTCGGTGCGGCTGCGCACCTACCTCGACGTGCACCCCTCGGCCGACAGCCGCCTCACCCTGAATCCCGCATCGAAGAACCGCTACGGCGACCCGATGCCGAAGATCGAACACCGCTTGGACGAGGCGACGGTGGCGCGGCAGGCCGCAAGCCGGCAGCACGTGCACGACCTCTTCACCCGCATGGCGCGGGCCAGCAACGGGAAGGTGGTGAGCACGTTCGACGGGGACTATCTGGATCACCCCGCCGGCGGGTGCCGCATGGGCCCTGATCCCGCCACCAGCGTGTGCGACAGCTACGGCCGCACGCACGACCACGAGAACCTCTACGTGATCGGGGCGCCCACGCTCCCGACCGGTGGCTGCACCAACGGCACGCTCACCTTCGTGGCTCTGACCCTGCGCTCCGCGACGCGCATCGCGGAGACCCTCGGGCCCGTGTGACGAAAAGAGATCGTGAAGGCACGCACGGAGACGAAGGTCACGGAGGGCAGAAGTCCCATGCGCAAGGTCGAGGGCTACGAGCACAATCGAGGCGCTGTGACGCTCATCTGGGGCCGTTGTCCTCGAACAGCCGCACGTACGCGTCGTACCTGAACCGGCGGTGCCGAGACCGACCGGTGAACTCCGTCAGGATTCCCAGACCGACCAGACGTGCCACCAACTGATTGGCACCAGCGAAGGTGATACCTAGCAGCGTTTCGACATCGCTGGCGCTGATGATGGGACGCTCATAAAGATGCTCCAGGACGCGGTGGCCGTTGCCCGAGGCCCGCCCGAGCTGCTCAGTGATCGCTCGTCGATGGCTTTCGCGAAGTTCCAGGATGCGGCGCGCGGTGTCGGCGGCCTGCAGGCTGACGTCCTTTACGCCTAGAAGGAAGAACGTGAGCCATCCTTCCCAGTCTCCCTCGTCGCGGATGGCTTGGAGCCGCGCGTAGTACTCCTCACGATGACGCTTGAAGTAGTGCGACAGGTAGAGCACCGGCTTCGTCAACGCCCGCTGCTCGCACAGGAGAAACGTGATGAGCAGGCGGCCGAGGCGTCCGTTGCCGTCGAGGAACGGGTGGATGGTTTCGAATTGCGCGTGCGCGAGGCCAATCTTCACCAGCAGCGGAAGGCTGTCGTCCCGATGGATGAAGGTCTCCAGCGCGCCGAGCGCGCCAGCGACCTCCTCAGGAGGCGGAGGGACGAAGGTCGCGTCATTCAGGCCCGCCCCCGCTGGGCCAATCCAGTTCTGGCTGCGCCGGAGCTCGCCTGGCGTCAACCTCGAGCCGCGGACGCCCTGGAGGAGCTCGGCGTGAATCTCCTTGATCAGGCGGACCGAAACCGGCAGTTCGGGGAGTCGTGCCAGGCCGCGGTTCATGGCGCGCACGTAGTTGACGACCTCTGCCACGTCGGCGGGCCGGCCATCGGGTGTGACGTGGGCCTCTTCCGCCAGCAGGTCCTGCAGCGAACTCTGCGTGCCTTCAATCTGACTCGAGAGGACCGCCTCGCGACGGACGTACATGTAGACGAAAAGGTCAGGGTTCGGCAGCGTGTCGACCGACCCGTTCAGTCGGCCGAGCGCACGGTCGGCGTCGGAGAGGATGCGCTGAAGCTCGCGGCCCAGCGCGACCTCGGGCGTCGGCGGCAACGGGGCCGGGTAGAACGCCCGATATCCTGTCGGCTGCTGGCGGTAGTGGCCCGCCCGGTGCCTCATCGGGTTGTTATCGTCTCCGTTTAGCATAGCCACCGACTAGTCTTATGATAAACCCAATGTTTACTATGCAGGCCGAAACAGGCCATGGTAAACCGATGCCTCGGCGTCGTATCTCATAAATTGCGCATTCAGGCCCTTGACAGAGCTATCAATATTGCAAATATTGCAAACATGTCAAACGACATGCCCGAGACGCTCAGGTCCCTCCGCCAGCAACTGAACCTGACCCAGGAGGAGCTGGCCGAGCGCTTGGGTGTGTCGTTCACGACGGTCAACCGATGGGAAGGCGGCGCGAACGCTCCGCAAAGGGAGGCGCGGGAGCGCATCGAGGCCCTGGCCCGGGAGGCCGGGATCCAGCCGGGCGAACCCCCGCCGGCCGCCGCATCCGGAAAGGTGACCCGGCGGAGGCGCGGCCCGAGGTCGCCCACTCCCTCCACCAAACCCATGGAGCAGATGCTTTGGGACGCTGCCTGCTCCATTCGCGGCGAGAAGGACGCGGCCAAGTTCAAGGACTACCTGCTGCCGCTCCTCTTCCTCAAACGCCTGTCCGACGTCTTCGACGACGAGATCGCGCGCCTGGCGGAGGATTACGGCGACCGCGTGACCGCGCTGGAGATTGCCGAGGCCGATCACTCCCTGCTGCGGTTCTACCTGCCCCCGGAAGCGCGGTGGGCGGCCATCAACGGCCGGGAGCCGTATGCCTGGCCGGCCGCCGAACGGCCCCGCGACATCGGCGAGCACCTCACCAGGGCGGTTCGCGCGGTGGTTCGCCACAATCCCACCCTCGCCGGCGTCATCGACGTCGTCGACTTTGCCGCGGAGAGAAACGGCGAACGCGACGTCAACCCGGCCAAGCTGCGCGACGTTGTCGAGACCTTCTCGGACCCGCGGTACCGGATTGGCCTGGCCGACGTGCAGCCCGACTTCCTGGGCCGCGCCTACGAATATCTCCTGCGGAAGTTCGCCGAGGGGTCGGGACAGAGCGCGGGGGAGTTCTTCACGCCGACGGAAGTCGGCTTCCTGATGGCGCACCTCCTGCGCCCGAAGCCGGGTGACGAGTGCCACGACTATGCGTGCGGCTCGGCCGGCCTGCTGGTGAAGCTGCAGCTCGTCGCCCGCGAGCTGGATCCCATCAGCAAGGTGCCGCTCGAGCTGACGGGCCAGGAGCTGCAGGCCGAAGGCTACGCCGTGGCCCAGATGAACGGGATCATCCACGATATGCGCATAAGGCTGGCGCGCGGCAACACGATGATCAACCCGAAGTTCCGGACCGACGAAGGGCGCATCCGCACCTGCGACATCGTCGTGGCCAACCCGATGTGGAACCAGCCCTTCACGCCGTCGGTGTTCGCCGACGACCCGTTCGACCGCTTCCGGACGACGGGCGGTATCACGACCGGGAAGGGCGACTGGCCCTGGCTGCAGCACACCCTGGCGTGCATGAACGACCGCGGCCGGGCGGCCGTGGTGCTCGACACCGGCGCCGTGACGCGCGGCTCCGGCTCGAAGAACGAGGACAAGGAGCGGAACATCCGCCGCTGGTTCGTCGAGCACGACCTCATCGAAGGCGTCATCCTGCTACCCGACAACCTCTTCTACAACACCAACGCCGCCGGAATCATTGTCGTCCTGAACAAACGCAAGCCCCCCGCGAAGAAGGGGCGCATCGTCCTGATGAACGCCAGCCGGGTGGTGCGGAGGGGACAGCCGAAGAATTTCATCGCCGAGGATCAGATCCGGCCGCTGGCGGCGGCGTTCCTGAAGGGCGAGCCGGTCGACGGACAGGTCGCGGTCATCACCAACGAGCAGGCGGCGGAGGCGGACTACAACCTGAGTCCGAGCAGGTGGGTCAATCAGACCAGCAAGGCGGAGTTCAGATCTGTCGGCGAACTGCTTGCAGAACTACTGGTTCTGGAAGGGGAAAGCGCCAGGCAATCAGCATCGCTGAGAGCACTCCTGGCAAAGGTCTGAGCCATGAACCTGCTCGAACGATTCGTTGCTGATCGCCGGACGATGGTACGGCTGGGTGACGTCCATGAAGTCAATCGCAAGCCGAGAGGCTTGGTCTTGCCAGACGTCGTGCCGTTCGCTGCGATGGAAGATCTACCGCTAGGTGGCGAGTACTCGGCGCGTTTCGTAGACAAGCCTAAGCAAGATCTCACGAGTGGCACATACTTCGAGCGGGGCGACATCCTCGTCGCGAAGTTCACGCCTTCCTTCGAGAACGGCAAGCAAGCCCTCACGCAGGACCTGCCCACGCCGTTCGGCTACGCGACGACCGAGGTCATTCCGCTGCGCCCAGTAGACCGCACGCGCGATAGCCGCTTCCTCTTTTTCTATCTGCTTCATCCCGACGTCAGGTCGTATGTGGCAGAGCGGATGGAAGGCGCAACCGGTCGCCAGCGAGTCCCGGATTCCGTGCTACTTGAGTTGCCAGTTCCACAGTTCTGCCCGGTTGAGGAGACGCACATCTCCGACGCTTTGGAGCACATTCAGCGAGGGCGGTTCGTGGAAGAGCGGGCAGCGAGGCTGGCCCAGGCACTCAAGCAGACCACGATGGGCGAGCTGTTCACGCGCGGTCTGAACGGAGGGTCTCAGACAGACACGGCATACGGCAGGGTCCCTGAAGCGTGGACAGCAACCACGCTTGAAGAGGTGGCGACGATTCAAACCGGGGCCGCCAAAGGGCGCAAGTTCGGAGACGACGAGACCGTCGACGTCCCTTACCTGCGCGTGGCAAACGTCCAGGACGGCCACCTCGACCTGCGCGAGGTGAAAGTGCTGCGAATCCGGCAATCCGAGGTCGAGAGATATCGGCTGCGAAATGGCGACGTCGTCCTCACGGAGGGCGGCGACTTCGACAAGCTCGGGCGCGGCTTCATCTGGCGTGACGAGCTGCCGCTGTGTATCCACCAGAACCACGTCTTTGCGGTTCGAACGAATCCCGATGTCCTGCTGCCCGAATATTTTGCCTATCTCGCGCAAAGCTCGTACGGGCGAGCCTACTTCCTTCAAGTGGCTCACAAGACGACAAGTCTAGCCTGCATCCATAGCCAGAAGCTCAAGGCGTTCCCTGTGGTCTTTCCGGACCTCGAAGAGCAGCGCGAAATCGTCTCGATTCTTGACGCCATCGACCGCAAGCTTGCCATCCACCAGAAGAAGCAGGCCACCCTCGAGGAGCTGTTCAAGTCGCTCCTGCATGCCCTGATGACCGGCGAGATTCGGGTGTCAGACCTGAACCTGTCGGCGCTCGCGCCTGCGAACGCCGAGGTGCCCGCATGAGCCACCTCGCCATCAGCGAAGCCGGCACCGTCCAGTTCCCGATGGTCAGGCACGCCGTCGAGATCGGCTGGACGCCGCTCACGCCGGACGAGGCGAAGGCGAGGCGCGGCGGCGAGGAGGCGATGCTGCTGCGGGACGAACTGGCCGGCAAGCTGCGGCAGTTCAACTCCTGGCTCACGGACACGGACGTTCGCTCCATCGTCGAGAAGCTGGACGCCGCTCCCGCCACGATCGAAGGCAACCGCGAGATGCTGGCGTGGATGCGCGGTGAGCGGTCCTGGTACGACGAGAACGAAGAGCGGCAGCGACCGGTCACGCTCATCGACTTCGACAATGTCGAGGTCAACAGCTTCCACGTGACCTGGGAGTGGGCCCTGAAGCCGCCCGCCAGAAAAGGCAATCGCGCGGACGTCATGTTCCTGGTCAACGGCCTGCCCGTCTGCATCGTCGAGCACAAGAACCCGAAGGACGGGGACGCCATCGAGCGAGGGATCAAGCAGCTGCGGCGGTACGAGCTGGAGACGCCGGAGCTGATCGGCGCGCCGCAACTGTTCAACGTGACCCACCTGCTGGACTACTGGTACGGCGTCACCTGGAACGCCAACCGCCGCGAGATGGCCCGGTGGAAGCAGGCGAAGGAGGCAACGTACCGCTTTGCCGTCCAGTCGTTCTTCGAGCGCACCGACTTCCTCCGCACGCTGCAGCACTGGATCCTCTTCTACGTCCAGGACAGCGAAACCCGGAAGTCCGTCCTCCGCCAGCACCAGCAGCGCGCCATCGACGCCATCGTGGAGCGGTGCGCCGACACCGACAAGACCCGAGGACTGGTCTGGCACACCCAGGGCTCCGGCAAAACGTTCACGCTGCTGACGGCCGCCCGCCTCATCCTGACCGACAAGGACCGGCTCAGGAACGCCACCGTCCTGGTCGTCGTGGACCGCACCGAACTGGAAGGCCAGCTCAAAGGATGGGTGGAGCGCCTGCTCGGCGAGATGCAGCAGCAGGACATCGCCACCAGGCGCGCCGGCAGCAAAACCGAGCTGCAGGAGCTGCTGAAGGCCGACTTCCGGGGCCTCATCGTGTCGATGATTCACAAGTTCGAGAAGATCGACAAGGACCTGTGCGACAGAGACAACGTCTACGTCTTCATCGACGAGGCCCACCGTTCGGTGGCGCGCGATCTCGGCACGTATCTGATGGCGGCGGTTCCGAACGCCACCATCATCGGTTTCACCGGCACGCCCATCGCCCGCACGGCTCACGGCCAGGGCACGTTCAAGATCTTCGGCAAAGACGACGAGAAGGGCTACCTCGACAAGTACTCGATTGCCGAGTCCATCGAAGACGAGACGACGCTGCCCATCAAGCACGTGATGGCGCCGAGCGACATGACCGTGCCCGCGGAGCGCCTGGACAAGGAGTTCTTCGAGCTGGCCGAGGCCGAAGGGGTGACCGACGTCGAGGAGCTGAACGCCGTGCTCGACCGCGCCGTCGGGCTGCGGACCTTCCTGTCGGCCGACGACCGGATCGAGAAGGTGGCCAGGTTCGTGGCGCAGCACTTCCAGGAGAACGTCCTTCCGCTGGGCTACAAGGCGTTCCTCGTGGCGGTGAACCGTGAGGCCTGTGCCAAGTACAAGGTCGCGCTGGACGCGCTGCTCCCACCCGAATGGACACAGGCCATCTACACCCAGAACTCGGCGGATGCCGTGGATCGTCCGCTCGTCGCGAAGCTTCAGTTGTCGCAGGACCAGGAAGACGACGTGCGTCTGAGATTCAAGAGGGCGGCGGAGGATCCCAAGCTCCTGATCGTCACCGACAAGTTGCTGACCGGATACGACGCACCGCTCCTCTATTGCATGTACCTCGACAAGCCCATGCGGGACCACGTCCTGCTGCAGGCCGTGGCCCGCGTCAACCGGCCGTATGTGGACGAGAGAGGCATCCAGAAGCGGATTGGCCTGGTGGTGGACTTCGTCGGCGTCCTGCGCGAGTTGCGGAAGGCCCTGAAGTTCGATTCCGAGGATGTGACCGGGGTCATCGAGGACCTCGACGTCCTGCTCCAGGACTTCCGGATCAAGATGGCGGCCGCTCAGGCGGCCTACCTCGATGCCGGCGAAGGAGGCGGGGCGGACGAGCGCCTGGAGAGGATCGTCTACGGCCGCTTCCTCGACCCCGACGCCCGGAAGGCCTTCTACGAAGCTTACAAGGATGTGGAGAACCTCTGGGAGATCCTGTCACCTTCGCCCGAACTCCGCGATTACATCACCGCGTACAACCAGTTGGCGCAGCTCTACGCGGCGGTCAGGAACGCTTACGCGGACAAGGCCGCGTGGGTGGCAGATCTTGCGTACAAGACCCAGCGATTGATCGAAGGAAATGCGGTTCAAACCGGCCTCGGGCGGCTGACCAAGAGCGTCACCTTCGATGTGAAGACGCTGGAGGCGCTGCGTGGTGACAAAGGCCCGGACGAAGGCAAGGTGATCAACCTCGTGCGCGGCCTTCAGAAGGAGATCGAAGACGACGAGGCGAAGGCAGCGGTTCTGCGCCCACTGAAGGAGCGTGCGGAGCGGATCCTCGAGGATCTGGAGCATCGGAAGGTCACCGGTCTGGCCGCCATGGACCTGATCGCAGGCCTCGCGGCCGAGAAGGAAGCTGCGATGAAGGCGGCGGCCGACTGTGGTCTGTCGATGCGTGTGTTTTCGGTCTACTGGTCGCTGCGCGACGATGCTACATTGAAGGCGGCGAACACTTCGGCGATGGACCTGGCCAGAGAAGTCGAGGCGCAGCTGGCGCGCTTCCCGAATGCCGCCGTCAACGACGACGAGCAGCGACGCTTCCGAGCGAGTCTCTATCGCCCCCTTCTTGCGCTTGGCCGCGAGGATCGCACCCGGTTGGTGGATCTGATCATGGCCACACTCTTCGACTAGCGGAGTCGCCGTCGTGCGGAGTTCACTCTATCCGGCCGACGCGCTGAAGCGCCGTACGCTTGCGTGGGCGCTGAAGCTGCGTGTCAACCCTCGCGTGGTCCGTGTGCAGCCGATGCGCCGGAAGTGGGGGTCGTGTTCTCGCCAGGGCACGATTACACTTGCGACCGACCTTCTCGA
Organism: Acidobacteriota bacterium; assembly: GCA_963169195.1. GTDB lineage: Bacteria > Acidobacteriota > Vicinamibacteria > Vicinamibacterales > UBA2999 > VFZN01. The sequence continues at coordinate 312 of CAUJDN010000113.1, read as the reverse complement.
CAGAGACACGCCGTTCCAGGACTTCGTGATCGCGCACGAGTTGCTGCACCTGCGTGTTCCGAACCACGGGCGATTGTTCAAGGCGCTGATGAGCCTTCATGTCCCTGGGTGGCGGTCGTTCAACGCAACCCGTCGATGGTTGGGCAGAATCACGCCGTCTGCTTGCGCGCGTCGCCTCTTCGTGGTTGCCGTCTACGGACGCGTGGAGAGCGTGACCGCGCTCGCAAGCTCCAGCGCGAAGCGGCCTCTCGCCCGCGGAGCGATGCGGATGTCCGGGCATTTCTGTTCGAGCCGTCGCCGCAGGAGCAGCAG
>CAUJDN010000112.1 GCA_963169195.1 Acidobacteriota bacterium | reverse complement strand
CTTCGGCTCTGCCATCCGCCGGCGCGAGGACCCGCGCCTGCTCACCGGCACCGGCACCTTCACCGACGACATCGCGCTCCCGGGCCTGGTGCACGCCGCCATGCTGCGCAGCCCGCACGCGCACGCGCGCATCAAGAGCCTCGACACGTCGAAGGCCGCGAAGGCACCGGGCGTGCTGGCCGTCTACACCGCGAAGGACACCGAGGGCGCCCTCAAGCCCATGCCGTGCGCGTGGCTGGTGCCGAACGCGGACCTGAAGGTGGCCGAGTACCCGGTGATGGCGAAGGACACCGTCCGCTACGCCGGCGACATCGTCGCCGTCGTGGTGGCGCAGTCGCCCTACCAGGCCTACGACGCGCTGGACCTCATCGATGTCGCCTACGAGCCGCTGCCCGCGGTGGTGGATCCGCAGAAGGCCACCGCCAAGGACGCGCCGCAGGTGCACGCCACCGCGCCGGGCAACCAGGCGTTTCACTGGACGGTGGCCGGCGGCGACGTCACCGCCGCGTTCTCGGCGCCAGACGCCGTCATCGTGAAGGACCGCATCATCCAGCAGCGGCTCATCCCCACGGCCATGGAGCCGCGCTCGGCGGTGGCCCAGTGGACCGCTGCCTCGCAGGAGCTGACGCTCTGGAACACCACGCAGAATCCGCACATCGTCCGCTTCATCGCGTCCATCGTGACGGGCGTCCCCGAGGACAAGCTGCGCGTGGTGGCGCCGGAAGTGGGCGGCGGCTTCGGCAGCAAGATCCCCCAGTATCCGGGCGAGTTCATCGCGTGCTTCTGCGCGATGCGGCTGAACCGCCCGGTGAAGTGGACCGAGACGCGCAGCGAGAACTACGTGGCCACGACGCACGGGCGCGACCACGTGCAGGAAGTGGAGATGGTGGGCACGAAGGACGGGAAGATCACCGGCGTCCGCGCCAGCGTATGGGCCGGCATGGGCGCGTACCTCTCCACCGCGGCCCCGGGCATCCCGACGATTCTTCACGGTCTGATGCTCTGCGGGCCGTACCTCATCCCCGCCGTGCACGAGGACGTCTACGGCATCTACACGAACACGACGCCCGTGGAGGCCTATCGCGGCGCCGGGCGCCCCGAAGCCACTTACATGCTGGAGCGGCTCATCGACCGCTTCGCCGCCGCCATCGGCAAGGATCCGGTGGAGGTGCGCCGCATCAACCTGATTCCGAAGTTCGACAACGGCCACCCCGTGGCGACGGGTCTCAGCTACGACAGCGGCGACTACCACGCGAACCTCGACAAGGCACTCGCGCACGTCGGCTACGACCAGCTGCGCAAGGAGCAAGCCGAGGCGCGCGCGAAGGGACGCCTCATGGGCATCGGCGTGTGCACCTACGTGGAGATCTGCGGCCTCGGTCCCTCACAGGTGGCCGGGGCCGTCGGCTTCCAGGGCGGCCTCTGGGAAAGCGCCATCGTCCGCTTCCATCCCTCGGGCAAGGTGAACGTCTTCATCGGCTCGAAGCCGCACGGCCAGGGGGAGGAAACCACCTTCGCGCAGATCGTCGCCTCGGAAGTGGGCGTGGACGTGAACGACGTCAAGGTGATGCACGGCGACACGGACAAGACGCCGATGGGCTGGGGCACGTACGGCAGCCGCACCACGGCCGTCAGCGGCGCCGCCCTCGCCATCGCGGTTCGGAAGATCAAGGACAAGGCCAAGGCGCTGGCCGCGCACCTGCTCGAGGCCTCCGTCGAGGACATGGACTACGCCGACGGCAAGTTCTTCGTGAAGGGCGCGCCGGCCAAGGCGAAGACCATCCAGGACATCGCGCTCATGGCCAACGTGGCCTGGAACATGCCGCCCGGCATGGAGGCGGGCCTCGAGGCGTCGAGCTTCTACGACCCGCCGAACTTCGTCTACCCGTTCGGTACGCACGTCGCAGTAGTTGAAGTGAACCCGTCCACCGGCGCCATCGCGCTGAGGCGCTACGCCTGCGTGGACGACTGCGGCCCGCAGATCAACCCGATGATCGTGGAAGGCCAGGTACACGGCGGCGTCGTCCAGGGTATCGGCCAGGCGCTGTGGGAGGAAGCCGTCTACGCCGACAACGGCCAGCTGCTCACCGGCTCGCTGATGGACTACGCCATCCCGCGCGCCGACGTGCTGCCGGACATCGAGGTGCTGAACACCGTGACGCCCTCCCCGCACCATCCGCTCGGCGTGAAGGGGATTGGCGAGGCCGGCACCATCGCCTCGACGTGCACGGTCTACAACGCGGTGATCGACGCGCTGAGACCGCTCGGCGTGGACGCGCTGCCCATGCCCATGACGCCGGAACGGGTCTGGCGCGCCGTGCAGACGGCGAAGAAGGGAGCCTGAGATGTACGCCTCGTCTTTCGCGTATCACCGCGCCTCCTCGGTGGCCGATGCCCAGCGCCTGCTCGCCGCCAACCCCGGCGCGAAGATCCTGGCGGGCGGCCACAGCCTGCTGCCCGCGATGAAGCTGCGCCTCTCGGCGCCCGGCGCCGTCGTAGACATCGGGCGCATTGCGGAGTTGAAGGGCATCACCGCCGCGGACGGCGGCCTGCGCATCGGCGCCATGACGACGCACGCGGAGGTGGCGGCGTCGCCGCTGGTCGCGAAGAGCTGCGCGATTCTGGCCGATGCCGCCTCACGCATCGGGGACCCGGCCGTCAGGAACCGCGGGACCATCGGCGGCAGCGTCGCGCACGCGGATCCGGCGGCGGATCTGCCGACCGTGCTCACTGCGGTCGGCGCGCGCATGGAGATTGCCGGCGCGTCGGGCACGCGCTCCGTGGAGGCGGCCGAGTTCTTCCAGGGCATGATGACCACCGCCCTTGGCGAGAGCGACATCCTCACGGCCGTGTGGGTGCCGGCAATCGGCGGCGGCCGGGGCGCGGCCTACGCGAAGTTCCCGCACCCGGCTTCGCGCTACGCCGTCATCGGCGCGGCAGCCGCCGTGGACGTCTCCGGCGGCGCCTGCACGCGCGCCATCATCGTCGTGGGGGGGATCACGGGGATGCCCACGCGCCTGCCGTCCGTCGAGGCCGCCCTCGCCGGTCAGGCGCTCACGGACGAGGCCGTTGCCTCGGCCTGCAGCAAGGCGGCGGGGGATCTCTCCGGCGACCTGATGGGCGACATCTTCGCATCGGCCGAGTACCGCCGCGCCGTGGCCGGCGTCTACGTGGCACGAGCGGTCGCCGCGGCGGCCAAGCGGGCGAGTTGAGCACCGAGCCGCTCGTCCGCTCGATAGACGACGTCCAGGCGCGGCTGGCGGCGGAAGGGTACGTCGCCGACCGCGCGCTGGCGACGTCCATCTACCTCGCGGTGTCGCTGCGGCGTCCGCTCTTCCTCGAGGGCGAGGCCGGCGTCGGCAAGACGGCGGTGGCGCGGGCGATCGCGTCCGTCCTCGGCACGGAGCTCATCCGCCTGCAGTGCTACGAGGGCCTCGACGTCTCGCACGCCGTCTACGAGTGGGACTACGCGCGGCAGCTCCTCGAGCTCCGCATCCTCGAAGCGGCCCACGCCGTGGACCGCGCGGCCGCGCGGCAGGAGCTGTTCAGCGAGACGTACCTGATCAAGCGGCCGCTGCTCCGCGCGCTGGAGGGCAAGCCGGGCAAGCCGCCCGTGCTCCTCATCGACGAGATCGATCGGGCGGACGAAGAGTTCGAGGGCTACCTGCTCGAGCTGCTCTCCGAGTTCCGCGTCACCATCCCAGAGCTCGGCACCATTGCCGCCGCCGAGCCGCCCATCGTCATCCTCACGTCGAACCGCACGCGCGAGGTGCACGACGCGCTGAAGCGGCGCTGCCTCTACCAGTGGATCGAATATCCGACCTTCGAGAAGGAGCTGGCCATCGTGCAGCGGCGCGTGCCGCAGGCAGACGAGGCGCTCTCGCGCCAGGTGACGGCGGTGGTGCAGGAGCTGCGGACCGCGGAGCTGTACAAGACGCCGGGCGTCTCCGAGACGCTGGACTGGGTTTCCGCGCTCGTCGCGCTGGACCGCCACGAGCTGGATCCGACCACCATCGAGGAGACGCTTGGCGTGGTCCTGAAGGCGCGCGAGGACATCGAGGCGATGAAGGGCGAGCGCCTCACGGGCCTCCTCTCGCGCGCGATACTGCACGGCGTGCGGAAGAGCGGTTGATCGGTTTTCTTGGCGGCGGCATCTACGTCGCTCCGTGCGCCGGCGGTCGCACAACTTCCAGAATTCCCACAGCGGATAGCGGGTCACAACATCACTGAGGACGGGCCCTCCTGATCTGAGAGCCTGTCGAGGGGAGTCCGTCTGGCGCCCCGGGGCCTCTCTGTCGGCCGGTATCGAGCTGCCGACGGGCGGGCACGGCGCGATACAGGTGGATGGGGTTCTACACCTCATCGGGACGCGGGACGCCCACCCGATCGGCAGCAGCGTAGTCCCTGCCTTGAACCTGCTCGTCGGATGGGCGTACCGCTTCTGACCGACGGAGGCGGCGCCGAGACAGTCACTTTCTCCTCAGCCGCATCTGGGCGAGCAAGTGACTCAGCTGGTCCTTGATGTACTGGTTGGATTCAATCGCAACCCTGGCCTCCACGGCATCGACCACTTCAGGGTTCGTCACGACAAATGCTTGAAGAGCGTTCGCCGCCGAGAGCCTCGTCCACTGGTCGGATTCATCGTTCACCCCTCGCAGCAGATACGGTATCGCCTCGACCGCGCCTGCGGAGGACGCCTCTCGAAACGCAGCGGACTTGACGCTCGGCGACGGGTCCTTCAACGCCTCTTCGATGAGCGTCCAGTTTCGCCCCCTGGACCTGCTTTCGGAGAGAAGAAGGTCGAGTGCCGCAACTCGCACTGAGGGTTCAGGGTCGAGCCGGAACAGGCGCCCGGCCAGATCGACCGTGGACGCCATCTCCGTGGTCGTACCCGTGTCGAGCGCAATCAGGGCCATGAGCGCATAGCGGCGAACGGGGCCGTCGGGATCGCGGACTCCCGCAAGAACGGTGGGTCGTAGGGTCTGGACCAGGTATGCGAGCCGACCAGGCGCACGGGGGGTCTGGCTATTGCGGTGGGAACGAACCGCCACGCTGATCGACGCGTATGCGTTCTGGCGGACGTGGGTGCTCGTATGGTCGATGGCGGCGACCACGGCCCTTGGGAAGTCCGTGTCCTCGGAGGACTCCCGCACGGCAAGCCGAACAATCTCGGCCGCCGCCTCCGCGACCGCTGGAGTCAGGGCTTCGCTGGACGTGCCGGGCTCGGCGCGCCTGAGCGTGGCACCGGCGGCTACCTGGGCAGCAAGCAAGAGCGCGACGGCGGAATTCACGGGAATATCCTCCAGCTCGGACACCGCGGATGGCACATGTCCGCCGTCTTATAATCGCGACGTGGAGCCCCAGCCGCTCGCCCTCGACACCGCGCCCGAGATTGAGCAGCGGCAGGTCGAGGCATGGCGGCGCATGCGGCCCGCCGAGAAGCTTGCGCTCGTGCTGCGGATGAGCGCAAACGTGCGCCAGCTCGCACTGGCTGGCGTGCGCCGGCGGCATCCCCACGCGTCATCGCACGAGCTGCAACTCCGATTGGCGCAGGTGATCCTGGGAGACGAGCTCGCGAGGGCGGCCTACCCCGAGATCGACACGCTCGACCGCCCGTGAGCGATCCCCTCGATCCCATCGACGTCGCGCTGCTCGTCACGGGCGCCCTCGACGAATTGGGGGTCCTCCACACCATCGGCGGCTCCATCGCCGGCTCGCTGGCCGGGGAACCCCGCTCGACCATCGATATCGACGTCGTCGCTGCCCTCGAAGAGCGGCACGTCGCCGCGCTCGTCGCGAAGCTCGAGGCGGAATTCTACGTCGACCCGCAGGCGCTCACCCGTGCGGTTCGCGAGAGGCGAAGCGCCAACCTGATTCACCAGGCCACGCAGGTGAAGGTCGACCTGTTCGTCGCGGGCGGCACGCCGCTCGATGCGGCGCAGCTCGCGCGCCGGCTGGAGGTTGATCTCGACGGACGCCGGCTGTTCGTCCATCCGCCTGAAGACGTCCTCCTGCAGAAGCTTCGCTGGTACCGAATGGGCGGTGAGGTGTCCGACCGGCAGTGGCGCGACGTGCTCGGCATCGTCCGCGTGCAGGGACCGCAGCTGGACCGGGTCTACCTGAAAGCTCAGGCGCCGGCGCTCGGCGTCGCTGACCTGCTCGAGCGCGCGCTCTCCCAGGGAACGCGTGGCTAGCCGGTTCCCGGTTTCCGACTCCCGACGCGATCCGATGCCCCTGACCGCCAACCTCCTCGTCTTCGGCCGCCTGCTCCGCTCGCTCGGCCTCGACGTCTCCGCGGCGCAGATGTCCGACGCGGTCCAGGCGCTGCTGGCCGTCGGGCTCGCCCGGCGCGACGATGTCCGGCACGCGCTGCGAACGCTGTGGGTCCGCCGCCGGAACCAGCTGCCGATCTTCGATACCGCCTTCGACGCCTTCTGGCAGGATCACGGCGAGCGCTGGGGCCGCCGCGACCTGCGCGCCATCGGCGAGCCGCGCACCGGCATCTCCATCCAGATCGAGACAGTGCTGCCCGAGCTGGACGAGGCCGGGGGCGCAATCGATGCGACGGAGCCCGATCGCCCGCTGCCGGAGGGCGAGGTGCAGACGTGGAGCTCCGTGGAGGCCCTCCGCGACCGGGACCTCGCGGACATGACGCCCGCCGAGCTCGCCCAGGCGCGCGCTGCCCTCGAATCGCTCACATGGGACCCGGGCGAGAAGCGCACGCGCCGGTGGGCGGCCGGCGCGGGCCCGCGCATCGATCTGAGGCGCGCCTGGCGGCAGAGCCTCACGACCGGCGAGATCGTCACGCTGCCCACGCGCGCACGCACCACCCGCCGCCGCCCCATCGTCCTCTTCGCGGACGTCAGCGGATCCATGGAGCGCTACTCGCGCATGCTGCTCCACTTCGCGCACGTCCTCACGCGCGCGAACCACAAGGTCGAGGCCTTCGTATTCTCCACGCGCCTGACGCGCATCACCTTGGACCTCCGCACCCGGCGCATCGACGATGCGGTGACCGCGGCGGCACGACGGGTGCCGGATTGGTCCGGTGGGACGCGCATCGGGGACGCGCTCCGCACCTTCCACGTGCGCTGGGCGCGCTCCGTGCTGGGCCGCGGCGCCGTCGTGCTGATGGTTTCGGACGGCTGGGACCGCGGCGACCCGCAGGAGATGGCGCGGCAAGTCGCGCGGCTGCAGCGCAGCTGTCATCGGCTCATCTGGCTGAGCCCGCTGCTGGGAACGGCGGACTATCGCCCGCTGACGCGCGGACTCGTGGCGGCGCTCCCCTACGTGGACGATTTCCTGCCCGTGCGCACGCTCCGGAACCTGGAGGACCTGGCGGCCCACCTCAACCGCCTTCCGCCCCGCCGCGCGCCGCGGCGACAGGCCGTCGCATCGTGAGAGCCGGCAGTTCGTCGGCCGCCGATTCACGATCGTGCCCGACCACCCGGTCGCGTGGATGCACGGATGGGTGACTATTATGCGGCCTTGAATTATGCTGTTACGCATAATGGTGTTCCTGAACCGCGAGGCCGAGATCGCCGCCCTGGACGGCCTCGCCGACGACCGCGGGGGGCTGGCCGTCGCCTGGGGACGCCGCCGCATCGGCAAGACGCGGCTCCTGCTGGAGTGGTGCTCGCGCGCAGGCGGGCTGTATACCACCGCCGACCAGTCCGGGCCGGAAACACAGCGCGCCTACCTGGCCCGCGCCATCGCGGACGTCCTCCCCGGGTTCGCCGACGTCACCTATCCCGACTGGGAGCGGCTGCTCACACGGCTCGCCTCGGACGCCGCCGCGCGCGGGTTCCGGGGCCCCATCGTCTTCGACGAGCTGCCGTACCTCGTGAGTGCGTCTCCGGAGCTGCCGAGCGTCCTTCAGCGCTGGATCGATCACGACGCGCGGCGCGCGGGCCTCATCGTCGCGCTCGCCGGTTCGAGCCAGCGCATGATGCAGGGCCTGGTGCTCGCGGCCGACGCGCCGCTCTACGGACGTGCCCGGGCGCTCATCGACCTCGCGCCGCTCCTACCTCGCCACCTGACGATGGCGCTTGGCGTGAGGGGAGTGCCGCTCATCGAGCACTGGACGGCGTGGGGCGGCGTGCCCCGTTACTGGGAGCTCGCCGCCGGCACCACCGGCCCCGCCCCAGAGCGCATCGTCGCGCTGGCGCTCGATCCGCTCGGGCCGCTCTTCTCGGAACCCGAGCGGCTGCTGCTTGAGGAGAGTCCCCCCGCCGGCGAGGTGCGCCCGTTGCTCGACGCCATCGGCGCGGGCGCCCACCGTCTCTCCGAGATCGCCGGCCGGCTCGCGCGGCCCGCGACGTCGCTCTCGCGTCCGCTCGACCGCCTGGTTGGGATGGGGCTGGTGCGGCGCGAGACACCTTACGGCGAGCCGGCGCGCGGCGGGAAGCGCAGCATCTACCGGATCAGCGACCCGTTCCTGCGGCTGTGGTTCCGCGTGGTGGCACCCAATCGCGCGGCGCTCATCGCCGGGTCGCGCGCCTCGCGCCGGGCCACGCTCGCGCCGCACTGGGAGCCGCTCGTGGCCCAGGCATGGGAGGATCTGTGCCGCCAGGCCGGGTCGGCGACGACTCGCGGAGCGCTCGCCCGCCTCGGTCCGTGGCGGCCGGCCCTTCGCTATTGGCGTGGTGACGAGCCGGAGTGGGACCTCGTGGCCGATGCCGTGGAGGGAACACGGACGCTGCTGGGCGAGGCGTGGTTCAGCCGGCGCCCGGTGACACGCGCGGCGCTCGAGCGGGAAGCGAGGCGACTGGCGGCGCGTCCGACGCCGCCACCCACCGCGGGCCGCCACATCGTGCGAGCCCTGTTCGTGCCCCTCCTGCAGAAAGGGGTGGCACGCCGCATCGGTGACGTGCACCTCGTCTCGCTTGCCGAGATGCTGTGAACCGCGTCACCCCGGTGAATCACAGGCCGGTTCGCGAGCGGCGATAATGCCGTCATGACGCTCGAAGGCACCTACACGTTCAACGCCCCCCGCGCACGCGTCTGGGCGCTGCTCATGGATCCGGCGGCGCTGGCCTCGTGCATCCCCGGCTCTGAAGGCCTCGAGCCCATCGGCGACGACCGCTACCGCGCACGGGTCGTGGTCTCGGTGGCGATGGTCAGCGGTGCATATGATGGCACCGTCTCGATCCTCGACAAGGTGGAGCCCGAGTCGTTCCGCCTGGCCATCGAGGGCCAGGGCAAGGCGGGCTTCGTGAACGGCGACGCGCGCGTGGCGCTCCGCGAGGAAGGCGACACCACCATCGTGGACGTGTCCGGCACCGCGGAGGTCGGCGGCATGATCGCCCGGGTGGGCCAGCGGCTCATCGGCAGCGTGTCGACGATGATGCTCGACCGCCTGTTCGCGTGCCTGCAGGGGAAGGTCTGATCGGGGTGCAGGGGTGCACGGGTGCCGGCTCGACCCGAAGTGAAGTTGCAAAATAGAAATTAGATTCTATAATACAACGATGACGCGGCGGGCCGTCCGGGCACTCGTGCGGAAGCGGCTCCGGGGCTCTCCGGCCGTCGTGCTGGTGGGCCCACGCCAGGCCGGCAAGACGACCCTGGCCCGGGGCCTCGGGGCACACTACTTCGACCTCGAGCAGCCGTCCGAGCGCCTGAAGCTCGACCTGCACTGGGCGGCCCTCGAGTCGGCCCCCGGCCTGGTCGTACTGGACGAGGCGCAGGCCTGGCCCGCGATCTTCCCGCGGCTGCGCGGCGCCATCGACCGGGATCGGCGGCGACAAGGCCGATTCCTGCTGCTCGGCTCGGTCTCGCCCGCCTTGATGACGCAGGTCTCGGAGTCGCTCGCCGGCCGCCTCGCCATCGTCGAGTTGACGCCCTTCACTCTGGCCGAACTTCCCCGCGTCTCGCTGGACCGCCTGTGGCGGCTTGGCGGCTATCCCGACGGCGGAGTGCGGGGAAGCCGTGCCTTTCCGCGGTGGCAGCTCGACTACTTGACCCTGCTGGCGGAGCGCGATCTCCCTGCCTGGGGATTGCCGGCAAAGCCTCAGGTCACGCGGCGGCTGATGCGAATGCTGGCCGCCGTGCACGGGCAGGCGTGGAACGCCTCGCAGATCGGCCAGAGCCTCGCGCTCTCGTACCACACCGTCAACAGCTACCTCGACTACCTCGAGGGAACGTTCCTGATCCGGCGCCTGCCGCCCTTCCACGCGAACATCGGCAAGCGCCTCGTGAAGAGCCCCAAAGTGTACTGGCGCGACAGCGGGCTGTTGCATGCACTGCTCGGCGTCGGCGACGAGCAGGCGCTCACCGACCAGCCGTGGGTGGGCGCCAGCTGGGAGAGCTTCGTCATCGAGCAGATCCTGGCGACCCTCGCTCAGCAGGATCGTGCCGTGCCGGCCCACTTCTTCCGCACGAGCGACCAGCATGAGATCGACCTGGTGCTCGAGGGGCAGGGCCGCCGGTGCGCCATCGAGGTCAAGCTCACGGCCTCGCCCGGGCCCGACGACCTGCGCCGCCTGAACAAGGCCGCCGACATGATCGGTGCCGAGCGCCGCGTGCTGGTGTCGCAGACGCGTCAGGCGGTGACGAGCGACCGCGAGGTCTCGTGCAGCCTGCCCTGGTTGATCCGCCACCTGCCGAGCGCGCTCGGGCTCTGGTGAGACGCACGGCCCGCCAGCCCGGCTTCCTCGCGGGCTGTCCGGCATGAGGGCCCATCAGCGCATGTGAGCGGGCGCTTCCGCCTGCGCGCGAGGCATCGCGGTAGCCCATGCCCCAAGCCCCATGCCGGGGTAGATGCGCGTCGTGACGGATGCGCCCATGCGCGCGCAGAGCTCCGCGCTCTCGATGACGCGCGACGCCGGCACGTGGCTGTCCACGTCGCTGCACCCGAAGAACACAGGCGTCCCGTCGAAGTGCCCCGACTCGTACCACGTCGTCCCCGCCGGGCCGATGGCGCCGCCGCTGAATGCCACCACACCGCCGATGCGCGAGGCGTGCCGCAGGGCGAACTCGGTCGCCAGGCACGCGCCCTGCGAGAAGCCGAGGACCACGACCCGATCGCGCGGGACGCCCGCCGCTTCGACGCGCGCGACCAGCGACGCCCCGGTCCGGCGTTCCTGCCGTGCACCATGATCACGGCGACGGGCGCCTCGCCGAGGGCCTTCCCCGCCTGCAGCACGGGCTGTCCCTCGTGCGGCGCCATCAGCGGTACACCACCGGGACGAGGTTTGCCTCGATGGACTCCCGGTGGGGCTCCTCCCACGGCGGGAGCTTCAGTGCGCGTCCCAGGGACGCCAGATCCTCGTCCACCGTGAACCCCGGCTCGATGGTGGCAACCTCGAAGAGCACGCCGCCGGGCTCACGGAAGTAGATGGACTGGAAATAGCAGCGGTCGCGCACCTCGGTGACGCCGATGCCCAGCGACACGAACTCCTCGCGCAGGCGGAGCTGCTCCTCGTTGCTGCCGATGGCCATCGCGACGTGATGGACGGTGCCGAGCCCGTTGATGGCCGGAATGGCCTCGCGGTCCTCGACGACGTCCACGAAGTGGCCCGGCGTGTCGCTGCCCGCCGCCAGGCGCGCCCGGTTGGCGGTGATGGCGACTTCCTCGCAGCCGAGCACGCTCGTCATGAACTCGACGGTCGGCGCCGACTGCCGCACGAGCAGCGTCACGCTGTGCAGCCCGCGAATCGCCGCCTCGGTTCCAACGCCGTTGCCGGTCCAGGGCTCGCGCGCGTCGCGGTCGGTGCCCACGAGCTCGAACCAGAGGCCGGACGGATCGTCGAAGCGCACGACCTCGTCGCCGAAGCGCGTGCCGACGTCCTCGACGTGCCTGGCGCCGGCCTCCCTCAGCCGGGCACGCCACGCGTCCATCGACGCGGCTGGCACGGAGAACGACGTCGTCACGACCTGCCCCGCGCCCTTGGTGCCGACGCGCACGCCGTAGCCCTTGTACGGAAACGTCGTCCAGATGGTGCCCGGCGCGCCGCGCCCGGTGCCGTAATAGAAGTGATAGACGTCGTGGTTGTCGAAGTTGACCGTCTTCTTGACGAGCCGCAGGCCGAGCAGGTTCAGGCAGAAGTCGAGATCCGCCTGGGCATCGTTCACCGTGGCGGTGACGTGGTGCAGCCCCAGGATCGCGTGCGCCATCCCGCCGATTCTACGGCGAACCGTCCCCGCATTGACGACGTCTATCGGGCGCGCGGCGGCCAGCTCGTCCGATAGGCCTTCGACTCCCCCGTACGCCCGTTCGTCACCGTGAAGGATCCATCCTCCATCGCGCTCACCTTGATCCAGTGGCCGGTCCGGTCATCCAGGTTCGCGATCCGCGCGGCGTCGAAGTTGCGCACCCCGGCGTTGGCCGATTGGTCCACCTGCCAGACATCCTGAAGCCCTCGCGATGCGACGCCCTGGTGCAGCGCTTCGAAGGTCTGGGGCGAACCGCCCTTCGTGGCGCCGTTGTTCATGATCGCCACGCGCGGCCGCAGCGCGAACATCGCCGGCGACGACACGTCCGCGCCGCCGTGGTGCGGCACGAGGAGCAGGTCCACCGGACCCAGGCGGTTGACGGGGCAGAACAACGCGTAGAAGGGCGCGCCGCTGAGGTCGCCGAGGTCGAGGAATCGGAACTCGCCGTGGCGCAGATGGATGCCGGTCGATCTCGGGTTCTCGAGCGGCTCGGCCGGCGGGCGCGCGGCGGTTTCGCACAGCGCGTTCGGCTCGCCACCGCCGGGTAGCGGCGTGCGGAGGGTCTCGCCGGCGCTGCTCACGACGTGCACGTCGAGCGCCTTCATCGGCAGGCGCTCGCCCGGCCTGGCCAGGATGTGGCGCCCGGCGGCTCGCACCGCCGCATAGGCGCGGAACGGCTCGAGCACGCGCGGGTCCGGATTCTGCGGCGGCGCGCCGTGATCGACGAACGTGACGATGGGAACCTGTTTCGCGAGCTCGGGGGCGCCCCCGACATGGTCGCCATGGAAGTGCGTGATCAGGAGGTAGTCGATCCGGCTGATGCCAGCGGCTCTCGCGGCGGCGACGATTCGTCCCGGATCCCGCCCGCCGTTGCCGGCGTAGCCGGTGTCCACCAGCAGCGACTCACCCGCGGGGGAGACGATGAGCGTGGACTGGCCGCCTTCGACGTCGATGAAGTAGATGTCGAGCGTCCGAGCCATCCGGGCCGAGGCCGACAGGCCGCCGGCGAGCACGGCCACCGCGACGAGGCAGCGTATCGTCATGCGGCGGATGGTATCCCACCTCGCGCGCTCGCGCGCCGGAGACACCGGGGGGACGGCGTCTTGCGGTACAACAGAGGCTGCGTGGCGCCCACCCTCACCGAACTCCTGCCTCACGGCCCGGATGTCTCCAGCGACCTGATCCTCGACCGCTTCCTCGACTACGTCGCCGACCGCGGACTCGCCCTGTACCCCGCGCAGGAGGAAGCCATCCTGGCGCTCCTCGACGCGCGGAACGTGATCCTCAACACGCCGACGGGCTCGGGCAAGACGCTCGTCGCCACCGCCATGCTCTTCGCGGCGCTGGCGCGCAACGAGCGGGCGGTCTGCACGTTCCCGATCAAGGCGCTCGTCAACGAGAAGTGGATACAGCTCTGTCGCGACTTCGGGCCGGAGTACGTCGGCCTCGCCACCGGCGACGCCTCGGTCAACCGCGACGCGCCCATCCTCTGCTGCACGGCGGAGATCCTGGGCAACATCGCGCTCCGCCAGGGCGCCGGCGCCGACATCCAGCACGTGGTGATGGACGAGTTCCACTACTACGCCGACCGGGAGCGCGGCGTGGCCTGGCAGACCCCCTTGCTCACCCTGCGGACGACGCGCTTCCTGCTGATGTCCGCCACCCTCGGGGACACGACCCCCTTCGAGCAGCGGCTGACGATGCTCAATGGGCGGCCGACGGTCACGGTGAAGTCGGCGACGCGGCCCGTGCCGCTCGAGTATGCGTATGCCGAGATTCCCCTTCCACACACCATCGAGACGCTGGTCGACGAGGGCCGGGTGCCGGCCTACGTCGTCCACTTCACGCAGGCGGACGCCGCAACCAGCGCGCAGGACTTCACGAGCCTGAAGGTCGCCACGCGCGAGCAGAAGGCCGAGATCGCGGACCGCATCGCCTCGTTCGATTTCGGCAGCCCCTATGGCGGCGCCATCCGCAAGTGGCTGCGGCACGGGGTCGGGCTGCACCACGCGGGGCTGCTCCCGAAGTATCGGGTCCTCGTCGAGCACCTCGCCCAGCTCGGGCTCCTGAAGGTGATCTGCGGCACCGACACGCTCGGCGCCGGCATCAACGTCCCCATCCGCACCGTCGTCTTCACGAAGCTGTGCAAGTTCGACGGGCAGAAGACGTCGCACCTCAGCGCACGGGAGTTCCACCAGATTGGGGGGCGTGCCGGCCGCAAGGGCTTCGACGACCGGGGCTTCGTCGTCGTGCAGGCGCCCGAGCACGTCATCGAGAACCTGCGCCTCAGCGAGAAGGCGCGCGACGGGAAGCGGGTGGTGAAGCGGAAGCCGCCGGATCACAACTACGTGCACTGGGACATCAACACCTTCACCCGACTCATCAACGCCCGGCCCGAGCCGCTGGTCTCGCGTTTCCAGGTGTCGCACGCGATGTTGCTGAACGTCCTGAGCCGCCGGGACGACGGCTGCCGCGCCATGCAGACGCTGGTGCGGGACTCGCACGAGCCGGAGTCGGCGAAGCCGGCCCACCGGACGCGCGCCTGGCAGCTGTTCCGGGCGCTCGTCGCACGTCACATCGTGGAGTTCGTGCCGAGGACGCCCGAGGGGGCGACGCTGCGGGTGAACGTGGAACTGCAGGACGACTTCTCGATGGACCAGGCGCTGTCGCTGTACCTCCTGGACACGATCCCGCTGCTCGACCCGGAGTCGCCGACCTACGGGCTGGATCTGCTGACGCTGGTCGAGTCGATCCTGGAGAATCCGGACCTGATCCTCCGACGGCAGCTGGACCGCCTCAAGGACCGCGCCATCGCCCGGATGAAGGCGGATGGCGTGGAGTACGAGCAGCGGATGGAGGAGCTCGAGAAGCTGGAGTACCCGAAGCCGCTGCGCGACTTCGTCTACGACACGTTCAACGCGTTCGCCGACCGCCATCCCTGGGTGGGCGAGGAGAACATCCGCCCGAAGTCCATCGCGCGCGAGATGTTCGAAACCGTCAAGTCGTTCCAGGAGTACGTGCTCGAGTACGACCTCGAGCGGTCGGAAGGACTGCTCCTTCGTCACCTCAACAGCGTCTACAAGGTGCTCAGCCAGACGGTGCCCGACGCGACCAAGACCGACGAGGTGCTGGAGATCGAGTGGTTCTTCAAGTCGCTCGTTCGCGGGGTCGACGCTTCGCTCGCCGAGGAATGGGAGCGGATGCGGGAGGGCACGGGGGTTCGAGGCACGGAGGTTCGAAGCACGGGGGTTCGAAGCACGGAGGTTCGAAGCACGTACGACGTGACGTCCGACCGGCGCGCGTTCACGGCCGCGATTCGCGCGCGCATCTTCCAGGTGCTGAAGGCGTGGTCGCGCGGTGACGCGGCGGCGGTGACGGCCGCCCTCGACGTACCGGACCGGGTCGATCCGCCCGTCGAGCCGTGGACACCCGAGCGCGTGAAGGCCACGCTCGAGGCGTATGTCGCCGAACACGGCGCGCCGCGTTTCGATCCGGAGGGTCGCAACGCGCGGCACACCCACATCTCCGGGGGGCCCGGCGATCCCCTGTGGCGCGTGCAGCAGATGCTGGTCGACGCCGGGATGGTCAACGACTGGGTGGCGGAGTTCGAGGTGGACGTCGAGGAGTCGCGTGTCCGGCAGCACCCCGTCCTGTGGCTCGCCCGGGTCGGACCGCTGCAGTAGGGCCGGGCCCGCCGTGGGCCTCTGGCAGGCCGGCCTGCGGCCGGCGGGCGCGCGACCACCATCGGCCGACTGCAGGTCCGCCGCGTGCAGGCCGATAGCAGAGCGTATGAAGAAGGCACTCGCCGTCTCGATCGGCGTCCTCGTCCTCGTGCTCGCGGGCGGCGCCCTCCTGGTCCGCTCGCTGCTCGATCCCGAGCACGTGCGGCAGATGCTCGAGCGGCAGGCATCCGCCAGGCTGGGGCAGCCGGTGGCGATTGGACGCGCGGACGTGTCGTTCTGGCCGCGCGCCGGCGTGACCCTCACGAATCTGGTCGTTGGACAGCCGGCAGCCGTCACGCTCGCCCGCACCGAGGTCAGCACCGCCATGCGCGCCCTCCTGAGCCGACGCATCGAGGATGCCGAGGTGCTCGTCGAGGACAGCGTGCTCGACCTGCCGCTCCTGCTCGGGACACTGGACCGCCTGTCGTCGGGCGGCGGCGCGCCCGTGGCTGCTGGAGGCGGAAGCGACGACGGACCGTCGAAGGGCGTGACGCTGGTCAACGTCCGATCGCTGGCGCTGCGGGGCGTGCGCGTCCGCGCCGGCGATCGGTCGGCCGTCGTCAACATGGAATCGTCGCTCGACGGCGATCGGCTGGAGATCCGGTCGGCCTCGGTGGCCTCCGACGTCACATCGCTCTCGGCCGCGGGGACCATCGAGAGCCTCGCCGGCCGGAAGGGCCGGCTCACGATCACCGCGGAGGCGCTGGACCTGGACGGCCTCGTCGTCTTCGCTCAGGAGTTCGCCAGGCAGGCCGTCCCTCCGGGCTCGGCCGGGAACGCCGGGGCCGCGGCCCCGCCCGCAGGACCGATGGACCTGACGCTCGTCCTCGAGGCCGCGCGTGGAAACGTGGCCGGCATGTCGTTCGAGCGGCTCGCGGCTACCGCCGCCGTGACCCCGGGAGGCGTCTCGTTCGATCCGCTGTCGGTGGGCGTGTTCGGCGGGCGGCTCGACGGATCGATGCGCGTGGACCTGTCCGGCGTTGAGCCCGCGCTCGCCGTGACAGGATCGCTGGCGGGCGTCGAGATGGCGCGCCTTACCGAGTTCGCCGGGCAGCCGGGTTCGGTGACGGGCACACTGAGCGGGTCGCTGTCCGCCGCAGGTCGCGGCACCGATCCGGCACGGGCCCTCGCACGCGCCCGCGGCCAGGGCTCCGCCACGATCACCGATGGAACGATCAAGGGCCTGCAGCTGGTGCGGCCCATCGTGCTCGCGTTCGGCAAGCCCGACGCCGCGCAGCCAGTGACCGGCGGCGAGCGTTTCGCCCGCCTGACCGCGGCCTACAGCCTCGCCGACGGCATCGTCACATTGAGCGACCTGGCGTTCGACTCTCGGGACGTGGAGCTGGACGGCGGGGGCACTTTCACGGTCGAGGGTCGCGCGCTCGACATCCGCGCGGACGCGAAGCTCTCGAAGGAACTGACCGCGCAGGCCGGCCGCGACCTCGTACGGTACGCCGCCGAGGGCGGGCAGGTCACGCTGCCGGTGACCGTGACCGGCACCATCGAGGCGCCGCACGTCGGTGTCAGCCTGGGCGAGGTGGCCGGGCGTGCCGTCAAGAACGAGCTGAGACGGCGCACCGAGTCCGCGGTTCGTGGCCTCCTGCAGCGTACGAAGCCGAAGAAGTAGGAGTACGCTCACTCCATGCCGCGCCCAACCGTGTTCGTCTGCCGCGGCTCGACCTGCCGTCACCACAAGGCCTACCACGAAATGCGGGAATCCCTGGCTGGGGTGGCCGACGTCGCCGACGTCCGCGGCCAGCACATCTGCGAGGCGCCGGTCGTGGGCGCCGCCGTGAACGGCTCGCTCGAGTGGTTCGAGCGCATGGGCCCGGAGAAGGCCCAGCGCCGCTTCATCGACCTCGTCGCCGGCGGCGGCAGGATGCGCAAGAGCCTCGAGAAGCGCCGCGTCCCGAAGCGTTCGGGGCGACTCAGATAGGATTCCGCCCCACGACCCACGTCCCGAGTCCCAAGTCCCAAGTCCCAAGTCCCAAGTCCCAAGTCCCAAGTCCCAAGACCATGCCCAACCGACTCCTCCCTTCCCTCCTCCTGGCTTCCGCCATGGCCGCGCTCGCCTGGCAGCCGCTCGTTCACACCCAGGCGCCCACCTTCGACCTCGTGATCCGGGGCGGGCGCGTCGCGGACGGCACGGGCAACCCGTGGTTCGTCGCCGACGTCGGCATCAAAGGCGACACCATCGCCGCGGTGCGGCCCGGGCTGGATGCCACCGGCGCGCGGGTCATCGAGGCGAAGGGCCTCGTGGTCTCGCCGGGCTTCGTGGACGTGCACTCGCACGTCGAGCCGCGCGAGGGCGGCGAGGACATGATTGGCAACCCGGCCGCCGAGAACAACGTGCGCCAGGGCGTGACGACGGTGATTGGCGGCCCGGATGGCGGCGGGCCGGTGGACGTGGGCGGGTTCCTGGACGAGGTGACCGCCGCGAAGCCCGCCATCAACGTCGGCGTCTTCATCGGGCACGGCTCGGTACGTGGCGCCGTCATCGGCCAGGCGAACCGGGCCGCGACGCCGGCGGAGCTGGAGAAGATGCGCGAGCTGGTCCGCTCCGGCATGCGCGCGGGCGCCTTCGGCCTCGGCACCGGCCTCTTCTACGTGCCCGGCAACTACGCACCGCTGGAGGAAGTGATCGAGCTGGCGCGCGTCGCCGGCGAGTTCGGGGGCATCCACCAGTCGCACATGAGAGACGAGGCGGCGCGCGTCCTCGACAGCGTGCGCGACACCATTGCCATCGGCGAGCGCGGGGGACTCCCCACGCAGGTGACGCACCACAAGATCATCGGCAAGACGAACTGGGGGAGGAGCGTGGACACGCTGCGCCTGATAGACGAGGCGCGCGCCCGCGGCGTGGACGCGACGATCGATCAGTATCCCTACACGGCGTCGAGCACGTCCATCCAGGGCGGGCTCGTGCCGCAGTGGGCGCAGGAGGGTGGGCGCGAGAAGATGCTCGCGGGCCTGCGCGACGAGGCCACGCGCGGCAAGGTGCTCGAGGCCATCGCCACCAACATCGAGACCGACAGGGGCGGCGGCGACCCGGGGAACGTGGTGCTGGCGGCGTGCGCCTGGGACCCGAGCCTCGCCGGCAAGAGCCTCGCGCAGGTGCTTCGCGACCGCGGCCGTCCGGTGACCATCCAGCGCGCCGCGGAGCTCGTGGTCGAGATCGTCGAGAAGGGCGGCTGCAGCGCCGTCTACCACGCGATCAACGAAGAGGACCTGGTGCGCATCATGAAGCACCCCGCGACGATGATTGCGTCCGACGCGGCGCCTGGCGTGCCGGTCTTCGGCAGGAACGTCCCGCACCCGCGCGCCTACGGCACCTTCGCGCGCGTGCTGGGCGTGTACGTCCGGGAGAAGAAGGTCCTGACCCTCGAGGAGGCCGTGCGGAAGATGTCGGGCTTCCCCGCCGCGCGCATGGGCCTGCTCGATCGCGGCATCATCCGGCCGGGCCTGAAGGCCGACGTAGTGGTGTTCGACCCGGCCACCGTCAAGGACATGGCCACCTTCGAGAAGCCGCACCAGTACGCCGTCGGCGTCTCGACCGTGCTGGTCAACGGGCAGCTGGCGCTCGCCGATGGGAAGCCCACCGGCACGCGGGCGGGCACGGTGTTGAAGAGGAACAGGTTCTGAGGTTCTGAGGTTCTGAGGTTCTGGGGTTCTGGGGTTCTGAGGTTCTGGGGTTCTGGAGGTTCTGGAGGGTTCTGGGGTTCTGGAGGTTCTGGGGTTCTGAAGGTTCTGGAGTTTGCTGAGGGCGAAGCCTCGCACCTCGAACCTCAGAGCCCGCGAACCTCAGAACCTCAGAACCCCAGAACCTCAGAACCTCCAGAACCTCAGAACCTCCAGAACCTCAGAACCCCAGAACCCCAGAACCCCAGAACCTGTCTATTCCCTGCCCGCCGTGCCGAGCGAGACGTCCGCCAGGCCGGACCGGATCATGTACCAGTAGAGCAGCACGCCGGGGAATGCGATCAGCGTCGTCAGCAGGTAGAAGTTGACGTAGCCCATCGACTCGATGAGAGCCCCGGCCGTGGTACCGGTCAGGAAGCGGCCGGCAATGCTGGCGAGCGCCGAGAGCAGGGCGTATTGCGTGGCGGTGAAGCGAAGGTTGCAGAGCGCGGAGAGGTAGGCGACCACCGCGACGCCGCCGATGCCGCTGGCGAAGTTCTCGAAGCCGATTGCGGCCGCCATGCCCAGGTTGCTGTGCCCGTACGCGGCGAGCGCGGCGAAGCTGAAGTTCGACACGGCCATCAGCACCAGGCTGACGAATACC
This sequence comes from Acidobacteriota bacterium, assembly GCA_963169195.1. Lineage (GTDB taxonomy): Bacteria > Acidobacteriota > Vicinamibacteria > Vicinamibacterales > UBA2999 > VFZN01. The sequence goes on along the minus strand of CAUJDN010000112.1, from coordinate 80,045 downwards.
GCGCGCTTCATCCCCCACGCGGCGTACATGACGCCGCCGACGAACACGCCGGAGAGCAGGGCGATGAAGCCGACGCCGACGTCGTAGAACGCGATCTCGTCGTTCGAGAAGCCCAGGTCCTCGAAGAGCAGCCGGAGCGTCAGGTTGGCCAGCGTATCGCCAATCTTGTGGATGAGCACGAAGACCAGCACGACGACGGCGCCCCTGCGCTTCAGGAACTCCACGAGCGGGCTGAAGTAGGCGACGACGGCCTGCACCAGCCCCGCCGACGCCGCGGGCGGACGGCGGCGCGCCGGCTCGCCCATCACGACGCCGACGAGCATGGCCGGCAGCGCGAACAGGGCGCACGCGGCGTAGGCGACCGCCCACCCGTACCGCGCGGCCAGCACCAGCGCCAGCGCCCCGGACAGCGCCGCGCCGATGCGCCAGCCGTACTGCGACATGCCCGATCCCACTCCCAGCTGTCGCGGCTCGAGCAGTTCGATGCGATACGCGTCGATGACGATGTCGTTGGTGGCGCCGGCGATGCCAACCGCGATCGCAGCGGCGGCGACCACCGGGAGAGCCGTCGAGGGATCCGCCGTTCCCAGGAACACCACCGAGGCCATCACCAGCAGGCCGGCACACCACAGCCACGACCGCCGCTGGCCGAACCGGCCGAGCCACGGGATGCGGACCGTGTCCACGAGCGGCGCCCAGATCCACTTGAAGTTGTAGGCCAGGAACGTCAGGGCGAAGGCCGTGACGGCGCTCTTCCGGATGCCGTACTGCGCCAGCCGGGTCGTGAGCGTCGCGCCAATCATCGCGAAGCCGAAGCCCGACGAGACGCCGAGCAGCGCCGCGGCCAGCGGCGCAGCCTCCACATATGGCCGGGCGCCGGCGGGCAGCCGATCGCGCCAGTCGCGGGACGATGCGACGGCTGGTGGGGTCATCGTCGTCTACGCTCTGTCCGGAGCGAGCCGGGAAACATGCTGACCAATGTCGATTGCCGATCGATGATTGAGCGATTCAATGACGATTGAGCGATCGGGACATGGGGTCTTCTCACGGGGCGGCGCGCGTCAGGCTGAGAGCCTGGATCCGCGGTGAGGGCGTCGGCGCCAGCAGGACCGATCCGCGCACGCGGCCTCGCTCGCACCGCCAGGTGAACTCACCCGACAGCGCGCCCGTCGGCGCGATCGGGGCCGTCGTGTCGCACGTCCCCACCTGCGCCTTCAACCCCGCGAGGGTCCGCGCCCAATGCCCGGCGTCGCGATCCATGAGGACGTTCATGGCCAGCGCGTCGCCCGCGGCCGTCACCGCGCCGGCGGTGAACATCGTGCCCACGGCCGCATAGGCCGTGGCGAGCGCGGGTGTCACCGGGGCGGGTCTGGTCTTCACGTGCCCGCCTCGCACGAGCGCCACCGCGGCGTCCCACACCGGCGTGCGCGGCCCGGCATAGGTGCGGTTGGCCAGCGCGAAGATCCCCACCCCGTAGTCGGGCAGCAGCACCACGTGCGAGCCATAGCCGGGGTACCCGCCTCCATGGCTCAGCGTGAGGCCCAGCTCGCAGTCCACCGCGACGGTCATGCCCATCCCGTAGGCCACCGCCTCACGACACGCATCGGCACCGCTCGTCCCCGGCCGCTGGCGCACGGACGGATAGTTCGCCCCCTGCGCCAGCTCGCGCACGCTCGACCGGCGCACCGGGCCCTTGTCCGCGCCGTCCCGCGGCGGCCAGGCCGAGAGCAGGAACGCCACCCACTTCGCGTAGTCGTTCGCGCTGGTCTGGATGCCGCCCATCGCGCCGAAGGCGCCGTGGGCCATGGTCGGCTCCAGCGTCCAGGTGTCGTCTTCCCAGCGATAGCCGAGGGCGCGGCGCTCGGCGGGCGCGGCCGTGACGTCGTACCCGGTCGCCGTCATGCCGAGCGGCCCAAGGATGGTCTGCTGCACGAAGTCCTTGTACGGCTGCCGGGACACATTGGCGATGATGCGGCCGAGCAGCGCGTAGCCGAGATTCGAGTACTCCATCGCCGTCGCGGGCGGGCGCGTGAAAGGCACGCCCGCCTGGAGCAGCCGCGTGAACTCCTCCTCCGGCAGCGGGGTCTGCCGGTCGCCCCAGGGATCGTCGGTCACGAGCCCGCCGGTGTGCGTGATGAGCTCGCGCACGCGGATCCGGGCCGAGTCCTCGGTGGGATAGCGCCATCCGCGCATCTCGGGGACGTACAACTCGGCCGGCGCGTCGAGCGCGAGCTTCCCATCGTCGCGCAGCTTCAGGATGGACAGCGCCGTGAACGCCTTGGTCATCGACGCGATCCGGAACAACGTGTCGGATGTGACCGGCCGCTTCGAGTCGGTGTCCTGGACGCCGAGGCCCTTCACGTAGACGAGCCGGCCGTCCATCACGACGCCGAAGACCATGCCGGGAATGTGGGCGTCCAGCCTGTAGTCGTCGAACGACGTGTCGAGCCACGCGAGGCGCGTGGCGTCCTGCGCGTTGGCCGGCGACGGCGCCCCGACCGCCAACCCGCCAGCCACCATGGCGGCGAGGACCGCGGTAAGCGCACGCGACGGGATCGGTACAAGTGTCATGACCACTCCCTGGAAATTGCGGCGTGTCTGGTGGGCGACGCATTGAGGCGGGAGGATCCGCCCCGCGCCATGGGGAGCGCTCGTCGGGTTGTCGCCAGGGGCATCCGCGGCTACAGTATCCCATCCGGAGGCGCGCTCAGCCAGCCAGCCGTCGCACGCCCTCGCCGAGCGCCCGCCCGCCCAGGTCCGAGAAGCGCAGGATGAACTCGTTCGCGGGGGCCTCGCCCAGGTAGCAGGCGCGCGTGTCGCGCAGGGCCACGCCCGCGCGCCGTGCGCGCGAGGCGATGTCCGGCACATCGAAGCGCACCACCAGGTGCATGCCTGCCGCATCGCCCAGGACGGTGGCGCGGGAACCAAAGCATCGATCGAGCGCGTCCAGCAGCGCCTGGCGGCGGGCCCTGTAGACCCGTCGCATCCGGCGGACGTGCTGCTCCAGATGCCCCTCGCCGATGAAGTCCGCGAGCGCCGCCTGCTCGAGATACGCGGTCTGGCGATCCGCGTACCACTTGGCGCGGACGAACGGCTCCACGAGCGCGGGTGGCAGGACGACATAGCCGATCCTGAGCCCCGGAAACATCGCGTTCGAGAGCGTGCCGACGTACACCACGCGCGACTGGTCCCCGAGCCCCTGGAGCGCGGGCAGCGGCGCCCCGACGTAGCGGAACTCGCTGTCGTAGTCGTCCTCGATGATGAACGCGCGGCGCGCGCGCGCCCATGCGAGCAGATCGAGCCGGCGCGCCAGCGACAGCGAGACACCGATCGGAAACTGGTGCGACGGCGTGACGTACGCCACCCGCGAGGAAGGCGGCAGCGCGGCCACCAGCAGGCCATCGGCATCCACGGCCGCCGGCCTCAGCCTCGCGCCGGCCGCCGCGAACAGCTGGCGCGCGCCCGGATACCCGGGCTCCTCCACCGCGACCTCGTCACCCGAATCGACGAGCACGCGCGCGCAGAGGTCCAGCGCCTGCTGCGACCCGCTGACGATGACGACGTGGTCCGCGCTGCACCGGACCGCCCTGGACCGGCGCAGGTAGGACGCGATGGCCTCCCGCAGCGGCTCGTACCCCGCACGATCCTCCGCATGACGCCGAAGGCCCGGGCCGATGCGCCGAAGGTGGCGCCGCACGAGGCGACCCCACGCGGCGAACGGGAACAGGTCGTGGTCCGGTCCGGCCGCGGACAGGTCGAGCACGCCTGCCGGGCTGGGCTCGCGCAGCGGAATGGGGCCGAGCCGTTCGACGAACGCGGAAAGCCGCGCGGGAGCGCTGGAGGCCCGCACTGTGGACGTCGCGACCAGACCCGGGGCGCGATCCGGCAGCTCCTGACTCACGAAGGTCCCCGAGCCCCGGTGTCCTTCGAGGTAGCCCTCCGCCACCAGCTGCTCGTACGCCGCGGTCACCGTCGCGCGCGACACCCGCAGGGCCGCGGCCAGCTCGCGCGTGGACGGCATGCGTTCCCCAGGGCCGAAGCGGCCGGCCAGGATGCCGCGCCGCCACTCCTCGTAGATCTGGCGGTGCAGGGGGCGCTGCCGGCGGCGATCGATGGCGATAGGCGTGCGCAAGTGGACTGGTCGAATCTACCGGAAGTGGCAGGGTTTCGCCAGCCGGGACGCGCTACCGTCTCATCCATGGCTGGCGCACCTTCTCCTTCCATCCCGGTGACCGACCGGACGCGGCTCAAGCGGCTTCCCAAGCGGGGCGTGTTCGACCGTGCCGCCGTCTACGACATCCTCGACGAGGGCTTCGTGTGCCATGTCGGATTCGCCGTGGACGGGCAGCCCTACGTCATCCCCACCGGGTACGCGCGGGTCGGTGACAAGATCTACCTGCACGGCTCGGCCGCCAGCCGGATGGTCCGGTCGCTCGCCGACGGCCTCGACGTGTGCGTGACCGTCACGCTCGTGGACGGCCTGGTGCTGGCCCGCTCGGCCTTCCACCACTCGATGAACTACCGCTCGGTGATGATTCTCGGACGCGCGCGCCTCGTCACGGATCCCGCCGAGAAGACCGAGGCCCTCCGTGCGTTCACGAACCACATCGTCCCGGACCGGTGGGACGCGGTGCGCCCCATGACGTCGCAGGAGCTGCTGGGCACGTCCGTCCTGGCGCTCCCCGTCGAGGAGGCGTCGGCGAAGGTCCGAAGCGGACCGCCGGGAGACGACGAGGCGGATCTCACGTGGCCGGCGTGGGCGGGCGTCATCCCGCTCTCGCTCGAGCCCGGCGCTCCCGTGGCCGACGTTCACGTCGGGCCGGGCATTCCACCGATCGACGCCCGCCAGGTCGTGAACCGGCGTCGAAGGGCCAGCTGACGCATGATCGCTCCCATCCCTCTCCTGCTCGCCGGTCTCGGCCTCGTCATTGCCGCGTTCACCTATGTGTGGTGGCAGAGCGCCTCGACCGGGCGCCACCCGCACCGCGTGCCGACGCCGACGCAGCTTGGGCTGGGCGCCGTCACGCTCTTCTTCGACACGCTCGGCATCGGCAACTACGCCCCGACGACGGCGGCGTTCCGCTTCATGCGGATGGTGCGGGACGAGTACATCCCCGGCACGCTCAACGTGGGCTCGTCGATCCCCGTCGCCATCGAGGCCTTCGCCTTCATCGCCGCCATCGCGGTGGATCCGGTGACGCTCATGCTGCTCGTGCCGATTGGCGCGGTGGGCGGCTACGTGGGGGCGCGCGTCGTGTCGAGCCTGCCCCGCCGCCCCATCCAGCTCGGCATGGGCGGGGCGCTGCTCGCGGGCTCGGCGCTGATGCTGATGACGAACCTGCAGTGGATCCCCGGTGGCGGGACGGCGATTGGATTCACCGGTGCCGCGCTCGCCCTCGCCGCCGCGGTGAACTTCTGTCTCGGCGCGTTGAACGCGCTCGGCGTCGGCAGCTACGCTCCCAGCCTGATCGTCTTCAGCCTGCTCGGCATGGACCCGCGGTCGGCGTTCCCGATCATGATGGGGTCGGCCGCCTACATGCTGCCGATGGCGGGCATCAAGTACGCCCGCACGAGCAAGTACGACGGCCAGGCTGCCCTGGGCCTCACGCTGGGCGGCATTCCCGGTGTGCTCCTCGCGGCCTACGTGGTGAAGAGCCTGCCGCTCTACGCCATCCGCTGGCTGGTGGTGGTCGTCGTCCTCTATGCGGGACTGTCCCTGTTGAGGGCCGCCACGGCGTCGCACGCGTCTCGATTGGCAGAGGAGGCGGAGGAGGCGTCCTGACCGCGACGCGATTCCGCCGTGATCGGGCGGGATGGCTCCGGATCGAACGGGACCCGTCGTGCACGGCTGGCGGCCTCGCGTGCGCCCGAAGGGTCCGTGGGTGGGGCTGACGTCCCGGCCTTCTCCTTGAAGCAGCGACCCCGCTACCCCGGTCAGCTGCCGCGCGGCACGGGGACGAGCCGGACAATCGGCGTCGGCGCGCCATCGAACCCGCGGGCGTTGCCATCGACGGCGATGTAGACCAGGCCGTCGGGCCCCTGCTGCACGTCGCGCAGGCGTCCCATGCCCTGGAGCAGCGTCTCCTCGTGCACGACGCGCTGGCCATCCAGCCTGAGGCGCACCAGCCGCTGGCCGCTCAGGCCACCGACGATCATGTCGCCCTTCCAGTCCGGGAAGCGATCGCCCGTGTAGAACAGCATGCCGGAGACGCCAATCGACGGCACCCACACGTGCCGGGGCGGCTCCATGCCCTCCTTGAGCGTGCCCTCGTGGATGGCCTTGCCGGTGGTGTAGTTCACGCCGAAGCCGACGACGGGCCAGCCGTAGTTGAGCCCGGGACGAATCACGTTGAGCTCGTCGCCGCCCTGCGGGCCGTGCTCGTTCTGCCAGATGTCGCCGGTCACGGGGTGAAGCGCCATCCCCTGCGCGTTGCGATGGCCGTACGTGAAGATCTCCGGCAGCGCGCCCGCCCTTCCCACGAACGGATTGTCCACCGGCACCCGCCCATCGTCGTGCAGGCGCACGGTCGTGCCGTTGTGCCGGGAGAGATCCTGCGCGGGATGCTTCGTGAGGTCGCCCACGGCCGGCCACTGGCGATCCCCCAGCGTGATGAACAGGTAGCCCGCCTTGTCGAAGACCATCCGCCCGCCCCACATCGAGCTGCGGTTGGTGCCGTTGCCGGGCGCGTTGGCGTGGAAGATCTCCTGCACGTTGGACAGGCGATCCTGCTCGAAGCGTCCGCGCGCGACCGAGAGGTTGCCGAACCCGTTCTCGCCGGGCTTCACGTAGCTGATGTAGAGCAGCCGGTTCGTCGCGAAGCCGGGATGCAGCACCACGTCGCGGAGGCCCGCCTGCTCGCGCCCGTCCTGGGAGAGCGCGCCCTGGCCCAGCGCGAGGATGGACGGGAGGCCGGCGGCCGGATCTGGCAGGAGCTTCCCGTTGCGGACAATGCGGAGCCGACCGGGACGCTCGGTGACGAGCATGTCGCCTTCCGGCGTGAAGGCCATGGCGAAGGGATGGACGAGCTCGGGCACGACGGTCTCGATGCGGAAGTCGTGCAAGGCAGTGCGCCGCAGATCCGCGGGATCCTGGCTGACGGGCCGCAGGTCCGCGGACATGTCAGCGACCAGGAGCAGCGCGGCGACGGGTGCGAGCGCATGAAGGCGGGGCATGGTGCGGCCACGATATGGCAGTGGCGCGGCGGGACGCAACTCCGGGCGCGCCTCCGGCCGCGCCCCCGGAACCCCGGAACCCCAGAACCCCGGAACCCCGAACCCCAGAACCCCAGAACCCAAGGGTGCTAGACTGCGCCGATTCGGGGGGGGGATACATGACCACAGCGTCGCTGACCCGGTTCTCGCGACTCGTCCTCGTCCTGCTGCTCTGCCTCGCCCTTCCGGCCTGCACGTCGTCGCCCCAGAAGGCGGCGGATCCCGCGGGCGCGGCGAAGGGGACGGAGATCCTCTGGGACCGCTACGGCATCCCCCACATCTTCGCGCCCGATCACGCGAGCCTGTTCCACGCGTATGGCTACGCGCAGATGGAGGCGCACGCCGAGCTGCTCGTCCGGCTCTACGCGCAGGCGCGCGGGCGCGGTGCGGAGTTCTACGGTGATCAGTACCTGGACGCCGACCGCTGGGTGCGCACCAACGGCATCCCCGCACTGGCGGAGCAGTGGGCCTCCGGCCAGAGCACGGAGTTCGCGCCGCTCATCGAGAGCTTCGCACGAGGGCTCAACGCCTGGGCCGACGAGCACGGGGCCGAGTTGAGCGAGGCGGCGCGCGCCGTGCTGCCGCTCACGCCCGAGGACGTCTACGCCCACGGCCTGCGCACCATCCATTTCGACTGGGTGATCAGTCCGCGCCGCCTGCAGACGCGCCTGGAGCGCTACGACCCGGCGGTGAGCGGCTCGAACGAGTGGGCGATTGCGCCGTCGCGCTCGGCCAGCGGCCACGCGCTGCTGATGAGCAACTCCCACCTGCAGTGGGGCGACATCCACACGTACTTCGAGGTGCAGCTCTCCGCACCCGGCGTCACGTCCTACGGTGCCGTGTGGGTGGGCTTCCCGGTGCTCAGGCAGTGCTTCACCGAGTTCGTCGGCTGGACCCAGACGACCAACAACCCGTCGCAGTCGGACCTGTACAGGCTGGTGGAGAAGGACGGCGGCTACGTACTTGATGGCAAGGTCAGGCCCTTCGACACCACGACGGAGGTCATCAAGGTGCGGCAGGCCGACGGGACGCTGCGCGACGAGCCGCTGACCATCCGCCGCAGCGTGCACGGGCCGGTGATTGCCGAGCGGCGCGGCCCGATTGCCGTGCGTGTCGCCGCGCTCGACCGGCCGCGCATGTTCGAGCAGTTCTGGCGGATGGGCCTGGCGAAGAACTTCGCGGAGTGGGAACAGGCGATGCGGATGCAGCAGCTCCCCCTCTTCAACACCGCCTACGCCGACCGTGACGGGCGTATCGCCTACATCTACAACGCCACGCTGCCCGTCCACGCCGAGGGCGACTACGCCTTCTGGCAGGGCGTCGTGCCCGGCGATCGGTCGGACCTGATCTCGAGCGAGATCCATCCATACGATGCGCTGCCCAAGGCCATCGACCCGCCGACCGGCTGGGTGCAGAACTCGAACGACATGCCGTGGACGTCGGTGTACCCGATGGTGCTGGACCACGCGAAATTCCCTTCCGGCATGGCGGCTCCGCAGGGCATCACCCAGCGCGCCCAGCGCGGCATCCGCATCCTGAGCACCGCGCCGGCGAAGATGAGCTTCGAGGACATCAAGCGCGGCAAGCTCGACACGCGGGTCGAGACCGCCGACCAGTTCGTGGACGACATCGTCTCGGCAGCCAGGGCCATGGGCACTGCACGCGCGAAGCGGGCCGCCGACGTGCTGGCGGGCTGGGATCGGCTGTCGGAAGCCGAGAGCGACGGGATGCTGCTCTTCTACAAGTTCATGACCGCCGCCGGGCAGGGATTCAGCGGGATCGGCGGCTTCAGGGTGCCGACCGACGACCGCCGCCCGCTCGAGACGCCGCGCGGCTTCAAGGACCCGGCGAAGGCCATGGCGCTCCTCGACAAGGTGGCGGGCGAGGTGGAGCAGGAGTACGGCTCTCTGCGCGTGAAGTGGGGCGACGTGATGCGCTTCCGCCGCGGGAACGCGGATCTGCCCGGCAACGGCGCGCCGTCGTTCCTGGGCGCCATCCGCACCATCAACGTCGGCCCGTTCGCGGACGGGAAGACGCAGGCCGTCTCAGGCGACACCTTCTACGCGGTGATCGAATACTCCACGCCGCAGCGTGGCGAGGCGCTGCTCGGCTACGGCAACTGGTCGAAGCCCGGCTCGAAGCACGTCGACGATCAGCTGCCACTGCTCTCGCGCAAGGAGATGCGGCCCATCTGGCGGACGCCGACGGAGATCGACGCCAACGTGGAGAGCCGGAAAGTGTTCTGAGGCCCCAGCACCGACGGCGGCCGCAGATGCGCGATCAGCGATGAGGCCTGTCGCCAGAGCGGGTCCGTGCCGCCGCTCGTGGAAATCGTCACTCTCCTGCCAGGTCCCGGGTACTCCGCCATGTCACTGCGATGGACGCGGCATAGGTGAGCACGGACGCGCGTCGCCTCGTCGATCGTGCGGCCGGTGTTCCCTCCATCCGCACGGTGGTGGCGGCAAGGGCGTCGTCGAGTTCGCGACGCACCTCGTCCATGTCCGCGAGCCGGCCTTCCAGGTCCTTGCTGAGACAGCGCTGCATCACACGGACGACGTTCTCGGGCACGGATGGCGGAAGGATGGTCCAATCCGGGTCTCGTCCGACGATGGCGGCGAAACAATCGGTGGCGGTCCGGCCGTTGAATGCCTCGCGTCCGGCGAGCGTCTCGTAAAGGACGCAGCCGAATGCCCAGATGTCGGTGCGCGTGTCGACCGGCAGCCCGCGTGCCTGCTCCGGGCTCATGTACCTCCTCGCGCGCGCCGCCTGTCGCGCGCGCTCGGCGTTCGCCTCTGCACGTCCCCACCCAGGAAGCCGGTCGCATCCGATCTACAGCCGGTTCCGCCCCTGCGCGCGGGGCAGCGAGACACCGAGCTTCACGGCGAGCGTGGGCGCGACGTCGCGCATGTCCATCGCGCCCAGGTTCCGCCCCGCGGGCACGCCGGCGCCGGCGATGAAGAAGGAGGCCTCCATGTCGCGGGGGCCCGGCAGGTATCCGTGCGTGCCACCGGGCGACGCGGCGGGCCGGACGACCTCACCGGCAAGGGCGCTCCCTGTCTTGAACCCTGGAGAGAGGCCGATCACGAAGGCCGCGCCGGGAAAGCCGCCGAGTGCGCGGTGGGCCTCGCCTTCCTCGACGCGTGCGATGGCGTCGGGGTGCTCGGCGCGCAGGCGTGCGATCGCCTCCGTCGACCGCGTGCGCGCGGCGTCGTCCGCCGGGTCTTTCACCATGATGGCGGCCGACCCGCCGGCACCCCACGCGAACGCGCGCCAGCCCGTCACCTTCCCCTGCGGGTCCACGTCGATCAACCCGGCGCGAGCGAGCGCCGCGTTCACGTGCACGTCCTGCTTCGCGGTGATGTGGCCATGATCCGAGACCACGGCCATCACGAACCGCCCGCCGTAAGCGCGCTCCGCCGCGTCGCGCACCTGCGCCACGAGCGCATCGAGCCCCTCGAGCGTCGTGAAGGTCGCGGGGCTGTTCGGCGCGGTGTGATGCTGCTCTTCGTCGAGCGACGAGAAGTACGCGGTGAGGAAGTCCGGGCGCTTGCGCTCGATCATCCACGCGACGAACCGCGCGCGCTTCTGATCGTCGGCCAGCGTGTACTGGTAGCCGGCGGGATACGGGCCCGCGTCCTTCTCCGCTTCGTCGAGGAGGCCCGGCGTGGAGAGCGCGCGCAGCAGCTTGCGGTCCTCGCCCGGCGCCCCGTGCCAGTACTGGGCGATGTTGTGGCGAATCCGCGCGCCGACGGTGACGGGCCAGTCCACGTTGGCGGTGACGAGGCCCGCCTCGCCCGCCGCGTCCCACAGCGTCGGGACCTCGATGTCGTCCGCGTACCAGTACCAGCCGTTGGCGTTCTGCCCGAGCGGATCGAACGGGCCGTTGTTGAGGATGCCGTGCGCGGCCGGGGCCACGCCGGTGACCAGGGTCGTGTGGCTGGGATACGTCACCGTCGGCGTCACCCCCGTCACGCCGGTGGCGTATGCGCCCTCGGCGACGAGTCTCCGCAAATTGGGGATCTCGAGGCCGTGGCGGTCGGCATCGAGCACGTAGTCGGGCTTGAGGCCGTCAATGGACAACAGGACGACGGGCACGCGTGCAGCCTGCGCACGCGCGGCCTGCATCCGCGCGGCGTGATCACCGGCAAGCCACGCGAGCGCCAGCGCGACAGCGACGAGCCACCGACAGCGGCCGCCCATCGTCACCAGGTCACACCCTGCACCTGAGCACCTTGCACCCCTGCACCTTGCACCCTGCACCCCGGCACCCCTACTTGCAGTAAGTCGCCAGTGCCTGCTGCACCTCGAAGATCGCGGTGCCCCGCCGGAAGGTCCGCTGGATGGGCGTCGCCGAGCTCGAGACCCAGATGCGCAGTTCGGAGTCCAGATCGGTCGCGCCCGCGGTTTCGACGGAGAAGCGCGTGATGGCGCGGTACGGGATCGAGTGGTACTCGGTCTTCATCCCGGTCAGCCCCTGCTTGTCCACCATGATGAAGCGGCGGTCGGTGAAGATGAACAGGTCGCGGACCAGCGAGAACGCGCGCTGCACCTTCTCGCCCTCCGCGAGGATCTTCTCGAGGTACTCTTCGACGTCGGCGACGTCGGCTTCCGAGGCGTTTCCCAGCAGTCGCGAGAGCAGGCCCATGCGCCGCACGGTGTCACACTCGGGCCGGCGTGGTCAACGCCGTGAACCGTGTGCGATATGCTCCACGCATGACGACCCGCGCCCGTGCGATGCTTCTCGCGCTCTTCGTCGCCGGCGCCTTCCCGCTGGCCGCCCAGGACACCTGGCTGCCGCCGGCGGCCGAGCAGCAGATGGCCGCGCAGCTCGTCGAGCGGCTCTCGACCATCAGCGCGCCTCGGGATCCCGCGGCCGCCGCGGCGGCCACGCGCAGGATCGTGCAGGCCGTGCGCGGGCAGCTGGAGTCGTGGACGGCCCGGGGGGCGCTCGACAAGGCGCCGAGCTTTCCGCTGCTGAAGATGCCCGGCGCGAACGATCGGCACCTCGACGCGATGGCGCGCTATCAGCTCTGCAACCTCGTGCTGTTCCGACAGTTCGAGTCCGCCGCCGATGCCCAGGACCGGCGGGTGGGCGCGTTCGGCCTCACCGCGGTCACGCTGGCCGTCGCGTACCTGATGGAGCCGTTCGTGGCCGCCGGCGGCAGTCCGAACCGCGTCGAGGCGCACCTGACGGGCGCCGCCATGGAGCGCGTCAGCCGCGAGATTCAGCAGAAGGCGGACCTGACCGCCCACGTCGAGCGCCAGTGCGAACCCGTCGTCGGCGAGCTGCTCAGCACGGCGTTCTGACCCGCGGCGCCGGCGCCGGAGCTCACCGCGGCATCTTCCCGTCCCGCATCGCCGCGTGGTACAGCACGGTGGCGGTCACGACCGCCGCCTGCTTCAGCGCGTCCGGCTCGATGCGCTCCACGAAATCGGCATTGGTGTGGTGCGTGCGAACGTCGTAGCCCACGTAGCTCTGCACCGCCTGGAAGCCCGGCAGCTTCAGCGCCGTGAACGCCAGGTGATCCGTGGCGCCAATGCCGCCGGAGGTGGTCTGGGTCACGCCCAGGTCGGCCAGCGGCTTCAGCCACTGCGTGACAATGCGCTGCGCCGGCTCGTTGCCCTCCATGTAGAAGCCGGTGACCGGCGGGAAGCCGTTGTCGAAGTTGAAGTAGACCGACAGCTCGTCGCGCGCAGCCGCGTTCGCTTCGCCCTCCAGGTGCTGCTTCACCCACGCGCGCGAGCCGAGCAGCCCCTGCTCCTCGCCCGCCCACAGCGCGATGCGGATGGTGCGCCGCGGGCGGACGCCGAGGGCCTTCAGGATGCGGACCGCCTCCATCACCGTCGCCACGCCATCCGCATTGTCCGTGGCCCCGGTCGCGGTGTGCCACGAGTCCAGGTGTGCGCCTGCCATCACCACCTCGGCGCCCACCGCCGGATCGGTGCCCGGGATCTCCGCGATGACGTTGTGTGCGTTCCGGTCCGATTCGTCGTAACGCCCCTGCACGTTGACGGCGAGCGTCACGGCAATCCCCTGCTGCAGCAGGCGCGCGACGAGGTTGTAGTGCTCGGAGACGAGCACGACGGCCGGTATGGCATTGGCGCCGGCGTCGCGGCCCGTGACGAAGACGGTGCCGTGCTCGCCGATGTTCGCCTCGAGCGTCACGCCGACGCGCTCGGCCCCGAGCCGCGCCAGGAGATCCGCCGGGGGCAGGGCCGGCTTCGCCGGGGGGCGCCCCGTGCGCAGATCGCCCGACGCCGGCGGACGGTCCGCGCGGATGAAGTACTCCTGGATCGGGCTCGTCATCACGATGGCGCCGGTCAGCTTTCCCGCCCGCGCGTCCAGGTCCGCGGCCGACGGGTTCGGCAGCCACATCGGCGTCGCCGTGATCGTTCCCGCCGTGGAGGCCGACCATCCCTTCGGGTAGCCGGTGAGCGGCATGTAGCGCGGCGCGATCATCTCGATGGAGAAGCGCTCGAGCGTCCAGCCGCGGCCGAACGCGAAGGGCGCCGCGTGCACGTTCGCGAGTCCCCAGCCCTTCAGCGCCGCCTGCGTCCACGCGACGGCGCGCTTGTGTCCCGGAGAATTGGTGAGCCGCGGGCCGATGACATTCGTGAGCTGATTGAATGTCTCGAGCACCTGCCCGCGCTCGAACGCCTCGGCCCGGATTCTCGCGACCATGGCGGTGTCGACCGGCTCCTGTGCGAGGAGCGGGGCCGAGAGGAGGATCACGAGGCCAGTGGCGAGCAGTCGTCGGACCATGCGGCGGATTCTACTGGAAGGAGACGAAAACGCCCGAGTGCGAACGCCTGGACATGCTCATGACGCTATAATTCGCGTCTCCACAGGAGGCCGGACATGTCGATGACGAAACGCGTGATGTCCATCGCAGTGGCGTGCGTGCTCGGGTCGCTCGCCGTGGGCGCCCAGGCGCCGGCGAAGCAGACGGGCGGCGAGCCCAAGACCACGTGGTACTTCTACACGGTGAAGTGGGGGCTGCAGGACGAGTTCGTCGATCTCTTCCAGCGCAATCATTACCCCATCCTCAAGGCGAAGGAGAAGGCGGGCCGCTTCTCGTCGGTGCGCGTCTACGTGCCGGAGTTCCACGGTGACGGGCGCGCGGACTGGACCTTCGCGGTGGAGCTGGTCGTCCCACCCAGCCCGCCGTCCACGCCGACCGACGAGGAGATCATCGCGAAGCTCTATCCCGACCGTGCGAAGTTCCAGCGCGAGGAGCAGCGGCGTTTCGAGATCCTGACGGCACACTGGGACACGCCGCTCAACCGGCTGGACCTGGACACGCGGAAGCCGACACGCTGAACCGGGCAGGCCAGGGTCGACCCGGGCAGGCCGTCCCTGATGGATCGAGGCCGCAGGCGACGGTCACGAACTCGCCCACGACCTGGAGCGGCCTGGCGACGCGGCCAGTGGCCGGGCGCAAGAGGCCAGGACCTGCGCCGAGCACGGTGAGGATGCTCCGCTCCGGGGCGCGCCGCCGCTCACGGTCGAGAGGTCTCGGCGCGCGGCCAGGCCGTGCGAACGGCGACGACGAGCAGGAGGATCGCGACGACGCCGGCGACGCGGCCGTCGAGACCGAGAAGCTGGAGGACGAAGAACGGCCACGACGCAAAGGCGCCGACGACACCGGCGCCCAGCAGCAGCCACGGCGCGGCCTCGTGCCACCGGCGGGCCCGGACCATCGCCAGGAGATCCTGGTTGCCGATCTGGGCCGTCCACTCCGCGCCGCGGGCCCTTCCGCCGACCCATCGCGCGCCGCCCCGGCTGCCGACCGGGGGGCGCGTGGCGCGGAGGCCGGCCTCCGCGTCCGACATCGTGCGTCGCTCGAACCTGCGTCGCGCGGCGAGCCAGCAGAACGCGCCTCCCAGGGCCACCACCGAGGCGGCGGCGAGCACGAGAGCGAGCGTGAAGAGGCTCATCCGCCCCTGGGCGCGCGCGGCCTCACCGCGTGCCGCCGGCCACCCGCAGATCGATCGACGCCACCGTCCTCTCCCACGCCATCGTCAGCGTGGCGGCTCTGTCGGTGACGTTCACGAAGCCGATGGTGAACTGTTCCACGGACTCGGTCGTGGTGCGCACCGTCATGGGTGCGCGAAGCACGTCGGACGTCGAGTCGTAGTTGTACGCACCGAACAGGTTCACCTTGTCGTTCGGGTCGTACTTCTCCTGGCGCGTCTGGGTGTTGAGCACCAGCGTCCACGCGCCGGGTTTGAGATCCACGAACACGTTGTAGACGCCGGGCTCGATGGTCTTGCCGCCGAGGATGAGGGGCACCTGGGTCGTGAGCGTCGTGGTGTCGTTCGCGCCCGCGCGCCAGATGGCGGAGCCGTCGATGACCTGCTGGCCGTACTCGGCGCCGGCGCCGAAGATGTCCTTCCGCCCGCGCAGGAGCGGGCGACCGTAGTTGACGACGACCCACTTGCCGTCACGGTAGCGCTGCCCACCCTCGGCGGTCTTCTCCCAGGTGCCGCCCACCTGCACGGCGGCCTGTCCCGCCGGGGATGCCGGCAGCTTCACGCCCGGCACGCCCTGCGCGAGCGCGACAGCGCCAGCGGCGGCGGTCAGCACGACAGTCGACAGGATGTGTGTCACACGCATGGGGACCCTCCCTGGAGACGTTGCCAGTCTATCGCGTTCCACTGCCAGGTCGGAGCCTGCACCGACGCCGGCGGCCGCGAGCGATCGTCGAGGCACGGTCGTGCCTGAAGGCCGCAAGTCCAGCGATGGCGATAGAATGGCGCCGCCGCGGCGCCCCGGAACGGCGCGGCGGCCCGGGAGGTTGATTCATGTCGAGCCTGCTGTGGGCGATGCGATGACGTCGGACGTCTGCCTGGTCGCGAGCGGTGACTCGCGCCTGCCTGCCAACCAGGTGTGCTGGCCCGCCCAGGAGGCACTCGAGGCCCGCGTCATCGACGCCTTCGCGGCCCTTGGCCGGCGCGTCGTCCGGGGCCATCCCGTCGATCCGGCCAGGCGGCACGGCTTCCTCGACGGCCAGGCGATGGGCATCGCGGCGTTCCGGCGAATCGATCCCGACATCCCGCTGGTCGTCGCCGAAGCCGTCTGGCAGTACACCAGCCACGTGCTGCCCGGCCTGACGCGCCACCGCGGGCCCATCCTGACGCTGGCCAACTGGAGCGGCCGGTGGCCCGGTCTCGTCGGCCTGCTCAACCTGAACGGGTCGCTCACCAAGGCGGGCATCCGCTACAGCACGATCTGGAGCGAGACGTTCGAGGACGACTTCGCGCGCGCGGCCCTGGCCGAATGGCTCGCGACGGGCCGCATCGTGCACGACACCGCGCACGCGCGCCCGTACGCGCCGCCCATCTGGCCGGCGCTGGACTGGGCCGAGCAACGCGGCGCGGCGCTCGGCGCCGCGCTCGTGCGCGATCAGGCGGTGCTCGGCGTGTTCGACGAAGGCTGCATGGGGATGTACAACGCCATCATCCCCGACCATCTGCTGCACCCGCTCGGCCTCTTCAAGGAGCGGCTCAGCCAGTCGGCCCTGTACGCCGCCATGGGCCGTGTGCCGGGGACGGCGGCGCGTGCGCACCAGGCGTGGCTCGAGGCGCGCGGCACGACCTTCGCGTTCGGGCGCGATCCCGATGCCGATCTGACCGAGGCGCAGGTCCTCGAGGGACTGGCGATGTACGACGCGGCCGTGCGCATGGCGGACGACTTCGGCTGCGCCGCCATCGGCATCCAGTACCAGCAGGGGCTCAAGGACGTGTGCGTGGCCTCCGACCTGGCGGAGGGGCTGCTGAACAATCCCGATCGGCCCCCCGTGGCCGACCCGTCCGGCCGCGTGCTCTTCGACGGCCTCGCCGTCCCGCACTTCAACGAGGCGGACGAAGGCGCCGGCATCGACGCGCTCATCACCAATCGCGTGTGGATGGCCCTCGAGCTGGATCCGTCGACGACACTGCACGACGTGCGGTGGGGCGAGGTGTACAGGGGGCACGGCGTCGACGAGTTCGTGTGGGTGTTCGAGATCTCCGGCGCCGCGCCGGCCAGCCACTTCATCGGCGGCTACCGCGGGGCGCGCGGCGAGCGCCAGCCGCCGATGTACTTCCCGCGCGGCGGCTCCACGCTCAAGGGCGTGAGCAAGCCGGGCGAGATCGTCTGGAGCCGCATCTTCGTGCGCGACGATCGCCTGCACATGGATCTGGGCCGCGGCGGGGTGGTGTGGCTGCCCGACGAGGAGACCGAGCGGCGCTGGCAGGCCACGACGCCGCAGTGGCCCATCATGCACGCCGTGCTCTATGGGGTGACGCGCGATCGCTTCATGGCCAGGCACCAGGCCAACCACATCCAGGTCGCCTACGCGCCCGACGCCGCCCGGGCGCGCGCGGCGCTGGCCATGAAGGCGGCGATGGCGCATGCGATGGGGATCGCCGTCACGCTCTGCGGCGATCTCGACGACACGCTCGCGGCGCACCAGGCGCCCGCCGCCGTGCCGCGCCTGCCGGAGCCGCCCGCGTGACGGCCCGGCGCGACGCGCCCTGCGCGATCGGGGTCGACTTCGGCACCGCCTCGGCGCGCGCCGTCGTCGTCGAGACGGCGACGGGCCGTCAGCGCGGGGCCGCGGTGGCCGACTACGCGCACGGCGTCATCGACAAGCGGCTGCCGGGCTCCGCCGAGCCGCTGGGCGCCGACTGGGCGCTGCAACACCCGGGCGACTACCTCACGGCCATGGAGGCCGCCGTCGGCCGGGCCATCGCCGCGGCCGACGTTGCCCCGTCAGCCATCGTCGGCCTCGGCGTGGACTTCACCGCGTGCACGATCCTGCCGGTCGACGCCGGCGGCACGCCCCTCTGCCTGCAGGCCGAGTACGCGGCCCGGCCGCACGCCTGGGTGAAGCTGTGGAAGCACCACGCCGCGCTGCCGCAGGCCGATCGCATCAACCGGGTGGCCGCCGAGCGCGGCGAGCCCGCGCTTGCCGACTACGGCGGCCGCACCTCGTCGGAGTGGCTCGTGGCCAAGGCGCTGCAGGTCCTCGAGGAGGATCCCGGCGTGTTCGACGCCGCGGCGGCGTTCGTGGAAGCGGGCGACTGGGTGGTGTGGCAGCTCACCGGGACGCTCGTGCGCAATGCCTGCGCCGCCGGCTACAAGGGCTTCTGGACGCGCGGTCGCGGGTTCCCCTCGGGCGGCTTCTACTCCGCGCTCCATCCGCGGCTGACCGGGCTCTCCGAGAAGCTCGCCGGCCCCGTTGTGCCGCCGGGGCGCTGCGCCGGCACGCTCAGGCCGGAGATGGCCCGTCGCCTCGGCTTGACGGATCGCACCGCTGTCGGAGCCGCCATCATCGACGCCCACAGCGCCGTGCCGGCCGCGGGCGTGGTCACGCCCGGCCGCATGGTGCTGGTGATGGGCACCTCGACGTGCCACATGCTGCTCGCCGATCGCCATGCCCCGGTGGAGGGCATCGCCGGCGTGGTCTGGGACGGCATCGTCGAGGGCCGTTACGGCTACGAGGCCGGGCAGCCCGCCGTGGGCGATCTGTTCGGCTGGTGGGCGCGGCAGGTGGGCGGCGAGGCCGCCGCGGCCGATCTCTTCGACGCGCTCGAACACGAGGCGGCCGCCGCGCCGCCGGGCGGCAACGGACTCGTGGCGCTCGACTGGTGGAACGGCAACCGCTCGGTGCTCGGCGACGCGGACCTGACCGGCCTCATCGTGGGGCTGACGCTGGCGACCACGCGCGGCGAGATCTATCGGAGCCTGATCGAGGCCACGGGCTACGGCACGCGGCGCATCCTCGACGCGTTCTCCGCGCATGCCATTCCGGTGGGTGAGCTGCTGGCGGTGGGAGGGCTGGCCGAGCGCAGCCCGCTGCTCCTGCAGGTCTACGCCGACATCACGCTGCGGCCGATCCGGTTTGCCGCCGCCGACGCCTGCGCGCTCGGCGCAGCCATGCTGGGTGCGGTGGCCGCGGGGGCCGAGGCCGGCGGCCACCATTCGATCGTCGAGGCGGCAGCCGCCATGGCGCGCCCGGCCGGGCGGCTGGTCGAGCCGGATGCCGCCGCCGCGGCGGCCTACGACGACCTGTACCGCGAATACCTCGAGCTCCACGACCATTTCGGCCGCGGGGGCAGCGGCATGATGGGCCGGCTCCGCCGGCTGCGGCGCGCGGCGTCGTGACACACGAGGGGGAGGCACCGATGACGAGTTCACGGTTCACACGCAGACGTCTCGTGTCCGCGATCGCGGGAGCTGGCGCGGCGCTGCCGTTTCTCGGGCGCGTGGCGTTCGCCCGCCAGGCCGCGGCTCGGGCACCCAACCGGCCGCTCATCGTCACGAGCAAGACCTTCGCGCAGGTGCGCGAAAAGATCACGGGCGCGGGCATGGCAGCGCTCCAGAACGGCGGCTCGGCGCTCGACGCGGCCGAGAAGGCCGTCAACGTCTCCGAGTCCGATCCGCTCGACACGACGGTCGGTTACGGCGGCGACCCGAACGAGGAGGGGTTCCTGCAGCTCGACGCCTCCATCATGTCGGGCCGCGATGGCTGCGCCTCGGGCGCCGTCGCAGCGCTCGAGAACATCAGGACGCCGGTCTCGGTGGCGCGGCTGGTGATGGAGCGCACCGACCACTCGATGCTCGTCGGCAAGGGCGCGCTGAAGTTCGCCAGGATGCACGGCTTCAAGGAGGAGGACCTGCTGACCGACCAGGCGCGCGATCACTGGCGCGAGTGGAAGGAGAACCTGAACCCGCGCGACTACTACTTCGGGCCGAAAGATCGGCCCGGCGCGCGACCCGCGCCGCGGACACCAGGCGACCTCGAGGACCTCAGGCGCCGGTTCGAGGACCTCGATTCGATCACGCTGCTCGTCCTCGACGGCCACGGCGACATCGCCGGCGCCACGAGCACGGTGGGCCACCACTTCAAGATCGTCGGCCGCGTCGGCGACTCGCCGATCATCGGCGCGGGGCTCTACGTCGACAACGCCGTGGGCGCTGCCGGCGCGACCGGGCACGGCGACGAGATCATCCGACACTGCGCGTCGTTCCACGTCGTCGAGAAGATGCGCGACGGGCTTTCTCCGCAGCAGGCCTGCGAGTTCGTGTGCCGGCGCGCCATCGAACGCCACGACGGCCGGCCGATGTTCAACTTCAAGCTGGTCGCGCTCGACCGCCACGGCGACTACGGCTGCTGTTCGGTGCGCGGGCGCGTGGACGCCGCCACCAAGGCCCTCACCGGCCAGGGCTTCTTCGTGCACGACGCCGCGGGTGCGCGGCTCGAGGAGGGGAGGGGCCTGCTGCCGCCGCTCACCGACGAAGAGCTGGCGGCGCTGCCCTGGCGGTAGCGGCCGCCCCCCTTTCCAGGACGAACCCATGACCCGTCACTTCGTGTCCCTCCTGCTGGCCTCCATGGTTGTCTCACTGCCCTTCCATCCCTCCGCCCAGTCGGTCACGTTCGGTGACGATGTGGCATTCCTGGAGAAGCACGCCGACCTCATCGTGCTCGCCGACGAGGCGGGCATGGCCAAGGTGGCGCTCTCGGCGAAGTGGCAGGGCCGCGTGCTGACCAGCACGGCCCAGGGCGACGAGGGGCCGAGCTTCGGCTGGATCAACCGCGCCCTCATCGCCTCGGGCAGGACCGAGCCCCACATCAACGTCTTCGGCGGCGAGGATCGCTTCTGGCTGGGGCCCGAGGGCGGGCAGTTCTCGATCTTCTTCGCCAGGGGCGCCCGGTTCGATCTGGCCGACTGGTACACGCCGGCGCCCATCGACACCGAGCCCTTCGACGTGGCCGCGGTCGCGCGCGACCGCGCACGGTTCACCTCGGCCTTCACGCTCACCAACTACTCGGGCACGCGCTTCGAGGTGAGCGTCGATCGCGAGGTCCGGATGCTCGACGCGGCGGCGGCGTGGGCCCGGATGGGCGCGGCGCCGGCGAGCGGCGTGCGCCTGGTGGCCTTCGAATCGGACAACCGCATCACGAACGCCGGCACGGTTGCCTGGGCCAAGCCGACGGGACTGCTGTCGATCTGGATCCTCGGCATGTTCACGCCCTCGCCCACGACGACCATCGTCGTGCCCATCGTGCCGGGTGCCGAAGGGGAGATGGGGCCGCGGGTCACATCCGACTACTTCGGCGCGGTGCCGCCCGAGCGGCTGGTCGTGCGCGAGCGGGCGATCTATTTCAGCGGCGACGGTCGCTACCGCAGCAAGATCGGCGTATCGCCCAGGCGCAGCACGGGCGTGCTCGGCAGCTACGACCCGGGCCGGCGCGTGCTGACCATCGTGCAGTTCACCCAGCCGGCCGGCGCCACCGACTACGTGAACTCGCTCTGGAAGATCCAGGACGATCCCTACGGCGGCGACGCCGCCAACAGCTACAACGACGGCCCGCCCGAGCCGGGGGCCAGGCCGCTCGGCCCGTTCTACGAGCTCGAATCCTCGTCGCCGGCCGCCGCCCTGGCGCCGGGCGCGACCGCGGCGCACGTGCACCGCACCGTGCACCTGACGGGCCCGGAGGCCGCGCTCGACCCGGTGGCGCGCGCCGTGCTCGGCGTGTCCGTGGCCGACATCACCTCGGCCCTGGGGAAGCGGTAGCACGCGATGAGCGCACACGGGCCGGGCCTGTTCGTGACCGCCGATGGCCGGAACCACCGGCTGACCTTCACGCTCGTCAGCTCGCTGTTCCTCCTCTGGGGGTTCTGCAACGGGATGATCGACGTGATGGACAAGCACTTCCAGGAGGAACTGGGCCTCAGCCTGTCGCAGTCGGCCTGGGTGCAGTTCGCCCACTGGATGGGCTATTTCCTGATGGCGCTGCCAGCCGGATGGCTGGCCACGCGCCTGGGCTACCGGGGCGGCATCATCGCCGGTTTGCTGCTCGTGGCGGTCGGCGGCTTCTGGTTCATTCCCGCCACCGGCATCGCCGCCTTCTGGGCGTTCCTGCTCGGCGTGTGCCTCGTGGCCTCGGGCCTGACGTTTCTCGAGACCGTGGCGAACCCGTACACGACCGTGCTCGGTCCGCCGCGGTACGCCGCGACGCGCATCAACCTGGCGCAGTCGCTGAACGGCGTGGGCTGGATTCTCGGCCCCATCGCCGGCGGCCTGTTCTTCTACGGCCGCGACCAGGCGGGACGCAGCACGGGCGCCGAGACGCTGTGGATTCCCTACGCCGGCGTGGCCGTGGTCGTGCTGCTGCTGGCCGTCGTGTTCTTCTTCGCGCCGGTGCCCGACATCACGACGGACGATGCCGGCCGCGTGGGCGACAGCGAGAGGGCCTCCGAGGCCGCGCGAGCGCAACGGGGCGGCGCGGGGCTGGTCTACACGCTGCTCGTCGGCAACGTGGCGGTGCTCGTCGGCGTGTGCGGCCTCGTGCTGTGGCTGATCCTCGACAGCGCCGGACTCGGACCCCCTCTCGTCGAGCCCCTGGCGCGTGTGGCCCGCCCGCTCGGCATCGCCGTCACCAGCGACAACGCCGTGGCGATCGCGCTCGCGGCGGCCGCGGGCCTGGCCGTGGCCACCTCCGCGCTCCGCCTTCGCGGCATCTCGGCGCGCCTGCCGCACGAGAGCATCTGGTCGCACCCGCACTTCTCGGGCGCAACGCTCGCGCAGTTCTTCTACGTGGCCGCGCAGGCCGGCATCTTCAGCTTCCTCATCAACTACGTGACCTCCGAGCCGCCGGGGCTGCCCGCGTCGTGGCTGACCGGCCCGGCGCGGCCGTGGGTGGAGCTGAGGACGGCGTTCACGAGCGGCGACATCGCCGACGTGCCGGCGCTGGCGGCGCGCCTCGGCGCGCCAGCCGATCCCGTGTCCTCCTTCGTGGCGGCCGAGCTGTCGTCCGCGGCCAGGCAGGCGCTGGAGCGGTTTGCCGCCGGCGCGGCGAGCGCCACGGCCCTGCGGGTCGAACTGGCGCAGGATCTGAACCGTCTTCTCGCGACCCCGTCCCTCTACGATCCCGAGCGATTCGCGGGCGTCGCGCTCGACGACCAGACCCAACGCCTGCTCGCCGGCGACGCCAGCCCCGGCAACCCGGCGCGGCTGAACCGCCGCCTGCTGGCCGCCGCCTTCCCCGGCGCGCTGCCGTTCGACGATGGCGTGGTGGCGGTGACCAACCAGGCGGCCGCCAGCCTCGCCTCGTTCGGGTTCGTGTGCTTCCTGCTCGGGCGCCTGAGCGGCGCGGCGCTGCTCCGGCGCGTGCCGTCGCACGGCGTCGTCGGTCTCTACGGCGTGATGAACGTCGCCCTGTGCCTGGTGGTGTTCCTGAAGCTGGGCTGGGTGTCGGTGGCCGCGGTCTTCCTCAGCTACTTCTTCATGTCGATCATGTTCCCCACCATCTTCGCGCTCGGCATCTACGGACTCGGCGAGCGGGCGAAAGCGGCGTCGGCCTACATCGTGATGGGGATCGTCGGCGGCGCCATCCTGCCCAAGGTGATGGGCGCGGTGGCCGACAGCTACGACATGTCGCGGGCCTTCGCCGTGCCGCTCGTCTGCTTCGCCATCATTGCCGCCTACGGCTACGCGTGGCCCGCTCTGAGCGGGGCGAAGGTGGCGCACCGATGACGGCCCGGCTGACGGCGGCGGCAGTGGCCTGCCTCACCGTGCTGGCATGGACGGCCGTCCCGGAAGGACAGACGACGGGGGCCGCGGCGCTCGTCGCGTCGCACGACGAGGCGACGCGCTGGGCCGAGGCCACGTTGAAGGGGCTCACGCTCGAGCGCAAGGTCGGGCAGATGCTCGTGGAGCAGATGCGCGGCGAGTACGTCGCGGAGGGATCGCCGCAGCTCGAGCGATGGCTCCGCCTCGCCCGGGAGCACGGCATCGGCGGCTTCGTGGTGTACGGCGGCGCGCCCCACGACACGGCACGGCTGCTCAACCGCCTGCAGCGCGAAGCCGAGCTGCCGCTGCTCATCGCCGGAGATTTCGAGGGCGGGCCGGGACAGCAGATCGCCGGCGCATCGGAGTTTCCGCCCAACATGGCGCTCTCGGCCGTGGGCTCGGAGGAACTGGCCTACGCGGTGGGGCGCGTCGGGGCCGTCGAAGGCCGGGCCATGGGCATCCACCTCACGTATTCACCGGTGGTCGACGTTCAGACCCGGCCCGACAATCCGGTGCTCGGCGGGCGGTCGTTCGGCGCGGACGTCGAGCAGCTGGGCCGCCTGGCCGGCGCCTACATCCGCGGCTATCAGGACCACGGCATGCTCGCGACGGCGAAGCACTACCCGGGGCGGGGCGACGTCGAGCTCGTGGCCGGCACCGAGTTCACCATCAACCGCAAGCCGGCCGACCAGGTGGAGCGGGAGGATCTGCGGGCGTTCCGGCATGCCATCGACGCCGGCGTGGCCTTCGTGATGAGCGAGCACATCGCCGTGCCGTCGATCGCGAACGGATCGGACCTGCCGGCGAGCGTCGAGCCCGTGCTGGCGCGGGACTGGCTGCGCGGACGGCTCGGATTCAAGCACGTCCTGACGAGCGACGACCTCTGGTACCAGAAAGTGACCGACCGCTTCGGCGCCGAACGTGCGGGCGTGCTGGCCGTTCGAGCCGGTCACGACGCGCTGCTCAAGCCCGCCGACGTGGTGAAGACACTCGAGGCCGTGGTCGCCGCCGTGCGCGGTGGCGAAATCCCGGAGCGGCAGATCGACGATTCGGTGCGGCGGCTGCTGTACTGGAAGGCGCGGTTGAACCTGCATCGCAGGCGCCTGGTGGACGAGGCGGGCGTCGCGCGGGTCGTGGGCGTGCCCGCGCACGTCGCGCTCGTGCGCGAGGTAGCCGAGCGGTCGCTCACGCTGCTCGTCAACGATGGTGTGTTCCCGCGCCAGGCTGGCGACGCCGGCGCCCTCCTGCACATCGTGCTGCAGAAGCAGGACCACGACCCGGCCGCCGCCGAGGTGGCGGCGCGGATACGCGCGGCGCTCCCGGTCGGGCGGACCTTCGTCATCGGGCCGACGACCGATCGCGCCGTCCACGACGAGGCGCGCCGCGCCGCGGCGGAGGCGCCGACCATCGTCGTGTCGATCTTCAACCAGCGTACGGTCTACCGGGACAACGGTCCGCTGCGCGACGCCGATCTGGCGCTCGTGCGCGAGGTGGCGGGCCTCAGGCCGGCACGCGCCATCGTCATGGCGTATGGCAACCCGTACGTCGCCGGCAGCGCCGCCGGGGCGGCGGCGGTCCTGGTGGGCTACGGCGAGGGCGGTTTCTACGGCAACCAGCTGGCCTACGCGGACGCGTTCATCCGGCTGATGAGGGGCGAGATCGGCACCGGAGGGCGACTGCCCGTGCGGGTGTCCGAGCGGTTCCCGATCGGCTCGGGACTCGTGGTGCCGCCCCGCGCGGCGGGAGGAGGCGGTCGATGAGAGCACGGGGCATGCGGGGGGGGCGATGGGCGAGGCTGGGCGGGCTGGGCGTCGCGATGGCGCTTCTGGCCGCCGCCGGAACACCCGGCGCGCAGGCGCAGGGGCTCGCCGGCCCGCTGGATCTGGCGCGGCTCAAGGACTACGAGGCGCGGCGCGCGACGAGCAACAACGTCTACGTGGAGAGCAACGACGACAGCAAGCGCCCCATCCCGGGTGAGACCATCGTCCTCGCCGACCTCGAGGGGCCGGGCGTCGTGACGCACATCTGGATGACGCTGGCCGCCAACGAGTACGCGTGGCCGCGCCTGCTGCGGTTTCGCGTCTACTACGACGGCAGCCGGACGCCGAGCATCGACGTGCCGCTCGGCGACTTCTTCGCCGTCGGACACGGCTACGAGCGGAACGTCGATTCGGTCATGATTCGCAACACGTCCAACGGGCGCGCGCGGAACAGCTACTGGGCGATGCCGTTCCGCAGGTCGTGCCGCATCACCATCACGAACGAGGGCAGCCGGCGCGTGTCGATGTTCTACTACCAGGTCGACTGGCAGAAGCACCGCGAGCTGCCCGCCGACGTCGGCTACCTGCACGCACTCTACCGCCAGGACCTGCCGCCGGCGGCGGGGCGCGACTACACGGTGCTCGACGTCAAGGGTCGCGGCCATCTGGCGGGCGCCGTCGTCAACGTCATCCAGACCGAGGCCGGCTGGTTCGGCGAGGGCGACGACCTCTTCTACGTGGACGGATCGCCGACGCCGCAGCTCGAGGGCACGGGCACCGAAGACTACTTCCTCGACGCGTGGGGGCTGCGGGCGTCGAGCGGACTCATGGTGGGCATTCCCATCGCCGAGGGGCGACACGTCGGCGCGCGCCTGAGCGGCTACCGGTGGCACCTGTCGGACCCGGTGCCGTTCACGACGTCGCTCAGGTTCGACATGGAGCACAAGGGCTGGAAGCAGGATCCCGATCCGAAGAAGGTGGACGGCTTCCGCGAGCGCTTCGACCTGTGGAGCAGCGTCGCGTTCTGGTACCAGGAGGGGGTCAACGAGCACCTGCCCGAGATGCCCTACGGCCGCGCCCGGCTGCCGCACGGCAACGCCCGCCAGATCGAGGTGGAGGATCTGGCGGCCGAGGCCACCGGCGCGGGCGGCGAGCTCCGGGTGCAGCGCGAAGTGTTCTGGTCGAAGGACCTGCTCTTCCTCAGGGCCGACGGCCCGCGCGCGCGCGTGGCCGTCCCCGTCGACATCACCGAGGACGGCACCTACGAGCTCGTGGCGCTGGTGGCCCACGCGCGCGACTACGGCATCTACGAGGTGACGATCGACGGCGTGGCCCTGGGACGCTTACCCGGCCACGGGGTGGCGGCGCCGATCGACGCCTACGGCCCGGAGCTGTACGTAGCGGCCGATCATCTGCTCGGGTGGTTCGACCTCACCAGAGGCCGGCACACCGTCGAGTTCACCTGCGTGGGGAAGAACGAGCAGGCGACGGCCCACTACCTGGGCATCGACGGTCTCGTCGTCTCGCGCGTGGCGGCGCGCACGGAGTCGAGCGCGGCAGCGGCGGTGCCCGCGGGCGGGGTGCCCGCCGTGCCATCGGGCGCGCCGACGTATCGCGGCCGGCCGCTCGAGGTGTACGTCACGGCGCTCGCGTCGGCCTCGGCCGACACGCGCGCGGAGGCGGCGCGGGCCGCGGCTCGTTTCGCGCCCGAGGCGACCGCCGCCGTGGCGCCGCTCGTGGCGCTCGCCGGCGATCCCGACCCGGCCGTGCGCGAGGCCGCCGTCGAGGCGCTGGCAGCCTTCGGCCCGGCCGCGGCGCCGGCCGTGAGCCGCCTCACGCCGCTGCTCGCCGACGCGAGCCCGCGCATGCGCGGGTTGGCCGCGCTGGCGCTCCGCGAGATCGGCCGCGCCTCGGAGCCCGCGCTGCCCGCGCTCATCGCGGCGCTCGCCGACCGCGACCTCGTGGTGCGCTACGAAGTGGGCCTGGCGATTGCCGCGCTCGGCCCGGCCGCCGCGCCGGCCGTGCGTCCCCTCATGGCGGCGATGGACGAGGAGCCCGACGAATGGGTCTCGATCGCGAGGCGCGACATGCGGCGGGCCATGGCGATCGCACTCGGCGAGATCGGCCCCGGCGCCCGCGAGGCGCTGCCGCTGCTGCGCAAGTGGATGGCCTTCTACCGCGTGGCCTGGGTCGCCGCACCCGTCATTCGCAAGATCGAAGGCCTCCCCGAGCCGGCGCGGTACCGGCCCTGAGACCCGCGCGTGCGGCTAGCTCTTCGCCAGCCGCGAGCCCGTCTTCACGAAGTGGTTCATCGCGCGCTCCCAGAAGGTGACCGCGTCGAGAAAGGCCTCCTCTGTGAACAACGCGAGCCAGCGCGCCCCGGCGGAGGTCAACGCGGTGTAGGTGTAGGTCACGTCCACGTGGCTCCGGCCCTCGCTCGCGGGCGACACGGCGACGGTGAGCAGGCAGACGTGCAGCCCCGGCGTGAAGCGGGCGAACTCGACCGCGCCGGCCGCGGCGTCGTGGCGCGTGACGATCCACACCGTGTCGGCCTCGCCCGCCTGCGGCGTGGTGAAGACGGCGCCGTGTTCCGCGAGCCCCGACCGCGAGTGCACCATGGTGTAGCGCCATCCGTCCAGCCACTCGGCCTCGCGGACGGGACAGAGCAGCGGAAAGACGGCCGCGGGTGTCGCCTCGATGGTCTGACGGTAGGTGCGGGTGATCCTGCCTCCGATGTCTGATGCGGCGTTCATCGTTCCTCCTTGAAAGGGGGTCGACCGTGACCCCATCCCCCGAGGATGAACCCGTCAGCCGTAGGCGGGTCAAGCGCGGCCGGGGGCTTGACCTGTCTACGGCTGGCGGGTTGAGACTGGAGATCAGACGATGACGGTATCGGCGCTGGGTCGGCTCTGCGGGCTCTCGCGGAGCACGCTCCTCTACTACGAGTCCATCGGCCTGCTCAGGCGACCGCCGAGAACGGGCGGGAACTACCGCGCCTACGGAGAAGCCGACCTGCGGCGATTGCGGCAGATCGGCCTCTACCGGAAGGTCGGGCTCAGCCTTGCAGCCATCCGCGCGCTCGTCGACCGCCCCGGCGGGGGCGGGGCGCGCGCAGTGCTCGAGCGACGACTCGCCGACATCGATATGGAGATCGATACCCTGCGGGGCCACCAGCGCGCCATCCTGCGCCTGCTGGGGGCGTCGCGCTCGCTCGAAAGGAAGGCGGCAATGACCAAGGAGACGTGGGTGGCCATCATGCGGCGGACGGGCTTCACCGACGAGGACATGCACCGGTGGCACCAGGAGTTCGAGCGCTCGGCGCCCGACGATCATCAGGCGTTCCTGGAGTTCCTCCATATCCCGCACGACGAGGTCAAGGCCATCCGCGCGTGGAGCCGGAAGGCGCCGCCCGCGTGATCAGGACGCGGGCACGCCGCTCGGCCACTCCGGCTGGAGGACGTGCATCGGGCGCACCGGGCGCGCGCGAACGCGCCCGGTGCTCCGTCATCACTGGATCTCGAGCGCGTCCTTCGACGGCAGCGCCGGGAACGTCGCGTGCGGCTCGGCCTGGTACCAGTACGCCACCGACGCGATGTCGTCCTGGAGTGGCAGGTAGCGGCCGTCGGCCCGCCAGCCGAGCGCCTGGATGGTCACCGCGAGATCCCGGGCGAAGCGGATGGGATCGGGGATGTGCCACCGATACAGGCTGAAACGCTGCTGCGACTGGTACGCGCCGTCGGGCCGGATGACGAGCGGCAGCCCGCTGTAGGGGGTGGAGAACTCCTGGTACTGCTTCGTCTGCCGGTTCTCGAAGTTGTAGGACCCGCAGAAGTAGTCCTCGGTGCCGGTGCCGACGATGGTGGCGAAGTCGGTGTCGCCGTCCATGAAGAACTTGATCTCGCCCTCGCCCCACCAGCCGCTGTTGTTGACGCCCCAGCTCATGTGCGTGCCCACGTAGTGGCCCTCGCCCTTGATGCCGTCGACGATCGTGTACACGCCCTTGTAGGGCAGGGGGTTCACCCGCCTGAACTGCGCGTGGAAGTAGGCCGCGTCGTCTTCGATGGCCGTGAGCGCGTAGTCGATCTGATAGTAGAGCGTCATGGCCTCGGTCCCGACGTTCTCCATCGTGATGCGCGCCGCCTTGCGGAACGGCATCGTCCAGTAGCTGTTGAAGGCGCTGCCCGGGTTGACGGCGACGGCGAGCGAGTTGATCTGCGCGTACCGGCCCCAGCCCGACGCGAAGAAGTCCCCGACGGGCACCTCGACCGACGGACTGGTCTCGCCGTCCCAGTACATGCGCAGGATCGAATAGCGCCACGTGCCGGTCGGTGTCAGCCAGATGTGCTGGATGGCGCCGCTTCCCGTGATGTCGGCCATCGTGAACGTCTGGCCGGGCTGAATGCGTACCGACGGCGACACCTTCCACCCGCGCCCGAGATCGCGCGCCGCATTCGCGCCGGTGCCTTCGGTGGCCATGCCGCCGCGGCCTTTCTCGCCGGTGAAGTTCTCGGGGCTGATCGATCGGCTCTGGGCGGCCGACAGCCGGTACAGGTCGCCGACGCCCGTCGTGAGGCCGCTGAAGGGCCGATCGGCACGGCGCTGGGCCGAGGGCGTGGACCACGTCAGGACCACGAGGGCCAGCAGGCCGGTGACGGCAATCGGGAGACGAAGACGCCTCATGGGTACACCTCCAAGGTGGGACAGTGTAACCGAGGGCGCGCGCACGATCCGGATCGGCCGCGT
Organism: Acidobacteriota bacterium; assembly: GCA_963169195.1. Classification (GTDB taxonomy): domain Bacteria; phylum Acidobacteriota; class Vicinamibacteria; order Vicinamibacterales; family UBA2999; genus VFZN01. The sequence goes on along the minus strand of CAUJDN010000112.1, from coordinate 49,766 downwards.
TCCGGGGGCGCGATAGGATGGCGCCATGCACATCGGACAGACGCCGCTCATCCGCCTGGAACGCGTCGCGCCTGACAACGGCGTCGAGATCTGGGTGAAGTGGGAGGGCGCCAACCCCACGGGCAGCATGAAGGACCGCATGGCGCTCTCGATGGTCCGGGGCGCGGTGGACCGCGGCCGGCTCCGTCCCGGCGGCCGTGTCGTCGAGTACACCGGCGGCAGCACCGGCAGCTCGCTCGCCATGGTGTGCGCCGCCCTCGGCTACCGGGCACATTTCGTTTCATCCGACGCCTTCGCCGAGGAGAAGCTGCAGACGATGCGGGCCTTCGGTGCCCGGGTCGAGGTACTGCCGAGCGAGGGCGGCAGGATCACGCCGGGGCTCATCCAGGCCATCGTCGCGCGGGCGCGCGAACTCGCCGCCGAGCCCGACACGTTCTGGACCGATCAGTTCAACAACCCCGACAACCCCGCGGGGTACCACGCCATGGCCGACGAGACGCTGGCCGCGCTCGGCGGGCGCCTCGACGAGTTCGTCATGATGGTGGGCACGGCCGGCTGCTTCTCCGGGAACGCCGAAGTCTTCAACGCGACGGTTCCGGGAGTGCGCTGCGTCGCGGGCGAGCCGGCCACCAGCCGGGCGCTGACATCGAGCGGACCCTTCGGCGGCCATCGCATCGAGGGCACGGGCGTCGGCTTCGCGCCGACCAACTACCGCGCCGACCTGGCGGACGAGGTCGTGGCGGTCGCCGACGCCGATGCCTGTCAGACAGCCCGCCGGCTGGCACGCGAGGAGGGCATCTTCGGCGGCATCTCGTCCGGCGCCAACGTGTGGATCGCGCTCCAGCGCGCGAAGCAGCTTCCCGCCGGGGCGCGCATCGTCACCACGGTGTGCGATTCGGGGCTCAAGTATCTCGCGGGCGATCTCTACCGCGAGGTTCCGGCCGAGGAGACGACGTAGCCGCGCGGCCCCCCTGGCGCGCGCGGGACGTCTCCACTCCGAGAAGAGACTTGGGTCACCGCTGGGCGCCATCGCTCGGCTGCCGCGCCGGGATGATGGGCAGGACGATGCGCGACGGGTGCCCGGCGTCGTGATACACGGCGTTGGTCGCCACGCGCCACTGCCGCTGCTGGTTGAGGGGCTCGCCCGTGTTCGGGTTCACGTCGAAGCGCGGGAAGTTGCTGCTCGAGATGTCCAGCCGGATGCGGTGCCCGCGCCTGAACACCAGCGACGTCGGGTACATCTCGACGGTCATCTCCACCGGCGTCCCCGGCTGGAGCATCGTCGCCGTCGTCGCGCCGTTCCGGTAGCGCGCGCGGACGATGCTGTCGGCGACGTTCAGGTCCACGCCCGCGGGATAGTCGCGGCTCGGCGGATACACGTCCACCAGCTTGGCCGTGAAGTCCGTGTCAGGGCCGTCGGAGCTGGCCCACAGCGTCACGACCAGCCGCCCGGTGACCTCCACGTCCTGCTCGAGCGGCGGCGTCTGGAACACGACGACGTCGGGCCGGGCCGAGAGCGGCAACGTGTCCCTGCAGAGCCAGTGGTCAGGCGTGCAGCGCTGATCCTGCGCGCCGCGCGGCATGAGGATGCCCTCTGAGGACACGTTGCCGCCGATGGTGGGCACCGGGTTCCGAGGATCGAACTGATAGCGCGTCGGCGGCGCCGCGGCCGGAACCTGCGGTGAGAGCGTGCCATCCGCGTGCAGGTAGTACGGTGTTGCCTGCGTGCGGGCGAGCGGCCACTCCCGCTCGTCACGCCAGGCGCCGCCCACGAACAGCCGGCCCTCTGGTGTCTTGCGCGCCTCGCCGCCGCCCATCACGAACAAGCGGACTGGCGCCTCGTTCTCCACGCCGTTCTGCTCGCCCTTGAGCCACCGGTCGAACCACCGCGCCCGGAGCGCGTTCATGTCGATGGCCGCCTCGGGGCCGAACTCGGCGATGCCCGCGTAGCTCACGTTCTGGCCGCCGTGCGTCCACGGACCGACGATGAGGCGCTGATTCCGCCTGGCCTTCGCGAGCTGCAGGTAGTTCATGTTCGCGACCTGGGTACCCCACGAGTCGTACCAGCCGGTGACGTGGTACGCCGGCACGTCCTGGTAATTCGCGACGTGCTCCACGACGCTGGCGCCCATGTCCATCCAGAAGGCGTCGTTGTCGCCGTGGCGCATCGCCTCGACGAGCCAGGCTTCGTAGTCGGGCGCGAGCTTCAAGGGTGTCGTGCCGGGCCGAAGCGGGAGCCCGCGCACGTACTCGCGCACGCGGGTGCCGAGGTCCTCGAGGGCGGGCACGGCCTCCGGCGTGACCGCCGCGCGCGTCGCCGCCAGCCGGCCGTTCGGGCTGGGCGCGACCCCCGTGGCGCCGGCGCGAAGGCCCGTGGCGTTGCCGAGCGTGAACACCCAGTTGAGCCACCGCAACTCGAAGGCCCCGTTGTGGCGCACGCCGTAGTAGCCGGTGTTGCTCATCGCGTCCACCGGAACCATGGCGGTGAGGGCGGGCGCGTTGGTGATGGCCAGCGCGTGCTGCGTGGCGCCCGCGTAGGACGTGCCGACGGTGCCCACCTTGCCCGTGGACCACGACTGCTTCGCGATCCACGCCAGCAGGTCCGCGCCGTCCGGCCCGTCGTCCTGGATGGGACGCCAGCGCCCCTCGGACCGGTAGCGCCCGCGCACGTCCTGGAAGACGACGGCGTATCCGCGGGGAACGAAGTAGTTGACCACGCCCCCGGCGGTCGTGTCCTTGTTGTAGGGAGTCCGCTCCACAATCGCCGGCACTCGGCCCGCGACGACGCCGCCGCGTCCGGGGAGGTAGACGTCGGTGGCGAGTCGCACGCCGTCGCGCGCGGGCACCATGACGTTCTGGTGCGCGATCACCTCGAAGCGCTCACCGGCCGGCGCCTGCTCGCCGGCTCCGCGGGTCGTGTTACCGGCCGTCAACGCCAGCGCCAGCAGCGAGGCGCCGAGGGTTCTCGTCATGATCCCTGCCCTGGAGTGAGGGCCGCGGAGGCGCGGCAGTCGGGCATATCCTACCCTGCACGAGGCGTGAGACGGGATGCCGCCAGGCCGTTCGCCCGGCCGTAGCTTGCCGAGACACATGGACCTAGCTAGACTTAGTCCATGGCTAGAACCATCAACCTGCACGCCGCCAAGACACACCTGTCCCGCCTGGTCGAGGACGCCGTCAATGGCGAGGACATCATCATCGCGAAAGCCGGCCGTCCGGCGGTGCGCCTCGTCCCGGTGACCCCCACCGGACGGCGCACCGGTTTCGGGGCCGACAAGGGGAAGATCTCGGTGTCCCGCGATTTCGACGCGCCGCTGCCCGAATACCTGCTGCGCGCGTTCGGTGTGAAATGAGGCTCCTGCTCGACACGCACGTGCTGCTCTGGTGGCGGGAGGGGAGCCGGAAGCTCGGGGGGCGCGCGCGCACGGCCATCGAGGCCGAGGCGGCCACGGTCCACGTCAGCGCTGCGAGCGCATGGGAGCTGGCGATCAAGTCGCGGCTCGGGAAGCTCAAGATACGCGAGCCGCTCCACGAGTGGCTGCCCGCGGCAATCGAGTCGAGCGGGTTCCTGTCCCTGAGCATCACACTGGAGCACACCGTTCTTGTCGCGAACCTCCCCGATCACCACGGCGACCCCTTCGATCGGATGCTCATCGCCCAGGCCCGACATGACGGCCTGACCATCGTGACATCGGGCACCGCCTTCGAGGCGTACGACGTCCGGCTTCTCGACGCACGGGCCTGACGCGCGGCCGCCGGGACCTTTGACGAGGAGCCTGTCCGCTCGATAATCCCCCTGGGCAGTCAAGGAAGACCAGTCCACCTTCGACCTGTCGTTCAACGTGATGGCGAACCTCGGCTGCGACGAGGTGCGGCTGCCCAACCCGCTCTTCGAGGGGGACACGGTCTACTCGCGGAGCGAGGTGCTCGACAAGCGCGAGTCGCAGTCACGCCCGAACGTCGGCATCGTCACGGTGAAGACCACCGGGTTCAAGCAGGACGGGACCATCGTCATCGAGTTCACGCGGACGTTCATGGTCTACAAGCGCGGCCACGTCCCGCCCCACTGGCGGACGCGCGTGCCGGAGCCGAGGCCGACGTAGCCCTCCGAGGGGGCAACACGCAATCGGCAATGGACCGCTACCTCCCCCTCCCCTCCTCGTTCGCCAGCACCCAGCTCGCCTGGTGCACGAGCCGGGCGATCTTCTCCATCTTCTCGTAGTTGATCCGCTCGGGCCGGTCGTACTGCGTGTGGTAGTCCGGGTGGAGGCCCGTGTGGAACCACAGCGCGGGCACGCCGTTCTGCAGGAACGGCCACTGGTCGCTCCGCCGCAGCAGGTTCGAGCGGTTGTTGTCGTAGCGCATCTTCAGATCGAGACCGTAGCCGGCCTTGTTCACGCGCTCCACGACGGCGCTCAACGCGGGGTGGCGGCTGTAGCCCAGGATGTTGACGGCGTTCCGGTTCGACTCCGCCGTCTGGACCTCGAGGCCGTTGAAGCGGGGGCCGCCCCCGACCAGCACCTCTTCGTTTCTCCCCACCATGTCCATGTTCAGCACGGCCACGGTGCGGTCCAGCGGGAAGGTCGGCGCCTCGGTGTACGCCCATGCGCCCAGGAGGGGCCCACGCTCCTCGGACCCCCAGCACGCGAAGAGCACCGAGCGGCGCGGGCGCTGGCCGGCGGCCGCCGCCATCGCGTACGCGTCGGCGATCTCCAGCAAGGCCACGGTCCCCGATCCATCATCGTCGGCACCGTTGTAGATGACGTTGCCGTCCGCGCCCTCGTGGTCGTAGTGCGCCGAGACGATGACCACTTCGTCCCTCAGCGTCGGATCGCGGCCCTCGATCATCGCCAGCACGTTGCGGTCCGGCACGGTGTGGCGATTCACGGAGGTGGTCAGCGCCACCTCGACGCCGTCGAGCGGGAGCCCCGGATGGCCCTTGGCCGTCTCCGCGGACTTCGACAGATCCATCACCGATCGTCCCGTGCCGCGGACCAGCGTTTCTGCAAGCGCGGGCGAGATCTGCCCCACCGGGATGCGCACGCGCTCCGCCCAGCTGCCGAGCGTGAACCGCTCGATCCGCGGCGCCTGCTTCGGCCAGAACGCCCGCGCCGAGGCCTCGAAGTTCCGCGGATCCGGGTGGTTGTGCACGTCGGTGACGAACAGCACGCCGACGGCGCCCTTCTCCTGCGCGGCCAGCACTTTCTTGATGGGCACGGCGGCCTCGGCCGTGACCACGCCGTCGAACGGGCTTTCGGGATCCCGTTCGCCCGGCTCGTGCTCCAGGATGAGCGCGATGCGCCCCTTCACCCGATTGCCATAGTCGTCGTATCCCAGCGTCGGTGAGTGGATGCCGAAGCCGGCGTAGACGACGGGCGCGCGGACCGAGCCGCTGGCGCTGAAGCGCTGGGGATAGAAGTCCTGCCCGGGCCGAAGCAAGAGCGTGGTCTTGTCCGGCATCGCCACCTCGAGGCGATTGCCGTCACCCAATGTGGCGATCATCAGGTGGTTCGTCTGGACGAACGTCCCGTTCGGGGCACCCGGCTTCAGACCCGCGCGCTCGAAGCGGGAACGGACGAACTCGGCAGCGAGGGCGTTCTCGGGCGTCCCCACCAGTCGACCCTTGAAGCCGTCACCCGCCAGGAAGAAGAGGTCGGCCCGAAGATCTGCCATGCGGATGGAGTCGTTGAACGGGGCCGTGCCCTGGGCCGCGGGGGCCGCGCCGAGGGCCACGAGACAGGCGAGAACGAGTCGTGCGCGCATGGCGACAACGATACCTTACACTTCCCTTCCATGGACCCCTACGAGCTTGGCGAGAAACGCGTGGACTGGGCGTTCGCCCACATGCCCGTGCTGCAGCGCATCCGCGACGAGTACCGGCGCACACAGCCCTTCAGGGGGCTGACCGTGGCCATCTGCCTGCACCTCGAGCCCAAGACGGCGAATCTGGGCCTCACGATCAAGGCGGGCGGCGCGACGGTCGTGATGTGCCCCAGCAACCCGCTCTCCACGCAGGACTCGACGGTCACGTACCTGCAACGGCACCTCACCTGCTTCGGGGCTCGGGGCGAGCGGCCCGAGGAGTACCACCGCCACTTCCACGAGACGCTGGACCACGCGCCCGACCTCATCATCGACGACGGGGCGCAGCTCCTGTCCACGCTGCACAAGGAGCGGCGCGAGCGGCTGGGGAGGGTGATCGGCCTGTCGGAGGAGACCACCGGAGGCGTGAACATCATCCGGGCGATCGAGCGGAAGGAAGGCCTGCACTTCCCCTGCGTCGGCGTGAACACCGCGCTCATGAAGCACCTGTTCGACAATCGCTATGGCACGGGCCAGAGCACCGTCGAAGGGCTGCTGGCCGCCACGAACCTCACCGTCTGCGGCAAGGTGGTGACGGTGGCCGGCTACGGGTGGGTGGGCAAGGGCGTCGCGCTGCGCATGCGCGGCCTCGGCGCGGACGTCATCGTCACCGAAGTCGACCCCACCAAGGCGCTCGACGCGCGGATGGAAGGCTTCCGCGTGATGCGGATGATGGATGCCGCGGCCGAGTCGGATTTCGTCATCACCACCACCGGCGGGTTGCACGTGGTGGACGAGCCGCACTTCGCGGTGATGAAGGACCAGTGCATCCTGTCGAACGTGGGCCACTTCAACCGCGAGATCAACATCCCGGCCCTGCGTGCGGCCGCGAGGACGACGCGCGTGGTGCGACCGGACGTTGAAGAGATGGCCTTCGCGGACGGCCGGCGGCTCTACCTGCTCGCGAACGGCGAGCTGGTGAACATCGCCATCGGACAGGGGCACCCGGCCGAGATCATGGACATGACCTTCGCGCTCCAGGCCCTGGCGCCGAAATATCTCCTGGATAACCGCGGCACGCTCGAGCCCCGCTTCTATGCCGTGCCCGCGGCGCTGGACGAGCACGTGGCGCGCATGAAGCTCGACACGCTCGGCATCGGGATCGACGAGCGGTCCGAGGAGCAGAGGGGGTACGACGACTACTACTAGGTTCTGGGGTTCTGAGGTTCTGGGGTTCTGAGGTTCTGGGGTTCTGGGGTTCTGGGGTTCTGAGGTTCTGGGGTTCTGGGGTTCTGGGGTTCTGGGGTTCTTGCGGCTGGTTCCGAACTCCAGAACCGCAGAACCGCAGAACCCCTGAACCATCGTCCGGCCTCAGCGATCCGGCACGAGCTGCCCGCGGATCTCGCCGCCACCGTTCGTCGTGCTATGGATGTTGACGTACACCCTGCCCGCCTACCAGCGCCTGGATCAAGTCGTCCCAGGTGCGGATCCCCTGGTCCGGCCGTCGTCGCATGGGCGGTCCTCCGCCCTGGGCGCTTCGCACGATTCGCGCCATCGGCATCCTCAGCCCTCGGCGCGGATTCCGGTCACGCGCCGGCGCCGGCCGTACGGGCGACGAAATGCGTTACGCGCGAGCTAAGTCTGCGGCATGTGCCGGCTGCGTCCGCCGGCTCGTCCGTCGTCATCCCTTCGGCTTGCGCAGCTGCTCGAGGAGGGGGATGTCCTTCGAGGCCTTTGCCGGCGGCTGCGCCCTGAGGTACGCGTAGATGTCCTCGAGCGCCGCGTCGGAGACGGACGTCTCGGAGTACGCAGACATCCGCGCCGCGGGCTTGCGGACGTAGGCGATGAAACTGTCCAGGCTTCGCGGCACGAGCGCGACGCGCGGGCCCACCGTCGCCAGGCCGCCCTGGCCCTCCGTGCCGTGGCACCAGGCGCACTTGTAGACGACGAAGGCCTCACGTCCCTTCACCGGGTCGCTGGCGGGCCGCGCGTCACGTGGCGCCGCCTGCGCGCCGAGCATCGCCGCCGTCAGCATCCACCCCGCCATCGTCCACAGGCCAGTCTTCACGTCGACCTCCCCCTCATGCGGCGGCGCCCTGATCCCTGATCCCGGCCCCCTGCCCTGCTCCCCGTCACCGCCCCTGTGTCACCACGTCCACCAGGGCCGGCTCCCCACGTTTGACCACGTCGATGGCACGCTTCAGGGCAGGGCCGAGGTCGATCGGGTTCTCGATGGGTCCGATCCCATGCACACCGTACGCCCTGGCCAGCGAGGCGTAGTCGATGTTCGGATCGGTCAGATCGTTTCCGATGCCGGCGCGCGTGACGTCTCGGTTCACCTTCGCGGCCACATCGGTGATGTACATCCGCTCCTGGTGATAGGCGCGGTTGTTGTGCATGACCGTGAGCAGCGGGATGCGGTGGTGGGCCGCCGTCCACAGCGCCGCCGGGGCGTAGTTCAGGTCGCCGTCGCACTGCACGTTGACGCTCAGCCGGCCGTGCGCCCGGTGGGCGAGCGCCGCGCCGACGGCCGCCCCGATGCCGTAGCCGATGCCGTACGCGCCCGACCAGCCGATGAACTGATGGTGCTTCGTGAAGTCCCACATCCGGTGCGGCCAGTTGTTGATGAACGACACGTCCGAGACGAGCGCCCAGTCCTCGTCCTCGATCAGGTTCCAGATCTCCGCGGACAGGCGGGCCGTCGAGATGGGGCTCGCGTCCCAGCCCCAGGCGGCCTGCTCGAGCCCCTGCTCCCAGGCCAGCCGCGTGGCCTCGGCCGTCTTCGCTCCCCGCTGCTCGATGGCGCGCGTCCGCTCGGGCGTGATGAGGCGCCGGCACGCCTCGATGAGCGCGGGCAGCGTGGCTTCCGTGTCAGCCGCGATGGCCAGGTCTGCCTCGACGTAGCGGCCGAACTCCTGGTAGTTGCTCTTCGTGATCAACTCCGACGCGTTGATGGTGGCGATCCTCGCTCCGGGCGAAGTGAGCGATCGCACGTCCATGCCGATCCGGTTCACCGGCGTCATCGCGTTCAGGTTCAGGTGGAACTCCGGATGTTCCAGGCCCAGGATCACGTCGCATCCCGCGACGGGGACGCCGGCGGCGAGTCTCAGCGGGTGCCGGTTCGGGAAGTTCATGCGCATCGGGAACCGCATGTCCTGCACCGGCGCCTGGAGGAGCTCTGCCAGCTCGACGAGCCGCGCCAGGCCCTCGGGCGTGCGCGCCGGCCTGCCGGTGACGATGCGCGGGTTCTCCGCCTCGACGAGCATCCGCGCCAGCTCGGCGACCGCGCCCTCGTCTGCCGCGGGCGGCGTGCTCCTCGCCAGCTTCGGGATGCGGAGGCGTCCCCGGTCTGCCTCGGGAACGGGCTCCTCCTGCAGGATGGCATCCACGGTGAGCACCACCGGGCCGTACGGCGGCGTGGTCGCAATCCGGTAGGCGCGCATCGCCGACTCGGCGAAGTGCGGGAGCGACACGGGCGTGTCGTCCCACTTGACGTAGTCGCGGGCCATGGCCGCCGCGTCCTGCACGGCGTGCGCCCATTCCACGTCGCCGCGGCGCCACGTGGCGTCCAGGATGTTGCCGAGGATGATGTAGACCGGCACGCGGTCGGCGAAGGCGTTGTAGACCGCCATCGAGGCGTGCTGCAGGCCCACGGTGCCGTGGGCCATCACCAGCATCGGCTGGCCGGCGACCTTGGCGTAGCCGTGGGCCATCGAGACCGACGACTCCTCGTGGCAGCACGTGAGCAGCTCGGGGTGCTGATTGCCGCCGTAGTTGACGATCGACTCGTGCAGGCCGCGGAAGGAGGAGCCCGGGTTGGCGGCCACGTACTCGAAGCCGAGCGCCTTCAGCACGTCCACCATGAAGTCGGCGCCGGGCCGGTCGGTGTGATACGCGTCAGGCCGTGTCGGGTCCGGCGCCACGCCAGACGCGGCGGGCGCCTGCGCCGCAGCCGCCACCGGGGGTGAGACGCCGGACGCCACCGGCGAGGTCACCAGCCCCGCCGCTCCCACGGCTGCGCCCTTGAGGAACCGCCTGCGACCGACGTGCTGGTCTCCGATGGCCATGACCACCTCACTCCGACTCCCGACTCCCGACGAAGGCAGACCGGGTCCACGTGTCCTGCCGTGGGTGCGTGGGCGGAGTCTATATCGGGAGATGGGTGCAGGGGTGCACGGTGCAGGGGTGCGAGGTACCCGCTCCTGACCGCGTCGGCCCGTGGACCAGCCGGCGAGCCCTATAATCGCCGCGAGGTGACCATGCTCAGGTTCTTCCATCTCATGCTGTCCGTCGCGCTGACGGCGACGATGCCGACCGCCAGCGCGCAGCAGGCCTACAGGGACGGCGCTGGAAGGCTCCGCGTCGCGCTTTCGAAGCAGCCGCTCTCGCCCAACGGGCCGTCGAAGGGCCCCACGACGATGGCCGAGGGTGGCATCCGCCAGGTTCTCGAGGGCATGGGTGCCACGGTGCGCGTCGAGGAGGCGCAGCTGTCATCCGTGGAGCAGCAGGAGTACGGCGGCTGGAAGAAGCTGGGGATGTCACTCGGCCACTTCGCCGACATCGTCGCGAAGAACGAGCGCGAGGGATATTTCACGGTGGGCCTGCTCGCGACGTGCCCGTCGATGCCCGGCCTCGTCGCGGGCCTGCAGCGCTCGGGGCCGACGCACGAGGCGCTGCGGATCGGGATGCTCTGGCTCGACGCGCACCCGGATCTCAACACGCCGGAGACGACGCGCAGCGGGTCGCTGGGCGGCATGCCCGTCGCCGTCGCCACCGGGCGCGCCCTGCACGGCATGCGGCTCGACGCGACGCTCGACCCGCCCCTGGCGGACCGCTACGTGGTGATGGGCGGCGTGCGCCTCACCGATCCGCTGGAGCAGCACCTCGTGGACACGTCGCTGATCGAGCAGCTCTCGGTGGACGACCTGCGCCGCCAGACCCCGACGGTGTGGGCCCAGCTCGATCGACTGGATCGGATCACCGACAAGATCTACGTGCACATCGACATGGACGTGCTCGACCCGCGCGAGGTGATGGCGCACGGCAACAAGGTGCCGGGCGGGCCCTCCAGCGAGGAACTGGCGGTGCTGTTCGAGCAGATCTTCACGCGCTACCGCAAGGCCTCGGCGATCGGCTTTGCGACCATCCCGCCAACCGACGAAGGCGGGCTGTCCATTGCGGCGCTCAACCGCATGATTGCGGCTGCCGTGCGCGGGGTCGCGGCGAGGAAGTAGCCGCCGGCGAGGTCAGGCTCGCCCCATCGCCACGGCCTCGCGGAGCGAGGTCAGCGGATCGCGGGTCGGGATGAACTCGTGCGCGACATGGCCCGTGAATCCGGTGTCGCGAATGGCGCGGAAGATGGCGGGGTAGTACAGCTCCTGCGTGTCGTCGATCTCGTGGCGCCCGGGCACGCCCGCTGTGTGGTAGTGCGCAATCCAACGCTGGTGCTCGCGCAGCGTCCGGATCACGTCGCCTTCCATGATCTGCATGTGGTAGATGTCGTACAGGAGCTTCACGCGCGAAGAGCCCACCTGGCTCACCACCGCCACGCCGTACGGCGTGCGATCCCCCTGGTAGTCCTTGTGGTCCACCTTGCTGTTGAGGAGCTCGATGCACACGGTGACGCCGTGCCGCTCGGCCACGGGGGCCACCCGGCGGAGCGCCGCCACGGAGTTGGCGATGGCCTCTCCGTCCGGCCGGCCCCGCCGGTTGCCGAAGAACGTGATGACGTTGGGCACGCCGGCCTCGGCTGCGCGCGGGATGCCCTCGGTGAGGCCCTTGACGATGGCGTCGTGGTTGGCGGGATCGTTCAGCCCGTCCACGATGGTGCCGCCCAGGCCCGATCCCATCGAGCAGGTGAGTCCGAACTCGCGCGCCACGGGCCACTCGTCCGGGCTCAGGAGATCCACGGCCGTCAAGCCCAGGTCGGCAACGCCCCGGAAGAATTCACGGAGCGGGATCCTGGCGAACGGCCAGCGGCACACCGACTGCGTGAACCGCGCGCCGTGCCCCGCCGCCTGGGACGCGGCCGCCAGCGCCGGCGCCAGCCAGCTCCCCAGCGCCATGCCGGCGACTCCGCCAATTACCTGTCTTCGCGGGACGCGTCGTCCGGCCATTGGCCACCTCCTGTTTACAGTCCTGTTACAGGGACTGTCCCCGTCTCCGAATGTCTTCGGGCCGCGGCGTCAGTAGCGGATATCGCTCCGTCCCACGCTCTGGCCGATGTGCCCGACCTTGCGGTCCATCGTGAAGAACTCGCCGCAGCCGGCCATCATCCCGAAAAACGCCGCCGCCTCCGGGCGCAGCCGCCCATCGTCGTCGCAGACGCCCTCGTGCACCGTGGTGGCCACGACGTCGGCGATGAAGACGGTGCGAACCGGCGGCACGCGCAGGATGTGCGACACGCGGCATTCGAGCTGGATGGGCGCCTCGTTCACCGTTGGCGCCTTGACGGCCGTCGCCGTGCCGCCCGTCAGGCCCGACAGGGCGTACTTGTCGGCGGCGCGGCTGGAACTGAAGTCGAGCCGGTCGAAGGCGTGAATCATGGACGCGACCGGGACGTTCAACACGAACTCCCGATGCAGGGTGATGAGCCCGCCGGCGATGTGCTCGTCGCCCGCGGCCACGCCGACCTGCGGCGGATCCCCGTTGACCACGAAGGTCCAGAGCACCGACAACTCGTCGGGGTCTCCGGGCCTGCCGTGCACGCTGGTGATGATGGCGGGCACGGGCGGCACCATCGGGCCGGGCTTCGGGATGGCGCGGCGCTTGCCGGCACGAGGCCCGGCGGCCTGGGCGCGACCGGCGAGGGCCCGCCGAGGAGTGGCGGTCAGCAGCCCGGCCAGCGCGGCGTGTGACAGAAAGCGTCGGCGTTGCATGACGGGTAGGGTAACCCGGCTCGCAGCGCTCACGATCGGCGCGCCGGCGGCGGCACGTAGGTGTCCAGGCCAGCCGGCTTCCAGTCGATCACCCGACCCTCCTCGGCGCTCAGGTAGCACGCCATCAGCAGCTCGGTGACCTCGAGCCCGGCGTGGAAGTTCACCTCGGGCTGCACCCCGTCCGCGAACCACCGCGCGAACGCCCGGTTCTCGTTCTCGTAGCCGTACTCCGCCGCCTCGTTGCCGACGATGGGCATCAGCCCCTGCTCGGCGTTCTGCTTCTCCACCAGGTCCTCGCCCGCCTGCTCGCGCAGCCGCCGCGAGAAGAAGACCTTCGTCCCACCTTCCAGCGAGCTCGCGGACATGGAGTACTCCGGTCCCAGGAGCTCCATCGTCAACCGCAACCCCGCGCCGACGAAGCTCCACGACGTGGTGGCCTCGACCACGAGGGGCGCGCCGCGCTCGTCCTCGTACGTCACGGTGGCGCGGGCAAAGTCTTCTGCCGGTCGGGCGCCGTAGTCGGCCTGGCCGCCGGTCATCTCGCGGAGCAGCTGCACGTACTCGGGCCTGGACCACTTGAGCGAGGCGATCTGCGCCGAGACGCTGACGGGGCGGATGCTGTGCCTGGGCGCGCCCGGCGCCGTCAGCAGATGGCGCCCGACTTCGAGGCTGTGGCACATCATGTCGTTCAGCACGCCCCCGCCCTGCAGGTCGCCCTGCCAGAACCAGGGCATGTGCGGGCCGCTGTGCTCCTCGGCCGCACGCGCGAGGTAGGGCCGGCCCGACGCCGCGGCCGCGCGCGCCCAGACGATCTGCTTCCCGCGCTCGAGGCCGGGCTGGAACAGCTGGTTCTCGAGATAGCCGTGCAGCAGGCCGGCCCCCTCGACCAGCTCCACCATGCGGCGCGCCTCGGCGACGTTCCGCCCGAGCGGCTTCTCGCAGGCCACCGCCCGCAGCGTCGCGCCGCCCTCGATGGCCGAGACGATGCGCGACATGTTGTCCACGCGGGCGAAGTTGGGGCCGCAGATCCAGATCGCGTCGATGTCGTCGGCGGCGACCATCGCCTCGATCGAGTCGAAGGCGCGGGCGTCGCCGACGCGCAGCTCGCGCGCCAGGGCGGCAGCCTCGTCGGCGTGCGCGCGCGTGGGGCTCCACACGCCCCGGACGTCCGCATCGCGGACCGCCTCCCACGCGCGGATGTGGAACTTCGTGATGAACCCGCTGCCGATGAACCCGACGCCCAGTCTCGGTGCCATGCGCCCCCGCTCGACGGGGAGGGTATCACGCGCGCCCGTGTGTTAGAGTGGCCCGACCTCGCCCGGGTGCACGATGGACGTCGACCGACGCGCGTTGCTGAAGGGCCTTGCCGCGGGCCTTGCCGGAGCGGTCGCGGTACCCGCTCGCGCCGGCGCCCACCCCCTCGCCGCCGCCCGCCGGCAGCAGGACGCGGCGCCCCGCTGGGGTGTCCAGCTCTACACCGTCCGCAGCCAGATCTCCGCCGATCCCGCGGGCACCCTGAAGCGCATCGCCGCGATCGGCTACCGGGAGCTCGAGGTCATGCAGGCCACGCTGCCGGTGGTGGCGCCGATCGCCGCCGAGCTCGGACTGGCCATCGTCAGCGTGCACCTCGACGGCCCGACCGCCAGGGGCGAGGGCTTCGAGGCCTTCCTGCCGGAGGCGAAACGCCTCGGCATCCGCGATCTCGTCGTGCCCTTCGTCGCGCCCGCGGAGCGCCCCGCGGATCGCGCCGGGTTCGAGGCGATGGCCGCGCGGCTGGCGGCGATGGCGCGCACGGCGTCGGCCGCGGGGCTGCGCCTCGCCTATCACAACCACGCGTTCGAGTTCGGCCGGGATCGCGACGGCACGGCCTGGATCGACGTGCTGATGAAGGGCACGGCCGACGCGAGGATGCTGCTGCAGCTCGACGTCTTCTGGGCCACCGTCGCGGGCGCGGATCCCGTCGCCGTCCTGCGCCGCTACGCCGGCCGGGTCGCCTCGCTCCACCTCAAGGACAAGGACCCGCACGCCGCGACGGGCCTCGATGAGAGCGCCGTGCCGCCGGCGGCCTTCGTGGAGGTGGGATCGGGCGCGATCGACTTCCCGGCCGTCCTCGCCGCCGCGCGCGCCGCGGGTGTCCGGCATTTCTTCGTCGAGCAGGACCACACGTCCGGCGATCCGGTAGCGAGCCTCGCGAAGAGCTACGCGTACCTTTCGAGGTCGAGATAAGGCCGCTGGTCCGCCGTCGCCTTGGCGAAGCCGGACGGGCGGCATGGCAGAAGGGTCGGATGACATGCCTCAGTCGGAAACGTTTGACGCCATCGTCGTCGGCTCGGGCATCTCGGGCGGGTGGGCCGCGAAGGAACTGACCGAGCGCGGGCTCCGCGTGCTGCTGCTCGAGCGCGGGAAGAACGTCGAGCACGGCAAGGACTACCGGAACGCGCGCAAGGCGCCCTGGGAGTATCCCCACCGCGGCGGCCGCACGCGCGAGATGATCGACGCGTACCCGGTCCTGAAGCGCGACTACCCGCTCAACGAGAAGAACCTGGACTGGTGGGCCTCGGACAGGGACTCGCCGTACACCGAGGTGAAGCGCTTCGACTGGTACCGCGGCTACCACGTCGGCGGCCGCTCGCTGACATGGGGCCGGCAGAGCTATCGCCTCAGCGACTGGGATTTCGAGGCGAACGCGAAAGAAGGCATCGCCGTCGACTGGCCCATCCGCTACGCGGACCTCGCGCCCTGGTACGACCACGTCGAACGCCACGCCGGGATCTCGGGTTCACTCGAGGGCCTTCCGCAATTACCCGACGGCCAGTTCCAGCCGGCCATGCCGCTCAACTGCGCGGAGGACGCCGTCGCCGGCCGCCTCGCGAAGCAGTTCGAGGGACGACGGCGGATCATCCCCGGCCGGACCGCCAACCTGACGCAGCCGCTCGGGCGGCGGGGCCGCTGCCAGTATCGCGCGGCCTGTTGGCTGGGCTGCCCCTACGGCGCGTACTTCAGCACGCAGGCTTCCACCCTGCCGGCCGCAGTGGCCACCGGCCGCCTGACGCTCCGCGCGCACGCCATCGTCACCGACGTCGTCTACGACCGCGATCGACAGCGAGCCTCGGGCGTGCGCGTGCTCGATGCGGAGACGACCGCCACCACCGAGTACCGCGCCCGCCTTGTCTTCCTCTGCGCGTCCGCGCTCAACTCCACGTGGCTGCTGATGCGATCCGCACGCGAGGTCTGGCCCGGCGGCCTGGGCAGCAGCTCGGGTGAGCTCGGCCACAACCTGATGGACCACCACTTCCGCTGCGGGGCCAACGGCGTCATCCCCGGCCACGAGGATCGCAACGTCTACGGGCGCCGGCCGACGGGCTTCTACATCCCCCGCTACCGGAACTTCTTCGGCGACACGCGCGAGTACCTCCGCGGCTTCGGCTACCAGGGCAGCGCCAGCCGACTGGGCTGGGAGCGGGCGGTCGCCGAGCTGGGCGTGGGCGCGGCGTTCAAGGACGCCATGGCGACGCCCGGGCCCTGGCGCATCGGCGGCACGGCCTTCGGCGAGATGCTGCCCGACCACGCGAACCGGATCACCATCGACGAATCGCGGACCGACAGGTGGGGCCTCCCGGTGCTGGCCATCGACTGCGCCACCGGCGAGAACGAACGGCTCATGCGCCGCGACATGATGAACGACATGGCCGAGATGCTGGAGGCCGCCGGCATCCGCGAGGTGCGGGTCTTCGACAACGGGTACTTCCCCGGCATGGGCATCCACGAGATGGGCACGGCGCGGATGGGGCGCGACCCGAAGACGTCGGTCCTGAACGCGCACAACCAGGTCTGGGACGCCCCGAACGTCTTCGTCACCGACGGGTCGTGCATGACGTCGTCGGCCTGCCAGAACCCGTCGCTCACTTACATGGCGCTCACCGCCCGGGCGGCGGCGTTCGCCGTCGATGAGTTGAAGCGGGGGAACCTGTAGAACCTGTCGGGAGTGGGGAGGATGGCGCGATGACCGCAGCGAACGTGCAAGGCGCATCGGATGACGGCGCGCCGTCCGCCGGGATCACGCGGCGGGCGGCCATCCGGCAAGTGACGGCCATGCTCGGCGGCGTCGCGCTCGTCGGCGGCGATCGCCTCGGCGCCGTGTCGGTTGACGATGGCGTCGTCGCACAGGCGGCGGTGGAGGGCGTGGGCACGTTCTCGGCGGCCGACATCGCGTTCCTCGACGAAGTCGCGGACACGATCCTGCCCGACACGTCCACGCCGGGTGCGAAGGCCGCGAAGACCGGTGCCTTCATGGCGCTGATGGTCACCGACGTGTACACCGAGCGGAACCGGCAGGTCTTTCGCGAGGGCATGCGCCAGCTGGACGAGGCCTGCCGTGCGGCCGCGGGCACGTCGTTCATGCAGGCGCCCCCGGCCCGCCGGCTCACGCTGCTCGAGGCGCTGGATCGCGAGCAGCGAACCGCGATGGAGGAGCGTGCCGAGGCGCCGCGCTCCCGCGCGCCGGCAGCGGCGTCACGCCCCGAGGACGAGCCGCCGCACTACTTCCGCATGATGAAGGAGCTGGCGCTCCTCGGGTACTTCACCTCGGAGATCGGCTACCGGCAGGCGATGCGGTACATCGAGTCGCCCGGGCGCTTCGATCCCTGTGCCCCGCACGCGCCCGGCGACAGGACCTGGGCGACACACGCCTGACGACCGACCACGTGACACCGCGCCCGGGATCGAGCGTGTCCCCGTCCGCGCCCGTCCGCATTCGCGCGGTCGCCGTCCGTCGGCCCCGCAGTTGCGCAGCTGATGCGTAGTCCGATAGCATGCCGGCCATCTGACTTCGCCGTCGTCACCAAGCGGAGGATTCCCGCGCCGTGCTTCCCCCTACCGTCCGCACCCTGCTCTCCTTGTCTGCACGCGTTGGCGTCCTTCTCGTCCCAGCCACCCTGGCGGCGCAGGTGCCAGCCAGCCCGCCGCCGGGGCCACCCCAGGCCAAGATCGTCTCGGCGGGCGGGACCGTCGAACGCACGGCTGCGGAGGACGAGCAGTGGCTGGCCGCGCGCGTCTTCGATGACCTGTATGCGCGGCAGCGCGTGCGCACGCTGGCCGCCAGCCGGGCCGCCATCCTCTTCGTGGACGAGACGCAGGTCAAGCTCAATGCCAATGCCATTCTCACGGTGCAGGCGGTGCGCCAGGCGGGCGCGGCATCCACGATCCTCAACCTGCTGCGCGGCGAGGGCTGGTTCCGGACGAAGAATCCGGCGAGCGGTCTGACGATTCAGACGCCGGCTGCCGCCGCCGCCGTCCGCGGCACCGAAGTCAACATCGCGCTCGGGCCGGACGACACGACGGTGCTGACGGTCGTCGAGGGGTCGGTGGAGCTCTCCAACACGGCCGGGTCGATCCTCGTCAACGCGGGCGAGGAAGGCACGGCCCGGCCCGGACAGGCGCCGACGAAGCGGGTGGTGCTGAACCCCGAGGACGCGGTGCAGTGGGCGCTGTACTACCCGGCGCGGGTGGCATGGCGCGACCTGCCCGCCGACGCCCTGGCCGGCGCCGCGCGGGCCGGTTTCGAGCAGCTGCGGCAGGGCAACCTGGCGGCGGCGCTCGCGGCCTTCGGGCCGGCCGTGGCCACCGAGCCCTGGGCTGCCATCGGCGCGTCGATGGCGCACGCGCAGCAGGGCAACGTCGTCCAGGCGCGGGACGTCCTCGCCCGGCCGTTCCCGGCCGCGCTCGACGTGGAACGGCGCGCGCAGCTGGCCGCGGTCGCCCTGGCCACCGGCGATGCCCGCGCGGCGCGCGAGGCGATCGACGCGCTGGTGGCGCAGGACCCGTCCGCGCTCCGGCCGCTGGTGCTGTTGTCGACGCTGGAGCTGACGCAGAACCACCCGGAGTTGGCGGCAAAGGCGGCCGCGGCCGCCCTGGCGGCCCATCCCGAGTCGGTGGCGGCCCTTCGCGCGGCCAGCGAGGCGGCGCAGGCGCTCTTCGACCTGCCGCGGGCGCTCGACTACATCGACCGCGCCGTGACCCTCGATCCCGCCGATGTCGCCGCCCGCGTCAACCGCGCCCGCCTGCGCTTCGGCATGGGCGACACGGCGGGCGCGCGCCGCGACATCGAGGAAGCCGAGCGCGTGTCGCCGGGCGACCCGCAGGTGTCCTCGATGAGCGGGTTCGTCCTGCTGGCCGCCGGCCAGGCCGCCGAAGCCCGGGCGAGGTTCGACGCGGCCGTGGCTGCCGACCAGGAGTTCGGCGAACCGCACCTGGGCCTGGGCCTCCTCCACTTCCGCGCAGGTCGCGTCAACGACGGCCTGCTCGAGATGCTGACCGCCACGCTGCTCGAGCCGAAGGTGTCGCTGTACCAGAGCTACCTGGGCAAGGCGTACCACCAGGCGTCGCGCTTCCCCGAGGGGCTGTCGGCGCTGGCCTCCGCGAAGCGCCTCGATCCGCGCGATCCTACGCCGTGGCTCTACACCGCGCACTTTCTCCGCGACCGCTTCAGGCCGGCCGAAGCGCTCGACGAGATCTCGCAGGCCATCACGCTGAACGACAACCGGGCCGTCTACCGCAGCCGCCTGCTGCTCGATCGCGACCTCGCCTCGAAGAACGTCAGCCTGGCCGAGTTCTACCGGCAGCTCGGCTTCGACGCCTGGGGCGCGTTCGAGGCACAGAACTCCCTCGACACCGACTTCACCAACGCCAGCGCGCACCTCTTCCTCGCCGAGACCTACGGCCAGCTTCCCGACCGCACGCAGGCGCTCGGCAGCGAGCTGCTGCAGTATCTCGTGCACGCGCCGGTCAACCGGAACTCGTTCAACAACTTCAACGAGTACACGGCGCTGCTCGAGCAGCCGGGCCGCCAGTTCGCGCCCTCCATCCGGTGGGGCAACGACGGCCAGGCCGACGGCCTGCTCCAGACCCGGTCGGGCAACGACCGCTTCGCGCACATCGCCGCCGTCAATCTCTCGCGCGAGAACGGCTTCCGCGACCCCGGCCACGACAGCGCCCGGGGCCTGTTCTTCCAGGGCAAGATGGCGCTCTCGAGCCGAAGCGACGTCTTCCTGTCGCTCAACACGTCACGATCCACCGAGGGCCAGTCGAACCAGATCGTGCGCACGCTCGGCCGGGAGACCGACGCGCCCGTCATCATCCGGCAGTTCATCGACGATCCGGACCCGAACCTGGTCAACCGCTTCACGCAGACGGACCTGCGCTTCGGCGCCCGGTACGACTGGCGGCCCGGCTCGGCCTTCACCGCGGCAGCCAGCGTCCTGCGATGGGAGCAGCGAACCGAGAATCCGGACTACGAGTACTCCACCTGCACCGGCATCAACCTCTCGCAGTTCGGCGCGCTGTCGTCCAGCCACTACCGCGCGCCGATCGACTCCTACGACGTCCAGGCGCAGCAGGCCACCCGCCTGGGCCGGCACCAGCTCATCGTCGGCGCCCAGTTCTTCGAGCAGGACAAGGCCGTGGACTGCGTGGACTCGGTCTACCTGGCCGCCGACGGCACCCCGCTGGGCGAGCTGACGTCCCGGGAGTCCGGCCGCGACCGCACGGCCACCGCGTACGTGCGTGACGAGATCGCGGTCGCGTCCTGGCTGCACGTCACGCTCGGCCTGCGCCGCGACGACGTGACGTACGTGGACCTCTTCGATTCGCGCGAGTACAGCCTGCGCCGCTGGAATCCCATGGGCGGCGCGTCCATCTACCTGGGCCCGTCGACCGTGCTGCGCGTGGCCGCGCTCCGCAACCTGAACTCGGACTTCACGGGCTCGAAGCTGTCACCCTCCACGGTGTCGGGGTTCGTCGTCGAGCGCAACGAACAGCCGACGGCCATCCGGAAGGAAGCCAACGCCTCCCTCGAGCACGCCTGGCCGAGGGCCTTCGCCGGCGTGCGCGCGTTTCTGCGCGACACGCGCGTGCCGACCCTGCTCGAGTTCGCCTTCTCCCCCGAGGCCGAGACGCGCTCGACGGGCGCCAGCCTGTTCGTCAACCTCCTCGCCAGCCGCCGCGTCAGTGTCTTCGCCGACGACGTGTTCGCCCGCCTCGACACGCGCAACTTCCTCCGCACCGACAACAAGGTCCGCGTCGGCGTCAACTTCGTTCACGAGCGCGGCTTCTTCGCGCGGATCGCCACCAGCTACGTGACGCAGCGTTTCTCCGACACGCCCGTCACCGACCTGCCACGCAGCGGCTTCGGGCTGGCGGACCTCGACCTCCGCTACGAGTTCGCGGATCGGCGGGGGGCGCTGACGTTCACCGTCGACAACCTGTTCGAGCGCCGATTCAACGCGGTCGTCGAGGGCCTGTCGGTCGAACGCATCCGTCCCGACCGGCGGGCGCTCCTGCAGTTCCGCTGGCGGGTGGGATGACGCGCTGGCGCGCCTTCTTCTTCCCGGAGGGCTCGCGCCCCCGCGCGGCGCCCTTTGCCGTCGTCTCGACGATCGGGGTGATGCTCGGACTGGCGGCCGGCACGTCCGACCTGGCGCAACGCCTCGACTGGGCGCTCTACGATCGCTTCAGCCGGGCGGCGGCGACCGCGCTCGAGCCGGCGCCCGACATCGTGATCGTCGCCATCGACGAGCCCTCCTTCAGCGAGATGGCCCTGCCGTGGCCCTGGCCGCGGACCCTCCACGCCGAGCTGACGCGTGCCCTGGCCCGCGGCGGCGCGCGCACCATCGTGTTCGACCTGCTGTTCGACGTGCCGGCGCCGGGGGCCGGAGAGGATGCCGCGTTCGCGCGGGCCATGGCCGAGACCGGCACCGTCGTCCTCGTGACGGACCGCGCCGAGGTCGAGGATCGTCGCTACGGCGTGGTGCAGTGGATCGATCCGGTCGAGCCGCTCGCGGCGGCGGCGGCGGCCACCGGCGTCATCCGGATCGGGCTCGACCCCGATGGCGCCATCCGCCGCGCGCCGCTGACCGTCGACGGCCGGCCGTCGCTGGCGCTGCAGGCCGCGCGCCGGGCGCCGGGATTCCGCGCGCCGGGGGACGCCGACGCTCCCGTGCTCCTGCGGTTCCGCGGGCCGCCCCGGATCGGAATCACCACGGTGTCCTACTACCAGGCGCTTGCCCCCGAGACGTCGCTCCCCCCGGGCATCTTCGAGGGCAAGACGGTGTTCGTCGGCTTTTCGCTCGCGGCGCCGGCGAGCGTCGAGGCGACCGCAGACCACTTCAAGACGCCCGTGTCGGCACGCATGGCCGGCGTCGAGATCCACGCCACGGCGCTCGATACCCTGCTGCGCGACGCGGCCATCGCCGACCCGTTTGGCCGTCCGCTCCATGTGGTGGCGCTGATTCTCGTGGCCGGCGCCCTCTCGTGCACCCTGCTCTATCGCCTTCCGCTCGGCATCGGCGCCGCCGTCGTCGGCGCCGCCGCGACGGCCTGGGGCCTGGCGGGCTTCGGGCTCCTGGCGTGGGCCGGGACGCGGATTCCCGTCGTGACGCCCCTGGCGGGCCTGGTGGCGGCCTGCGCGGCCAGCGCCGCCTACCGCTACGGGCTGGTCGCGCGGGAGCGGCTCTTCATCAGACGCGCGTTCGAGCACTACGTGGCGCCGGCCATCGTGCGCAAGATGCTCGACGACCCCTCGCAGCTGACGCTGGTGGGCGAGGAGTTCGAGGTGTCGGTCATCTTCACCGATCTCGAGGGCTTCACCACGATGGCCGAGACCCTGCCGCCGGTCGAGCTGCAGCGCCACCTGAGCGCGTACTTCACCGAGATGGTGTCCATCCTGCTCGAAGAGCGCGCGACGCTCGACAAGCTGATCGGCGACTCGATCATGGCGTACTTCGGTTGCCCCGTCCGGGATCCCGAGCATGCCCTCCAGGCCTGCCGGGGCGCGCTGGCCATGCAGCGGCGGATGCTCGAGGTCAACCGCGCCTGGCGGGGGCTGGGCCTGCCGCTCCTGCGGACCCGCATGGGCATCAGCACCGGGAGGGTCGTGGCCGGCAACATGGGCACGCCCACGGTCTTCAACTACACCGTGCTCGGCGACACGGTGAATCTGGCCTCACGCCTCGAGGGTGCCAACAAGGCATACGGCTCGGAGATCCTCCTCGCCGCGGACACCTGGGCGCTGGTCAAGGACCAGTTCGAGGGGCGGGAACTGGACTTCATCCGCGTCCAGGGCAAGACGCAGCCGGTGGCGGTGTACGAACTGGCGGCCGAGAAGGGTGCGCTCACGCCGGAGCGCCAGGCGCTGTTTGCGCGCTTCGCCGACGGCCTGCGCGAGTATCGCAACGGGCGATGGGGACACGCCGCCGCCGCGTTCCGGGACGCGCTGGCGATCGACCCGGCCGACGGTCCCAGCCAGGTGTTCGTCGGACGATGCGCCCACTACGAGGTGCATCCTCCGCCCGGGGACTGGGCGGGGGTGCACGTGATGAAGTCGAAGTAGGGTCCGTCGGCGGCGGCCCCATTCGTCGCGCACCGTGCCGGCTGATCCCCACGCGTGACCGATCGCCGTGCAGCCGGACCCTGCTGCTGTAGAATCGCGCCACCCATGCCCTTGACCCCCGGGACGCGGCTTGGCGCGTTCGAAGTCGGTGTGTTGCTCGGCGTCGGCGGCATGGGCGAGGTGTACCGGGCGACCGACAGCGGCCTCAAGCGTCAGGTCGCCATCAAGGTGCTGCCGGCGTCCCTCGCCGGCGATACCCGGCGGATCGCCCGCTTCCAGCGCGAAGCGGAGATCCTCGCCGCCCTGAACCACCCGAACATCGCGCACATCCACGGCCTGGAGAAGTCGGACGGCGCCATCGCCCTGGTGATGGAGCTCGTGGAGGGTGCGACGCTCGCCGATCGCATCGCCCGGGGCGCCATCCCGCTCGACGAGGCGCTCGCCATCGCCAGGCAGATCGCTGAAGCGCTGGAGGCGGCGCACGAGCAGGGCATCATCCACCGGGACCTGAAGCCCTCCAACATCAAGGTGCGCGACGATGGCCGGGTGAAGGTCCTGGACTTCGGTCTCGCCAAGGCGCTCGATCCCAACCTCGTCGATCGGGAATCCGAGGTCGACGTCTCCAGCTCGCCGACCCTGATGTCGCCGACCGCCACCGGAATGGGGACGATCCTCGGCACCGCCGCCTACATGTCGCCGGAGCAGGCGCGCGGGCGGCCGGTCAACCGCCGCGCGGACGTGTGGGCGTTCGGTCTCGTCCTGTACGAGATGCTGACCGGGCGTCGAGCGTTCGACGGCGACGACATGTCCAGCACGCTCGCGAGCGTGCTCAGGGACGACGTGGACTGGGACGCGCTGCCGGCGAATCTGCCTGCTTCGATCCATCGCCTGCTGCG
The DNA here is from genome assembly GCA_963169195.1 of Acidobacteriota bacterium. Classification (GTDB taxonomy): domain Bacteria; phylum Acidobacteriota; class Vicinamibacteria; order Vicinamibacterales; family UBA2999; genus VFZN01. Next base: position 25,806 of record CAUJDN010000112.1, on the reverse strand, counting down.
GCGCTGCCTCGAGAAGGACGCGACGCGCCGGCTGAGCGCGATGGGCGATGCGCGGCTCGAGCTCGATGACGTCGTGGACCGGCCGCGCGACATCCGCACCACGGTGCCCGGCGACGCCGCCGGCGCGCGGCGCGTGACGCCCTTCATGGTCGCGCTCGTGGCCGGCGCGGCGCTGGCGGCCGCCCTCGCCACCTGGGTCCTGACGGGATCGGGGCCGCCCGGAGACCGGCGAGTGATCCGCTCGACGATCGCCTTGCCTGCCGCGTTGCCCCTGACGACCTCCCTCCAGGCCTCGACGCGAGTCTTTGCCGTGGCCCCGGACGGATCGTTCCTCGTGTACCGCTCGGGGAGCAGCGGCCAGCTGGTCATGCGACGGATCGAGCGACTCGACGCCACGCCGTTGCCCGGCATCACCGACGTGCTGGACGTGTCCATCTCTCCCGACAGCCAGTGGATTGCCTACGTAGAGGGCCCGTCGCTCAAGAAGGTGGCCGTGGGTGGTGGGACGCCCGTGACGATCGCGCACCTGGGCGAACCCGCCCGCGGCATCACCTGGACCGACGACGACGTCCTCATCGTCGGGACGAGCCACCCCTCGGTGGGCCTGCGCCGAGTGCCGGCCGGTGGAGGCGACCTGACACCCCTGACCGCGCCTGACGCCGCGGTTGGAGAGATCGGGCACGTCCTGCCGTCCGCGCTCCCCGGGGGACGCGCGGTGCTCTTCACCGTCGGGGCGGCGCGGCCGGAGGACGCGTCGATTGTGTGGCTGGACCTCGAGACGGGTGAACGCACGACCCTGCTGAAGGGCGGCCGCGATGCGCAGTACGTGCCCTCCGGCCACCTCGCCTACTCGACGAGCGGTGGGGTGTCCGCCGTGGTGCTCGACCTGAAGCGACGCGCCGTCGTCGGCAACCCCGTCCGGGTGATCGAGCGCGTGGGGGCGACGACGACGGGCGCCCTGAACGCGGCGGTGACCCGCGCGGGCATGCTGATCTACCTGTCAGAGGAGGTCGGCGACGATGCTCCGCGCTCGCTCGTCTGGCTCGATCGGCAGGGCCGCGAGACGCCCGTTCCCGCGCCGCCCCGCGCCTACGCGTCCGCACGCCTGTCGCCCGACGAAACGCGCGTCGCCGTCGCCATCCGCGATCGCGAGCAGGACATCTGGGTCTGGGACTTCGCGAGACAGACGCTGACGCGACTGACATCGGACCCCGCTGGCGACCTGGCGCCCATCTGGACGCCAGACGGCAAGCGCGTGGTGTTCGCCTCGACGCGGTCGGGCGTCTACAACCTGTATGCCCAGGCGGCCGACGGCACGGGCGCCGCGATGCGGCTGAGTGACGGAGGCAACACCCAGGCGCCCGATGCGATCACGCCCGACGGGGCCTTCCTGATCGGCCGCGAAGTGCGGCCGGCGACCAAGGCCGACATCGTGCGCTTCCCGATGGACGGAAGCGGCGCCGGTTCTCCCGATGTGCTGGTCGATACCCGGTTCGACGAGTGGAACGCCGATGTCTCGCCGAACGGCGAATTCATCGCCTACCAGTCGAACGAGGCCGGTCGGCTGGAGGTCTACGTGCAGCGGTATCCGCGGCTCGCCGGCGGACGCTGGCAGGTGTCGCTCAGCGGTGGTTCCCAGCCTCAATGGACCCGCGACGGACGTGAACTGATCTACGTCGACGATGGCGGCCGGCTCTCGTCGGTGACGGTCTCGACCCGGGGGACGACGGTCGAGGTCGGCCGTCCCGTCACGTTGTTCACCACGCGCTATGCGTCCCAGGGAGACGACCCCTTCCGCAGCTACGACGCGTCCCGGGACGGCCAGCGGTTCCTGATGATCAAGGATGCGGCCGAGCGGGCGTCGTCGCCGGCCCTGGTCGTCGTGCAGGACTGGGTGGAGGAACTGACCCGGCTCCTTCCCGTGCGATGACGTCCACGGGGACGAGTGACGCACGAGCCAGCTCGACCCGAGCTGGCTCGTGAGGTGCCTGCCCTAGCGCTTCTTGGCGGCCTTCTTCTTGGCCTTCTTCGCGGCGCCCTTCCGCTTGCCGCCCATTCCGCCCTTCTTCCCGTTGCCGTTCCCATTCCTGCCAGCCATCCTGACCTCCTTGTTTGCTGCCGGTTGACGCACTACACCGCGAGTGGATTCAGCGCGATCTGGTCCCAGCCCGTCGCACGGCTCAGCGCGAGCGTCCGATAGTACCGCTCATCCGAGCGCCTGTCGCGCTCGTCGCCGGCCTGAACGAACGAGTTCTCCAAGTCCCGCCGGGTGGTCGGCCTGTAATAGAGGGCGAGGCCGCGGAACGGTCCACGCGAGACGTGGAACGACGTGATGACGCGGTCCTGCACCACGCGGCCAAGCGCCTCCGCCAGGGGCGCCACCGGGTCATCGTGGAGTTCCTGCAGGTTCCGACACATGGTGGGAACATCGAGGAGCGCCGGGTCGCCCGGCCGGCTGTACCGCAGGCTCTGTCCCAGGCGCGCCCGCTCGAGGGCTCTGCCGCACGCCCGGCGGCGTGCCGCGTCCCGGCGAGCCGTGCTCAGCGCGCGGACGAGCCTCGCGAGCGGGCGGGTCACCTGCCGGGTGCTCTCGATGTCGACGAGGGCGCACGGTACCTCGTGGAGGGGCCCGAGTCCGCTCTTGTGGCTGAAGAAGTCCTCCATCTGGAGGGCGAGCGACCGGGCCGCATCGGCCGAGTCGACACTGGGCGTCAGCGCCGACAGCAGGTTGAGCCAGGGCCACACGCCGAGAATGGGCGCCTGCGCCTGCGTCGCGATCATGAACCGCACGGCGCCGTACAACTCGAAGGCGGCCTCCAGCGTATCCATGAAGCAGTCGCGGAAGAGCACGACGTCGATCGGTCCGTCCTTCGACCTCATCGCGCGGGCCATGTGGGTCAGACGCAGCACATGGGGGCTGGGCGCGCCGGATCGGGAGTCGTAGAACATCCCCATCGGCCCGAAGGAGTGGCCCGAGAAGTGCAGGATGAAGCGCTCGGCCGGGCACGCCCGCCGGCCGAAGTCCAGGAACCGGCGCAGCACGCCACCGGACGCCGCATCGAGATGCGTCCGGTCCTCCTGCAGCCGCACGTCAGACTGCTCGAGCCTGTGAGTGATGTCGCGCCAGAGGCGGCGCTTCCGGGGGTCGACCTCGTGGAACGCGCGGCGCCTTCGGACGATGCGTCGTGTAACCCGGCGCCGTCGCCCCTCGCGCCTTGACGGTCGCGGGCGCGGCGCGAGCGTTGCACGATAGACGCCGGGATGACGCTTGAGATCGAGTTGGATCGCGACCCTTACACGACCCAGATCCGCTGCCCGGCAGATGGCCGCGACGTCCTTCTCCGTGGATTCATCAATCGCATGGAAGCCACCCTTGTCGTCGCCGATGGTGTAGGCGAGCACACTCCACGCGTCCCGCGTCCGGGTCGGCATCGTTCGGCCTCCAGTCTGAACACGGTCGAAGTCTATCCGTGCCGCCGCGCCCATCGCAATGCCGAGTTGCGCGCGAAACGCGGGTCCGGTTTCGCGTTTGACCCCTCACCCGCCGCGTGAGTAGAGTGGGCACGCCATGCAGGTCATCCGCAGCCGGCACACCTTCGACGTCTGTGTCGTGGGGTCTGGCGCCGGAGGGGGCATGGCGGCGAAGGTGCTCACCGAGGCGGGCGCCGACGTGGTGATGCTCGAGGCGGGCGCGCCGTTCGATACCGCGCGCGACTCGAAGATGTTCGCGTGGTCCTACGACGGCCCGCATCGTGGCGCCGCGATTCCCACGCGGCAGTTCGGCGAGTTCGACGCGGGGTGGGGCGGCTGGACGCTCGACGGCGAACCGTACACGACCGGCCCGGATTCGCGGTTCGACTGGTTCCGGACGCGGATGGTCGGCGGGCGCACCAATCACTGGGGCCGCATCTCGCTGCGCTTCGGCCCGGACGACTTCCGCCGGCGGAGCCTCGATGGCCTGGGCGACGACTGGCCCATCAGCTACGACGACCTCAAGCCGTACTACGACGAAGTGGACAGGCTGATCGGCATCTTCGGATCGGTCGAGGGCCTTCCCAACGAGCCTGACGGCATCTTCCTCCCGCCGCCCCGTCCACGCTGCTACGAGCTGCTCATCAAGCAGGCAGCCGACACGCTGGGCATCACCTGCATCCCGTCGCGCAAGTCCATCCTCACGCGCCCGCACAACGGCCGGAAGGCCTGCCACTACTGCGGCCACTGCGGGCGCGGGTGCGCGATCCACGCGAACTTCTCGTCGCCCTCGGTGCTGCTGCCGCCCGCGCTCGCCACGGGACGGCTCACGATGGTCACGCGAGCCATGGCACGCGAGGTGACCACGGACGAGACCGGACTGGCCTCCGGCGTCGCCTACATCGACACCACGACGGGACGCGAGAACCATGTCCGTGCCCGCATCGTCGTCCTGGCGGCCAGCGCGTGCGAGTCCGCGCGCCTGCTTCTCAACTCGCGGTCGTCCCGGTTCCCCAAGGGGCTGGCGAACTCGAGCGGCACGGTGGGCCGCTACCTCACCGACACCACCGGCGTGACGGTGGCCGGCTTCATCCCGAAGCTGATGAACGGCGTGCCGCACAACGAGGACGGCACCAGCGGCATGCACCTCTACATGCCGTGGTGGCTCGACAACCGGAGGCTGGACTTCCCCCGCGGGTATCACATCGAGATCGGCGGCGGGCGTCACATGCCGAGCGCCGGATTCCTCGCGGATCTGCATCGGTTCACCGGAGTGGGCGCGGACGGTCGTCGGATCGCGCCGGCCGGGTACGGGAAGGCGCTGAAGGAGGACTATCGGCGTCTCTACGGCGCGAGGGTCAGCTTCTCGGGCCGCGGGGAGATGATCCCGAACGAGGGCAGCTATTGCGAGCTCGATCCGACGGTCGTCGACCGTTGGGGAATCCCGGTGCTCAGGTTCCACTTCAAGTGGACCGATCACGAGATCAACCAGGTGCGGCACATGCAGCAGACCTTCCGCGCGCTGATCGACGAGATGGGCGGGACGCCGCTGACGCCGGTGCCGTCGCGCGAGGCTGGCTACGGCATCCTGCCGGGCGGGCGCATCATCCACGAGGTGGGGGTCACGCGCATGGGCCGCTCGCCGAGTACCTCGGTCCTGAACGGGCAGTGCCAGGCGCACGATGTGAAGAACCTGTTCGTGGCGGACGGCGGCCCGTTCGTCACTAACGCGGACAAGAACGTCACCTGGACGATCCTGGCACTCGCCATGCGGACCGGCGCCTACATCGTCGATGAGCGTAAGGCAGGCAGGATCTAATGGGGACAGTCCCTGTGACAAATGTAAAGGGGGACAGTCCCCTGTTGAACCGTCGGCAGATTCTGCAACGGATCGGCGCGGCCTCGCTGGCCGCCGGATTCGTCTGGACGGGCGACGAGGTGGCGTCCGCGAGGGACCTGGCGCGGGCGGCCCGTGTGGCTGCACAGCCCGCAGCGCCGTATCAGCCGAAGTTCTTCACCGCGCACGAGTGGGAGACCGTGCGCGTGCTGGTGGACCTCATCATCCCGCGCGACGAGCGATCGGGAAGCGCCACCGACGCCGGCGTACCCGAGTTCATGGACTTCATCTTGAGCGACGAGCCCCGCGGCGCCGAGGACACGCCGCGCCAGACCGCGATGCGCGGCGGCCTCGCCTGGATCGATCTCGAGTGCCAGCGACGCTTCGACAAGACGTTCGTCGCGTGCGCGGATGCCGAGCGCACAGCGCTGCTCGATGACATCTCGATACCGCCACCAGCACCCGCCAGCAGCCTGGAGACCGGGCCCGACGAGACACCCGCGCTACCCGCCCTCTCGCACGGCCGCGCGTTCTTCGCCAGCTTCCGGGATCTCACGGCCACGGGCTTCTGGACGACGAAGATGGGGATGGCGGACCTGCAGTACATGGGCAACCGCTACGAGGCCGAGTGGAACGGCTGCCCGGACGAGGCGCTGAAGAAGCTGGGCGTCAGCTACCCGGGTGTGTAGGCGTCGCGAGCGCGGGGACTGCCCGTGGCCGGAACGACACCGCAAAGACGAAGAGAATCACGGCCGCGCCCGCTGCCGGCACCAGCCAGACACCCCGCCAGTCGTGCCCGCCACCCGCCAGCGCGTACGCGTCCACCACGCGCCCCGACACGAATGCCCCGATGAAGTAGCCCACCCCGTTGGTCACGAAGTTCAGCAGCCCCTGCGCGGCCGCGCGCACGCGCTCGCCGGCCCGCTCGTCGGTGTAGATCTGCCCCGCGACGAAGAAGAAGTCGTAGCAGACGCCGTGCAGCAGGATGCCGGCATAGAGCAGCCACATGCCCGCGGCCGGGTCCCCGAAGGCGAACGCCACATATCGGAGCGCCCATGCCGCCATGCCGATGAGCATGATGCGCTTGATCCCGAGCCGCACCAGCAGGACGGGCAGCACCAGCATGAACCCGATCTCGCTCATCTGGCCGAAGGTCTGGATGAACGCCGCCTGCGGGACGCCGATCTCGTTGAGGAACGGGTTCGTGAACGCGTAGTAGAACTGCAGCGGGATGCACAGCAGGAACGATCCGGCGACGAACACCGCGAACGCCGGGTCGCGCAGCAGGCGCAGCGCGTCGAGGCCCAGCACGTCGCGCAGCGAGACGCTTGCGCCGGCGGCACGGGGAGGCGTATGCGGCAGCGTCAGGGCATAGACGCCCATCACGGCGGAGGCCCCGGCGGCCAACTGCATCGGTACGGCCCGCGCATCGGCCTCGAGCACCTTGCCCACCAGCACGCCGGCGGCAATCCATCCGAGCGTGCCGAGGACGCGGATCACCGGGAACTCGCGGGCGGCATCCTTCACGTGATGAAACGCCACCGCATTGGTCAGCGACAGCGTGGGCATGTAGCAGAGTGCGTACACGACGAGCAGCGGATAGAAGTCGGCCCACTCCTGCTGTCGTGACACCGCCCACATCGACACGGCGCCTGTCAGGTGCAGCGCCGCCAGCAGCTTCTCCGAAGGGAAAAAGCGGTCCGCCACGATGCCGAGGAAGAACGGCGACACGAGCGCGGCGATCGCCGTCGCGCCGTAGGCCAGCCCCACCTGCGCGCCGGAGAATCCCAGCGTCTGACCCAGATAGGTGCCCATCGTGACGAACCATGCCCCCCAGATGAAGTACTGGAGGAACATCATCCCGGCCAGTCTCGCCTTGATCATGCGCGCACGCCCCCGGCGCCACCCGTGTCAGGCCAGCTCGCGGATCCGGATGACGCGAAACGCCAGCTCCCCGGCATGGTCGCCCTGGATCGCCAGGTGACCGCGCCGCGACCTGCCGAAGTTCGGCCAGTCGCTGAACTTGCTCGCCGCCACCCGGGCATCCCAGTCCGCGCTCCCCTGCTCGAACGCCAGGAGCTCCACGCCGTTCAGCCAGTGCTCCACGTGCGACCCGCGCGCGACGATCCGCGTCAGGTTCCACTCGCCGGCAGGCTTCAGATGGCCCGCGGGTGAGGGATAGAGCGCGTAGCAGGCGCCTGCGCACGTCATCCGTGTCTTGTTGTCCGCCCCCTTCTCATCGTCCAGGAGCTGGTATTCGGGCGCGCTCCAGTAGATGTGATCGTACTCCTCGGTGCCGCGGTAGAAGATGCCGCTGTTGCCCGCGACGCCGATGCGCCACTCGATCTCGAGATCGAAGTCACCGAACTGCTCGCGCGAGACGAGGTCGGGAACTTCGCCGTCCTTGACGAGCACGCCGGCGGCGACGCGCCAGCCGGCCGGCATCGCCTCGGACCTGAATCCGCGCCACGCGGCCGTGGATGCGCCGTCGAAGAGCATCCGCCAGCCACCCGCCTGCGAGTCATCCGGATCGCCAGGCGCCCCGGCGGCGGATGCGCAGTCGCGGGCCCCTCGAAGCGGCCCGGCGACGAGCCCGGCCACCACCAGCGCAGACCAGTCACGACGACTCAGGTGCATAAGCCCTCCCTCGTGCGGGCCGCCAGTATTGCACAGACCGCACCTCGCCCGCGTACCGCGCGAGCTGCAACACGGCTCCCGCAGCCGCCAGGGCTACATGCCCGTCTTGAAGACGAACAGATCGGTCCCCGCCACCCGGCTCGGGTCGCACACGAGGCTCGACCCGTTCGGCCCGCGCGTCACGACGGTCTGCTCCCGCTGCCACGACTGCGTGTCGGTCGATCGGAAGGCGACGATGCCGCCCGCGCAGACGTAGAGGCGCACGGCGCCATCGCCGAGGACCGCGAGCTCGGGGACGCCTCCGACGGCGAGCGTCTCGCCGAGCGCGAACGCGATCCCGTCGGCCGATCGCGCCAGCCGGGTCGTCTGCCCGGCCGAGAGCGCCATCAGCCACGAACCGTCCCGGAGCCGGGCGACCGAAGGATCCGTGACCAGGCCGGCCGCCGTGAGGTCTACGGCCATCCCCAGCGAGCGGAACGCCACGCCATCGTCCGATTCGGCGAGGCAGACGGCCCGCTCGCCGGTGGAAGGGATGGCGGCGAGGTACGCCAGCCGGATGCGATCGCCCACGCGATAGGCGTCGGGGTCCACGATGCCGAGCGGATCCGGCACCTCGTCGATCGTCACCGGACCAATCGGGACGAGCGCCGTGGCCGTGGCGGCACCGACCCAGAGGCCGTGCCGCGCACCGTTCACGTAGTACACGAGCACGCGTCCATCGGCGGCACGGACGCCGTCGGGCACCGAGGCCGAGGGCTGGACGATGGTCGGCTCCAGAAGCTCGAGACCGTCGAGTGTCCGGGCGATGACGACCTGGTGGAACAGCGGGCCGTTCGGATCGGTGACCGGCCCGGGAGCGGGATTGGGACGCGCGGTGCAGGGCGACGTGCCCGGCAGGGGCGCCGGGGTGTTCGCCGTGGGGCCGGTTGGCGACTTGCCCTGCCGGTCCGCCGAACCGCAGCCGCCGGCGAGCGACAGGCCCACCGCCGCCAGCAGGCACGCCGACAAGGACCGTACCGATGCCATGCCGGGAGGATTCTGGCACGCGTCCGGACCGCAGCCAAGGCCCGCACCACCTCGCCCCACGTCGCCACACGCCCGGCCAGATCGACCGTCGCCCGCAGGACGAGCCGCTGCGCCCGGACGGCCACCGCGCGCCCGGGGCGTGGCGCCACGGCCATCGGATCGGCGTGTGGATGGGCGGCCCCGCCGGACGGAGCGGGGAGCAGGTAGAATGTCCCGCGTGGCTGACAACGACTACGGCGAGGCGCTCGGGATGGTGGAGACACGGGGCCTCGTCGGCATGATCGAGGCTGCCGACGCGATGGTGAAGACGGCCAACGTGATCTTCGTCGGCTGGCAGAAGGTGGACGCGGGCCTGGTCACCGCGATCGTGCGCGGCGACGTGGGATCGGTCAAAGCGGCGACCGATGCCGGCGCCGCCGCCGCCCGCAAGGTCGGCGAACTGGTGGGCGTGCACGTCATCCCACGCCCCGACGAGAACCTCGAGCGAGTGCTTCCGATCGTGCCGAAGCGGTAGCGGGCGCCGCCTGCGGCGGCGTGGGCCTCGCGGGTCTTCCGACTCGGTGGGCCCGCGTGTGCACAGCGCGGGTCGGCGACGCCTGCGCGCCGTGGTGCTCCCCCCCTGCCACGAAGTTCGTGCCCACCGCGCGCCGCGAGGCCTACCGGCGAAGCCGGGCCACCCGCGGCCCACCGCGCGCATGCACGGCCCACCGGCAAACCCGGCCCACCCCGCCGCGCCCACCGGCGAAGCAGGCCCTACCTCGCCGTCCCCGCGCCACCCGGTGTGTACTTCGCCACCCAGTCGTAGATGCGGTTCAGCCGATCCTTCTGGTGATAGTACTCCTGGATGCCGTGCCCCTCGCGCGGGTAGAACACCAGCTCGGTGGCCTTGCCGCGATCCTTCAGCGCGCGGTACAGCTCCTGCGCCTGCCCGATCGGCACGCGCTCATCGCTACCGCCGTGAAGGATGAGCGTCGGCGTCGTCACCTTGTCCACGTGTGACATCGCGGACTTGGCCAGGTAGAGCGGCAGCGTCCGCTCGTTCGGATGACCGCTGAAGTAGGCGATGAGTGTGCTGGGGATGTCGTTGGTCCCGTACATGCTCCACATGTTCGTGAGCCCCGCGCCCACCATCGCGGCCTTGAAGCGCGTGGTCTGCGTGATCACCCACGCCGTCATGTAGCCGCCGTAGCTCCAGCCGATGTGTGCCAGCCGGTCCGGGTCGGCGATGCCGCGCGCGACCAGCGCGTCCACGCCCGACAGAATGTCGCGGTAGTCGCCGCCACCCCAGTCGTCAATGTTGGCCCGCAGGAACTGCTCGCCGTAGTTCGTGCTGCCGCGCGGGTTCGGGTAGAACACCGCCCAGCCCCTGCCGGCCCAGACCTGGCCGCCCTCGAGCCCGCCGAGGCGGTTGTTGTTCACGAACGCGCCCGCCGGCCCGCCGTGCGCGACCACCAGCATCGGATACCGCCTGCCGGCCTCGTATCCCACGGGCTTGAGCAGCACGCCCTCCACCTCGACGCCGTCCGTGCTCTTCCAGGTGACCACCTCGGTTTCGCCCAGCAAGAGCTCGCGAATCTGCGGGTTGGTGTCGGTCAGCTTCCGGAACTCGGAGAAGCGCGGATCCGTGGCGTAGATCTCCGTCGCGGCATCCGGCGCGTCCATCGCGACGACGATGGCGCGGCCATCCTTGCTGTGCGAGGACGCCTGCAGGGTGCGCCGCGAGCTGAGTTGCGTGTAGCGGCCAGCCGTGAGGTCGTAGGCGAAGGCTTCCGTATAGGCGCGCCGGCCGGCCAGGAAGACCACGCGATTGCCCTCGGCGGTCCACTGCGGCGCGCCCGCGTCGGTATCGAACGACGGCGACGACACGTCGCGAACGGTCTTCGCCGCCACGTTGTAGAGCATCAGCCGCGACTGCGTGATCACCGAGGGCGCCGTGCCGTCGGCCACCGGCGGCCCGCTGTAGGGCTGCGACGTCCAGGCGATGGTCGTGCCGTCCGGCGACCAGCGCGGGGCCCCGTCGCTGCCGAAGTTCGTGCTGATCCGCTCGGCGGTCGCGGCCTCCACGTCCACGATGTAGACGTCGCGGCGGTTGTCGCGGAGCATCGGCGTCGCACCCGCGCCAATCACGAACCGCTTGCCGTCGGGCGCCCAGGAGGGGAGGCCGCTCAGCGTGTATTCCGTGCCCCGGGTCAGTCGCCGGGCCGAGGGCCGCTCGCCACCCGTGCCCCCCGTACCGACATCGATGACCCACGCGTGGGTGTATCGGAAATCGCCCTCGAACACGCGCTCGTCGTCACGCCGCTTGAACGCGGCCTCCTCGTCCTCGGTCCGAGGATCCAGCGTCAGGTACGCAATGCGCGTGGAGTCCGGCGACCATGCATACGACGTCACGCCCTCCTTCGCATCTGTGAGCTTCTGCCCTTCGCCGCCATCGGCGCGCATGACGTAGATCTGCGCCTTCGGCGCACCGTTCTCGCCGCTGGCCGTGCCACGGGCCGACACGAAACTGATGTACCGGCCGTCCGGCGACCACTGGGGCTGCGTGTCGCCCCGCTCCCCGTGGGTGACCTGCCTCGCGGGCGCCGAGCCGTCGGCCGGCACCATCCAGACGCGCGTGCGCGCCTCGAGCCGGTCCTTCTCGCGCTCGGAAGCCGGCTCCCAGCCACGGACGGTGTAGAGAACCTTCGTGCCGTCAGGGGACAGCACGGGGCTCGCCACCACCTTCACCTGCAGGACATCGTCGAAGCCGGCGGGCCGCTTCGACTGGGCCTGGCCTGCGTGAGGCAGGACCGGCGCGCCGAGAACCAGAACCGACACCAGCAGGACCGTGCGCATAGGGGGCCTCCGGGCAGGGCGACAGTATAGACTCGTCCGCCCGTCTGCAGGAGAGGCCAAGGCACGAGGCCTGATGCGACGGATGGTCCGACGCCGACACGCTCAGAAGCGCACGCTCACTCCGCCGCCGAGGCGCAACAGGTTCCGCTCGCGCGACAGCCGGAAGTAACGGGCGTCCGCGTCGAGCGACACCTGCCTGAAGATCCGCACGCTGGCACCCAGCCCGGCGCTGGCGGCAAAGCCCGTGTGCGTCACCTTCTCGGTGATGGGCTCGCGGGGAAGCCACAGCGGATCCCAGGTGAACGCCTCCTCCGTCCGCGCGAGGCCGAGCCCACCTGCCACCCAGGGCCGGAAGCGATCCCCTTCTACGGGCAGCTCGTACCGCAGGCCAAGCGTCCCGATGAGCGTGCTCCCCTCCTCCCTCGAGGGCGCCAGGCTCGACACCTGCGCGGGGCCGGGGAAGGACGTGCGCCCGGGGCCGCGGAACAGCTGCGAGCCGCGCGCCATCACGTTGCCGACACGCGCGGAGAACTGCGCGCCGCCGGGCAGCTCAGCGGGGAGAATCCGGAAGCGATCGGCGGGAGAATCGAGGCCGGTGACATCGGCTTCGAACCAGACGCGCTCGGAAAAGCGGTAGCCGAACGAGCCGTTGAGGGCCAGGTCGGCATCGCCGGAAATGGCGGCGGCCGCCGCGCCGAACGAGGCACGAAATCGCCCGTCCTGGGCGTGGGCCGCGGTGGGGGTGAAGGAAAGCAGGGCAGCCAGCGCCACGAGCGGCGCCTTGGTGACGAGTGACATGACGAGTGACTCCCGAGGTGTGTGCTGTCGCGAGGGCACCCTCGCCGTCGCGATGCGCAGTCTGTCCGCCGGTGGGGACGACGGACCCGCGCCGGGACCTGCCGAAGCAAGCACTATGCCGGATGTGCGGACGCCGGGCGCAGTGGGCCCGGCCGGACGTAGTAGTAGCCCTCTTCGCACGCCACGCGGACGGGCCCGCCAAACGCCTCGGGCAGCGCGGGCCCCAGGAGCACCCGCGCCGTCGGGCCGTCATCGATGATCCGGCCCTCTTTCAATACGATGACCCGCCCAATCTCCGGGATGATCTCGTCCACGTGCTGCGTCACCAGGAGAATCGTCGTCCCTTCGTGCGCCACCTGGCGCACGTGCTCCATGAAGCGATGGCGCGCGACGATGTCCAGCCCCGTGGTGGGCTCGTCCAGCACCAGGAGATCCGGCGTGCGCACGAGCGCGCGGGCAATCAGCACGCGCCGTGCCTCGCCGGTGGACAGGCGATCGAGCCGGGAGGCCGCCAGGTGCAGCGCGCCCACGCGCGCCAGCGCCGCCCGCGCCTGCTCCCGCATCTGCTCGGTCACCTCGTGGTGATCGAACACGCCCCGACTGGCGAAGAAGCCCGAGAGCACGACCTCGATGGCCGGCACCTGTGACACCCACGGGCCGCCGGTGAAGCGCTCGTGGACGTCCGCGGACACCACCCCCATCCGCGCGCGAAGCGCGGTGGCGTCCCACCGCACGCGGCCGAAGAGCCTCAGCGGTGGCTCGTCGTTCGCGGTCGCCACCGGGTAAGCCTCCAGCGTCAGCAACCTGATGAGCGAGGACTTGCCCGCCCCGTTGGGGCCGACGATGGCCACGTGCTCGCCGTGGTGGATGGCCAGGTTCAGGTCGTGGAGCACGCGCGCGTGCTCGCGCACGAGGCTGGCGTGCCGGAGGTCGAGGATCGGGGCGGAGGTGGCAGCGGGGCGGTTCGGCACCCTGGGCATTCTAGCCGTACGCCACGGCGCAACACCTGCACACCCACCCGTCGCGTGGGTTCGCAGAACCTGCGACGCACGCGAGGCCACGTCCACGAAAGCCTTGGGTTACAGCCCTATTCCGTGGCGGTCCGCGATTCGCATCGACCAGTGTGCGGAGGACGATGCTACGATGGCCGGCGACTGGGCGATGGAGATGCAGGAGGCGCTCGAGCGGTTTCGCCAGGCCTTCTCGGAGGACTTGCGCGGGCAGCTGCTGGCCACCGAGGCGCGGCTCTCGGAACGGCTCGAGACGCGGCTGTCCGAACGGCTCGAGACACGATTGTTCGACCGGCTCGAGGTGCGGCTGTCCGAACGGCTCGAGACGCTGTCCGAACGGCTCGAGACGCGGCTGTCCGAACGGCTGGAGGCGCGGCTGTCCGAACGGTTCGAGACGCTGTCCGACGGGCTCGAGACGCGGCTGTCCGAACGGCTCGAGACGCGGCTGTCCGAACGGCTGGAGGCGCGGCTGTCCGAACGGCTGGGCCGCCAGAACGCGGACCAGATCAGGACGCTCGGGCAGGAACTCGAGCAGCGCCTGGGGGATCGATTCAGAATCCAGCTGGCCGAGGCCGAAGAACGCCTGGACCAGCGCCTCGCGGATCGGGTCCGGACCCAGCTCGCGGACGCCGAAGAGCGCCTGGACCAGCGGCTGACGAACAGGGTCCAGACCCAGCTGGCCGAAGCGGAAGGGCGCCTGGGTGCCCGCCTGCAGGTGCACACGGAGGAGCTCCGCGATCTGGTGAGCGTGGCTGCCGAAGGATATGGGGGCACGCTGGAACGAATCGAGCGGGACCTGGGCGAGTTCCGCGCGGAATGGCGAACCCGGAGCGACGACACCGATCGCATCCTCGCGCACCACCTCCAGCGCATCGAGGCGCTCGAGCGCGCCACGGGGCTGGCCCCGGAATAGGGGCGTCAGGCCTCGCCGACGTCGAGCCCGACCGAGCGCATCAGCGCCAGCGCATTGCTCGTCTGCACCACACCGTCGCGCAGCCGGTAGTCGAAGTGCAGGACGCCGTCTTCGAAGCAATCCTCGAAGTGCACGTTCGCGGCCCGGCCGCCCAGCCCGGCAACCACCCCGGTGAGCGCGAGGTCGTGCGTCGTGACGAGCCCGATGGCGCCCAGGTCCACCAGGCCGCGCACGATGGCTTCGGCGCCGACCCGGCGGTCGTGCGAGTTCGTGCCGGCCAGCACCTCGTCCAGCAGGAACAGCACAGGGGGCGCCTCGGGATTGGCCGCGTGGCGGCGCGCCATCGCGACGATCTCGCTGAGGCGCGTGATTTCGGCGAAGAAGCGCGACTGCCCGGCCTGCAACGAGTCCTGGATACGGAGTGTCGCGCCGGCGTGGAGTGCTGACAGCCGCATGCGCCGCGCACGCACGGGCGCGCCGGCCTGCGCGAGGACGACGTTGATGCCGACGGTTCGAAGCCAGGTGCTCTTGCCCGACATGTTCGACCCGCTGACGAGCAGCACGCGCGGTCCGTCGCCGCCCAGGTGGATGCCGTTCGGGACCGCCCGTGCTGCCGGGATCAGGGGATGCGAGAGGTCATCGGCCTCGAGATAGGGGCCTTCATCGCCGATCTCGGGGAACGGGTCGTCCGGATGCTCGGCCGCATAGCCCGCGAGCGCCGCGAGCGCTTCGTATTCACCCGCGATCTCGAGCCATCGCGGCACGTGGGACCCACAACGCGCCCGCCAGCGGTCGATGGCCATCGCGGTCTGCGTCCCCAGTAGCAACAGCGCGGCCACGGGCACGAAGAACTGGTTCTGCCTGGTGTTCAGGATGTCGGCCAGCCGCACCAGCCGGGCGATCTCGGCGGAGGGGACGTAGCCCGTGGCCGTCAGTTCGCGCGCGAGCGCCTTCAGGCGGCTGCCCGTCGCGGGCTCCCGCTCGATGAGCGCCAGCAGATCCCGCAGCACGCCGAGCTCCTGCGCCCGGCGCTCCACCCGATCGGATACCTCGCGCACGGCGCTGCGATACCACCAGCCGACCGCCGCCTGCACGACGAGGAGGACGCCAAGCCAGCGGGGAGGCTCGGCCGCCCAGATCCACCAGCCGACGTGTGTGGTGGTCAGGGCCGCAAGGACGGGCAGGACGTACCGCGGCCACGCGGCGATCATCCTCGTCGGCGACTGCGCCCACGTGCGCAGTGCCGCGGTATCCACGACGGCGCGCACGTCTGGGCCGAACACGAACAGGCCCTCGCGGAGATCCAGCTTCGGCTGCAGCTCCCTCACAGCGTCCTGGCGTTGGTGGACGACGGCAGGGAGCGCGGGCGCGAGCAGCCAGGAGGCCAGCGTGGCTTCACCCGCCGCTGTGCGCGGGGAGGAGAGCAGCTCGAAGAGGCTCCCGCGGCCGAACAGGTCGAGATCGTCGGCGTAGGGATGGTGCTCGGAGCGGAAGCGCTCGCCGGTCTCGCCCGTGCCGGGCCAGGTATCGTCCAGGCGCCGCAGCCCGCGCTCGTAGAAGGTGACGGCCCGCGCGGCGCGGTCGCGCGCGTTCAGCACGAGGGCGTGCCGGATGGCCACGCCGACGAACGCGAGCCCCGGGATGATCAGCCAGGGCAAGCCGGGGCGGCCGAGCCACGCGAGCAGGCCAACCGCTGTCGCCGCGATGCCGAATCTCCACCATGCCAGCTGCGCATGACGGCGCTCGTGTGCAGCCACGACCCCGGCGCGCGCAGCCAGGCGCGCGCGGTACGACGCGGCGACGCCGTCCCTGGTCCCCGCGCCACCGTCCCGCCTCTCGCCCTCATCCGCCGCTTGCTGGCCCACACATGCATCGTATGCCGACCGCGGCGGTTCACAGTCCCGAGACGCGCAGGCGGCGGCGGAGATGGGCGTGCCACGCCCAGCACGCGGTGCCCGTGAAGAGCCAGGCCCACCCGACGGCCGGCGCGTCGCGGATCACCAGGAACGTGATACCGGTGGCGTCGAACGCGAAGGCAAACGGCAGCGCGGTGAACAGGATCGCCATCGCCAGCGTGGACGACCGCGATTTCAGCAGCTCGCGCGTCCGATCCAGGGCCGCCTTTTCGTCGGTCGTGGCCGGCGCCGGCGTCGGGGGGAGTTCCAGCGCCCTCGCCGCCGCCACCGCGCGAGCCAGCTCGGGATCCATCCGCAGGTAGGCCTCGACCAGCGCCTTCGTGTCGGTGCTCACCTCGCCGCTGAGGTAGAGCGGCAGCAGGTCCGTGACCACGTCGCGTGTGACTTCCATCAGATCGTCTCCTTCGGCGCGGGCGCCGACGCCGGCACCATCTGCGCCAGAGCAAGGCGTGCCCGGTACACCTTCACCCGTGCCGAGACCTCGGGAATCCCGAGCGCCGCGCCGATCTCGGCGTACGACAGCTCGTCGTCCGCCCGCATCAGCAGTGCCGCGCGGTCCACCTCGGGCAGCCGTTGAAGGGCGGCGAGCACGGCGCGCAGCTGGTCGCGCGCCCCAACCTTCTGCTCGGGGTCCGGGCCGGCGTCGGCGATCTGCTGGTCCAACTGCGCGCCGCGGCCACGGTGGCGCTGCTGTTGGAGGTGCAGGTTGCGCGTGATGGCGAAGAGGTACGCGCGAACGGTCGTGAGATCCACCCGCTCACGCGCGTGCCACAGCCGGATGAACGTCTCGGAGACGAGGTCGTCGGCGATGTCCGGACGGCCGCACAGGAACAGCGCGAAGCGGTGGACGTCCGCGGCATGGGCTCGATAGAGGCCGTCGAAGTCGATCACCGGCTGCGGCGTAGCGTCCTCCCGGTTGACGGTGAGGGTGCCCGGCTCGAGCGCCCGGGTTCGTGCGTCCATACCGGATCTATCCGGCAGGAGCGCAAACGTTACAGACCGTGGCCCTTCTTCCGCCTCCTGGACGGCGACTCGCGGACCGTCAGCTCTCTCAGGCGGACGTTCTCACCGAGCATCAGGAGCGGCTGGCGCGGTTGCTCGAGCACGTTGAAGAGGTCGCCCGACGCGGTGCGTGCGTAGATCTTGTCGCCGTCGATGAAGAGCGTGAGCGGACCGCCGCCCTCGATGGCCTCGTAGAGGCGGACCTTGAACCGTGTCCGCAGGACCGTGAGCAGGCGCCGCAGCCGCGGCACCGAGAAGCCGCGCCGCCGCAGGTCGGCGAGCACCATCAGCTCCAGCAGCTCGATGGGCGTGTAGCGCCGCTCGGTGAACCCGCCGCGCTCGGTGCGGCGCGACGGAATCGCGGGCGCGAAGACACCCCGCGTGTCCCACCACTGGAGCTGCCGGGCCGTGAGCCCGGTCATGGCGGCCACTTCACGCGAGCTGTAGAGCTTCTTGAGCTTCAAGTAGGCCTCGCTTCGGTCGGGCGGTGCTTGCGCACCGTGGGCCTCGCTTCGCTCGGTAAGGGCGCGCCTTCGGCGCGTAGGCCTCGCTCCGGCTCGGCAGGGGCGCCGCTTCGCGGCGTGGGTCTCGCTCCGCTCGGTGGGACTCCCAGGCGAGTCGCCTCAGCGACGAGCGCCCACGGGCCGACAGGCCGCCCACCGGCAGGCCCACGGGCCAGGGCCCGCCTCCCAGGGCCTACCCGCCGCAGGCTGGCCCACCCCACGGCCGGCCCTATCCGTCCCCGAACTCGCTGAGGTGCGGTACTTGTGCCGCGATGTCGTCCGCTGCGCGGGCGCCCTCGAGGTCCTTCGCCGTCACGCCGCCCTCGGAGTGCGTGGTGTAGGTAAGCGTGACGCGCGTGTCGTGAATCTCGATGTCCGGGTGATGGTCGGCGGCTTCGGCCGAAGGCACCAGCGCGCTGACGAACAGCACGGCCTCGGGAAAGTCCTGGAAGGTGTACTGCTTGCGAATCGCCTCGCCGGCCCGTGTCCACCCCTCGAGAACGGCGATCTGCTGGTCGATTTCGGCGGCGGTCATCGTGGCCATGTGGGCTGCTGCTCCCGGATCTCGTCGAGTCTCGCCCCCAGCTCTTCGAGCCGCGGCAGCGCCTGCTGCCGCCGGCCGCGCGCCTCGTCATCGTCGCGCGCGAAGGCCTGGTCGAGGACGAGGCGATGATACTCCGGCGAGGCCGGCGGAGGTGGCACCAGGCGGAGTGCACGACCCGCGGCGCCACCGAACCCCGAACCCCCGAGCCCCGGCACCCTCGTCAGAGCGTTCCACACCTGGCCGGGTCGAGCGCGGGGATGGTCGCGGCCGATGGGTCGAAGACGAGCCGCCGCACCAGTTGTGCCGTGAGCGGTGCCAGCAGGACGCCGCTGCGATAGTGCGCGGTCGCGTAGACGAGCCCTGGGACGGCCGCGGATCGGCCGACGATGGGCAGGTCGTCGGGGCCTCTCGGGCGGAGGCCGACACGCACGTCCGCCAGGGTGGCGTGCTTCAGCGCGGGCACGAGCGCCGCCGCCATCTCGAGCAACTCGAGGCGCGCCTCGTCCGTGGCGCTCTCGTCGAAACCCACGTCCTCAACCGTGGCGCCCACGAGGACGGAGCCGTCCGGCCAGGGCACCAGGTAGCCGGCCGTGCCCCACACGATGTGACTCACCGTGCCTGGCGCGGCGGCCAGCTGCAGCAGCTGCCCGCGAATGGGTCGTACCGGCACCGGATCCGCGGCCTCCACCGTGATGCGGGACGACCAGCTGCCCGCGGCCAGCACCGCCAGGTCCGCTTCCCACGTGGCAGCATCCGAGCGGACGCGCACGCCGCCGCCGGGCACCCGGCTCACCTCGATGGCGCCGCTGGCCTCCACGACCTCCCCGCCGTGCTGCCGCAGGCCGGCCACGGCAGCGGCGGTCAGTGAGGTCACGCCGACGTGGCCGTGCATGGGGATGAGCAGGGCGCCGGGCGCGTCGGGCGCGGCGTTCGGCTCGATGTCGGGAATCACGGCGCCGGGCACCCACCGCGCCTCGACGCCGTCGCGCCACAGCACCGCGGACGCGGCGCTCAGCCGCTCGGCCTCCGCCATCGTGAGCGCGACCTCGAGGGACCCGTCGCGCCGGTACACGATGGCGCGGTCGCTGTCGGCGGAGAGCCGGGCGACGAACGCGTCGTAGAGGTCCAGGCTCTCACGCCCGAGCTCGCGCAGCGGCGAGGCCGCGTGGCCCTCGAGGTACGGCGCCAGGACCCCGGCCGACGCCCGGGTGGCGCCGTCGCCGGGGCGCCTCGCGTCGAAGAGGCGGACACGGGCGCCGGCGCTGGCCAGCTCCCACGCCGCGGTCGCACCGATGACGCCGCCGCCGATGACGAGGACGGCAGGGGCGCTACCCATCGAACGACGCCAGCGGATGCATCGATGGCAACTCAGAAGCCCAGCGACATGCCGACCTCCACGCGGCGCGCGGGGCCGGCGGAGGTGGGCTGGCCGAAGAAGGGCGAGAGCACGTTCCCGATGAAGGTGTTGTAGTTCACGTTGTTGAACAGGTTCGAGATCTGCGCGTAGAGCTCGAGCCGGTAGCGGGCGTTGGTCGCTTCCATGATCATCATCTGCGGCCCACCGCCGCCCCCCCCGCCGGGGCCGCGCTGGTTCATCGCGCCGCCGCCTCCCGGGGGAGGCACCGGCGGGGGCATACCGGGGCCGCCCCCCGACGGGCCGCCGAAGCCGATCGCCCTGCTCAGCCGCAGGCTGGCGTTCACCATCCCCGCCCCACGCTCGCTGTTCCTCCCGGCGCCGGCCGGCCGATCGTTGAAGACCGTGTCGCCGTTGTCATCGCGCCCGGTGGTGATGGTATAGGGTGCGGCGGACGACACCTGCATGTTGAAGCCGGCCCGGATGCCCTTCCACACGGGCGCGTTGACCATCACGAACAGACGGTGCCGGATGTCCTGCGCAGAGGGCCCCCAGTCCACGTCCGGGTTCGTGCTGTCGGACGGGAGGCTGGTGGCCGAGTCGGCGTAGTTCCGCGAGCTCTGGAGCTGGTACATCACGTTGCCGAAGAGGCGCAACCGCTCGTGCCGCGCGTTGATCCCGACCGTCAGCCGGTCGCTCGCGCGCCGGCCCGTGGACTGGATCTCGGAGATGTTCCCCGCCGCCGGGTCCGGGCGCACGCCGTCGACGGGCGCGTTCACGTTCACCGAACGCAGCGTGTTCGACCCGCGCGTCCACATGTAGTCGGTCCGCAGGCTCGCCCACGGCGCCAGCGTCCGCTCCAGGCCGATGGACGCCTGCTGGATGATGGGCTGCGTGAGCGAGGACGACCGGATGACGCTCGAGGGCAGCACGGTCCCCCCGCCCGCATCCGCCGGGAAGCCGGGGTTCTGCACGACGATGTCGAGCTGGTGCTGACCGTCGACGCGGATGGTCTGCTCGTAGAGGTTCGAGTCGTACCAGTCGTAGAAGAGCCCGTAGCCGCCCCGAATCGTCGTCCGGCGGTTGGCGGTCCAGGTGAACGCCGCCCGCGGCGCCACGTTGAACGCGTCGTCCACCTGCGTCTGGAACTCCTGGCGAACGCCGAGGCTCACCGAGAGGTTCCGCCCGATGCGGAAGTCGTCCTGCAGGAACCAGCCCGCCTTGACCTGCGAGTACTCGACCAGCGGGTCGCCCACGCGGAGCGTGTAGGTGGCGGGCAGGCCCGCGTTGTAGGCCTCGAGGCTGGTGAAGACATACGTGCCGTTGGTGTTCTGCCGCTGGTCGCTGCTCCACCAGCCGGCCTCGAAGAGCACGCCGGCGCGCATCGAGTGCTTCCGGCCGATGGTGAAATCGAAGTTCTGCGCGATCTCGACCTCGCGGCTCGAGCGCGTGCCCATCTGCCCGGCCCCGCCCGAGGTGAAGGCGTCGTTCACGCGGACGGTCGGAGCGAAGGACTGCGGCGTGGTGGTGGACTCGCTGCTCGTGAGCTCGAACTTCAGCTCGCTGAACACCTTCGTGCCCAGCACGCGGGTATTGCGGACGCGGAAGACGTCGTTCACGGTGGTGGTGTCGTAGCTGCGCTCGGACAGGTCGAAGTCGCCGACGCCCAGGTTGCCCCGGTCCGTCCCGCGGCGCTGGTACTCCGCGCGAATCTGCCCGCCCTGCCCGATGGCGTGATCCAGCCGGACGTTCGCATTCAACCCGTCGGTGGTGTTCCTGGCCAGGCCGGTGACCGTACCGCTGCCGGGCGCCTGCGCGCGGATGGTGCGCGAGTCGAAGGCATTGTTGCCCTCCACCGACAGCGAGATGCCGGTCTTCCCCTTCGCGATCGGGCCCTGGAAGCTGACGTTGAACCGCTGCTGCCGGGTGGGCTCCTTCGTGCTGGCGAAGGCGTTCCGCGAGTTCAACGACTCGTCGCGGAAGCCGAAGTTGGCCCGGCCCCGCCACCCGCCGGCGCCGGGGCGCGTGATGACTTCCACGCGCACCATCCCGGCCTCGTGGTACTCCGCCGAGAACGAGTTGGAGTTGAAACGGATCTGCTGGATCTGGTCCTTCGGCGGCAGGCGCCCGCCGCTGAAGCCGTCCACGAAGATCTGCGCGCCGGGACCGGCCATCTGGGCCAGCTGCTCGGCCATCTCGTCGGGATCGTCCGAAAGCGCGTCGATTTCGTCGGCGGTGAGCGCCTGCGTGAAGCCGTTGTCACGCCGGCTGTCGGCAGCCTGTTCCGATACCGTCAGCTCCTCGGAGATGGCCACCGCCAGCGTCGCCGACGCGGCATTGTTGCCGCGACGCACCTCCAGCTGCCACAGCACCTCGCGGAAGCCCTCGGCGCTGGCCTTCACCTGGTAGGTGCCCGGCTGCAGGCTCGTAAAGGTGGCGACGCCCTGGGGGTCCACCGCCGCCTGGTACTCCACACCCTGCGCATCGGTGAGGACCACCGTCGCGTGCGGCAGGCCCAGGTCGGTCGCGTCCTTCACCGTCACGCGCAGCGTGGAGGGCCCGACCGGCGCCGTCTGCGCCCACGCACTCGACACCATCGCGCCGAGCGCCACCATCACCGCCAGCATCACTCTCGTCATTGTCGAGACCTACGCCTTCGGCTTCTCGAACTCCGAATCCTTCACGGATGGGTTCACCTTGTACTTCTCGACCGTCCACTCCTCATTGGGCTGGCCCTCGATGGAGACGCCGATCCTGTGCGGCAGCATCACGCCGTTCACCTTCTTGTAGTCGCCGAGGTGCATGGCGAACTGCGACGGCTGGGGCGGGCCCTGCTTGCGAATCTCCTCCATGCGCTGGCGCATCTCGGCTTCGGACGGCGGCTGCCCCCCGGCGCCGGGGCGCCCGCCGGGGCCTCCCCGCATCACGACGCGCGGGCGGATCTCCATGTACTGCACCATCAGCGGCAGGTGGGTGGACTGATCCACGAACAGGCGCAGGGCGCGTCCGGCTTCATCCTTCGTCTCGAGGATGTCGGCCTTGCCCTCCGGCGACTCGGCGACGCCGCCGTGCGTGAAGGGTTGCGCGCTCTCCGCGAAGAGCGCCACGGTCCAGCGCTGCAGCTCCATCTTCATGCGCCGCACGCGCTGCTGCGCGATCTGCTCGGGGGTGAGGGGACTGCCGCCGGGGCCCCCAGGGCCACCGGGACCATCGCCGGGACCGCGCATCATCATCCGCATGCCGCCGCCCATGCCGCCACGGTTCTGGATGTCGTCCCATGCCTCGGTCCCGTTGAACGCGGAGATGCGCTCGACGGTCGGCCCGCCCACCATGCCGCCCATGCCCATCTCTTCGCTGCGCTTGAACTTGTCGGGCCTGACCAGCGTGAGGATCAGCGTGCCTTCCATGTCCCGCTGCCCCATCGTCCGGCGGAAGGGCCCCTCGGCGGTGAGGGCTTTCACGGCGTCGAGCGTGTCGCCGCCCAGCGCCTTCTTCACCTCGGCCACCACCTGCGCCGCCTGGTCCTGCGCTGCGGCCGGCAGCACGACGCCCTGATTGATGTCCACCACGTTGGCCAACACCACCGCCGCTGCAACTACTGCGAGTCTTTTCATAGGAGGATCCTGTCTTGGGGCTTGGGGCTTGGGGCTTGGGGCTTGGGCCCGTCCGCACCCGTTCAGCGATTATTACGACGCCCGCGTCCGATCAGACGTAAAGGCTGGGCAAAGCGTTTGTTAACGATGTTAAATGCCTGATTTCCAGGGATTTGCGCCGATTTTCGCGTGCTAGACTGCCCTCCATGCAGGCCTTCCGCCCGCGCGTCTCCGGCGTCACGGCGCTGGTGGTCGTCGTGCTGCTGCTCGTGCCCGCGCTGGCCTGGCTGCAGTACCGCTGGGTGGGCCAGGTGAGCGAGGCCGAGCGCGAGCGGATGCAGCGCACCCTGCGCACGTCGGCCGTGCAGTTTGCCACCGCCTTCGACAGCGAGCTCTCGCGCGCCGTGGCGGGGCTGCAGGTGGAGGGCGCCGTGGCCCGCGACGAGAACTGGACCGCGTACGCCCAGCGCTATTCCGCGTGGACGGAACGCGCCCTGGACACGCGCCTGGTCCACGAGGTGCTGCTGGTGGACCCGGTGCGCGCACCCGGGATGGCGGTGGACTCGCCGGAGCTGCGCCTGCGCCGCTGGAACGACGATCAGCGGGTGTTCGAGCCCGCGGAGTGGACGGGCGAGCTCGCCGCGATGCGGTCGGCCCTCACCGCGCACCTGGGTGAGATGAGGGAGATGCGCACGCAGGGCAGCGGCCGGTTCCGCCGGGAGGGCGCGCTCACGATCATCACCGGCGACGATCACACGGTGGTGGCGCCGATCACCCTCTTCGATTTCCCGGCCGATCACAAGTCGCCGCCGCGCATCGAGGTACGGGGATTCACCCTGATCCGCCTGGACCGCGAGTACGTGCGCGACACGCTGCTCCCCACGCTCGCCACTCGCCACTTCCACGGAGACGATGGCACGGTGGAGTTCCGGATGGCCGTGACGGACCGCGAGGACGCGTCGAAGGTGATCTGGGAATCGGAGCCGGGCGCCGCGACGGCCATCGGCGGGACGCCGGACGTCGAGCAGGCGTTCATGTCGCCGCGCCCGGATCAGGTCTTCATGATCACGAGGAACGGGCGCAGCGTGAGGGGCGAGCGGCTGCCGCCTCCCGGCGGGCCCGGGACCAGCGATCGCGTCGTCATCTCGGTCCTGCAGGACCGGCGCGAAGGCGGTCCCGAGGCGCAGG
Source organism: Acidobacteriota bacterium (assembly GCA_963169195.1). Lineage (GTDB taxonomy): Bacteria > Acidobacteriota > Vicinamibacteria > Vicinamibacterales > UBA2999 > VFZN01. Next base: position 1,179 of record CAUJDN010000112.1, on the reverse strand, counting down.
CGGCCGCAGGCCTTCCGTCGCCGCCCGAGCGCGGGCGGGCGCCGGGCATGTTCGAGGGCCGGTGGCGCGTGGTCGCCTCGCACCGCGCGGGCTCGCTCGAGGCCGCCGTCGCCGGCGTGCGCAAGCGCAACCTGATGCTCAGCTCAGGCATCCTGCTGCTGCTGAGCACGGCGATCGGGCTGCTCGCCGTGTCGGCGCGGCGCGCGCAGACGCTGGCACGCCAGCAGATGGAGTTCGTCGCCGCCGTCTCGCACGAGCTGCGGACCCCGGTGTCGGTGATTGGCACGGCCGCCGGCAACCTGGCAGACGGTGTGGTGGCCGATCCCGCGCGGGTGCGGAAGTACGGCGAGACCATCCAGGGCGAGGCGCGTCGGCTGGGCGAGACCGTGGAGCGCGTGCTGCAGCTGGCGGGCATCGCGGCGGGGAGCGGCGCGGCGGCGCAGGCCCCGGTCGCGGTGTCCGAGCTGGTGCAGCAGTCGCTGGCCGCCTGCCGGCCCGAGATCGACGCGCACGGCGTCACCCTCGAGGTCACGGTCCCCGACGATCTCCCTCCCGTGCTCGGCGACGGCGCGGCCCTGCGGTCGGCGCTCCAGAACCTGATCAGCAACGCGGTGAAATACGGCGGCGACGCGCGCTGGGTGCGCGTGGAGGCGGCCGCCGCGGATCGGTCAGGCTTGGCGGCAGCGAGCGCGCAGGCCTCGCACGTGGCCATCTCCGTCGCGGATCGCGGCCTGGGCATCGGCGCCGAGGATCGCCGTCACATCTTCGAGCCTTTCTACCGTGGGCGCGAGGCCGTCTCGCGCCAAATCAAGGGCAGCGGCCTGGGCTTGAACCTGGTGTCGCGCATCGCCGAGGCGCATGGCGGCACGGTGCACGTCACGAGCGAGCCCGGGAAGGGCAGCACGTTCACGCTGGTGCTGCCCGCTGCCCGTGGCCGCCTCGCCGGCGAGACGAGCCTCGGCCTGGTCCCGGGGAGCGCCAACGCCGGGTAGGAATTCGGGGGAACCACGCCCGCCTCTAGTGGCACAGCCGCTTCGGCGTGGCCCTTCACTTCTCACTTCTCACTTCTCACTTCTCACTTCTCACTTCTCACTTCTCACTTCTCACTTCTCACTTCTCACTTCTCACTTCTCACTTCTCACTTCTCACTTCCCACTTCCCCAAGCCCTCCGCCCGCCT
>CAUJDN010000111.1 GCA_963169195.1 Acidobacteriota bacterium | reverse complement strand
GCCGCCCGACTCGCGCTGCGTCAGGACGGCCGTGACGAAGAAGCGGGCATCCAGCACCGGCACCCGCCGCGCCATGGCCCGCATGGCGTCCGGCAGCGACATGCCGAAGTTCTGCTCGTCGTACAGGCGGCGGAACTCCTGGCCGACCGGGGCGGGGATCTCGTCCGCCACCATGCCAAGCCCGGTCGTGAACGCGTGCCCGGCCCGAAGGGCCCGGGAAATCAGGTCGATCGCCTCCGGGAACTGCTCCTCGAACACGCGCAGGCGCACGGCGCGCTTCCGGCTCACGACCAGGTAAGGCAGCAGCGCGCCGACCACCGCCATCACGGCAGCCGCGCTGAACATACCCGTCAGCATCCAGGCCAGCACGCCGCCGGCGGCGCCCGCCACGAACATCGTCAGGATGAACGTGCCCACGGTCATCGTCAGGCCTGCTTCGACGAGGAGTCGCTCAACCGGGCCGGTAACGTCCCGCCTGCGGCTGAGCAGCCGATCGAGCAGCGGAATGTGGCTGAGACGCGCCTCCTCCACGACAAGGCTGACCGCTTCCTCCTTCACGCGGTAGTCGCGGAGGCGCGCCACGGTCGCGGATCGGTCGGCCGCCTCAGGTCGCACGACCAGCAGCCAGTAGGTGCCGAACACGAGCGCAAGCGCGATGACGAACGTGGCCAGGGCGATGGTCATGACGGCTACTCCACCGCCAACCGGTGCTCGAACAGCTCGGGCGCCATGCGGAACCCGGCCGTCTGCAGCTGCTGGGCGCACTTCGGCCGGATGCCTGTCGCCTTGAAGATGCCGGTCACGCGCCCGTCGGGCTTGAGCCCCGTTCGCTCGAACAGGTAGATGTCCTGCATCGTGATGACGTCCTGCTCCATCCCGGTGATCTCCGAGATGGCCGTGATGCGGCGCTGCCCGTCGGACAGGCGGGTCAGCTGGACGACGAGGTTGATGGCCGAGGCCACCTGCTGGCGGACCGCGCGGTCCGGGATGTTCAGGTCGGCCATGGCCACCATCGTGTCGAGGCGATACAGCGCGTCGCGCGGGCTGTTGGCGTGAATGGTGGTCAAGCTGCCGTCGTGGCCGGTGTTCATGGCCTGGAGCATGTCCAGCGCCTCTTCGCCACGCACCTCGCCCACCACGATGCGATCCGGCCGCATGCGGAGCGCGTTGATGACCAGTTGCCGCTGCTTGACCGAGCCCTTCCCTTCGATGTTCGCCGGGCGCGTCTCGAGCCGCACCACGTGGCGCTGCCGCAGCACGAGCTCGGCCGCATCCTCGATGGTGACGATGCGCTCGCGATCGGAGATGAAGCTGGACAGGACGTTCAGGAACGTCGTCTTGCCGGCGCCGGTGCCGCCGGAGACCAGAATGTTCAGCCGTGCGCCGACGGCGGCCTTCATGAACTCGAGCATCGGCTGGGTGAGCGACTTGCGCTCGACCAGGTCCTGGGCGCCCAGTTTGTCGGTGCGGAACCGGCGAATCGACAGCACCGGGCCGTCCAGCGCCAGCGGCGGGATGACCGCGTTGACGCGGGAGCCGTCGGCCAGGCGTGCGTCCACCATGGGGCTCGACTCGTCGATGCGCCGGCCCACCGAGCTCACGATGCGTTCGATGATGCGCAGCAGGTGCTGATCGTCCTTGAAGACCAGGTCCGTCGGCTCCAGGCGCCCCTCGCGCTCGATGAAAATCTGGTCCGCGCGGTTCACCAGGATGTCGGAGATGGACGGGTCGGCCAGCAGGATCTCGAGCGGCCCCAGCCCGAAGAGCTCGTTGAAGACGTCGGTGATGAGCGTCTCCCGCTCGAACAGGCTGAGCGGCATGCTGGCCCGCTCGGCGTCGAGCAGCGAGACGATGAGCCCGCGAATCTCGGGCTCGGCCTGCGCGCGTCCCACGCGATTCAACCGATCGAGATTCAGGCGGTTGAGGAGCGTCCGGTGGACCTTCTCCTTCAGCTCCTGATAGTGCGCCTGGCGCACGTCCACGGCTGGCGCCGCTCCGGCCGGTGCGAAATCGGTCAGTGATGGCATAGCAGTCCCTTCGCGTCGAGGCGTCACCGCCGCCCACCCAGCAGGCCGAACAGGCCCGACTTCGACGAATCCTTGGGCCTGGCGGGCAGCCCACCGACGTCGCGCGCGAAGTCGTCGATCGCCTCGGCCAGCCGGCCGTCGGGTTCGAGCATCAGCGGCTCGCCGCGATTGAGTGCCGCAACGGCCGCGCGGTAGTCGCTCGGGAACACGTACTTCACCGGGCCGCCCAGCACACGCTCGACGTCGGCCTGCCGGATCTCGGACAGCGGATCGAATCGGTTGAGTGCCAGCCGGACCCGGTCGGGGCCACACCGCAGCCGCAGATCGTTGGCAATGCGGCTGGCGGCCCGCAGCGTCGCCAGTTCCTGGTTCGCCACCACGACGACCGTGGACGCCGCGTCGATGGCGTCGATCATCGCGGCGTCCACCCGCGGGCAATCGAGCACCACGTGACGATAGGCCGTGGCGGCGAACTCGATGAGGCTCCGCACGCGCATCGCCTCCATCGTCCCCTGCAGGGCCCGGTTCGACGAGCCCAGCAGGTCCGGGCCCGCCTTCGTGGTGGTCGCCAGGCCCTTGAAGTACGTCTCGTCGAGGCGGTGGATGTTCTCGAGCGCATCCAGCACCGAGAAGCGTGGCTCGGCGCCGAAGAACAAGGCGGCGTCGCCGTGCGCCAGGTGGAGGTCCATCAGCAGCGTCGGCTGGCCGCTCGCCACCCGCAACGCCGTGGCCAGGTTGACGGCCACTGTCGTGCTGCCGACGCCGCCCTTGGCCCCCAGCACCGCGATGGTCCGGCCCACCAGCGGCTTGGTGACCACCCGGGCCACGCGGTGGATGGCCGCATCCACGTCGCTGTACTGGAGCGGTTCGGCCACCCACTCGTTGACACCCATCCGCATGGCCTCGAGCATCTCGGCGGGATCGAGCGCCCGCGCCACGATGACGGTGCCCACGCTCGGGAACTGTCGCTTGACCTGCCCGATCTCCCTCGGCAGCCGCGAAAGGCCGCGCACGTCGAACACGAACGCGTCCGGGCCCTTCGAGCCAATCGGATGGACCATGTCGAGCTCCGACAAGGCCACCTGGGCCACCCGGAACCCGCGCTCCCGCAGCCTCATCAGGAGGTCGCGGTCGTCCGAACCCACGAGAGAGACGGCGATCGGCACCGGGCTTACCTCACCAACGCGATGCTGACGACGAAGGCGGCGCTTGGCGTGTCGCTGGTACCGCCGCGCGGCGTCCCCGGGTACGTCATGATCCGCCCGACGACGTCGTTCCCCTGCATCCGCTCCATGAAGAAGCCGAGAACTCTGACTATGGTGATGTCGGTTCGGCCATGCGGCGTGCTGGCGTTGAAAACGTCCGGGTTGTAGACGGGAATGGCGACGATACGTGGGCTGACAGCGCAGGCACCGGTCGCCATGCATCCACCTTGGATGCCACCAAGGCCGCCGTTGAGAGCCGTGTTCCACGAGGCGCCTGGATCCTGGGCGATGAGGGCGGCCATCCCTTGCCGCGTCGGCCCAACCATGTTGCCGGGCTCGACGTCAAGAACGGTCCCAGGACCGATCACCGTGGCATCGCAGTTCGCTATGGCGTCCCTGTAGCAGGCGGCGCCTGGGCAACTCAGAACGACCGGCTGGAACCACCCCGGCGAGACCTGATCGTGCGGGTTGCCCGTCTTTATGGTCATCAGCCGGCCGTAGTCCGAGCCGCCAAGGCCGACCGACTCGCGCGTGTACCCGGTCCCGTTCGGCCCATACAGGCCACCCGGCGCGTTCGGCGGTTCGTAGTAGTCGGCTGGATTGAGCAACTGGCCGCGGCCGTTGCCGTTCTGCCGATAGCGTTCGAAGCTGTCCTCATCGCCCCACCCGGGCGGCGCCTGATCGTTGCGGTACTCGAGCCACTTGTCCGGAATCGCCCACGGCTTGACGCAATCCGTGGAGTCGCCGAACAGCACTTCGGCGGTGGCCGTGGCGCGCACGCCCTGCTCGGTGATTCCGACCACACGCGAGAAGAACGTCGGGAGCGGGTTCGCCCGAGCCTGGTTCCGGTAGGCATCCACCCGGATGCAGGCGTCCGTGCCGGCGCCGGGCGACCCGGGCGGGCAGACCGGGAAGGTCACGTCCTCCGGCGCGACGTCGGGCGGCTCACCCCAGACGAGGTTCTGCGCGGCGGCGTCCAGGGCGGCCTCGCGGGCGAGGTCCTGATCCTCCATGTTCACGAAGCCGAGGGAGATGGCGCCAGCCATCGCCGCCGCATCCGCCGCGTTCTGCGCCTGGCGGCGTGCCACCCACATCACGCCATAGTCGATGACGAACGCACTGAAGGCGACCAGCCCGACGAGGGCAATGGCGACCTGGACCAGCACCGCTCCCCGCTCCGATCCCGCACGCGTGTGCATCTGGGGCATGGCAGTTTCTCCTTCGCTGTCAAGTGCTAGCGGCCCTGCGGCTTGCGCACCGTGGCGGGTGCGGTGCCTTCGGGGCCGTCTTCCAGGCCGGGCGTGCGCGGCCGGGCGTCCTCGGCCGGGTCGATGAAGTCGCCCGGCCGGGTCGGGAGCAGCGGGACCTCGTCCGGGTCCAGCGCGCGCACCAGGCGCGGCGTGACGAGCACCATCAGCTCGGTCTGCTCGGCCCGTTCCGCCTTGCTCTTGAACAGGTTGCCGATGATCGGGAGCCGGCTCAGCAGCGGCACCGCCTGCCGATCGGTCTGCGAGACGTTGTTCATCAACCCCGCGATGGCAAACGACTGGCCGTCCCGCAGTTCCACGTCCGTCTCGGCCCGCCGGGTGTTCAGCGCGGGAATGCGGAACCCCTGCAGGATGACGCCGTTGTTGAAGTCGAGCGAGCTCACCTCGGGCCGGAGCTTCAGGCGGATGACGTCGCCGGCGATGGTCGGACGGAACGTCAGGCGGATGCCAAACTCCTTGTACTGGACGCTGACCTGGCCGGTGACGCCCTGCACGATCGGGATGGGAATCTCGCCACCCGCCAGGAAGCTGGCCTCCTCGCCGTTGTAGGCGATGAGGTTGGGCTCGGCCAGGCTCTGCAGGAAGCCGCGGCCCTGGAGCGCCTTCAGGACGCCGCCAATGCCCTCTTCGCGATGGAAGAAGAACAGGTTGAGGAAGTCGCTGAACTCGAGCCCCTGGACGTTGCCATCGTCGTCGATGTTCGGTGCCGCGAACTGCTGGGTCGTCGACCGGGACGTGAAGGCGGTGCGGGTCGTGAAGAGGCTCAGCCCGGCCTGCAGCAGTGCGTTGCGGTTCACCTCGGCAAACCGCACCTGCAGCATCACCTGCTTGCTGGGCGAGCCGCTGGGAAGCTGCAGCATGTTGACGATGGAGGACTTCGGGAGGGCCGCGCGCGCCACCTCGGCGGCGCGCAGCATCACGTCGTTGCTCGACACCTGACCCGACAGGATTGCCGCCTCGTCGGTGATGCCGACGTTGATCGCCTCCCCCGGGAAGAGCTGCTGCAGATTCTGCTGCAGCGTGCTCACGCCCCTGTCCACGACGACATCGTAGTGCTTGCGCGTGTCGGCGCCCCACACGATGAGGCTGACCGTGCCGGCGCCCTTGCCGTCCACGAGCACCTCCCGCGGCCGCACCACCACGGCATCGGCGATCTCGGGGTCCGTCACGGCAATGCGCGTGATGTCGAAATCGGTGCTGAGCACCGTAGATCGTCCCGCCGTCAGCAGGACGCGCTCGGCGGACTCCGGGCCCTGGGCGGATACGGCCCCCCCGCTCACCGTGCCGGCCACGGCGAGGCCGACCACCGCGGCCCGGAGGGCCGTCAACCAGCTCGCAGACGTCATTTCACCACCTCGGAAGTGCGCTTCGCGGCGCGAATGGTTTCGACGGAGTACACCGGCGGCGGCGGGGGTGGCACCGGCGCCGGGGGCGGGACGGCGCGCGGTACGCCCCGCACAACCTTGGTGACCGGCGGCGGCTCGGGCGCCCCCATGAGCGCCGCCATGCGCGTGCCCTTCGTCTCGGTCGGCTCGGTGTCGAGCGGGTTTCTCAGCGTCAACATGATCTGCCCTTCCGCCGACGCCAGGGCGATCCGCTCGGCGTCCTGCGGCGTCACCAGCAGCGTGACGACCGTGCTGGGCAGGGGCTTGCCGTC
>CAUJDN010000110.1 GCA_963169195.1 Acidobacteriota bacterium | reverse complement strand
CGTGCGCGCCCAGCAGGCCGAGGCGCAGGCGCGCATGGTCGCGGCCGCCAGCACGGCCGAGCGGCTGAAGGCCGCCAGCGCCACGCCCGGCGTCGTGGCCGGCAACGATCTCGAGGTGGCCGAGCGGGCCGCGGAGGCGCTTCGGGCGCAGGTCGAGGCGCTGAAGAGCAGCGGCGCCGCCGCGGAAGCGGCGGCGAGGGCCGTGGCCGAGCTCGAGGGGTACCTCGAGCTGACGGCGCCGTTCGACGGCGTCGTGACGGAGCGCCACGTGCATCCCGGCAGCCTCGTCAGCCAGTCGAGCGGCGCCATGCTCCGGATCGAGCAGACGTCGCGGCTGCGTTTGACCGTGCCGGTGCCCGAGACGTACGTGGCGGCCATCGCGAAGGGCCGTGCGGTCGATTTCACGGTGGCCGCGTTTCCTGACCAGACCTTCCAGGGCACCATCGCGCGTCCGGCCCACTCGCTCGACATCCGGACCCGGAGCATGCTGGTCGAGCTCGACGTCGCCAATGCCCGACTGACGCTGGCCCCCGGCATGTTCGCCGAGGTGCGGTGGCCGGTGTCCCGGGCCGGGACGAGCCTCTTCGTGCCGGTCTCCGCCGTCGTCCGGACCTCGGAGCGACAGTTCGTCGTGCGCGTGCGGAACGGCGTCGCGGAGTGGGTGGACGTGCGACGCGGCGAGATGAGCGACGGGGCGATCGAGGTGTTCGGAAGCCTCGAGGAGGGCGACGTCGTCGTCCGGCGCGGGAACGACGAGATCCGCCACGGCGCCCGGGTCTCACCGGCCGCCCCCAAGTCCTAAGCTGACGACGGCGTCAGCAGTCCGGCATCGGTCACCTCGAGGTGCGGGCCGCGGTTGGGCTCACGGCCGCCTACCGGCGAGAAAGCGCTTGACAGCGTCGTGAGCGCCGGGCCTATAGTTGTCAGTAGCAATCACATCCACGCCATGTCCCGGCCCCGTCTCCGACCCGCCACCGACCTCCAGCGGGACGCCGCGGCGCTCCAGGCCGCCGTCGCCGATCTGGTCCGCGTCTACCAGTACCGCGACCGCGACAGGATCTGCTGCCACGACGTGTCGGTCACCCAGTGCAATGCGCTCGAAACGCTGGCGGAGCACGGGCGCATGCGCCTTGGCGAGCTGAGCCAGCGCCTGTTCCTCGACAAGAGCACGACGAGCCGCGTGGTGCGCACGCTGATCCGGAAGGGTTACGTGAGGCAGCAGCCGGACCCCGATGACGGCCGTGCCATTGCCCTGACGCCGACCGCCGCGGGGCGCGCGCTCTGCGCGCGCATCACCAGCGAGCTGGTGGAGCAGCAGAAGGCGCTGCTGGCGGATCTGGACCCGGGGATTCGGGCCGGCGTCATCGACGTGATTCAGCGGCTGGCACGTGCCGCGGATGCGCGATTCCGCTCGGGGGTGTCCACGGGAGCCTGCTCGATGGAGAGCGGCGCGCCGGCCGCAGGAGCCACATCCACGCGAAGGGAGACCCCATGATGACCGAGTCGAACCGTGCGCCCTCCATGCCGGTCCGTGTCGAGCGGGCGACGCCGGCGGACGGACCGGCGATCCACAGTCTGCTGGCGGCAAGCCGCCTGCCGGCCGACGGCCTGCTGGATCACCTCGAGACCGCCGTTGTCGCGCGGCGCGGGCAGGACGTCGTCGGCTGCGCGGCAGTGGAGGTCTACGCCGACGGCGCGCTGCTGCGTTCCGTGGCGGTCGCCCCGAGCGCCAGAGGCACGGGCCTCGGCCAGGCGGTGACGAGCGCCGCGCTGCGGCTGGCGGAGGACCGGAAGCTGCCGGCCGTGTACCTGCTCACCAACACCGCCGAACGTTTCTTCCCGAGGTTCGGGTTCAGCGTGATCCCGCGGAGCGAGGTCCCGGCCGGCGTGCGGCAGTCGGTGGAGTTCCGGACGGCGTGTTGCGCGAGCGCGGTCGTGATGCGGAAGCCGCTGCAGCCGTAGGTCCGACGGCTGCCGCGCTACGGCGCTTTGCGGACGACGAGGAACCGCCCTCGGTAATCCCCCGGCGCCACGCGGTGAACGGCCTGCGTCTTCCGGCCGGACGTGGTCATGAACGTCACCTCCACGGTTACCGGGGCCATCGACGCCAGGCCGAAGTGCACCGGGGCTGCGCGCTGGGTGTTGTAGCCGCCGCCGGCGGCGACCAGGCGCGACGCGAGGACGCGCCCGTTCCCGTCGAAGAGCCGGACCTCGGCGCCGAAGCGCGTGTGACGGCCCCTCGCGTCCAGGACGAGCACGCCCAGGCTGCGCCGCTTCGACTCGTCGGCGAGTGCGTTCCGGAAGACGAAGTGGCCCCCGTCCCTGCCGTAGCCGTCGGTCACTGTCAGGTCCACGGCGCCGTCGTTGTCGTAGTCCACGAACTGCACGCCGTGGTCGCCCTTGTTGAGCGGGCTGTCCTTCGTGAGCACGTTCGCGAAGCCCGACGCGCCGTTGTTCCGGAACAGGGCGTTGAGCGGCGCCTGCTGGCCGGCGGCGCCCTCGTACGAGATCACGGACAGGTCCAGGTCGCCGTCGTTGTCGTAGTCGCCCCAGTCCGCGCCGACCGCGTGGTTCTCGATGCCCACGCCGGAGGCCACGCCCACCTCCGTGAACGTGCGGTCGGCGTTCCGCCGGTAGAGCAGGTTGTGCCCGTAGGCGGGGACGAAGATGTCGAAGTCGCCATCGTTGTCGTAGTCGCCGACGGCGCAGCCGACACCGCCCTCGGCCTTGGTGCGCTCCGGACCGGCCATCCCGAGCTGGGCGGCGACGTCCGTGAACGAGTCGCCGTCGTTCCGCCACATCGCATCCGCGGCGCCCGCCTGGTTCGCCAGGAACAGATCGAGGTCCCCATCGTCGTCGATGTCCAGCCAGCAGGCGCCCACGGTGGGGCGTCCGTCGGTGGGCCCGACACCGGCGAACACGTGCGTGAAGCGGCCGCCGTCGTTGCGGAACATGCGGTTGTCGCCCGCGCGGTCCGTGGCGTAGACGTCCAGGTCGCCGTCGTTGTCGTAGTCCACCCAGTTGGTCTGGCGCGCGGATCGGTTCGGGATGGTCAGGCCGATCTCCGCCGCGACGTCCCGGAAGCGCTTTCCGCCCTCGTTGCGCAGGACCACGGAGAGCGCCTCCTTCGACGTGGCGCCGCCGAGGAGGTCGATGAATCCGTCGCCGTCGTAATCGCCCCAGCTGAGCCCGCGGAACTCCTGGCCGCCGGCCTGCGGCATGCCGAGCTCGGCGCCGACGCTCACGAGGGTGCCGGCGTCGTTGCGGTAGAGGCGCACCTCGCCGCTGCCGAGCGAGACCGCGAGGTCGAGGTCGCCGTCGTTGTCGTAGTCGCCCCAGGCGTTGGCGAGGGAATTGGGCATGCCGAGGAGGTCTGGCTGCACAGAGATGAAGAGGGGTGAAAGCGGTTGCAGGATGGCGGTCCCCGAGGTGGTTGGGACCGCGTCCGAGGCGATGCCGAGCCCAGCGATGCCGCCAACAACCAGCGTGCCGATACCAGTGAGCGACCTCATCGACCTGCTCCCCCTGTCCACTCGACACGAGCCGCGGGCCGGTGAACACGGCCAGCCGGCAAACGTGCCCTGCCGCGTCACGAGTCTACAGGATGCGGGCGAGGCCACGGCGGACCACGGCGCGCCGTCCGCAGACGCACGCGGCACGGCGCCGGGCCTGGGCGGATGCGTGAGATGGACGTCGATCGTTCCGGCCTGGCCCCGCGGCGCCGCCGTTGACGGGCGCAGGCCGGGCGGCTACGCTGCCCCAGCCATGCCGACCGACCCCACGCGCCCGAGGCCCCTGCTCCGCTTCGACAGCAGAGCCGTGTTCTACCCGCCGGACGAGGCCACCCGCGCCATCACCGCGCCCATCGGCATCGGGTCCAGCTTCCAGTACGACGCAGTGTCCTACCAGCGGGTCGTCGACGGCGAGCGCAAGGCGGTCAACATCTACGGTCGCTGCGGCAACCCCACCGAGTACCAGTTCGAGGCGCAGATGGCGGCCATCGAGGGCGGCGACGCGTGCCTGGCCACGGCGTCGGGCATGGCGGCGGTGTCGGTGGCGCTCTTCGGCCTGCTGAAGCAGGGCGACCACATCGTCTGCGACTGGACCACCTACAGCTCCACCCACGAGCTGCTGGACCACCGGCTCACCGACTACGGCATCAGCACCACGTTCGTGGACATGGCCAATCCCGCCGCCGTGCGCGGCGCCCTGCGGCCGAACACCCGCGTGCTCTACGTCGAGACCATCGCGAACCCGACGATGAAGGTGACCGAGATGGCGCCGATCGTCGAGCTCGCGCACGAGCGCGGCGTGGTCGTGGTGTGCGACAACACGTTCGCCAGCCCGTTCGTCATGCGCCCGCTGGAGCACGGCGTCGATCTCGTCGTCGAGAGCGCGAGCAAGTTCATCGGCGGCCACAGCGACGTCATCGGCGGCGCCATCGTCATGAAGTCGGCGCTGCTGCCGCCGGACTTCCTCGAGCAGATCCGGTGGAACACGATGGTGAAGTGGGGGGCGCCCCTGGCCCCGTTCAATGCGTGGCTCCTGCTGCGCGGCATCCAGACGCTGCCGGTGCGCGTGGAGCGCCAGTGCCGCACCGCGGCCTCGCTGGCCGCGCACCTCGAGGCGCATCCACGGGTCGCGCGCGTGTGGTACCCGGGGCTCCCCTCACATCCGCAGCACGAGGTGGCGCGGCGCCAGATGCCGCGGTACGGGGCGATGCTGGCCTTCGATGTCGGTGACGCGGACCGTGCGTTGCGGGTCGTCACCGGGCTGGAGCTGGCGTGCTTTGCCGCCAGCCTCGGTGGCGTGCGCACCACGACGCAGATTCCCGCGACCATGGCCTTCCTGGACATCCCGGAGGGCGAACGCGCGCGGATGGGCATCTCGCCGGGGATGGTCCGCGTGTCGGCGGGCCTCGAGGACCCCGACGATCTCATCGCCGATTTCGACGCGGCGCTGGCGGCGGCCTGATCGTGCCGCCCCCGCCGGCTCGCGCCGCGCTCGCCCGGTCGCTGTCGTTCGGGGACGTGTTCGCGATTGCCCTGGGCCAGGTCATCGGCTCGGGGATCATGGTCCTCATCGGCATCGGCATCGAGTTCACCGGGCACGGCATCCCGCTGGCCTTCGTGCTGTCGGCGGGCCTGTCCATCGTCAAGCAGCTGCCGGTGGCGTTCCTGGGCTCGGCCATGCCGGCGACCGGCGGGCTCTACGTCTACTGCACGCGCGTACTCGGCCCACGCGCCGGGTTCTTCTACCTCGCCATCCTGCTGGTCACCCACGTCCTGATCGCGCTCTTCGCGCTGGGCTTCGCGGAGTACGCGATGGCGCTCGTGCCCGGGCTGCCGGCGAGACCGGTGGCCGTGGCTGTGCTCGTCGCCTTCTATCTGGTCAACCTCGCGGGCGTGAAGGAGGCCGCCGCGCTCCAGAAAGCGATGATCGTGCTGCTGCTGTGCGGGTTGTCGTCGCTCATCGCGTTCGGGATTCTCGAAGTGGACTACGACCGCTTCACCTCCATGGGGCGCCTCTTTCCGAACGGCTGGTACGGCTTCGCGCTGGCCTCCGTCGTGCTGTCGTTCGCCACGGGCGGCGCGCAGTTCGTGTCGGAGCTGGGCGGCGAGATGCGGCATCCCGAGCGCGACCTGCCCCGGGCCATCATCGGCAGCACGGTGGTGGCGGCCGTCTTCTTCGCGCTGGTGTCGGTGGTGGCGGTGGGCATCCTGCCGGTGGAGCGGACCGCGGGCAAGCCGCTGGCCGAGGTGGCCCGTGCCATCCTGCCCGGCCCCGTCTACGTCGCCTTCATCGTCGGGGCGGGCCTGTTCGCGCTGGCGACCAGCATCAACTCGACGTTCGCCTGGGCCACCAAGTCGGTGCTGGTGGCCTGCGAGGACGGCTGGCTGCCGCGCGGGCTGGCGGCGGTGAACACGCGATTCGGGACGCCGCACATCCTGCTGACGTGGCTGCTGGCCATCGGGGCCGCGCCCATCGTCGCGGGCAAGGACCTCCGCTACATCATCATGCTGGGCGGCGGCCTGGTGTTCGTCTACGACCTGCTGCCGCTGGTGGCGGCGTTCCTGCTGCCGCGCCGCCTGCCCGGCGTGTTCGCGCGTGCCCGCATGCGCCTGTCCGCCGGCACGCTCCGCGCCGTCAGCGTGGCCGGCATCCTGGTGCTGCTCGGGCAGTGCGCGCTGTCGTTCTCGGACGTCGACCGCACGGGCTGGGCACTGGTGGCGGCCTACATCGCCGCGGTCGTCGTCTACATCGCGATCCGTGCGCCGCACAACGCGCGCGTGCGCGCGGCGCGGACGGTAGGGTGAGGACACCTGCGCGCTCCTCGCGCGCTCAGCCGCATCCTGATGGCGCGGATACGCGCGTGCCCGCTACGGCAGCCGCGTCACGACCTGCCCCGCCGACGCGCGGCGCAGCACGTCGTTGAAGCGCGCGACGTCCTTGTCGACGAGCGCGCCGATCTCGGAGAGGCTCTCCTCGAGCCGTCCCCGCAGGACACCGGCCGCTTCGAGGTGCTGATCGGTGGGCCGGTAGTCGCTGCTCGCGATGCCATTGGCGAGATAGCCGAACTTCTGCAACAGCTTGGCGCCGAAGCGCACGCCGTCCTGACCGGTGCCGGTGACGCGCAGCTCGATCAGCTTCATCTCGGCGTCGGTCAGCCGGCCCTCGAGCTCGGCGGCGGCCCGGCGCAGCTCGCCCTCGGGCACGGTGCGCATGATCGACTGCACCTGCGCGCGGACGTACTCGACCTGGTTGATCGCGTCGACCGCGGTGTTCATGTGGTTCCGGATGTCCGACAGCACGGTCGTCTGGGCCGCGATGTCGGCCTCGCTGCCGGCCGAGTGCGGATCCTTCCGCACGGTCAGCG
>CAUJDN010000109.1 GCA_963169195.1 Acidobacteriota bacterium | reverse complement strand
GGGGGCGGGCCCGCACCGGCCGGCGGCCCCGGGCGCGGGCCCCTAAACGTGTGGCGCGGGGTGGGGGCCCGGGGCCCGCCCCCGGCTCCTGTGTCAGGCCGTCCGTTCGACGATCAGAAGCGGAAGCGCGCGCCGAGGAACGCGCGGCGCGGCTGGACCCACTGGATCGGGCTGCCGAACGCGATGCCGCCCGAGCCGGCCACCAGGTCCTGATTGCGCACGGGATCCTGGTTGTTCAGCACGTTGAAGACGTCCATGAAGAACTCGACGTTCGTGCTGCCGAAGCCCTTGAGGTACTGGGCGCGGAGGTCAATCTGGCCCCACGAGGGGTTCTCGAGCGAGCCCACGGCGTCGGGGGCGAGCCAGCGCTGGAACGTGCCGCCGAAGGTATACGCATCGGCGGTCGGCACGCGGATCGGCAGGTTGCGGCCCGACGCCAGGAACGTGCGGCTGGCAATCGTGCCCGAGTTCCAGCTGAACGTCGCGCCGAGCTGGAGACCCATGTTGAAGGTGTAGGAGCCGGCGCTCTTGATGATGTGCTTGATGAGCCCCGGCTGCGTGCCGTACTGATACGGGGCACGCGGGTCGAGGAAGAGCACGTCGCCCTGGAAGTCGGCGTTGCTGTCCGAGTTGGTGTTGCCCTCGCCGTCGTTCCAGTTGTAGGACGTGAGCAGCTGCCAGTTGTCGGCGAAGCGCTTGCGGAACACGAACTCCAGGCCCTGGAAGTTGCGCTCGCCGCCGGCCAGCGTGGCGATGACGAAGTTCGAGCCGGGGTTCGCCGAGTAGCCGAAGTAGTCGTACCCGAGGAACAGCGTGTCCGCCGCCTGGAAGCCGTTCGGATCGTCACTGTAGCCGTGCGGCTCCGCGTAGAGCTCGAGGTCGTAGTCCTCGAGGATGTCGCGTGTCTTCCGGTTGAAGTACAGCGCGTCGAAGCTCATGTTGTTGCCGAGGTCCACGCCGTAGCCGATCTGCAGATCATCCGTGTAGGGCGTCTTGGTCGTCGGCGCGAAGAACGCGTCCTGCACGGCCGGGCCGCCGCGCGTGCGGTAGGTGACCCACTCGCCCAGCACGTAGATCTGCTCCTCGAGGATGGAGCCGGTGAGCGTGCCGGCGAAGTTCGTCATGTTGTTGCGGATGGGGTCGTAGTAGCGGCCCCAGTAGGCCGACAGCTTGTGGCGGCCGTTGCCCAGCACGTCGTACACCGCGCTCAGGCGCGGCGCCCACATCCAGTCGAACGTGTAGATGTTCTCCCCGGTGGTGGCGAAGTGCTCCCACCGCTCCGCGCGCAGGCCGACGTTCAGCGTGAGACGGTCGAACGTCACCTGGTCCTGGGCGAAGAAGCTGATGCCCTTCGACGAGGTCTCCTGGGGGCCCGTGGCCGCCTGGAGCGTGCGGTCGTAGTTGACCGTGCCCAGCTTGCCGAGTGTATTGAACACGATGGCCTGGCCGGCCTCGGCCGAGCTGATGACGCCGTCACCGTTCAGGTCCAGCGCCGCGTAGAAGCGCGCGCGGTCCGAACGCCCGTCGATGGTCCGGATGAGGCCGTTGAAGTCGCTCGTGTTCGTCACGTCGAAGTCGAGGCCGCTCCAGCTGCCCCCCGGGATGTCAGCCGCGCGAATGCCGGCGCCGGCGTAGCGGGCCGCCAGCGAGGTGTAGTTGGCCTGATCGACATAGAGCGTGTCGCGGAAGTTGATGTGCTTGTCCCAGTTGAAGCCCCCCTTGATGGTGTGGGCGCCAATCGTGTGCTGCAGCGTGGCCACGAACCCGATGTTGTCGCGCTGGTTGATCAGGTCCGAGCCGGCGCCGCCCAGCTGCTGGTCCGTGAGCGTGCGCGGATCGCTCTGGCGGTACAGGGCGGTGACGGCCGCTTCGCGAATGGCCGAGTTCGACGACACCTCGCCGTTGTGCTTGTTGGCCCCGACCTCGAGGAGCGTCGAGCCCCACACGCGCGAGTAGTTGCCGGCATAGCGGTTGCCGCCCTGATCCTGGCCGCGGTTGCGGGCGTTGGTGGTGGACCGGTCACGACTGCCCGTGATCTCCGTCGGATCGCTCAGCCAGGTGAAGCTGAGCAGGTCGTTCTGCGTGGCCGCCCACGTGCCCTTGCCAAAGCCCTGGTGCTGGGTGTTCTCGACATCGCGCATGAACTGGCCGGTATCCAGCGTGACGACATCGTCCGCGCGGTTCACGTAGCGATAGCTGCCGAAGAACCAGGCCTTGTCGCGGTAGACCGGCCCGCCCAGCGTGTAGCCGTTGTCCTTGGTCGCGAATTCCTGATCGGCGCCGTTCTGGTTCTCGGCCACCAGGCTGCTGTTCTGGAAGAAGTAGTTGGCCGAACCGTGGAACGCGTTGCTGCCCGACTTGGTCACCACGTTCGAGATGAGGCCGGCCGAGCCGACGTATTCCGCGGGGATGCCGCCGGTGATGACCTTCTGCTCCTGGATGATTTCCGTGTTGAGGTTCGCGCCGAACGTGCCCGTCACCGGGTCGGTGACGTTGATGGCGTCGAAGTAGTAGACGTTGTCCGAGGACACGCCGAAGTTGCCGCCGATGTCGCTGTAGTTCATGCCCGAGCGCGCAGCCGGGTTGCCGCTGCTCGTCTGGTCGTCCGGCAGCACGCCCGGGACGAGCTGCAGGTAGCTCTGGTAGCTGCGGCCCGTCGGGAGCGACTCGGTGAGCTGGAGGGTGATGTCCTGGCCCGCCGTGGCGCTCTTGACGTCCACGATAGGCGTGGACGCGGTCACGGTGACGGCCTCAGTGAGGCCGGCAATGGCCATCGTGACGCGCAGCGAGGCCGTCTGGCCCGAGCGGACCAGCACCTGGTTCACCGTCTGGTTCTGGAAGCCCGAGAGCTCCGCGACGATGGTGTAGCGTGCCGAGGGCGCGAGCGCGTCCAGCACCGCCACACCCTGGCCGTCGGTGACGGCCGAGCGCTTGGTGACCGTGTCGGGGGCCGTGGCCGTCACGGTGACGCCCGGGAGGCGGCCGCCGTCCGCGTCCTCCACAATCACTTCGATCGTGCCAACATTGGCCACTTGAGCCGCGGCCGCGCCCGGCAGGAACGCGGTCAACGCCCCCACCAGCACCGCCACGAGCCAGCTGTTTCTCTTCATTCACTATCTCCTTGACTCATGCGTGATACGAACAATTCAGATGGCCGAACGTTCAATCGGCTTGAAATTCCCGTGCCACTCGTCCCTGGACGAGAAGTGGCGCGTTTGCAGGCAGTTGCGGCCGCCTCCCGGCGGTCGTTCGTGCCACCATCCGTAAAATTGTCCACACGCATCCACTAATTTGGATCCTGCGTGGGATGAACGGTCGTTCAATACGGCTGATTCCTGCCGGATTTCCGGGGCACCCGCCTTGAACGACCGTTTGATAGAATGTGCGCCGATGCGCACGTCCGACGTCGTCATCCTGGGCGCAGCCCGGACCCCCATCGGGAAGTACGGCGGCGCCTTCAAGGACCTCCATCCCGCCGAGTTGGGGGCCGTGGCGGCCAGGGCCGCCATCGCCCGGGCGGGGCTGGTGCCCTCGGACATCCAGGAGGTGCTGATGGGGCACGGCCGCCAGGCCGGGTCCGGTCCGAACCCCGCGCGGCAGGTGGCCCACCGGGCCGGCGTGCCGCACGACGCCCCGGCCCAGACCATCAACAAGGCCTGCGCGTCGAGCCTCCAGGCCATCGCGTCCGGGGCCCAGAGCATCCTGCTCGGGGAGTCGGAGGTCGTGCTGGCCGGGGGCATCGAGTCCATGAGCCGCATGCCCTACCTCGTGGACAGCATCGACGCACGGTGGGGCCACAAGATGGGCCACTTCCAGTTCGTCGACGCCATGTACCGCGACGGGTTCCAGTGCCCCCTGTCGAACCTGATCATGGGCGAGACCGCGGAAGTGCTGGCGCGACAGTACGGCATCACGCGGGAGCAGTCGGACGCGTTCGCGCTCGGCAGCCAGCACAAGGCCGAGGCGGCCCAGGCTGCCGGACGGTTCGTCGAGGAGATTGCGCCCGTGACGGTCACGGAGAAGGGCCGATCGCACGCCGTATCCGTCGATGAGCACCCGAGGCCGGGCACCACGCTGGCAACACTCGCGAGGCTCCCGCTCACCTTCCCGAAGGTAGACGGCCACGACGGCATCATCACCGCCGGATCGGCCTCCGGCATCACCGATGGCGGTGCCGCGGTCGTGCTCGCCTCGCGCGCGTTTGCCGAGGCGCGTGGCCTGACGCCGCTGGCGACCATCACGGGCTGGGCGAGCGCGGGCGTGGACCCGCGCATCATGGGGATTGGGCCCGTGCCCGCCCTCAGGAAACTGGAGCAGCGCACCGGGCTCTCGGTCGATCGGTTCGAGCTCGTCGAGCTGAACGAGGCGTTCGCGGCGCAGGTGCTGGCTGTCCTGCGGGACGTGCCGGTTCCGGAAGAGCGGCTGAACGTCAACGGCGGTGCCATCGCGCTCGGCCACCCCATCGGGGCGACAGGCGCGCGCATCGTCGTGACCCTGCTGTACGAGCTGCGGCGCCGCGGCCTCTCGCGCGGCCTGGCGACGCTGTGCGTGAGTGGCGGCATGGGGATGGCAATGGCGGTGGAGACATGCGGATAGCCGTCATCGCGGGTGATGGCATCGGAAAGGACGTCACGGCCGAAGCCGTCAAGGTGCTGGACGCCGTGGCGGAGGCATCAGGCCGCCCGATTGGCTTCGAGCACCTCCCCTGGGGCGCCGACCATTATCTGAAGACCGGGGAGACGCTGCCGTCCGGCGGCTACGACCGCCTGAGGACCTTCGATGCCGTCTTCGTCGGCGCGCTCGGGGATCCGCGGGTTCCCGACAATCGCCACGCGCGGGACATCCTGCTGGGCACGCGCTTCGAGCTGGACCTGTATGTCAACTACCGGCCCGTGCGGCTCCTGGCCGATCGCCTCTGTCCGCTCAAGGACCGCGGGCGGAAGGACGTCAACTTCACCGTGTTCCGCGAGAACACGGAAGGGGTCTATGTCGGCGTCGGCGGGCGCTTCAAGGCCGGGACGCCGGACGAGGTGGCCATCCAGGAGGAGATCAACACCTACAAGGGGGTGTACCGGATCATCCGCCACGCGTTCGAGCACGCGACGGCGCGCGGGCTGACGAAGGTCTGCATGGCCGACAAGAGCAACGCCATGCAACAGGGACATGCCCTCTGGCAGCGGGTGTTCCGTGAGGTCGCGGCCGAGTACCCGTCCATCAGCGCCACGCACCAGTACATCGACGCGCTGGCCATGTTCCTGGTGCGGGATCCCGGGCAGTACGAGGTCATCGTCACCAACAACCTCTTCGGCGACATCATCACGGACATCGGCGGCGCGCTTCAGGGTGGCCTGGGGATGGCCGCGTCGGGGAACATCCATCCCGGGCGCACGTCGCTCTTCGAGCCCGTGCACGGGTCCGCGCCGCCCCTGGCCGGGAAGGACGTGGCCAACCCGATGGGGGCCATCCTGTCTGCCGCCCTGATGCTGGACACGCTGGGCCGGCGCGACGACGCGGCGGCCGTCGAGGCGGCGGTTGAAGCCGCCATTGCCGCCGGGCAGACGACCACGGACATCGGCGGCGCGCTCGGGACCCGCGCCGTCGGAGACTGGATTGCGGAACGCGTGCGCCACCAGTCCTGAACACGGCCATGTCGCACGCTCGAACTCCGAACGGACGAAGGATCTGACCGCCATGCCTCAACCCGTCTACATCCTGGGTGGTGCGCGCACCCCGATGACCGGATACGTCGGCGCGCTCAAGGACGTCTCGGCCATCGACCTCGGCGCCACCGCGGCGCGGGGCGCGCTGGCGCGAACCGGCGTGCAGCCCGACTGGGTGGATCACGTCGTCTTCGGCAACGTCCAGCAGAGCAGCGTCGACGCCCATTACGGCGCCCGGCATGTCGGACTGAAGGCCGGCCTGCCCATCGAGGTGCCCGCGTTGACCGTCAACCGGCTGTGCGGATCGGGTATCCAGGCCGTGCTGAGCGGGGCGCAGCAGATCCAGCTGGGCGAGGCTGGCGTGGTGCTGGCCGGCGGCATGGAGAACATGAGCCAGGTGCCGCACGTCATCCGCGGCCTCCGCTCGGGCCTGAAGCTCGGCCAGGGCAAGCTCGAGGACTGGCTCTGGGAGGGCCTGAACGATCCCTACGCCGGGTGCTCGATGGCCATCACCGCGGAGAACTGCGCGGCGAAGTACGGCGTCACGCGCGAGGAGTCGGACGCGTTTGCGGTGCGCAGCCAGCAGCTCGCGCACCGGGCGTGGGCCTCCGGCGTGATGAAGGACGAAGTGGTGCCGGTCGCGATCAAGGGACGCAAGGGCGTCACGCTCGTGGAGCAGGATGACCACCTCCGACCCGAGACGACCGTAGAGATTTTGGCGACGCTTCCGGCCGCCTTCCAGAAGGACGGGATCGTCACCGCCGGCAACGCGAGCGGCATCGTGGACGGCGCCGCCGCGCTGCTGATTGCGGGCGACGAGGCCGTGAAGGCCCGGGACCTCGCCCCGCTCGGGCGGATCGTCTCGTGGGCCACCGTGGGCGTCGAGCCCTCGCTGATGGGCATGGGCCCCGCGCCGGCCATCCGCCGGGCCCTCGACCGGGCAGGCCTGTCACTCGGCGATCTCGACCTCATCGAGATCAACGAGGCGTTCGCGCCCCAGTACCTGGCGTGCGAGAAGGAACTCGGGCTCGACCGCGAGAAGGTGAACGTGAACGGCGGCGCCATCGCGCTTGGCCACCCGCTGGGCGCGAGTGGTGCGCGCCTCCTGCTGACGCTGCTTCTCGAGCTTCGCCGGCGTGGACGGACGTACGGCGTAGCGTCGGCCTGCATCGGCGGCGGCCAGGGGATCGCGATGATCGTGGAAGCGCTCTGATCGGGCGGGGTCGACGACGTTCGGGCGTGAGTGACGAAGGGACCGAAACGGCGACGGCACCGTGGTCCTGCGCGCAGCCGGGTGGGAGTGGACAGACATGGCGATCAAGACGGTAGGGGTATTGGGGTGCGGGTTGATGGGGGCGGGCGTGGCGCAGGTCTCCGCCGCGGCCGGGTTCAGGACCATCGTGCTCGAGGTCGACGAGGACGCGCTCAAGAAGGGCCTCGGACGGATCGAGAAGTTCCTCGCCGACGGTGTGGCAAAGGGCAAGGTCCCGGAAGAGGTCAAGGCGACCACGCTCGGCAACCTCTCCGGGACGACGAGGTACGCGGACCTGAAGGACTGCGATCTCGTGATCGAGGCCATCGTCGAGAACGTCGACGCGAAGAGGCACGCCTACGCGGAGGTGGAAGCCGTGGTCGGGCCGGCCTGCCTGATGGCGACCAACACGTCGTCGCTGTGCGTGACCGAACTGGCCGCCTCGACGAAGCGGCCCGACAAGTTCGGCGGGCTGCACTTCTTCAACCCGGTGCCGCTGATGAAGCTCGTCGAGGTCATCAAGGCGCTGTCGACGAGCCAGGAGGCGTTCGACGCGCTGTTCGGCTTCGCGCAGGCGATTGGCAAGGAGCCCATCACGGCTCCCGACCGCGGCGGCTTCATCGTCAACCGGCTGCTGGTGCCGTACCTGCTCGATGCCATTCGCTGCCTCGAAGGGGGCCTGGGCACCGTCGAGGACATCGACAAGGGGATGAAGCTCGGTTGCGGCTACCCGATGGGGCCGTTCACGTTGCTCGACTTCGTCGGGCTGGACACCACGTACTTCATCGCCAACATCCTGTTCGACGAGTTCCGGGAGACGCGCTTCGCCCCTCCACCCCTCCTGAAGCGCATGGTGCTGGCCGGGTACCTGGGCAGGAAGTCCGGCCGCGGCTTCTACCGGTACTGACGACGTCAGGAAGCGACGACGGCGCGAGGGGAACGACGACGGCCGAGGCCCACGAAGCCTCGGGAACACCCGTGGCTCGAGGTTCCAGGGCCCAAGCCCCATGCTTCAGGAGCTGGTGCTCCTAGAGGTCGCTTCTCAGCGCGCGAGCTGCTTCAGCAGCGCTTCGGCCTGCCGCTTGAAGTGCCGGTCCTCGGGGCCCCAATCGGGGTCGAGCGGCGCGTCGAGGGCGGCCTGCGCCTCGCGCCGGGCCTCGTCCCGACGGCCGAGCGCGACGAGCGTCTCGGCCAGGAAGACGTGGGTGATCACGCTCTGCGGGTTGTAGGCGAGGGCTTTCCGCAGGTGTTCCTCCGAGCGTCGATCGCTCCCGCCAAAGAGGCTTGGAACCTTGAGATACCAGCGGCCGAGCGCGCGATCGGCGGAGCCGTGCAGGTACGGCGGATCGAGCGCGAGGACGCGTTCGAGTGCCTCGCGGATGGCGCCGCGATACTTGATGCCCTGCCTCAACCCGAACGACTCGGCCAGTGCGCCCATGTTGGCGGCCATCCAGAAGTGTCCCTCCGGGCGCTGCGGCTCGAGGGCCGCGGCGGTTCGTCCTTCCGCCACGCCCATCTCGAGCGCCGCCTTCCGCTGGGTGGGCGGCAGGCCGTGGGTGCCCATCCAGTAGCGGGCCCTCGCGAGCTTCCACGCCGATTCGAAATCACGAGGATCGGCGGCGAGGCGCGCCGACCAGATCTCCACGGCCCGGCTGGCGCTGGCGGGCGACTCTCGATCCCCATAGAGCTGGTCGGGGTCTTCCGCGGGAACCTGGGCCGCCCCCGCAGCATCGAATCGGATGATGCCCAAGCCGATCGACGCAACGTTCCGCGCGAGCGCCGTTGCCGCCGCGGCGCCGGACTCCTCGGAGAGCGCCATATACAATACGACGATGCAGCATCTCATCCAGCAGCTGCTCGTGCAGCTGGGCGAGGACCCCTCCCGCGAGGGACTGGTGAAGACCCCGAAGCGGGTGGAGACCGCATTGAGGTTCCTGACGAGCGGGTACGAGGCCGACATCGATGCGGTCCTGAACGACGCCCTGTTCAGCGTGGATTATAACGAGATGGTGATCGTGCGGGACATCGACTTCTACTCGCTGTGCGAGCATCACCTCCTGCCGTTCTTCGGCAAGTGCCACGTGGCCTACATTCCCAACGGGCGCGTCATCGGCCTGAGCAAGATTCCCCGCCTCGTGGACATCTTCGCCCGCCGCCTGCAGCTGCAGGAACGGATGACGAACCAGATCGCGGAGACCATCCGCGAGAAGATCGATCCGCTGGGCGTCGCCGTCGTCTGCGAGGGGACCCACCTGTGCATGGCGATGCGCGGGGTCGAGAAGCAGAACTCGTATACCGTCACGAGCGCGATGCTCGGCGCGTTCCGCGACCACGCCCGCACGCGCATGGAGTTCCTCGAGCTGCTCAAGCTGCGAAACCCCAGCCTGACGCAGGCCCTGCTGCCGCTGCCTTCCCCGGTCTCGCACCTGGAGGACTGAACGGCGGAGGTTCGGACCTCCGTGCGTCGAACCTCCGTGCCCGCGTCCCGCTATACTGGGGGCCGATGCGGCTGTTGGCGATGGTGCTCATGCTCGCGTCGCTGGCGGTCCCGACGGCCGGCGCGCAGACGAGAAAGACGACGCCCGCGAAGAAGAGCGCGCCGGCCTCGCAGCGAGTGCCGGCGAAGAAGGCCACGGTACAGCCGGCTGTCACGCGCGCACAGGCCGACATGGTCTGCCCGTCGGAGCTGGGCCTTGGCGTGGCCACGAAGCGTCGGTTCTGCGACGTCCTGGCCGGACGGGAGGCCACCGGCGGCGTCATCGTGACCATCCCCCCGCACCGCGGTTCGGTGACCCTGTCGTTCGAGCTTCACAACCGCCACACCTATTCGGAAGAGCTGGTCAGGGCGAAGCGCGCATACCGGCAGTACACGGCGACCATCGGTGTTTTCGCGATGGACAACACGCTCATCGACCGCGCGGCGATCCAGACCGAGTTCCGCACCGAGCGGGACCTGTTCGATCGGGTCAGCGGCGGGGCGGGTCCTGGCGGCGTGAAGGCTGTCGCTCCGGCCGGCTCGGAGTTCATTTCGATCGAACTGCCGGCGGACGTGGGCGAGCAGGTGAGTCTCGTGGGCGAGCGGCTGACGGTGATCCGGCCAGACGGCACCGACACGTTCGTCTCCGAGGGGCGGCCCATTGCGACCATCAGCAACGTCATGGTCGAGTATCGCCCCGGTCCGCCTCCGCGCAAGGTCCCCGCCAGGAAGCCGTGATCACCGCCCTTCCAGGGGTGGGGAGGGAAGGGTGGCGCCGACCGGACGCTGGCGGGTGGACGGCGCTGTCGGGTGCCCGGGCGGAGCATGCTCCCACCCGGACCTCATGACGCCGATCGGTCCGGCCCGGAAGCGGGGTAGAATCGCCGCCCAGCGATGGAGACCCCTCTCACGCCCCTGGAGTTCATGCGGCGCGCCCGCCGCCTGTACCCGGATCGCGAAGCCGTGGTCGACGGCCCCCGCCGCTTCACGTATGCCGCGTTCTTCGAGCGGTGCGACCGCTGGTCGGCCGCCCTGCAGGCACTCGGGGTGGCCCAGGGCGACCGCGTCGCCTACATCGCGCCGAACACGCACGCACAGCTCGAGTCGTTCTACGCGGTGCCGCAGATCGGCGCGGTGCTGGTGCCGATCAACTACCGGCTCGCGCCCGACGAGTTCCGCTACCTGATCGAACACAGCGGCGCGACGGTCGTGTGCGCGGACGGCGACTACCTGGGTGCCGTGGACGGCATCCGGGCCCACCTGGGCGGCGTGCGCCATTTCGTGGCGCTCGATCGCGCGCGCGGGGGCTGGCTCGACTACGAAGGGCTGCTGGCCGCTTCGTCCGGGCGGCCCCGGCGACCCGCGATCGGCGAGCGTGACCTGCTCACCATCAACTACACCAGCGGCACGACGTCCCGGCCGAAGGGCGTGATGATCACCCACCGCAACGCGTGGATGAACTCGGTCGGGATGCTGGCCCACATCACGATGTCGCCGGCCGACGCGTACCTGTGGACGCTGCCGATGTTCCACGCCAACGGCTGGACGTTCACCTGGACGGTCACGGCGGCCGGGGCGAAGCACGTCTGCCTTCGCAAGGTGGAGCCGGCCGCGGTCTTTCGCCTGGCGACCGCGGAGCACGTCACCTGGCTGTGCGCGGCGCCGACCGTGCTCATCGCGTTGGCCGGCGCTCCCGCCGACCTGAAGGGGTTCGCGCCGCGCGGCGTCCAGGTGATGACCGCCGGGGCGCCGCCGGCGGCCGCGACCATCGAGCGCCTCGAGGAAGGGCTGGGCTGGTCCGTGATCCAGATGTACGGGCTCACCGAGACCGCGCCCGCCATCTCGATCTGCGAGCCGCGGCCCGAGCACCGCGGGCTGACGACCGCCGAGCGCGCGCGCGTCAAGGCCCGCCAGGGCGTCGAGCTCATCACGTCGGGAGAACTGCGGGTCGTGGACGACGACGGCGCGGAGGTGCCGGCCGACGGCGAGACGATCGGCGAGATCGTCGCGCGGGGCAATGTGGTGATGGCGGGGTACTACCGCGACCCGGAAGCCACGCAGAAGGTCATGGGCGATGGCTGGTTCCACACGGGCGACGCCGCCGTGGTGCACCCCGACGGGTACGTCGAGATCCGCGATCGTCTGAAGGACGTCATCATCAGCGGGGGCGAGAACATCTCGTCCGTCGAAGTCGAGTCCGCGCTCCTCGGCCACGACGCCGTGCAGGAGATCGCCGTTGTCGGGATGCCGGACGAGACGTGGGGCGAGGCCCCGCACGCGTTCGTCGTGTTCAAGCCCGGGGCCTCGGCCACCGCCGACGACCTGCGCGCCTTCTGCCGCGGGCAGCTGGCCCATTTCAAGACCCCCCACAGCTTCACGCCCGTCGCCGAACTGCCGAAGACCGCCACCGGGAAGATCCAGAAGTACATCCTGCGCGGGGGGAGAGCGAACCTCTCGAAGCAGTGACGCCGCCCCGGCCCGGGCCGGCACCGCCTCACGACACCGCCTCACGATCCTGCTTGACACTCTCCCGCCCGCGAAGACAGAGTACGCTGCGGCCGGCTCGCGCCGGCGCCGTTCACCAACCACAGACGAGGGCTCCATGCGACGCGCAGTCGTTCCGCTTCTTTTCGTGATGCTGGCCTGTCCGGCCCTGGTCGCCGCCCAGGGCGGCCCTGCAACCTCGAGCGCCACGCCGTTCAAGCTCGGGACCTTCGACATCGAGGGCGAGCCGCGTATCGGCATCGTCCTGGAGGACAAGGTCATCGTCGACCTGGTGGCGGCCAATCGTGCGCTCGAGCGCAATCCGGCCTACCCGCCGGTCCCGATGCCGGCCGACATGCGTGCCCTGATCGGGCAGTACGAGTACGGGCTCAAGCACCGCCTGTACGAGATTGTCAACGACCTGGTGGCGGCACGACGACTCTCGGCCACGCCGCGTCCCCGCTACGTGCACGACCTCGCGCAGGTGCGCACGCTGGCGCCCCTGATGCCGCGGAAGATCCTGAACGCCGCGGTGAACTTCTACAGCCACGTGGGCGAGGGCGGCACGCCGGAAGAGCAGAAGAAGGCCGCCGAAGAGCGACGCCGCACCCGCGGCGTGCCCTACCTGTTCCTCAAGCCGACGGAGGGCGCCATCATCGGCAATGGCGACGCGGTGGTGCTGCCATACGGGCGCGATCGCATCGACTGGGAGGTAGAGCTGGGCATCGTCATCGGCCGCGCGACCAAGTACGTGCCGGCCACGAAGGCCGCCGAGCACATCTTCGGCTACATGGTCACCGTGGACATCTCGGACCGTGGCGGCCGGCCGCCCGACTCCAGGCCCGGCTCGGACTGGTTCGTCGGCAAGGGCCATGACACCTTCGCGCCCATGGGGCCGTGGATCGTCCCGAAAGAGTTCTACGGCGACCCGATGAAGCGCCTGCGGCAGACCTTGAGCGTGGGCGGACAGCAGATGCAGGAAGGGCTGCCCGGCGACATGATCCACTCGGTCTACGAGCTCATCGAATACGCCTCGTCCATCATCACGCTCTATCCGGGCGACGTCGTGAACAACGGGACGTCCGGGGGCGTGGGCATGGGCACCGCCGTGCGCGGCAAGCAGATGTTCCTCAAGGCCGGCGACGAGATCGTCGCCAGTATCGAGGGCATCGGCACGCTCAGGCTGCCGGTCGTGGCCGAGCCCGCACCGACGCCGGGCACCGGTTCGTACCTGCCCCCGGTGAGCAGCTACCGCAAGCCGCAGCCGTGACCGCGGGTCACGCGACCGCGTCGCGGTGACACCTGAGGATGGCATCGGCCGAGCGGTCGATGTCATCCTCCGTCGTCGACCAGTTCGAGACGGAAATCCGCATCACGTGGCGGCCCTGCCACACCGCGCCCCCCGCCCAGCACGCGCCGTCGGCCTGCACGCGCGCGATGACCTCGCGCGTGGTCTCGTCCGGGCCCGTGCCGCGCGCGCCCGCGAACTGCACCAGCACCTGGTTGAGCACGACCTCGTTGCAGACGCGCACCCCGGGCTGGCCCGCCAGGCGGCCCGCCATGCGCTCGGCGAGAGCACACGCGCGGCGCACGAGGTCGGCCACGCCCTCCCGCCCGAGCGACCGGATGAGCGCGTAGAGCGGGATGACGCGCGCGCGTCGTGAGGACTCCGGCACCCAGTCCATGCCCACGCGCTGCTCGTCGTCCCCCCGCTGCAGGTACGACGCCATCAGGCTCAGCGCCGCGCGATGCGGCGCCGGATCGGCCACGATGGCCAGGCCGGAGTCGTAGGGCACGTTGAGCCACTTGTGCGCATCGGTGGCCCACGAGTCCGCCCGCTCGACGCCGCTCACCTGCGCGGCCAGCTCGGGCACCGCAGCCGCCCAGAGGCCGAAGGCGCCGTCCACGTGCACCCACGCGCCCTTCGCGTGCGCCAGGTCGATGATCTGCCCGACGGGATCGCTGGCGCCCGTGGCGACGTTGCCCACCTGCGCGCAGACGATGGTCGGACCGTTGACGGACTCGAGGGCGCCAGGCAGCAGGTCCGCGCGCATGCGCCCCTGGCCGTCGACCGGCACCCGGATGAGTTCGTCGGTGCCGAAGCCGAGCATCCGCAGCGCGCCGACGGCCGACACGTGGACCTCGTCCCCGACGATCACCATGACACGAGGCGCTCGCTGGAGGCCCCGGGCCTCGACGTCCCAGCCTGCCCGCCGGAGCACTTCGTGACGGGCGGCCGCCAGCCCCGCGAAATTGGCCATATGGCAGCCCGTGACGAAGCCCACGCTGCATCCCTTCGGCAGGTGCAGCAGGTCGACCAGCCACGCCGAGACGATGTCCTCCATCACCGCAACCGCGGGGGACATCACGTACATGGCGCCGTTCTGGTCCCACGCGCTGGTCAACCAGTCGGCGGCGACGGTGACCGGGACCGCACCGCCGGTCACGAAGCCGAAGTAGCGCGGTCCGATGGTCGCGGCCAGACCGGCGTCGGCATCCCGGGCCAGCTGCTCGATGACGGATGCCGGATCCCGGGGGCGCTCGGGCAGTGGACCACCCAGCGCCGCGCGGAGCGCGGCCGGTGTTGCGATGCCGCCGACGTGCCGCGTCGGGACACCCGCGAGATAGGCGCGTGCGATCTCCCGCGCCCGGTCGAGGACGTCGTACTGATCCGGCAGGAAGGGCATACAGGACTACATGGTAGCGTGCAATCGTGCGCTCACCGGCGTGACCAACCTGCTGTTCGCGCGCGCATCACCGACAGGAAACCTGCGGCACGATGATGGAGGCACGGCCATTGGCCGCCTAGTCGCCGAAGTGGATGCGGTGCTCGACCTCTGCGAAGCGCCGGGCGGCCTCGGGCTCGGGCGAGGCGAGCGACACCACGATGCCGACGATGAACGACAGCGGGATGGTGACGATGCCGGGGTTTCGCAGGGGGAACCATGCGCTCTCGGCCTTCAGGATGTCGATCTGGATGGCTGGCGAGAGATAGATGAGCGCCAGCGCCGAGACCGTGCCGGCGATCATCGAGAGTTGCGCGCCGCGCGTGGTGAAGCCTCGCCAGAAGATGGAGAGGATCAGCGCCGGGAAGTTCGCGCTGGCCGCGATGGCGAACGCCAGACCCACCATGTAGGCGACATTCTGCCCCTTGAAGGCGATGCCGAGCAGGATGGAGGCGATGGCCAGCAGCACCGTGGACGCCCGTGCCAGCACGAACTGTTCGTGCTCGCTGGCGCGCCCGTGGCGGACGACGCTCACCCAGATGTCGTGCGACAACGCGGCCGCGCCCGCGAGGGTCAATCCGGCGACCACCGCCAGGATGGTGGCGAAGGCGACCGCGGCGATGAAGCCCAGGAACGCCTGCCCGCCCACGACCTCCGCCAGCAGCGGGGCGGCCATGTTGCCGCCGGCGTCCACGGCGCGAATGGCGTCCTGGCCGACGAGCACCATCGCGCCGAAGCCGAGGATGAAGGTGAGCAGGTAGAAGGCGCCGATGGCGGCGGTGGCGACCGACACCGAGACGCGGGCGGTCTTCGCGTCGGGCACCGTATAGAAGCGCATCAGGATGTGCGGCAGGCCCGCCGTGCCGAACATGAGGGCGATGCCGAGTGAGATGGCGTCGAGCGGGTCGGAGACGAGCCGCCCGGGCGCCAGCACGGCCTCGCCGTACTGCCGTGCCGCGGCATCGAAGAGCGCCAGCGGGTTCATCGAGAACCGCATCAGGACGAGCATGGCCAGCATGAACGCCCCGCCCAGCAGCAGCACCGCCTTCACGATCTGCACCCATGTCGTGGCCAACATGCCGCCGAAGAGCACGTACGCCAGCATGACGAGGCCGACGATGAGCACGGCCGTCTCGTAGGGCAGCCCGAACAGCAGCCGGATGAGGTTCCCGGCGCCCACCATCTGGGCGATCAGGTAGAACGCCACGACGGCGAGCCCGCCGAAGGCCGAGGCCACGCGCACCGGCGTCTGCTTCAGGCGGAAGGCGACGACATCGGTGAAGGTGTACTTGCCGAGGTTCCGGAGCGGTTCCGCGATGAGGAACATCACCACGGGCCAGCCGACCAGGAACCCGATGGAGTAGATGAGCCCGTCGAAGCCCGAGAGCGACACCAGGCCGGCGATCCCCAGGAAGCTGGCCGCGCTCATGTAGTCGCCCGCCAGCGCCAGGCCGTTCTGCGTGCCGGTGATGCTGCGGCCGGCGGCGAAGAAGTGCTCCGTGCTCTTCGTCCGCCTCGCCGCCATCCACGTGATGACCAGCGACAGGCCGATGAACAGCACGAAGCCGCCCATGGCGACGATGTTGGGCTGGGACGCGCCGTTCACCTAGCGCACCGACTGCCGCCGCAGGTCGGCGAGGGCTGTGTCGTAGTGGCGGTTGGCCCAGCGCACGTAGACGAGGATGAGCAGCCAGGCGGCGAGGATGACGAGCACGCCCAGCAGGATGCCCAGCGACAGGCCGGGCGCGATGCGTGTGGCCAGCAGCGGCTTCGCGTACGCGATGAGCAGGATGAAGCCGACGTAGATGGCGGTCATCGCCGCCGTCAGGCCGATGGCGATGCGCCAGCGGGCGGCGTCCAGGGCGCGAAGCTGTTCGGGGACCGGGGGCACCGGGCCGCATCATACCCCAGGTGCCGGCCGGCTCGTTGGGCCCGGTTGCTCCTCGCCACGGGGTCAGTCCGGCTTCGGCGGCACCTCGATCGTCATGCGAAGGGCCCAGGCGCCGTCGACGGCCTCGCTGCGCACGGTGGCGGCCAGCGGGATCACGGTGCGGCCCTCGGGGTAGGAATCGGCCCAGGGGACAAACGGCAGGGTCACGCGTTGAACGGCGTTGGTGCCCGGCTCGATGACGAGTTGAAAGAACCCGGCGCTGTGGTACGCCGGCAGCCACACCCCGACCGCCACGCGACGCGAGGGGCTCGAGTCGAGGACCGTCTTCGTCTCCACCGCGCGGTGCTCGCCTCGGTAGGGCGCCCCTGGCGCGGCCGTTCCCGCCGTCCTGCGGGCCCATTCCTCCGACCGGCCCATCGTGTGATCGAAGATCCCGATCTCGACCGGGGGCGGCCCGAGGCGACCGGTGGGATCCGACACCGCAATCTCGAGGGTGTGGACGAACACCCCGGTGCCACAGGCCGACACGATCAGGTGCACGAGGACGAGCGTGAGCAACCGGGCCCGCATCGCGTCCACACTTATCACACCAGCGGCGTCCGGGGACGGGATGTCCCGCACTATGATGGGCAACGGAGGGCACATGAAGGCGATGGGGGCATGCGCCGCGGGGCTCGCGGCGATCTTCGCGGTTTCGGGTCATCTCGTCGCGCAGGGGGGCGGACCGGCCGAGCGGCTGGCCCTCGTGAACGCCACGGTCGTCGACGTCGCCACCGGCACGCTGCAGGAGGGGCAGACCCTCGTCCTCGGCGGCGGGCGGATCGAATCGATGGGCCCCGGAGCGGCGCCGGCCGGCGTGCGGACCGTCGACATCCGGCACCGGTGGGTGGTCCCCGGCCTGATCGATGCGCACGTGCACATTGCCAGCGTCCCGCAGATGCGTGCGGCGCTGCAGTCGGGCGTCACGACGGCGCGGAGCGCCGGCGTCTCCAACTATGTGGATGTGGGCCTGCGGGAACTGGTGAAGCACGGGCACCTGCCGGGTCCCGATCTGCTGGCGGCGGGCTATCACGTGCGCACGACGCCCGCGCCCGAGCTGTTCCTCTCCGATCCCGATCTGGGTGACCTGATGGGCGGGATCACGTCCGTCGAGGGGCTGCGCCGGGTGGTCCGCGCGAACCTCGCGCACGGCGTGGACTGGATCAAGGTGAACGCGACGGAGCGGGCGGGCACGCCCGACACGGATCCGCGCAGGCAGATGTTCAGCGCCGCCGAGCTCGAGGTCATCGTCGGCGAGGCCGCCCTCAGGAGCATCCCGGTCCAGGCGCACGCGCATGGTGCGGAGGGCGCCGACGCGGCGGTGAAGGCCGGTGTCCGGAGCATCGAGCACGGCACCTATCTGGCCGATGCGACGCTGAAGCTGATGGCGGCCCAGGGCACGTTCTTCGTGCCGACGGTGGACATCGTGACCGACCTGGCCGAGCCGGGCGGCGACTACGACGATGCCGCGCTGCAGCGGCGGGGGCAGATGATGCGGCCCATCCTGAAGGCGGCCATCGGCCGCGCGCGGGCCTTCGGCGTGACGATTGCGGCGGGCTCGGACAGCGGCTACGGCCCGCGCAGCGTCTCCACGCTCGCGCGCGAAGTGGTCGCGTTGTCGGAGGCGGGCCTGGCGCCGCTCGAGGCGCTGCAGTCCGCGACGGTGCGCAACGCCCAGCTGCTGCAGCGCGAGAAGCAGGTGGGCCGGCTCGCGCCGGGGTTCGAGGCCGACGTGCTGGTCGTGGCCGAGAACCCGTTGCAGAATATCCGTGCGCTGCTCGACCCGCTGGTGGTGATCAGCAACGGCCGGGTGGCGCTGGACAGGTTGAATTTCGGCAAGTGATGGCAGATGCCTGGAGCAGAACTCATGACCGGTGAGCAGATGGTGGCGCTGACCAAGCGCCACACGTTGTACGAGTGGTCGGCGCAGGCCCACGTGGACCCGATTCCCGTGGCGGGCGCGAAGGGCGTGCACTTCTGGACGCCCGAGGGCAAGCGCTACATCGACTTCAACAGCCAGTTGATGTGCGTCAACACCGGGCACGGCGACCCCCGCATCATCAAGGCCATCCAGGACCAGGCCGCGATGCTGGCGTATGCCAACCCCTTCATGGCCACCGAGGCGCGCGCGAGGCTGGGCGAGAAGCTGGCGGCCATCACGCCGGGTGACATCGACGTCTTCTTCTTCACCAACGGCGGCGCCGAGGCGAACGAGAACGCCATTCGCATCGCGCGTCTCGTGACCGGCCGCCACAAGATCCTGGCCCGCTACCGCTCGTATCACGGCGGCACGGCCGGCAGCCTCACGATGACGGGCGACCCGCGCCGCTGGGCGATGGAGCCGGGCATGCCCGGCATCATCCACGTGCCGCATCCCTACCACGGGATCCAGCGGGGCACCGACAGCGCCGCCGAGGCGCTGGCCCAGCTCGAGGAGATCGTCATGCTCGAGGGCCCGCACACCATCGCGGGCTTCATCATGGAGACGGTGACCGGCACCAACGGCATCCTCGTGCCGCCGGACGGCTACCTGGAAGGCGTGCGCGCGCTCTGCGACAGGCACGGCATCCTGCTCATCTGCGACGAGGTGATGTCGGGCTTCGGCCGGACGGGCGCGTGGTTCGCCGTGGACCACTGGAAGATCGTCCCCGACATCCTGACGATGGCGAAGGGGCTGACGAGCGCGTACGTGCCGCTGGGCGCGGTGGGCATCCGGCGGGCCATCGCGGACCACTTCCAGCAGAAGGTCTTCTACGGCGGCCTCACCTACAACAGCCACCCGCTCGGCTGCGCGACGGCGCTGGCCACCATCAGGGTGTACGAAGAGGACAATCTGATCGCGCGGGCGCGCGACATGGGCCAGGTCATGCGGGGGCTGATGGACGAACTCACGCGCAGGCACCCCTGCGTCGGCGAGGCCCGCAGCATCGGCCTCTTCGGGATCGTCGAGCTCGTGCGGAGCCGCGAGACCCGCGAGCCGCTGGCGCCGTTCAACGGGACCTCGCCCGAGATGCAGGCGCTCGGGAGGTTCTTCCGCGAGCAGGGGCTCTACACCTTCGTCCGGTGGAACACGTTCTTCACGAACCCGCCGCTCTGCATCACGGAAGCCGAGCTGCGGGAGGCGTTCGCGATCATCGACGAGGGCCTGACCCGGACCGACGCCGCGATCGCCTGACATGGCCGTGCGCGACGTGCTCGTCGTGGGCGCCGGGCCCGCCGGCCTGGCGGCCGCCATCGCCGCCCGGCGCCACGGCCTGGATTGCCTGGTGATCGAGAAGGGGACGGTGGCGGATGCCATCTACCGCTTCCCGACGCACATGGTGTTCTTCACCACGCCGGAACTGCTGGAGATTGGCGGCCTGCCGCTGACGACCCCTTACGAGAAGCCCACCCGCCTCGAGGCGCTCCGCTACTACCGCAGGGTGGTGGACACGTATCAGCTCCAGGTGGCGATGCACGAGGAGGTGACGGCGGTAGTGACGATCGGCGAGGGCGATCGGCGCCTGTTCGAGGTGGAATCGCGGACCGCCCGGGGCCACGTGCGCGTGCGCGACGCGCACGCCGTGGTGCTGGCGATGGGCTACTACGGCCGGCCGAACCTGTTGAACGTGCCGGGCGAGGACCTGCCGCACGTGTCGCACTACTACCGCGAGGCGCATCCCTTCTACCGGCAGCGTGTCGTGATCGTCGGCGGGAAGAACTCCGCGTGCGAAGCCGCGCTCGAGCTGCACCGCGCCGGCGCGCACGTCACCCTCGTGCACCGCGGCGAGGCCCTCGGCGATTCGGTGAAGTACTGGGTGAGGCCCGACATCGAGAACCGGATCAAGGCGGGCTCGATTGCCGCGCGGTTCTCGACCGAGGTGGTGGAGATCCACCCGACGCACGTCGTGGTGCGGGGCGGGGGACAGCAGGGCACCGATGCCATCCCGGCCGACGGCGTGCTGCTCCTGACCGGGTATCAGGCCGACCACGAGTTCCTTCGGCGCGCCGGCGTCGAGATCGATCCGGAAACGCTGATTCCACGGCATGACGCGGAGACGTTCGAAACGAACGTGCCGGGCCTCTTCATCGCCGGCGGGCAGCTGGCCGGCAGGCGCACCGGGACCATCTTCATCGAGAACGGGCGGTTCCACGGCGAACGGGTCGCGCAGGTGATCGCGTCGCGCCTCCGGACGGCCGGGCCCCTGGCGGGCGCCTGACGGCCGCCTGCCCATTGGCGATTGCCGATCCGGCAATCGCTCAATGGACGCGTGCCGGGCTCACCGCTCCTGGACGGCGAGCAGCCAGCCGTGTCGGTCGGCGATCGCGCCGGTGCGAATGGCGTCGAGCTCGGCGCCGACGCGGGCGAGCGGCGATTCCGGCGTCACGGCCGGCACCACGATCTCGCGGTCCTTGTGGCGGAGGCGGCCGAGCGGGGCGATGGTGGCGGCCGTACCCACGCCCGCGGCGCCCTGCAGGCGGCCGGCTGCGTGCGCCTCGAACACCTCGTCGATGGCGATGCGGCGCTCGGCGACCGGGATGCCCATCTCGCGCAGCAGCGTCAGCACGGAATCGCGGGTGATGCCCGGCAGGATGGTGCCCCCGAGTGGGGGCGTGACCACGGTGCCGTCGATCACGAACACCACGTTCATCAGGCCCGCTTCCTCGACCCAGCGGCGCTCGATGCCGTCCAGCCAGAGCACGGTGTGGAAGCCCTTCTTCTGGGCCTCCAGCGCGGCCAGCATGCTGCCGGCGTAGTTGCCACCGCACTTCGCCGCGCCCGTGCCGCCCGGGAAGGCCCGCACGTAGGTATCCTCGGCGATCAGGTCCACGGCGCCCGAGAAGTATGGTCCGCTCGGGCAGGTCTCGATGACGAAACGGTAGGTCTCCGAGGGCCGCACGCTGAGCGGCTCGCCCGTGGCGAACAGCACCGGGCGGACATAGAGTGCGCTCCCGGGCCCGGACGGGATCCACTGCCGGTCGACCCGAACCAGCGCCGCCGTGCCGTCGATGAAGATGGAGGCCGGGATCTCGGGCATCGCCATCCGCTGGCACGAGCGGTTCATGCGCGCGTGGTTGGCGTCCGGGCGGAAGAGCACCGCGCCGCCGTCGGGGCGGGGAAACGCCTTGAAGCCCTCGAAGATCCCCTGGCCGTAATGCGCCACGATCGGGGCCGGCGGCAGGGGCATCGCCCCGTAGGGCACGATGGACGGCTCGCCCCACGTCCCGTCCTTGTACTCCGCGACGAGCACGTGGTCGCTGAACACGGCCCCGAAGGCGGCCGAGTCGCGGAGGGCCTCCGAGAAACGCGGGGTCGTCGTGCGGGTGACGGGAACGGACGCGGCTGTGGCGGACACGGGAACCTCCGGGATCAGGCCGCCCTTGCAGCCTTCGGTCAAGTATAGCTTCGAGGCCTCGCGGCTCGGTGGGCCTTCGGGGGGCGGCCCATCGGGCCGTGGGCCGCGCTTCGCGCGGTGGGGAAGATACGGTCTCCCATGCGCACGCGAAGCGTGCGCCTCCGCCGCGAAGCGGTGCCTACGTGGGCCGCAACCTGCCCTCGCCCACCAGCACACTCGCGCCGCCGACGCGTACGCGCGTGATCGCATCGGGCGCGGCGGCGTCGATGCGGACGTGCACGCGGCTCGGGCGGTTCATCTTCACGCCCTGGGCGCTGACGATGGCGCCGGCACGTGCGACGGGGACGAGGCCGTGGCGCACGAGGTAGCAGCCCAGCGGCCCGCTGGCCGAGCCCGTGGCCGGATCCTCGGCCGTCGCGCCGAGCATGCGGCTGTAGACCGTTGCGCCGTCGCCGGCTGCTTCAGGCGAGAAGATGAACACCCCGCGCCTCGGCAGGCCGGCCTGTTCGAACACCGCAGCCATCGCGCGCGGGTCCAGCACCGCCTGGTCGACGGCTACCCGCGTAGCCAGCGGGACGAAGTAGAACGCCGACCCGCAGTCGACTTCCTGGATCGGCAGGTCCTGCATGATCGCGGCCGGTGGAACGCCGAGTGCCGCCGCGACCGCTTCGGCGTGCGGCATCGCCGGGCCGAAGGCCGGGCGCCGCTGGCTCATCCAGGCGAAGGCCAGCCGGTCACCCAGCCATTCCAGCTCGACCAGCGTCGGGCCGAGGTTCAGCCCGAAGGTGAATTCCTGCCGCCCGGGCGGAATGACGCCGTCGTCGGCCAGGGCGAACGTGGATCCGATCACAGGATGACCGGCAAAGGGCATCTCTCCGCCCCGGCCGAAGATGCGGAGCCGGATGTCGGTGCCCGGCCGCCCGGCCGGGAACACGAAGGTCGCCTCCGAGAAGTTCGTTTCCCGCGTCATGGCGGCCATCTGCTCCGTCGTGAGCCCGTCGGTGTCGAAGAAGACCGCCAGCTGGTTACCCGTGAGGGGCCGATCGGTGAAGACGTCGTATTGCAGGAAGCGGCGACCGTTGGCGACCACGGCACGTCTGACAGACTGAGCCCTGACGACGGCGGCCAGGCGCGGCGCGAGCAGCGCGCCGGCCAGTCCGAACAGATCGCGACGAGACAGCGAAGGCACGGGCATGGCGGATAGCCTACCGTGGAATCCCGGCGGCGGCAGCCAAAGGCCGTGCTGGCGCCACCGGGAGCGTGACGTCCCGGCGCGCGGACACATGTAGAATCGCCGGAGATTGCCGTGTTCGAGGCCCCCTTTCGTTTCTTCTTCGAGCACTCCCCGGCGATGTTCGCACAAGGGGAGATCCGCTGGGCGGCGTGGACCGGCTCGTTCGTCGCCGTGGCTGTCACGGGCGCGGCGATTGCCGCGGCGGTGATCAGCTACCGCGGCGCGTCGCGGCTGTCGCTGCGCGACCGCCTGGTCCTGACCACCGTGCGCGTGGCGCTGCTGCTGCTGGTGCTTGCCTGTCTGTTCCGGCCCATGCTCGTAGTGCGCGCAGCCGTCCCGCAGCAGAACGTGGTTGGTGTGCTGCTGGACGACTCGCGCTC
Source organism: Acidobacteriota bacterium (assembly GCA_963169195.1). Taxonomy (GTDB): domain Bacteria; phylum Acidobacteriota; class Vicinamibacteria; order Vicinamibacterales; family UBA2999; genus VFZN01. The sequence continues at coordinate 110,877 of CAUJDN010000109.1, read as the reverse complement.
CATGCAGATTGCCGATCTGGACGGCCAGTCGCGGGCGTCCTATGTCCGGTCGGACTTCGGCGCGCTCGACGGTGGCGCGCTGAAGGCACTCGCGGACCGGTTCACCGTGCGCGTGTTCCGCTTCTCGTCCACCGCCACTCGCGCGGCCCAGGGCCGCGACCTGGGCTTCGACGGCACCGAGACCAGGCTGGGCGCCGCGCTGTCGGCGGCACGCCAGGAGCTGGCAGGGCTGCCGCTGGCGGGCCTGGTGATGGTCAGCGACGGTGCCGACACCGCCGACACCGCCCTCGGGGAGGCGCTGCTCGGGCTGAAGGCCGAGGCCATCCCCGTCTTCACGGTCGGCGTGGGACGTGAGACGCTGGACCGTGACATCCAGATCGGCCGCGTGTCCACGCCCCGCACGGCCCTCAAGGGCACCACGCTGCTCGTGGACGTGGTCATCGCCCACAGGGGCTACGACGGCCAGTCGGTCACCCTCGACGTGGAAGACGAAGGGCGCATCGTCAGCACCCAGCAGGTGACGCTGCCATCGGCGGGCGCGCCGGCCACGGTGCCGGTGCGCATCACGGTGGCGGACGAGGGTCCGCGCGTCCTGCGGTTCCGCGTGCCGACGATGCCGGGCGAGCTGGTCACGCAGAACAACCACCGCGAAGCGCTCATCGACGTGCGGGATCGCCGCGAGCGAATCCTGTATTTCGAAGGCGAGCCCCGCTTCGAGCTGAAGTTCATCCGCCGCGCGGTCACCGAAGACGAGAACGTCGAGGTCGTGGCCCTGCAGAGGACGGCGGACAACAAGTACCTGCGCCTGGGCGTGGACACGCCGGACGAGCTCGTGGCGGGCTTCCCGAAGACGCGCGAGGAGCTCTTCGCCTACCGCGGCCTCGTGCTCGGCAGCGTCGAGGCGGGATCGTTCACGGGCGACCAGCTTCGGATGATCGCCGAGTTCGTGGACCGGCGGGGCGGCGGGCTGCTGGCGCTGGGCGGCCCACGGGCCTTCAGCGAGGGCGGCTACGCCGGCACGGCCGTGGCCGACGTCCTGCCGGTCGTGCTGGATGCGAGCCTCCGCCAGAAGGAGGGCGAGGTGATGCGCCTGCAGGTGCGTCCCACTCGCGCGGGCGCGGCGAGTGCCGTGACGCAGGTGGCGGGCACCGAAGCGGCGTCGGTCGAGCGCTGGAATACGCTGCCGCTGGTGACGGCGGTGAACCAGCTGGATCGCGTCAAGCCGGGCGCCACGGTGCTGCTGTCGGCGCAGGAGGGGTCGCGGCGCGACTACCCGGTGCTGGTGTTCCAGCGCTACGGCCGCGGCAAGGCCTTCGCGTTCACGCCGCAGGACTCGTGGGTCTGGCAGATGCACGCCACCATCCCGGTCGAGGACCTGACGCACGAGAACTACTGGCGGCAGCTGCTGCGCTGGGTCGTGGACGAGGTGCCCGATCAGGTGGAGATTCGCACGGCCTCGGATCGGGTGGAGCCGGGTTCGACGGCGACGTTCACGTCCTCGGTGGCCGACGCGGCGTTCGTCGAGCTGAACGACGCCTCGGTGACGGCGGCCGTCACCGGGCCGGACGGCGCGGTGACCGACGTGCCGATGGCCTGGAGCGGAGAGGAGGCCGGTGAGTACGAAGGCAGCTTCCCGACCGTGGCGCCCGGGTGGTACGAGGTGCGCGTGCGGGCCACGCGGGCCGGCACGGAAGTGGGCACGGCGGTTTCGCACGTCCGCGCCGCGCCGGGCGAGCAGGAGTACTTCGACGCCACGCGGCGGACGGGCACGCTCCGGCGCGTGGCCGAGGAGACGGGCGGCCGCTCCTACGCCGCCGGCGATACCGCGACGCTGGCCGATGATCTCCGCTACACCGGCCGTGGCGTCACCACCGTGGAAGAGCACGAACTCTGGAACATGCCCATCGTGCTGATGCTGCTCGTGGGTCTGCTCTGCGCGGAATGGGGGTACCGGCGTGTCGTCGGCCTCCCGTAGGATCGCCGCGGGGATGGTGCTGGCCGGCCTCGCGGGCGGCATCGCCTTCGCGCAGGACGGGTTCTTCCGCGGGCGCGGGCGATTCAGCCCCGTGCCGGCCGAGGCGCGCGTGGAGTACGATGGGCGCTTCTCGTTCGTGCGGCTCCGCTACCAGGGGGGCGTTCGCCGCGACCCGGGCTGGGCGCACGACTACCCGCGTGCGGACTGGCACTTCCAGCGGATCCTGGAAGAGATCACCTTCACCCGGACGCTGCGCGACGAGAGCAACATCCTGACGCTGGACGATCCGGACCTGGGGCTCCACCCGGTGGTCTACATGTCGGAGCCCGGCTTCTGGACGCTGACCGAGGCGGAGACCGCAGGGCTGCGGGCCTACCTGCAGAAGGGCGGCTTCATCATCTTCGACGACTTCCGCGGCACGAGGGACTGGTCGAACCTGCAGGGACGCATGGCGGACGTGCTCCCGGAGGCGCGCTGGGTGACGCTCGACGCGAGCCATCCCGTGTTCCACTCGTTCTTCGACATCGACACGCTCGTGTCCGAAGGGTATTACGGGGAGGCCCAGTTCCTCGGCATCTTCGAGGACAACGACGCGACGAAGCGGCTGCTGGCCGTCGCCAATTACAACCACGACCTCGGCGAGCTGTGGGAGTTCTCGGACACGGGCTGGGTGCCGGTGGACCTGTCGAACGAGGCCTACAAGTACGGTGTGAATTACGTGATCTATGCGATGACGCACTAGGGTGCGGGGGTGCCCGGTGCCGGGTGCCGAGTGCGTGGCGGTTGACCGCTGAAGAAACGAGGGACACGTGGAGACGACGACCGATCTGAACACCCCGGACGATGTGGCGCTGGCCGAACGGATGAGGACGGGCCGCGACCGGGTGATCGGGGAACTCAAGAAGCTCATCATCGGTCAGGACGAGGTGGTCGACCAGGTGCTGCTCACGCTCTTCGTCGGCGGCAACAGCCTCATCGTCGGCGTGCCCGGGCTGGCGAAGACGCTGCTCATCCACACGATGGCGCGCGTGCTGGACCTGAAGTTCAGCCGCATCCAGTTCACGCCGGACCTGATGCCCTCGGACATCACCGGCACCGACATCATCCAGGAAGACCCGGCGACCGGGCGGCGGTCGATGGTGTTCGCGCCGGGGCCGATCTTCGCGAACATCGTGCTGGCCGACGAGATCAACCGGACCCCGCCGAAGACCCAGTCCGCGCTGCTCGAGGCGATGCAGGAGCACCGCGTGACCATCCAGGGACGCACCTACAAGCTCGAAGAGCCGTTCTACGTGTTCGCGACGCAGAACCCCATCGAGCTCGAGGGCACCTATCCGCTGCCCGAGGCCCAGCTCGATCGGTTCATGTTCCACGTCGTCATCGAGCATCCGCCGGAGGACGAGGAGCTGGAGGTCATCCGCACGACCACCGCCATCCTGGAGCCGCAGTTCGATCGGCCGGTGAGCGGCGCGGATCTCGTGGCGTTCCAGCGGCTGGTGCGGCGCGTGCCGGTGGCGGATCCGGTGCTGCGCTACGCGCTGTCCCTCGTGCGCGCCAGCCGCCCGAAGTCGCCGACGTGCCCGGACAGCGTGAAGAAGTGGGTGGCGTTCGGCGCCAGCGTGCGCGCGGCGCAGTACCTCGTGCTGGCGGGGAAGGCGCGGGCCCTGACGAGCGGGCGCTACCACCTGAGCTTCGAGGACATCCGCGCGCTGGCGCATCCGGTGCTCCGGCATCGCGTGCTCACGAACTTCCACGCCCAGTCGGAGGGCGTGACCAGCGACACGCTGGTGGACCGGCTGCTCGAGGCCGTGCCCATGCCCCGATCCGGCATGTAACCCGGGAGCGACGATGCCGACTCCCGGCTCCCGGCTCCCGGCTCCGACGGACAGACGATGAGCGAGCACGCGATCACGCCTGGCGCCCGGTTCGTGGATCCCGCGGTCCTGGCGCGCGTGGGGAACCTCGAGTTCGTCGCGCGCACGGTGGTGGACGGCGTGATCAACGGCCTGCACCGTTCGCCGTTCTTCGGCGCGTCGGTGGACTTCGCCGAGCATCGCGGCTACGTGCCGGGCGACGACATCCGCCGCGTCGACTGGAAGGTCTTCGCGCGCACGGATCGCTACTTCCTCAAGGAGTTCGAGGCCGACTCGAACGCCAACTTCTCGGTGCTGCTCGACGTGTCGCGGTCGATGGCGTTCGGCGCGCGGCTGAGCAAGCTCGACTACGCGAAGACGCTGGCGGCGTGCCTCACCTACCTCGTGCACCAGCAGCGGGACCGCGTGGGGCTGGTCACCTTCGACAGCGAGGTCGTGGAGTTCGTGCCGCCCTCCGCCAAGCATCTGGACGTCGTGCTGCACACCATCGACCGCGCGAAGGCCGATCGGCCCGGCCAGATCGGCCCGCCGCTCCGGAAACTGGCCGAGCACTTCGGGCGACGCGGCATCGTCGTCGTGATTTCCGATTTCTACGCGGAGCCCGACGAAGTCTTCGACGGCATCGGGCCCATCCGCTTCCGCGGCAACGACGTGATCCTGTTCCACGTGCTGGACCCGATGGAGATCGAGTTCTCCTTCCCGGATTCCGCGAGCTTCGAGGACCTGGAGAGCGGCGACCAGATCCCGATCGTGCCCGACGCGCTGGCGGAGCAGTACCGCGCGCTGGTCAAGGCGCACATCGCCGAGCTCTCCGCGCGCGCCACGGCGCAGCGGGTGGATTACATGCTGCTCAACACCTCCATGCCGCTGGACCACGCCCTGTTCCAGTACCTGTCGATTCGTGACCGGCTGACACGCACGCGATGACCTTCCTGGCTCCGCTCTTCCTGCTCGGACTGGCCGCCATCGCGGTGCCGGTGCTGATTCACCTGACGCAGCGCGAGCGCCGGACCGTCGTCGCGTTCCCGTCGCTGATGTTCCTGCGGAAGATTCCGTACGAGTCCGTCAGACGGCGGCGCATCCGCGACTGGCTCCTGCTGGCGCTCCGGGCCGCGGCGCTGGCGCTCATCGTCGCGGCGTTTGCCCGTCCGTTCGTGCGCGGCTCGCAACTCTCGGCCGCGGCCGGCGGCGCCCGCGAGGTCGTGCTGCTGCTGGACCGGTCCTACAGCATGGGCGCCGGCGACACCTGGGCACGCGCGCAGCAGGCGGCGCGCCAGGCCCTGCAGGGCGCGAGCCCGCTGGACCGCGTGTCGCTCGTCCTGTTCTCCTCGACGGCGGAGCTCGTGCTGCGCTCGAGCGCGGACGCGTCGCGTGTGCTGGCCGAAGTGGAGGCGGCCCGCCCGTCCGCGGGCGCCACGCGCTACGCCCCCGCACTGAAGCTGGCCTCGAGCCTGCTCGCGGAGTCGCAGCTGCCGCGCAAGGAAGCCATCCTCATCTCGGACTTTCAGCGGGCCGGCTGGCAGCCGGATGAGGCATTCCGGCTCCCCTCGGGCAGCGTCTTCACGCCCGTCGCGGTGGAACCGCCGTCCGGCCCCAACCTCTCGGTCACCCCGGTATCGCTGCAGCGCGCGAGCGGCGACGGGCCGGAACGCGTGACCGTGACGGCCGGTGTCGTGAATCGCGGGACCCAGCCGGCCAGCGGGGTCTCACTGGCCCTCGAAGTGGACGGGAGGGTCGTGCAGTCGGCCACCGTGGACGTGGCCGCGCAGAGCTCCGCGTCCACCACGTTTGCCCCCGTCGCCGTCACCGCGGCGGCGCTGCGCGTCGTCACCCGACTCGGTGACGATGCCCTGACCGTCGACAACGCGTTCCACGCTCTCGTGCGCCCACCCGAGGTCTTGCCGGTCATGATCGTCGGTGCGGGTGGCCGGGGCGAAAGCGACCTCTACCTGCTGCGCGCGCTGGCGATTGGCGATCGCCCGCGCTTCCAGGCCACGACGCACCAGGTGGACGCGCTCACGCCAGAAGCTCTGGCCCGCTCGCGCGTCGTGGTGGTGCAGGACCTCCCGATCGGCGATGCCGTGGCGGCCCGGCTGAAGGCGTTCGTCGAGGGCGGCGGCGGGATCGTGATGGCCCTCGGCCCGCGTGCCTCGTGGCCTGCCGAGGCCTCGTGGATGCCCGTCACGCTGGCCGGGACCGAGGACCGGACCCGCGGCGCGACGGCCAAGCTGAGCGGATTCGACTATGGCCACGCGGTCTTCGAGCCGTTCCGCGCCCCGCGCAGCGGCGACTTCTCGTCCACGCGGGTGTATGGCTACCGCGTGCTCACCGCCGCACCCGGCAGCGTGACCCTCGCGCGCTTCGACGGCGGGACGCCGGCGCTCGTCGAGGCCGTCGTCGGGCGGGGGCGGGTGCTCGCCTGGGCCACCTCGCTCGACCTGTCGTGGAACGACATGGCCTTGAAGCCGGTGTACCTGCCGTTCGTGCACCAGCTGGTGCGCCAGGCTTCGGGCTATCGGGAGCAGCCGGGCTGGCTGACGGTGGGACAGGCCGTGGATGTCAGCGCGGGCGGGAGCAGCGCCGTCGTCCTCACGCCGTCGGGGCAGCGGCGCGCCCCGGCCGACGGATCCTCCGCCATCGAGCTGGCCGAGCCCGGGTTCTACGAGGTGCGCGACGCGCGCGAAGGACAGGCGCTGCAGGTCGTGGCCAGCAACGTGGATCTGGCCGAGTCGGACCCCGCCCGCGTGGAACCGGCCGAAGTCACCGTTGCCGTGACCGGCCAGCCCGGCGGTGGGAGCGATCCGGGGATGGCGGCCGCGGTCGTCCCGGACGAGGTGCAGGAGCAGGCACAACGCATCTGGTGGTACCTGCTGTTCGCGGGTATCCTGCTTCTGACTGCCGAATCGTGGCTGGCGAGGCGGCTGGCGCCCGTCAGGCACTAGGGAGGGCCCGTCATGAACGACCACGCGCGTGCCGAGCTCGTCGAAGCCATTCGACAGGTGCGCAAGCGGTGGCGGACCAAGCTGGCCGTTCGGGGGGCCGTGGGCTTCCTGGTGGCGGGCGTGCTGGCCATGTTCGCGATCGCCGCGGCCCTGGACTTCTTCCGCTTCTCCCCCGCCTCCATCTTCTGGTTTCGCATCGTGGCCGGCCTCGTGCTGGCCGGCGCCGCAGCGTGGTTCTTCGCGCGGCCGCTGCTGCGGAAGGTGACCGACGAGCAGGTGGCGCTCTATCTCGAGGAGCACGAGCCGTCGCTGGAGTTCGCCATTGTCACGGCGATGGCGGAACCGGGCGACACGGCGGCGTCGCCCGTGCTCGTGCAGCGCATGATCGAGACGGCTGTCGAGCGACTGCACGCAGTGGAGGACGGCGCGCGCATCGAGAGGGAGCCGCTGCGCCGGCTCAGCATGGCGGTCGCCGTCGTCTCGGCCGTGGCGCTGGCCATCTTCACCATCGGTCCGGCCGTCCTGCGGCAGACGCTCACGGCCCTGTTCGTGCTGTCCCGCAGCGTCGAGGCGGCGGCTCCGTACCGCGTCGAGGTGACGCCCGGGGACGCGACGGTGCCGAAAGGCGCGGACCAGACGATAGCGGCCACGCTGGCCGGCTTCGACGCGGCCGAGGCGGCGGTCGTCCTCCGGAAGGGCGGCGAGGCCGCCTACGAGCGCGTCGCGATGCTGAGGGGCGAGGACGGCACGTACGAAGGGCTGCTGTTCGACCTCGGCGACGACATCGAGTATTTCGTGGAGGCCGCCGGCGTGCGGTCGCCCGTCTTCACCCTGAAGGTCGTCGAGCTGCCGTACGTGAAGAAGCTGGACCTGGACTACCGGTTCCCGGCCTACACGGGCCTGGAGCCACGCAAGGTGGAGGACGGCGGCGACATCGCGGTGCTGACCGGCACCAGTGTCGGCTTCACCATCACGCCGACGATGCCGACGAAGGGAGGGCGCCTCGTCATCGGCGAGGATGCGAGCGTGGCGCTCACGGTCGCGCCCGATGGCACGCTCGCCACGAGCTTCACGGCGACCAAGGACGGGTTCTACCGAATCGAGCTCGAGGGCCCGGATGGCGCCCTCGTCACGGCCTCGCCGCAGTACACCATCGACATCCTCAGCGACCAGACACCCACCGTGACGCTGTCCAAGCCTGGGCGCGACACCGACGCCACGCCCGTCCAGGAGTTCGCCATCGAGGCGCGCGCCGACGATGACTACGCGGTGAAGAATCTCGAGCTCGTCTATTCGGTGAACGGCGGGCCCGAGAAGACGGTGCGCCTGTTCGAGGGCCGCCAGCCGCTGCAGGAGGTCACGGCGGGCCACACGCTCTACCTCGAGGAGCTGGGCGTGAAGCCGGGCGACGCCGTGTCGTACTACGCGCGCGCCACCGACAACAACGCCGTCGGCGGGCCCCAGCGCGCGACGAGCGACATGTTCTTCCTGCGCATCCGTCCGTTCAACAAGGACTTCAAGCCGGCCACGTCGATGGGCGGTGGTGGAGGTGGCGGCGGAGGGGGGATGGACCAGGTCGGCGCGCTCTCGCAGCAGCAGCGCCAGATCATCGCGGGCACGTTCAACATGCAGCGCGACCGCCGGCAGATGGCCGGCGACAGGTTCCGCGAGGGCATGACCGTCCTCACCTTGTCGCAGAGCCGCCTGCGGGAGCAGGTGGAAGGCCTCGTGGAGCGGATGAACAGCCGCCTGGTGACGCCGGATCCCGCCTTCCAGACGATCGCGGAGCTGCTGCCGAAGGCTGCCGAGTCGATGAAGACCGCCGAGGGCAAGCTCCAGGGCCAGAGCCCGGACGGCGCGCTCCCGCCCGAGCAGCAGGCGCTGCAGTTCCTGCAGCAGGCCGAGGAGGAATTCGAGCTGCAGGTGCAGACGCAGCAGAACGGTGGCGGTGGTGGAGGCGGTGGCGCCGGCTCCATCGCGGAAGATCTGGCCGATCTCTTCAAGATGGAGCTGGATCGCATGGCGAACCAGTACGAGACGAGCCAGCGCGCCGACCAGCAGGCCGGCGACCAGCGGATCGACGAGCTCGCCGAGAAGCTGAAGGAGCTGGCTCGCCGGCAGGAGCAGGAACTCGAGCGGCAGCGTCGCATGGCCGCGGGCCAGGCGCCGCGCGGCAACAGCAGCGATCTGCAGCGGGCGCTGGCCGAGCAGGCCGAGGAGGCCGCCCGCCAGCTCGAGCGGCTCTCGCGCGAACAGAACCGGCAGGACCTGGCCAGCACGGCGCGCCAGCTGCGCGACGCCGCCGACGCCATGCGCCGGGCCGCCGCCAACGGCGATGCCAGCGCCCAGGGGCAGGCCGCGGCCGCGGCCGAGCGCCTGCGCGAGGCCCAGCGCCAGCTGCAGCGCTCGCAGGGCGATCGCGCCCGGCGCGACGTGCAGGACGCCCTGCGTCAGGCCGAGGAGATCGCGCAGGAGCAGAAGGACATCGCCGACGATGTGAACGACCTGCCGAACGCGGGTGCAGACCGGCTGGGCCGCGCGCAGATGGTCGGCCAGCGCAAGGACGCGCTCGAGCAGAAGGTCGCCAGCCTCGAGCGACAGCTGGATCGGATGGCCAACGAGACCGCGAAGGACGCGAAGGACACGTCGCGCAAGCTGGCCGAGGCCGCCACTGGCATCCGTGAGAACCAGCTGAAGGAGAAGATCCGGTACTCGAAGCGCGCCGCTCAGGGAGGGGCGCCGGAGGAGTTCGCCCGGAATCTCGAGGCGCAGATTGGCGTCAACATCGATCAGCTGCGCGAAACGCTCGGCCAGGCCGCGGACGCGGCCTCCCGCCAGGGGCAGGCCCGCGGCGCCGACGCCCTGGAGCGCGCGCGCAACCTCGCGCGTGGCGCGGAGTCGCTCGGGCGGCGCATGGAAGAGCGCGCGCGCCAGGGCCAGGCGGGACGCGGCGACGAGCGGGCGCAGGATGGTCAGCAGGGCCGAGGCGACGAGGCTGGCCAGCAGCCCGGGCAGGAAGGCCAGCGCGGCCAGCAGGGACAACAGGGCCAGCAGGGACAGGCCGGTCAGCAGGGGCAATCGGGGCAGCCGGGCCAAGGCGGTCAACAAGGTCAGGGTGGTCAACAGGGCCAGGCGGGCCAGCCGGGACAAGGGCAGCAAGGCCAGGCGGGGCAGCCGGGCACGGCCGACGGCCGGATGGGGGGTGGTGACACGCGCGGCGGCGCCTGGGGCGGTGGGCCCTGGGGCGATCGCCGCCCGGGCGATTACTACACCGCCGACGACATCCGCCAGTTCCGGGGCGAGGCCCGCCGCTGGCTGGGCGAGGCCCAGGAACTGCGCAACATGCTCCGAGAGCAGGGCGTGGACGCGCGCGAGCTGGACGAGATCATGCGCCGCATGCGCGAGCTCGACTCCGATCGCGTGTACAAGGACGTGAACGAGCTGGAACGACTGCAGTCCTACGTGTCGGAGGGCGTGAAGCGTTTCGAATACAACCTGAGACGGCGTGCCGGCGAGGAAGCCGACCGCGCCATCGTCGCGGGGTCTGAGGACGTGCCGCCGGAGTTCAAGGCGCTCGTCGAGGAGTACTACCGGTCGCTCTCGAGGGGGCGCTCGCAGAGATGAGGAAGGCCGCCGGCGCGACGATCGTGGCCGTCCTGCTGGCGGCGTCACTGGCCGAGGCCCAGCGTGGCTGGGGCCGCGGTTTCGGGCGTTGGGGAGGCGAGGCTGGCGTGCCGCCGCGCTACGCGACCGAGGCCGATCAGGACGGGGGCTTCCACTTCTGCCGGCTGATGTACACCGCCGTGCGCGCGCAGCAGCGCGGCATGGGGTGGGGCACCGACTACCCGTTTGCCGACATCAACTTCTCGATCCGCCTCTCCGAGATGACGAAGACCGTCGTGTCGAAGACGGGCGAGAACCCCAACCACATCGTCGTGAAGCCCACGGACGAGTGGCTGTCGATGTGTCCCTTCGTCATGGCGTCGGACCCGGGGAGCGCGGGCTTCTCCCCCGAGGACGCCCAGGCACTGCGCAATTACCTGCTGAAGGGCGGGTTCCTCTGGGTGGACGACTACTGGGGGCCCTATGCCTGGGAGGACTTCGCCCGCGAGATCGCCAAGGTCCTGCCGCCCGGCCAGTTCCCCATCAAAGACCTCCTGCCGGACCACCCGATCTACCGCGCACTGTTCGAGGTGAAGGAGATCCCCCAGGTTCCGGCGTGGCAGTATTGGAGCCAGACCGGTGGGGACACGTCGGAAATGGGCCCCCTGTCCGCCCGCGCGCACATGGCGGCCATCACCGACCCGCATGGGCGCGTCATGGTGCTGATGACGCACAACACCGACATCGCGGATTCGTGGGAGCGCGAGGGCGAGGAGCCCGAGTACTTCTACGCGTTCTCGCCCAACGGCTACGCCCTCGGGATGAACGTGGCTGTCTATGCGATGACCCACTGAGATGTTCCGCCGCGCACGGCTCGTCGCGCTCGTCCTGCTCGTCGTCACCGCGACCCTCGCCGCGCAGGAGACGTTCATGTGGCGGGGGTGGGGGCGCCGCGCGCCGCCGCGGTTCCCCACAGCGGAGAGCTTCGACGGCCGTTTCACCTTCTGCCGGTTGATGTTCACCAGCCGATGGCGTGAGCCGAGCGGGTCGGGGTGGAACACCGACTATCCCGGCGCGGACCTGAATTTCCCCATCCGCCTGGCCGAGCTGAGCAAGGTGCAGATCAGCCGGCAGCCGTCGGGCGACGCCAACCACCTCGTCGTACGCCCGACCGACCCGTTCCTTTTCCAGTGCCCGTTCCTGCTGGCCTCGGACATCGGCACCGTGCACTTCGAGCCGGAAGAGGTCCTGGCGCTCCGCGCGTACTTCGAGAAGGGCGGGTTCCTCTGGGTGGACGACTTCTGGGGCCAGCGGGCGTGGGACGTCTGGGTCGAGCAGGTCGGCCGCATCCTGCCCCCGTCCGCGTACCCCATCGAGGACGTCCCGATGGCGCACCCGCTGTGGCGCACGCTGTTCGAGGTGAAGGAGCTGCCGCAGATTCCCGCCATCAGCCATTGGCGCCGGTCGGGCGGCGAAACCAGTGAGCGCGGGCCCGAGACCGCCGTTCCGCACATCAGGGCCATCAACGATCGGCACGGGCGCATCCTGGTCCTGATGACGCACGACACCGACATCGCGGACTCGTGGGAGCGCGAGGGCGAGGAGCCGGAGTTCTTCTATCAGTTCTCGCCGAACGGCTACGCGCTGGCGATCAACGCGGTCATCTACGCGATGACGCATTGAAGGTCCGGTGCGCGGGTGGGCGGCGCTTCGCGGCATGGGCCGCCTTCATGGGTGGCCTCCAGCAGGCCGCCCTCGGCGGTGGGCCGGTGGGTGGGCCGGCTGCGCCAGTGGGATCTCGGTGTTCCGCCGATCCTGCCGAAGGCCCACCGAAGGCCTGCCCGAAGGGCCCACCGACGGCCTGGTCGGAGGCCCACCGCCGACGGCGGCCCACCCGAAGGGCTTCCCCCGAGGGCCTCAGTGCACCGTGCCCGGCTCGGCCGAGGCGGTGCGCTCGATGAGCGCCTTCACCTCCAGCAACTCCAGCATCGCGCGACAGCGGGCCACGGGGCCGGGCTGCTCGAGCAGGGCCTGGCGCTCGACCGGGTCGAACTCCAGGTACTGCGCGAGCGCGTTGACCAGGTCGGTGTCGGGCATGGTCTGGGGCAGGAACGACTCCGCGCGCGCGCGCTCGAAGAGCGGCGCGAGTCGCGCCTCCAGGCGGCGGCGCTCGGCCGACAGCGTCGCGCGCTCGAGATCGTTCACGGACTCGTCCAGCGGGCTGATGACGGCCTTGCGATACAGCTGGCCGGGGGCGGGTTCGTCCTCGCCGAGGATTCGGAACTTCTCGACTCCGCGCAGGATGAGGTTGACCCGGCCGTCCGCCAGCCGCTCGACGTGGGTGATGACACCGGAGCAGCCGACGGCGTAGACGGGCGGGCGCTCGCCGGCCTCCTCGTGGCCGGCCTTGAGCAGCGTCATGCCGATGATGCGATCGCCCGACAGCGCGTCGGCCACCATCTGCCGGTAGCGGGTCTCGAAGATGTGCAGCGGCAGGAAGACGTTCGGGAACAGCACGACGGTCGGCAGGGGGAAGATGGGGATGGTGTTCGTGGCCATCAGTGCACCGTCTTCGTCTTCCTGTCCATGTAGTCCATCAGCACGTACTGCCCGAGCGTGTACGGCGTGGTGAAGTACGCCTTGCCACGGCACATGGCGGCCACGCGCCGGACGAAGGCCACGAGGTCGTAGTCGCGCGCCAGCATGAAGGTGTTGATCATGATGCCCGCCTTGGCGCACGCCGACACCTCGGCGAAGGTCTCGGCGATGACGAAGGGGTCCAGCCCGAAGGCGTTCTTGTAGATGCGGCCGTCGGGCTGGGTGAGCGCCGAGGGCTTGCCGTCGGTGATCATCACGATCTGCCGCATGTCCTTGCGCTGCTTCTCGAGCAGGCGCCGCGCCAGCCGCAGGCCCTCGCGCGTGTTCGTGTAGTACGGGCCGACACGCACGCGTCCGAGCTCCCGGATGGGGATTTCCTCTGCGCTGTCGTGGAACAGCACCGCCTGGAGCGTGTCTCCCGGGTATTGCGTGCGGATCAGGTGCGCCAGCGCCATGGCGACCCGCTTGGCAGGCGTGAAGCGATCCTCGCCGTAGAGGATCATGCTGTGGCTGCAGTCGAGCATCAGCACGGTGGCGCACGAGCTCTGATATTCGCCCTGCGCGACCATCAGATCCTGGTAGTCGATGTCGATGCCGCTCGTGGCGACCGAGGGCGCCTGGCCGGGTTCCGGCTGGTAGCCCGGCCCCGCGCCGGCGGCCCGACGCGCCGGCGCGTCGGGTCCGGCGTCGCCTCCCTGGCGGTCTCCAGCGCTCCGCCCGGAGGCGTGTCGCGACACGGCGTTCAGGATCGTGGCCGTCGCGTCGATATTCAGCGTGTCGCCGAACTCGTACGGCTTCGGCGCCCCGCTGGTCTCCACCCCGGTCGCGAGGTCGCGCGTGTCGTGGCGGCCGGCGCTGCTGTGGCCGAGCGAGCCGAGCAGGTCCCGAAGCGCTTTGTAGCCCAGGAAGTCCAGCGCCTTGTCGGTCACCTCGAAGTGCACGTCGCCGGGATCGCCGTCGCCGGGCCCGGCACCCCGACGGCGCCGCGCCTGCTCGGCCTGGAGGTCCGGTGCCGGGCTGATGTACCCCGATTCCTGCATGCGCTGGACGATCTGCCGGATGAGCTGCTCGAGCTGGTCGCGGATGTCGTCGTCGGTGCCTTCCGCCTGGCTGCCGAACAGCTTCTCGATGACGTCGGGCGGCAGCACCCCGCCGCTGAAGAGCGCCTCGAGGATCGCGTCGTGCAGTGCCTGCAGGGTCCGGTCCATCCCCCCCGAGGGATCCCACGGGTTGTCGAACCCGCTCGAGAGCAGCAGGTCGCTCAGCCGGGACAGGAGCTCGTCCATGTCGAGCTCGTCGAGCGGGTTCGGAACGTACTTGGAATACTTGAACTTCATCGTCTCAGGTCGCGACGCCGGGGCTGCGGCCCCGGCGCTCCTGGTGTCACGAGTCCGGGCGGCGTCAGTTGTAGTACCGCTTCTTCTTTCGCCCGCCGCCGTCGTGCCCGGGTTCGTCACCATCGTCTGGCATGAGAACGGGAGCGCGGCGGTCGCTGGCCGACGAGGGTCGCCTCGCGGGCTCGGCCGCGTGGAAGCCGCGCCCGTCGCTGCGGCTGATCTTCTTCTGCGCGTAGAGACCCTCGAGGACGAAGTCCACGGCCGCCGCGACGACGGGTGCCGGCGCGTCGGCGGGAATCCCGGACCGGCACGCGGCCTCGACGAGCCCCTGCACCTTGCGCGCCTCCTTCAGGACGCCAGCCGCCGGCTCGAGATCCCCCAGGTTCAGCGCCCCCCCCAGGTCGAACCACTCCACGATGGAGCGCGCATCGGCGTCGGAGAAGCGGGAGTCGAAGACGCTGGCGACCGCGGTCCGGATCAGATCCCGCCCGACCTGATCGGCTCCCTTCAGCTCGCCTTCGTACTCGAGCTCGAGCTTGCCGGTCATCGAGGGGAGCGCGGCGTAGATGTCGATGATGCGGGGCACGACCGGCGACTCGCCGGCGGCGAGCGCCCGCCGCTCGGCGTTCGAGACCACGCTCTCGAGCACGCTGATCGGCATGCGCTGGCTGACCCCCGAGCGCTTGTCCACGCGGCGATCCTGGCGGGCCTGGAAGGCCAGCTCCTCGACGGCTTCCCGGACGAACGCCGGGACCTGCACCGGCGTGCCGCGATCGATCCAGGCTTCCTGCGCGGTGATGGCCATGGCTTCGGCGCGCGAGGAGAGATAGTGCGTGCGGATCTCGGCGCCGATGCGGTCCTTGAGCGGCGTGATGATCTTCCCGCGCGCGGTGTAATCCTCGGGGTTGGCCGAGAAGGCGACCATGACGTCGAGCGGCAGCCGGACCGGGTAGCCCTTGATCTGGACGTCCCCTTCCTGCAGGATGTTGAAGAGGCCGACCTGGATCTTGCCCGCCAGGTCCGGGAGCTCGTTGATGGCGAAGATGCCGCGATTGGCGCGCGGCAGCAGGCCGAAGTGCATGGCCAGCTCGCTGCCGAGCTGCAGTCCGGTCCTCGCGGCCTTGATCGGGTCGATGTCCCCGATCATGTCGGCGATGGTCACGTCCGGTGTGGCCAGCTTCTCGATGTAGCGCGCCTCACGCGGCAGCCACGTAACGGGCATGGCATCGCCTTCCTCGCTCACGAGGTGACGGGCGTAGGCCGACAGCGGGGCCAGCGGGTCGTCGTTGATCTCGCTGCCTGGCACCACCGGCAGCCACTCGTCCAGGAGCGTGGTCAGCGCGCGCAGGATGCGGGTCTTCGCCTGGCCGCGCAGGCCCAGCAGGATGAAGTGGTGGCGCGAGAGAATCGCGTTCGCCAGCTGTGGCACCACGGTGTCGTCGTAGCCGATGATGCCCGGGAAGAGCGGGTCGCCTCGGCGGAGCCGCCCGGTGAGGTTGTCGCGGACTTCGTCCTTCACGGGACGCCGGCGATAGGCCCCGGTCGCGATGGCGGCCTTCAGCGCTCCCAGGGTCTCGATGCGAGGTGGCGCGGACATGTCGCCTATTATGACTCCGTGGCGCTCCGCCCTGGTTCGTGCCCTCCGGCTTTCCAGTCGGACCACCCGCTGGTCTTCGCGCATCGGGGTGGTGCCGCGCTGGCCCCCGAGAACACGCTGATTGCCTTCGAAAACGGGCTGGCGCACGGCGCGGATGGCATGGAACTCGACGTCCACCTGTCGCGGGACGGCGTGCCCGTGGTCATCCACGATGGCACGGTGGACCGAACCACCAGCGGCACCGGCAGCGTCGCATCGTTCACCGCCGCCGAGCTCGCGGCGCTCGACGCGGGTCATCGCTTCGCAAGGGACGGCGGCTATCCGTTCCGTGACCGCGGGCACGGCGTGCCGACGCTCGAGGCCGTGCTCGCGCGATGGCCGGCCGCCCGCGTGATCATCGAGATGAAGAACGGCACGCCGGCGCTCGGCACCGCGGCGGTGGAGGTGGTGCGGCGCGTGGGCGCGCAGTCGCGCGTGTGTCTCGGCTCGTTCCAGCAGGAGGCGCTCGACGCCGTTCGCGTGCTGGCGCCCGACGTGGCCACCGGCGCCTCGCTGCCGGAAGCCAGGCGGGCGCTGCGCCGGTCGTGGGTGCGATGGCCGTTCCGGCCCCCGCGGCCGTACGTGGCGTTCCAGGTCCCGGAGTGGTCGGGCCGCACGCGCGTGGTCTCGCCCGCGTTCGTCCGCCAGGTGCACCGCGAGGGCCAGGTGGTCCAGGTCTGGGTCGTGGACCGGGAATCCGACGCGCGGCGCCTGCTGGACATGGGCGTGGACGGCCTCATCTCGGACCGCCCCGACGTGATCGTGCCCTTTCGCAATCGCCGGGCTGCCGCCAGCCCTCCGAACCCGAGAACCTGAGAACCCGAGAACCATGAACCCTCCCACCCTCCAGGACGTCTACGCCGCGCGCGAGCGCATCGCGGCCCATGTGCCCCCATCGCCCCTGATGGAACACCCGCTGCTGGATCAGGAGAGCGGCCTCGATATCCGGGTGAAGCACGAAAACCACAACCCGACCGGCGCCTTCAAGGTGCGCGGCGGCGTGAACCTCGTGAGCGCGCTGACGCCCGGCGAACGCGCGCGCGGCATCGTGACCGCCAGCACCGGGAACCACGGGCAGTCCATCGCTCTGGCTGCGCGGCTCTTCGGCGCGGTGTGCACCGTGTTCGTGCCCGAGGGCAACAACCCGGAGAAGAACGCGGCCATGCGGGCGTTCGGCGCCACGGTGGACGAAGGGGGCCGTGACTTCGACGAAGCGCGCGGCCGCTGCGAGTGCCGCGCGGCGGAGACCGGCGCCCGATACGTCCACTCGGCCAACGAGCCGCTCCTCATCGCGGGCGTCGGCACCTACGCGCTCGAGATCTTCGAACACGAGCCCGACGTGGACGTCATCTTCGTCCCCATCGGCGGCGGGAGCGGGGCCTGCGGGCTCATCACCGTGCGCAACGCGCTCGGCTCGAAGGCGCGCATCGTCGGGGTCGGCGCCGCGAACGCGAGCGCCATCGAGCGCTCCTGGCGGGGCCCCGAGCGCGTGGTCGGCGAGTCGGCGAACACCTTCGCCGAGGGCGTGGCCACCCGCGTCACCTTCGACCTGACCTTCGACATCCTGAAGCAGGACCTGGACGATTTCGTCCTCCTCACCGAGGAGGAGCTCGCCGAGGGCGTGCGCGTCGCGCTGCGCACCACGCACAACCTCGCCGAGGGCGCCGGCTCGGCGTCCATCGCGGCCGCCATGAAGCTGGGCGACTCCCTGCGCGGCCAGCGGGTCGTCTGCGTGATGTCGGGAGGCAACATCGACCGGGCCAAGTTGCGCTGGGTCCTGGGCGGGTGAGGGGAGGGCGCCATCGTCAATCGCCAGTGGGCAGCGACGTGAAGACAGCGTCGTACATCCTGGCCGTCACCTTGCCGGTATTCGTGTTCTGCCGCGACGGGTGATAGCAGCCGACCAGTCGGCCGGGCAGGCGCGCGGAGCCGCGCGAGCCTGCGGGGGTCCCCGGGAGCGCCCGCATGTCGAACACGGCGCCGTGTCCAAAGACGGGCCGCGGCCGGGGCACCGCCACCCGGCGCGAGAGCAGTTGCAGCCACGCGTCCCAGGCGATCTTCCCGAGCGCGACGACGGTGTCCACGCGCGGCAGGTGCGCGAGCTCTGCCTCGAGATGGTCCAGGCAGGCGCTCACCTCGTCTGGCGTCGGCTTGTTCTGCGGCGGCGCACACCGAACCGCGGCCGCGATGTACGCGCCGGTGAGGACCAACCCGTCATCCGGGTGATCGGACGTGTCGCGGTTGGCGAATCCCGCGCGGTGGAGGGCGGCCATCAGGAAGTCGCCGGAGCCGCCGCGTCCATCGCCGGTGAAGACGCGCCCGGTGCGGTTGGCGCCGTGCGCCGCCGGCGCCAGGCCCAGGAAGAGCACGCGCGCCCGCGGGTCGCCGAAGCCGGGGACCGGGCGCCCCCAGTAGGTCCAGTCCCGATACGCGGCTCGCTTCGCGGCCGCGACACCTCGGCAGTAGGCCCGCAGGCGCGGACAGCGCTCGCAGCTGGTGATCTGCGTCGTGACCGCCGAGAGGGAGGAAGGATGGCGAAAGCGTGGGCCTTTCCTGCTCTTCACACTACAATGGTACGATTGCCTCGCGACGAGAAGGAAGGTCATACACGGCCATGCGAAGTACTGCCCCAGTGGATCCCGCGCAGCTCGAAGCCCTCGAAACCCGAGAATGGCTCGACTCGCTGGACGATGTGATTCGGCACGGCGGGTCGGCCCGTGTCGGCCGCCTGCTCCGCGACCTCGGGATTCATGCCCAGAAGGCCGGCGCCCGGCTCCCCTTCACCGCCAACACCCCCTATATCAACTCCATCCACCCAAGCGAAGAGGTCCCGTATCCCGGCAGCCGCGAGGTCGAGCGCCGGATCAAGAGCCTCGTGCGCTGGAATGCCATGGCGATGGTCGTCCGGGCCAACCGCCTCGAGGACGGCCTCGGCGGCCACATCTCCACCTTCGCCTCGTCGGCGACGCTGTACGAGGTGGGCTTCAACCAGTTCTTCCGTGGCCGGGACAACGGGAACGAAGGCGACATCGTGTACTTCCAGGGCCACGGCTCGCCGGGCATCTACGCGCGGGCGTTCCTGGAAGGGCGGATCAGCCTGCAGCAGCTCGAGAACTTCCGCCGCGAGCTGAAGCCTGGCGGCGGGTTGTCCTCGTACCCGCATCCCTGGCTCATGCCCGATTTCTGGGAGTTCCCCACGGTGTCGATGGGGCTGGGGCCCATCATGGCCATTTACCAGGCCCGGTTCAACCGCTACATCGAGGACCGCGGTCTGAAGCCGGTGACCGACGCGAAGGTGTGGGCGTTCCTGGGTGACGGCGAGACCGACGAGCCCGAGTCGCTGGGCGCCATCACGCTGGCCTCGCGCGAGAAGCTGGACAACCTGATCTTCGTGATCAACTGCAACCTGCAGCGGCTGGACGGCCCGGTCCGCGGCAACGGTCAGATCATGCAGGAGCTCGAGGCCATCTTCCGGGGCGCGGGCTGGAACGTCATCAAGGTGATCTGGGGCTCGGAGTGGGACGCGCTGCTCGAGAAGGACACCGAGGGGCTGCTGGTCAAGCGCATGGGCGAGGTCGTGGACGGCGAGTACCAGAAGTACGCCGTGGAGTCCGGCGCCTACATGCGCAAGCACTTCTGGGGCGCCGATCCGCGCCTGCTGGACATGGTCAAGCACCTGTCGGACGAGCAACTCAAGCGGCTCAAGCTCGGTGGGCACGACCCGGTCAAGGTGTTCAACGCCTTCAAGCGTGCCGTGGAGACGAAGGGGATGCCCACGGTCATCCTCGCCCGCACCATCAAGGGCTACGGCATCGGCGAGTCGGGTGAGGGCAAGAACATCACCCACCAGCAGAAGAAGCTGAACGAAGACGAGGTGCGTGCGTTCCGGACGCGCTTCGGGATTCCCATCTCGGACGACGAGGTCGCCGAGGCGCCGTTCTACCGGCCCGCGGAGACCTCCACCGAGATCAGCTACATGCGCGAGCGGCGCGAGGCCCTGCACGGGCCGGTGCCGAAGCGCCAGGACCGATCGACGCCGCTGCGCCTCGCGTTCGGCGACACGTTCGCGGAGTTCCACGAGGGCACCGAGAACCGCCAGGCGTCCACCACGATGGTGTTCGTCCGCATGCTCTCGAAGCTGCTCCGCGACGAGAGCATCGGCAAGCTCATCGTCCCCATCGTCCCGGACGAGGCGCGCACGTTCGGCATGGAGGCGCTCTTCCGGCAGGTCGGCATCTACGCGCACGAGGGCCAGAAGTACGAGCCGGTGGACCGCGACACCCTGCTCTACTACAAGGAGGCCTCGGACGGGCAGATCCTCGAGGAGGGCATCAACGAGGCGGGCTCGATGTCGTCGTTCATCGCGGCCGGCACCGCCTACGCCACGCACGGGATCAACATGATCCCCTTCTTCATCTTCTACTCGATGTTCGGCTTCCAGCGCATCGGGGACCTCATCTGGGCCGGCGCCGACATGCGGATGAAGGGCTTCGTGGTGGGCGGGACCTCGGGCCGCACCACGCTGAACGGCGAGGGGCTGCAGCACGAGGATGGCCACAGCCACGTGCTGGCGCTGCCCGTGCCGAACTGCCAGGCGTACGACCCCGCATTCGCCTACGAGCTGGCGGTCATCGTCGAGGACGGCATCAAGCGGATGTACGCCGACCGCGAGAGCATCTTCTACTACCTCACGGTGATGAACGAGCAGTACGCACACCCGCCGATGCCGGAGGGGGCGAAGGACGGCATCCTGAAGGGGATGTACGTCTGCAAGCCCACGAGCAAACCGAAGGCGAAGCTCCGCGCCCAGCTGTTCGGCAGCGGCACCATCCTGACCGAGGCCGTCAAGGCGCAGGGGATGCTCGAGGAGCAGTACAACGTGGGGGCGGACGTCTGGAGCGTCACGAGCTACGTGAACCTCTATCGCGACGGCCATGCCGCGGAGCGCTGGAACCGCCTGCACCCGGGCGACAAGCCGAAGGTGCCCTACGTGACGCAGGCCACGAAGAACGCCCCGGGCGTGTTCGTGGCCGCCTCCGACTACCTGAAGGTGCTGCCCGACTCCATCGACCAGTGGCTGCCGAAGAAGCTGCACGCGCTCGGCACCGACGGCTTCGGGCGCAGCGACACGCGCGCGGCGCTCCGCGATTTCTTCGAGGTGGACGCGCGCTTCATCGTGCTCTCCACGCTCTACGCCTTGATGCAGGAGAAGCAGGTCGAACCATCCGTCGTGGCCAGGGCGATCAGGGACCTCGGCATCAACCCCGAGAAGCCGAACCCGGCCATCAGCTGAGGGACTCCGAACCGTGGCAGATCTCGTTCTCCCGAACCTGGGTGATGGCGTCGCGCAGGGCGACGTCCTGAAGGTGCTGGTGAAGCCGGGCGATTCCCTCAAGGTGGATCAGCCCGTGCTCGAGCTCGAAACCGACAAGGCGACCATCGAGGTGCCGTCCACGCTGGCCGGCATCGTCAAGGACGTCCGCGTGAAGGCCGGCGACAAGGTGAAGCCGGGCCAGGCCGTGATGGTCGTGGACCAGGGCGTAGCCGGTGCACCCCCGCAGGTGGAGGTGCCGGCGGCCGAGCCGCCGGCGGCCGGGCCGTCCCCTGCCGCCGCGCCGGCGGCGCCGGCCGCGGCCGCGCCAGCCCCGACTCCGGCGGCAGAGCCCGAACGCCCGCAGGCGGCGGTCGTGGACATCGCGGCCGTGCGCCACCAGGCGCCGGTCGCCCCTCAGGCGCCCGCGACCCACCCCGCCGCACCGGCGGCGCCGTCCGTCCGCCGTCTCGCGCGCGAGATCGGCGTCGACATCGCCCACGTCCCGGGCACGGGGCCGGGCGGGCGCATCTCCCAGGACGACGTGAAGGCGTTTGCCAGGCGGGTGATGGCCAGCTTCGGCAGCGCCGTCCAGGCGGCCGCAGCCGTCGGCGGCGCACCACTCCAGGTGCGGCCGCTGCCGGATCTCGCGAAGTTCGGCGAGATCGAGCGGAAGGCCATGACCGGCATCCGCCGGAAGACCGCCGAGCACCTGAGCAGCGCGTGGAACACCATCCCGCACGTGACGCAGTTCGACAAGGCCGACATCACGCTGCTGGAGCAGATGCGCAAGAAGTACCGCGCCGAGGTGGAGAAGGCCGGCGGCAACCTCACGGTCACCGCCGTGGCGGCCAAGGTGCTGGCCAGCGCCCTCAAGGTATTTCCGCAGTTCAACGCCTCGGTGGACATGAGTGGCGAAGCGATCGTCTACAGGAAGTACGTCAACGTCGGCATCGCCGTTGACACCGACAACGGCCTGCTCGTGCCCGTGGTGCGGGACGCCGACAGGAAGAACCTGATGCAGCTGTCGGTCGAGATCCACCAGCTCGCCGAGAAGGCCCGCGCGCGGAAGCTCACGCTGGACGACATGTCCGGCGGCTCGATGTCGATCTCCAACCTGGGCGGCATCGGCGGCACCGCGTTCACGCCCATCATCAACTGGCCCGAAGTGGCCATCCTGGGCATCTCGCGGGGCGTCTTCGAGCCGGTGTGGAACGGCCAGGCGTTCGAGCCCAGGCAGTTGCTGCCGCTCTCGCTCAGCTACGACCACCGGATCATCGATGGCGCCGACGCCATCCGGTTCCTGCGCTGGGTCGCCGAGGCGCTCGAAAGCCCCTTCGCGCTGGCGCTCCGAGGATAACGCCATGGCTACACGTGTTGCGGTGCTGGGCGCCGGCCCGGGCGGGTACGCGGCTGCCTTCTATGCCGCGGACCTCGGGATGGATGTCACCCTGATCGGCGAGGAGCAGAACCCCGGCGGTGTGTGCCTCTACAAGGGCTGCATCCCGTCGAAGGCCCTGCTGCACGTCGCGAAGGTCATCGACGAGGCGCACCACGCGGCGGAATGGGGAGTCACGTTCGGGAAGCCGAAGGTGGACGTGGACAAGCTGCGCGCCTACAAGAACCGCGTCGTGGAGAAGCTCACCAGCGGCACCGGCCAGGTGGCGAAGCTGCGCAAGGTCCACTACATCCAGGGGCGCGCCTCCATCGTCAATCCGACGACGCTGCGCGTGCAGAGGGCCGAGGGCGGGGAAGAGACCGTCGGCGTCGACTACGTGATCCTCGCCACCGGCTCGCACCCGACCCGCCTCCCGTCGCTGTCGCTCGACTCGCCGCGCGTGCTGGACTCCACCGGGGCGCTGGACCTGCCCGAGGTCCCGGCGACGATGCTCGTGATCGGCGGCGGATACATCGGCCTCGAGCTCGGGTCGGTCTACGCGGCGCTGGGCACGAAGGTGTCGGTGGTGGAGATGACGCCGGGCCTGCTGCCGGGCGCGGATCGCGACCTCGTGCGCATCCTGAGCCAGCGCGCGGGGAAGGTGTTCGAGACGATCCACCTCTCGACGAAGGTCACCGGCATGACGGACGCGAAGGCCGGCGTCACGGTGCGCTTCGAAGGCGAGGGCGTGCCGGCGGAGGCCACGTTCGACTCCGTGCTCGTGGCGATTGGCCGCCGGCCGAACGCGGCCATCGACGGGCTGGAGCGGACGAAGGTTCAGGTGGACGCGAAGGGCTTCATCGAGACGGACGCCCAGCGGCGCACGGCCGAGCCGACGATGTTCGCCATCGGCGACGTGGCGGGCGAGCCCATGCTCGCGCACAAGGCCTCGCACGAGGCGCGTGTGGCGGTGGAGGCCATCGCCGGCCACAGGGCGGTGTTCGAGCCGGCCGCCATTCCCGCTGTCGTCTTCACGGATCCCGAAATCGCCTGGGCCGGCCTCACCGAGGCCGACGCCGAGAAGCGGGGCCTGAAGGTGGAGGTGGCCCGCTTCCCCTGGGGCGCCTCCGGACGGGCCATCGCCATCGACCGCGTGGACGGGATGACCAAGCTCGTCATCGACCCGACCACCGAACGCATCCTGGGCGTTGGCATCGTGGGCTCCGGGGCCGGCGAGCTGATCGCGGAGGGCGTGCTGGCCATCGAGATGGGCGCGACCGCCTCCGACCTGAAGCTCACCATCCACCCGCACCCGACGCTGGGTGAGACCGTGATGGAGGCCGCCGAGCAGTTCTTCGGGCAGGCCACGCACGTGTACAAGCCAAAGAGGAAGTAGGAGCGGGGAGACCCCTCGCGCCGTGCTAACGGGCGAGGGCGGCGTCGGCCTGCTCGTGCGCGTGGTACGAGCTGCGGACGAGGGGGCCTGCCTCGACGTGCGCGAAACCCAGGCCGAGCGCGATGCGCTTGAGTTCGGCGAATTCGTCCGGGTGGTAGTAGCGCGTCATCACGGCGTGAGCGGGTGAGGGGCGCAGGTACTGGCCCAGCGTGAGGATGGAGACCCCGACCTTGCGCAGGCCCTGGAAGACCTCCACCAGCTCGTCCTGCTCCTCGCCGAGACCGACCATCAGGCCCGTCTTCGTCGGGATGCCAGGCGCATAGGTGCGCGAGCGGTCCAGCAGCTCGAGGGTGCGTGTGTACTTCCCGCCCGATCGTGCCATGCGGTAGAGACGCGGGACGGTCTCCGTGTTGTGGTTCAGCACGTCGGGCCGGGCGTCGAGCACGGTTTCGAGGGCCTCGGCGTCGCCCTTGAAGTCCGGGACGAGCACCTCGACGCGGGTTGCCGGCCTGAGACGCTTGATCTGGCGGATGGTCTCCGCGAAGACGCCGGCGCCGCCGTCAGGCAGGTCGTCGCGATCCACGGACGTGATGACGGCGTACGTCAGCCCCATCTTCTCGACGGCGTCGGCGACCCGGGCGGGCTCCTGCAGGTCCAGGGGCGCGGGCCGTCCGTGCGCCACGGCGCAGTACGCGCACGCCCGCGTGCAGACATCGCCGAGGATCATGAACGTCGCCGTGCCGTGGTGCCAGCACTCGCCGATGTTCGGGCAGTGGGCGTCCTCGCAGACCGTGTTCAGATTGAGGTCGCGCATGATCCCGCGCAGCCGCAGGTAGGTCTCAGAGCCCGGGGCACGGACCTTCAGCCAGTCCGGCTTCGGCGAGCGGGGCCTGATGAACGGCAGCGGGGCTTCGACCATCCTTCCCAGTATACTGTCCCCCCTGTCGGGCCGCGTCCCGCGGACCTGGCTCCCGGCACGAGCCAATGGCCCCATCTGCGGCCCGGCAACGAGACACGAGTCATCGTCCCCATCTGCCGTCGACCTGGAGTTCCCGATGCAGACACTTGCGATTACCTGGCTCGGCCACTCGGCGTTCCGGATCCGGACTCCCGGCGGCGCCGAGATCCTCTTCGACCCGTGGTACACCGGCAATCCGTCGTTCCCGGAGTCGGCCCGGCCGACACGAGCGGATCTGATCCTCGTCTCGCACGGCCACAGCGACCACATCACCGACGCCGCGGCCATGGCCAGGGCCACAGGCGCCACCGTCGTCGGGAACTGGGAGATCGTGACGTGGCTCGGCACGAAGGGCGTGCAGGCCGTGGAGCCGATGAACAAGGGCGGGACGATTACCGCCAAGGGGCTTCAGATCACCATGACCGACGCCGTCCACAGCAGCAGCATCGACGACAACGGCACCGTCTATCTGGGCGAACCGGGCGGGTTTGTCGTGGCGCTCGAGAACGGCCAGAGACTCTACTACGCCGGCGACACGGCCCTCTTCGGCGACATGAAGCTGATTGGCGAGCTCTACACGCCCGACATCGCGTTCCTGCCGATTGGCGACCGGTTCACGATGGGGCCCGACACGGCGGCCATGGCGGCGAAGTGGCTGGGCGTCAAGCAGGTCGTGCCGATGCACTGGGGCACGTTCCCGCTGCTCACGGGCACGCCGGAGACACTGAAACAGCACCTCGCCGGCAGCGGCATCGACGTGCTGGAGCTGAAGCCGGGGGAAACGGCTGAATGACGGTGTCGGGAGTCGGGAACCGGGAGCCGGGCACAGCAGACCCGAGAACCCGAGAACCTCAGAACCCGAGAACCCGAGAACCTCAGAACCTCAGAACCTCAGAACCTGAGAACCTCAGAACCTCAGAACCTCAACTCTTGATTTGCCCCACCAGGTAGTCCGCGAAGGCCTCGCCGATCTGCTCCGATGTCATCGGACCGGCGGGGTCGAACCATTTGCTGATCCAGTTCACCGCGCCCATGATGGCGAACTCGATCATCTTCGGGTCCCCCTTCGCGAAGAGGCCTTCCTCCATGCCCTGGCGGATGATGGCGCGCAGGCCGCGGTCGAATTCGTCGCGCTTGGCGATGATCTTCACGAGAAGGGGGGCTGACAGCGCCTCGGGGGACAGCGTCAGCGCCGTGCCCTGCAGCTCGTCGAGGATGAGGTGCACGAAGGCCAGGATCAGCCGCCGCAGCTTCTGGTCCGGGGAAATCGGCTCCTGCTGGACCTCCTTCAGCAGCGTGAGCAGGATGTCGAGCGAGTAGTCGTGGCAGGCGAAGAGGATGTCTTCCTTGTTGCGGAAGTAGTAGTACAGGTTCCCCTTCGTCATCTCGAGGGCCGAGGCGATCTCGTCCACGCTCGCGCCGTGATATCCGCGGCGCCTGAACGCGGCGGCCGCGCTCTTCAGGATCTCCACCCGCCGATCGGTCGTTGCCGCGCCCCGTGCCATCGCGGTAGAGGTTAGCACAGAGTTTGAACGAACGTTTAAACGTAGTAGACTCGCTGCGTGGACCTCGCCGCATCGTCCCTGTCGGTCACGTTCGAGACCTCGCCCGATCAGTACCGGCACTGGAAGCTCACGTTCGATGGCCCGGTGGCCACCCTGGCGATGGACGTGCGCGAGGACGCCGGCCTTCGGCCCGACGACTACAAGCTGAAGCTCAATTCCTACGATCTCGGCGTGGACATCGAGCTGGCCGATGCGCTGCAGCGGCTGCGCTTCGAGCACCCCGAGGTCCACTCCGTGATTCTGACGAGCCTCAAGCCCCGCATCTTCTGCGCGGGTGCCAACATCTTCATGCTCGGGACGTCGAGCCACGGCTTCAAGGTGAACTTCTGCAAGTTCACCAACGAGACGCGCCTCGGCATGGAGGACATGAGCGCGCACAGCGGCTTCAGGTTCCTGGCGGCACTGAACGGCATCTGCGCGGGCGGTGGCTACGAGCTCGCGCTCGCGTGCGACGAAATCTACCTGGTGGACGACGGGAGCGCGGCGGTGTCGCTGCCGGAGACGCCGCTGCTCGGTGTGCTGCCGGGCACGGGTGGTTTGACGCGCGTCGTGGACAAGCGGAAGGTCAGGCGCGACGTGGCAGACCACTTCAGCACGCTCGCCGAGGGCGTGCGCGGAAAGCGCGCGGTGGACTGGCGCTTCGTGGACAAGGTGGTCCCGACCAGCCAGTTCAAGGAGACCGTCGAGGAGCGCGCGCGTGCGCTTGCGGAGATGTCCGACCGGCCCGCCAGCGGGCCCGGCATCACGCTGGGGCCGCTCAGCCCGACGATCGACGGGGACACCATCCGCTACCGGTACGTGACGGGCGCCATCGACCGCGCGAAGCGCACCTGCGAGGTGACGGTGAGCGCTCCCGGCGACGCCGGGGCCGATGCCGCGGTGCTCCGAGAGACGGAGTGCCCGGCGACGCCGGAGGCGTTCCTCGCGGCGGGCGACCAGGCCTGGGCGATCCGCGCGTTTCGCGAACTGGACGACTGCATCCTGCGGCTGCGGCTGAACGAGCCGGAGGTCGGCACGGTGATCCTGCGGGCCGTGGGCGATCCGCAGGCCGTGCTGGCGGTGGACGAGGCGCTGGCCGCGCACAAGGACCACTGGCTCGTGCGCGAGATCATCGGTCTCATTCGCCGCACGCTGAAGCGCGTGGACCTCACGGCCCGCAGCTTCTTCGCCCTCATCGAGCCGGGTAACGCCTTCGCCGGAACGCTCTTCGAGCTGGCGCTGGCGGCCGACCGCGCGTTCATGATCGACCACCCGGACGAGGCGAACACCATCCAGCTCTCGGTCATGAACGGCGGGGCCTACCCGATGAGCAACGGCCTGTCCCGCCTCGAGACGCGGTTCCTGGGCGAGCCCGATGCCGTGGCGGCCGCGCTCGCGCACGAGGGCCCCTTCGACCCGCAGGAGGCGCGCGAGGCCGGCCTCATCTTCGATGCGCCAGACGACATCGACTGGGACGACGAGGTGCGGATGGCCATCGAGGCGCGGACGGCGTTCTCCCCCGATGCGCTCACCGGGATGGAGGCCAACCTCCGGTTCGCGGGCCCGGAGACCATGGAGACCAAGATCTTCGGCCGGCTCACGGCGTGGCAGAACTGGATTTTCCAGCGGCCGAATGCGGTCGGTGAGCGCGGCGCCCTGATGACCTACGGCCGGGAAGGGCGCCCCACGTTCGACTGGAAGCGGACGTAGGAAGGCCGAACGCAGCAGGCGAGAAGGGGCGGGCACCGATGATCTCGAGCGAGCGCATCCCGAACAACGTCAACCTTGCCGGCAACAAGCGGCTGCAGCGTGCGCTCGAGCACTGGCAGCCCGCGTACCTGGACTGGTGGCGCGACATGGGGCCGCAGGGGTTCCAGGATCACCACCAGGTCTACCTCCGCACCGCGGTGAGCGTGGACGCGGCCGGCTGGGCGCACTTCGACTACGTGAAGCTGCCCGAGTATCGCTGGGGCATCTTCCTGGCCGAGCCCACGCACGATCGCCGTATCGGCTTCGGCGACTTCAAGGGCGAGCCCGTGTGGCAGGAGGTGCCCGGCGAGTTCCGGAACCAGCTGCGCCGCCTCATCGTGGTGCAGGGCGACACCGAGCCGGCCAGCGTGGAGCAGCAGCGCCAGCTGGGCGCGCACTGCCCGAGCCTGTACGATCTCCGGAACCTCTTCCAGGTCAACGTCGAGGAGGGCCGTCACCTGTGGGCGATGGTGTACCTGCTGCACTCCTACTTCGGCCGTGATGGCCGCGAGGAGGCGGAGGCGCTGCTCGAGCGCCGCAGCGGCAACTCCGACACGCCGCGCATGCTCGAGGCCTTCAACGAGCCCATCGACACGTGGCTCGACTTCTTCGCCTTCACGATGTTCACGGACCGGGACGGCAAGTCGCAGCTGCTCTCGCTCTCGGAGAGCTCCCTCGACCCGCTCTCGCGCACCACGCGGTTCATGCTCACGGAAGAGGCACACCACATGTTCGTCGGCGAGACGGGCATCTCGCGCATCCTCGAGCGGTCGTGCCAGCTGCTGAAGGAGGCCGGCTTCTCTGGCGACGTGCGCAAGCTGGGCGGCATCGACATTCCCCTGGTGCAGAAGTTCGTGAACTTCTGGTTCAGCCAGAGCCTGGACCTGCACGGCAGCGAGGTGTCGAGCAACGCCGCCGCCTACTTCTCGAATGGCCTCAAGGGCCGCGCCGAGGAGGACAAATACGACGACGACCACGTCCTCGCGGCCAACATGTACCTGCTGGACATGATGGACGACAGCGGCAGGCTCATCCGCCAGGAGGTGCCGATGCGCAACGCCCTGAACGAGGTGCTGCGGGACTGGTACGTCGGCGACTGCCAGGCGGGCGTGGACCGCTGGAACAAGCGGGTGCTCGAGGCCCACGGCATGTCGGACCGCATGGCGCTCCCCTCGCGGAAGTTCAACCGCAAGGTCGGCGTCTACGCCGGGAAGCACTTCGACCCGTGGGGCCACCCGCTGACGCAGGAGGAGTGGGATCGCCGCAAGCACGAGTGGCTGCCGTCGCCCGAGGACAAGGCGTTCCTGCACAGCATCCAGGCGGCCCCGGTGTACAAGCCGGGCCAGTTCGCCAACTACATCGCCCCGCCCGCCCGCGGCATCAACCGCCTGCCGATCGACTTCGAGTACGTCCGGACCGAACTCTAGGCGCGTGCGGACGCCGACGGGAGGCCTGGCACGCGTCGGGAGGGAAGGACTCCCGGGAGGGCACGCGTGCCGCGCACGATGGGTGACAGCGAACAGATGACCAGGACGATTGCGGTACTCGGTGCGGGGACGATGGGCCACGGGATCGCCCATGCGGCAATGGCCGCGGGCTACCAGACGCGCCTCTATGACATCTCGCAGGCGCAGCTCGACCTCGCCGTCGGCCAGGTGATGGCCATCCTGAAGAAGGGCATGGACCTGGGGACGATCTCCCAGGAGGACGGCCACGCCACCTTCGATCGCCTGCAGCCCACCACGAGCGTCGCCGACGCGGTGAAGAACGCCGATGTCGTGATCGAGGCCGTCCCCGAGAAGGCCGACCTCAAGGTCGCGCTGCTGTCAGAGGTCGAGGCCTACGTGCCGGCCGACGCCGTCATCGCGTCGAACACCTCCGCGCTCAGCATCACCGAGCTGGCGGCGGCGCTCGAGAATCCCGGTCGCATGGGCGGGATGCACTTCTTCAATCCCGTCCACAAGATGAAGCTCGTCGAGATCGTCCGCGCGCTCGAGACCACCGAGGCGACCCTCGCCACGATGACCGACGTGGCGCAGCAGATGGGCAAGGAGACCGTCCTCATCAGGGAATCGCCCGGCTTCATCACGAGCCGCATCAACGCCCTGATCGGCAACGAGGCGTTCTACATGCTGCAGGAGGGCGTGGCCTCGGCGCGAGACATCGACAAGGCGCTGAAGCTGGGGCTGAACCACCCGATGGGTCCGTTCGAGCTGGTGGACCTCGTCGGCCTCGACACGCGGCTGAGCATCCTGCAGTACCTCCACCGCACGCTCGGCGAGAAGTTCCGCCCGTGTCCGCTCCTCGAGCAGCACGTCAAGGGCGGGCGGCTGGGTCGAAAGGTCCGGAAGGGCGTCTACGACTATTGAACCGCGACGATGACGATGCGGCCGCGGAGGCCCATGTCGCCCGGCGCGTCGTGATCGTGGAAGCCGCACGTGCGGACGGTGTTGAAGTTGCCGCTCGTGCGCGACTGGCCCGGCGCCAGGAACCCCACCTGGCCCATCTCGGGGCAGTCGGTGTGCGTGGGGTGCGGATCGGACGACATGTCGTGGTTCCGCGTGTGACGGTTCACGAACGTGACGCGCCCGCCCTGCGCGATGGTCACCGTGGAGGGATTCACCCGGCCGCTGGCCTCGATGACGATCGTCGCCGACGCCGACGCCCCTCCGCCCGGTGTCGGCGTCGTGGGCGTGCCGCGGCCACCGCCCCCGCCGCACGCCACGACCGCCGCTGCTCCCATCGCGGCGGCGGCTCCCCGCCATCCCGCAGTCTCGATCATCGTCGTTGTCCCCGCCGCCACGATGGGCAGCCGCGTGGGCGTCTGTGCCGAAAGTATAATCGGGGCCATGCGTACCGCGCTGCTGCTGCTGGCCTGCGCCGCGATGGCGACGCCCGCGCCGGCGGCGACGGACCGGCAGACACGCACCTTCGCATGGTCGCCGGAGCGCACGCTCGTCGTCGAGATCACAATCGGCCAGGTTCGGATCGAAGGGTCCAGCCGCCAGGACGTGGAGGTGGCCATCCAGCGCACCGTGCCCTCAGCCGACGCCCTCGCGCAGCTCCCGGTGGCCGTCGAGGACACACCCGATCGCGTTGCCATCCGCATCCTGCAGCCCGACGGCGGCACCGACCCCGCCCTGGTGTCGGATCTCGTCCTGCGGGTCCCCGCCACCGCCCGCATCGAGCCCGTGAGGGTCGTGGAAGGCAGGCTGCAGGTCGCGCGGTTTCGCGGAGCCCTCACGGCCGACGTGCGGCGAGGGCCCATCGATGCCGCCGACGTCTCCGGCACACTCCGCCTCGAGACCGGGATTGGGTCCGTCGTCCTCAGGAACGCGCGGCTGGAGCCCAAGGGGCTGCTGCGGCTGCGCTCGTTCAATGGCGACGTGCGCCTGCAGATGCCCGGGCCACCCACGGACGCTCGTGTCATGGCACTGGCCCTGAACGGGTCGATTCAGTCCGACATCCCGATGACGACGCGGGACAGCTGGGGGCCGCGGTGGAGCGTGGCGACCCTGGGCAAGGGCGAGCCGGTGATCTCCATCGACGTCGTCACCGGGAAGGTCGAGATTCGAACGAAGTAATCAGCGGCGGGTGAGGCGCTGCTGCGCCTCGCGATATCGTGGCGACTCCGGGGGCACACGGGCGTAGGCCTCGCGCGCCTTCTCGGGGTTCCGGAGCCGGCGCTCGTAGAGCTCGCCGAGCTGCCACCACACCTCCGCGGGGTTGCCCGGGAAGCGCGCGGCCATGTGCTCCAGTACCTCGGCCGCCGCCTGGTACTGGTCCATGTCGACGTAGGCGGCGGCCAGCTGGTTCATCGCGGGCATCGTCTCCGGATCGGTCGGGAACTGGTCCGCGAGCGCCCGCAGCGTGACCAGCAGGGCCGGCACCTCGATCTTCAGCACCGGGTCCAGCGCGCGCAGCTGGCGCCGCTGCAGCTCGATCTGTCGGCGCGCCAGGAGCGCCTGCTTGGCCGGCGGCGTGCCCGGGTAGTCCCGCACCACCTCGCCCAGCAGGGCGTGCGCCTCGACCTGACGCTGCTGGCCGCGCGCCCGCTGCAGCAACTCGGCGCGGCGCAGCTTGCTGTCGGCCACGCGCGCGTGCCCGGCAAACCGCTTCTCGAACTCCACGTACGTCGCCATCGCATCGTCGGCGCGCCCGGCCTTCTCCAGGGTCCCGCCCGCGAGGAACGAGGCTTCGACGGCGACAGGCGAGCCGGGGTAGTCGATGACGATCTGGCGGAGGTCGGCCACGCCCTGGTCGATGAGCTTGCTCGACAGCTTGGCGCGCGCCACGTCGAGGCGCTGCGCGGCCTCGGCGTCCCGCGCCGCTCCGGCCCTGCCTGGCGCCGGCGGGTTTGGCGCGGCAGGCGTCGTCGACTTCGGCGCCGGTCGCGTCGGCGATGCCGGCCCCTTGGCGGGCGGTGTGCTGGTCGGGGGGGCGGGCGCCGCCGGGAGCGCCGCGACCGGTGGGGCAGGCGCATCCTCGCCAGCGCCAGGCGCGGCGGGCGCCGGGGTGGCGGGAGGCGTCAATGGGTCGGCCGCCACCGATTGGGCGAGATCGGCGGGCTCGGAACCGGGACGCATCGCGAGGTAGAGGCCGGCGCCGACCGCCAAGGCGGCCACGACCGTTGCCGCGGCGGCCAGCATCCACGGTGCCGTCTGCGCGTTCAAGGGCGGAGCCGGAGTCGTCGCGTGGGCGGGGGCTGCCGCCGGGATTCCTGGCGGCGGCCCCGACACCACGGGCGGCCCAGCCGGGGCGCCCGTCGTGTCCATCGGCGCCGAGCCCCCGCCGAGCCCTGCCGGGGCCGATGCGGGAGGGACGAAGACCGTGGCAGCAGAGGCCGCCGTGTCGCCCGCCGGTGCCGGCGTACCAGTCACCACCGATCCGCTGGACGCCGCCACGCGCCTCGTCCCCGAGTCGCGCCGCAGCCGCTCCAGGTCCGCGCGCAGATCCCTGGCGGTCTGGTAGCGGAGGTCACGGTCCTTCTCGAGCGCCTTCGCGATGATGCGATCGAGTTCGGGCGGGATCGACTGGTTGACGGAACTGGCGGGCGCCGGCTCACGGTTGAGGATGCCGTCGAACACCACCGCCGTCGTGTGGCCGGGAAAACTCTGGCGCCCGGTCGCCATCTCGTAGAGCACGACGCCGAACGAGAAGAGATCGGTTCGCGGGTCCAGCTCTTCGCCCCGCGCCTGCTCGGGGGACATGTACGCGATGGTGCCCACCGTGGTGCCGACGACGCTCGAGAAGTGCTCGGCACGCGTCTCGTAGACCGAGTCGCCGGCCGCGTGCGCGGCCGTGAGCTTCGCCAGCCCGAAGTCGAGCACCTTCACCTGGCCCCGCTTCGTCAGGAAGATGTTCGCCGGCTTGATGTCGCGGTGGAGGATGCCCTCGGTGTGCGCCGCGTCGAGCGCGTCGGCCACCTGCGTGGCGATATCGAGCAGCGACCGGAGATCGAGGGGCCGGCCGGCCAGCCGGATGTCGAGCGGCTCCCCCTCGAGCAGTTCCATCGCGAGATAGCACTGCCCGTCATGCTCGTCGAAGCCGTAGATGGTGCAGATGTTGGAATGGTTCAGGGCCGACGCGGTGCGCGCCTCGCGGCGAAACCGCTCGATGGCCTCGGTGCTGGACGCACTGCCGGCGGGGAGCACCTTGATGGCGACCTGCCGCCCGAGCTTGAGGTCCTGCGCCCGGTAGACGACCCCCATGCCGCCCGCGCCAAGCTGGTCCAGCACGCGGTAGTGCCCGATGGTCTGCCCAATGAGAGAACTCGACACGGTTTGCGAACGCTCATCGTAAGCGCTCCCGGCCTTGACAGGGAAGGGGCGAGGCGACGATCATTGAATTTGAAATCAATTTCCACTGAATGGAATACGAAAGTTCAGCTGGACGGCCGCCAGGCGTGCCGACGTCGATCGACAAGGCGCTCGAGGTGTGTGAAGTATTGAGCGGGCAGCCTCGGGGAGTCAGCCTGTCGGATCTGGCGCGCACCCTGCGTCAGCCTCCATCGACGGTTCACCGACTCCTGTCGGTGCTGAAGCGGCGCGGGTACGTCCGCCAGGACGAGGACACCCAGCGCTACGCGCTCACCCTGAAGATGCTGGATCTGAGCTTCCGCGCGCTGGGGCGTTCCGAACTCCGGCTGCACGCCTATCCGTTCCTGCGGGAGCATGTGCTGGCCACCTCGCACCGGGGGTTCCTGGCGATGCCTTCGGGCGAGGTGACGTATCTCTGGCGGTCGGGGCCGGACGAAGTGGCGATGCACACCGTGTATGGGCGCGAGATGCCGTCGCACTGTGCCCTGTATTTCTCGGCGCGGCAGGCGACGCGGCGCCTCAGCTGCCTGCGCCTGGCCACGCGCGAGGAGGTGGCGGAGCCCGAGCGCGTCGTGGTTCGGCTCGGACCGCCGCCCGTGGAGCCCGCCGCGGTGCAGCGGCTGTTCTGCACCTGCGCGCCGGTGCGGGACTACACCGGGCTGGAAGTGGCGCGGGTAGGCCTCTTCGGGCACGGCGCCGACGACCGGCCCATCCTCACCGAACATCATCGCGGCGTGTGGGATCTGGCGCGCCGCATTTCCCTGCGACTTGGCCACCTGCCACCGGCGCTCGAGAGCACAGCGTGACGGGGGCGGGGCCTCGACGGTCCATCCCGGATTTGGAGGAGAGACGTGGCGTACATCATCTGTGAACCCTGCATCGGGACCAAGGACTCGGCCTGCGTGGACGTGTGCCCGGTGGACTGCATTCATCCGCGAAAGGACGAGGCGGACTTCGAAGGGGAGACCCAGCTCTACATTCACCCGGACGAGTGCATCGACTGCGGGGCCTGTGTGCCGGCCTGCCCGGTGGAAGCCATCTTCGCCCTGGACGAGGTACCGGAGAAGTGGAAGAACTACATCGAGATCAACGCCGTGCACTATCGGAAGTAGAATAGCCGCCTGATCTGGCCGGCCGCGGCCGGCCCGCTCGTCGAAGAGCGTGGTCATGCCGAATCGATCCCGTCTTCCCCTCGTGGTGCTGGCGCTCAGCGTGATGCTGGCGGGCGTTGTCGTGGGCACCGCACCCGGCAGCGACGCGGAAATCCAGTATCAGCTCGGCAACCTGCTGTTCGACGAGACGCGGTACGCCGAGGCGCTGGAGGCCTACCGGAAGGCGGCATCCTCCGACGACACGACGATCAGCGTCCCGGCCCGCATCGGGGTCGTGCGATCGGCCCTCCGGATCGGGGAGTTCTCCGAGGCGCAGCGCGAGGCGCGGGACCTGAGGGCCAGCGCGCCGCGCAACCCCGAGGTGCTCACCGTGCACGCCGATGCCGTGTGGTCGGCGGGCGCGTTCGACGAGGCCGAGGCCGAGTACCGTGATGCCCTGTCGATGGTTCCGGGCATGTCCCGCGCGCTGCACGGCCTGGCGCGCGCGCTCGCCTCGCACAACCTGCTGGACGAGGCGATGAACACCGCCCAGGCGGCGCTCAGGGAGTCGCCGCGCGACGCGGAGATCCACCACACGGTGGGCGCGATCTTCGAGCGCATGCGCCGCTACGAGCAGGCGGCCGCCGCCTACACGAACTACGTCAACCTCCTGCCGAACAAGGACCGCTCGGAGAAGGCGGCGTGGTCGCGCTCGCAGGTGCGCTTCCTGAAGTCCTTCGGCGAGCGCCAGCCCATCGCCATCGATGACCGGGCGGCCGACCAGCTGCACACCGTGGACTTCCGCCTCGTCGACGAGAAGGTCATCGTCAAGGCCCGCGTGAACAACCAGCGGCTGCAGGACTTCGTCCTCGACACCGGGTCGGAGCAGACCACCATCTCGCGGCAGACCGCCTCCTCCGTCGGCGTGCGGCCCATCACCTACACGCTCAGCGCCGGCGTGGGCGAAGTGGGGCTCCGCGGATTGCAGCTGGGCCGGGCCGACTCCCTCGAGATCGGCACGCTGAAGCTGTCGAACGTGCCCGTGATGATCAAGGCCCCGGCGCTTCGCGGCCTCCCCAAGCGCGAGACCGAGAGCTTCTCGCCGCTGTCGCTCGGCATGTCGATGATCATCGACTATGGCACGCGCAGGCTGACCATGGGACGGACCCTGCCGGACGAGGCGGCGGAGATTCGGCTGCCCCTGCGGCACCACCGGCTCTCGCTCGTCAAGGGGCTGCTCAACGAGCAGCATCCGACCTACTTCGTCGTGGACACGGGCGGCGAGGTCATCTCCATCAGCACGGCCACGGCGGAGGCCATCAGCGCGCAGCCGTCGCGCAGGATCGCGCTCCGCGTCTACGGCACCTCGGGCTGGGACCGCGACGCGTTCCTGCTGCCGGGCCAGCGGTTGCGCTTCGCCGAGGGCATCGAGTACCGGAACTTCTCGCTCGTGGTGCTGAACCTCCGCGCGCCGAGCGTGCTGCTCGGATTCGAGGTCGGCGGCATCGTGGGGCACAAGTTCCTGAGCCCGTACCGCGTGGCGCTGGACATGGCGCGGAGCGAGCTCCGCATGACGCCCGCGGGCAGCTAGTGCCCACTCCGGGTGCGGGCGGGTGCGGGCAGGTGCGATCCGTCTAGCGCCGGCGGGCCGCCAGGCGCGCCTGGCGCCGCGCGCCCGCCTCGCGGCTGCGGGCCTCGTCCTCGGGCGTCTCGATGAGCAACGGCGGCACCGGCTGCGGCCGGCCGTCCCGGTCGATCGACACGAACGTCAGGAAGGCCCGGCTCGTCGGCCGGCGCAGGCCCGTCAGGATTTCCTCCGAGAAGACCTCCACTTCCACTTCCAGCGACGTCCGGAACGTCGCGGTGACGCGCGCCTTGAGGATGACCATGTCACCCATCTTGATGGGGTGCACGAACTCGAGGCCGTCCACCGCCGCCGTCAGCGCCAGCGTGTTGGTGTGCCGATGACAGGCGATGGCGCCGGTGATGTCGATGAGGTGCATCACCGAGCCGCCCAGCATGAAGCCGAGCGGGTTGGAGTCGTTCGGCAGGACCACCTGCACCGTCTCGGTCGCGGAGTCCTGCCAGCGCTTTGGAGTGGGGGGCATGTCGGGTGCGATCAGGTGCTGGCGGGTGCGATCAGGTGCGCACCCGTTCGCACCGGCCCGCACCCGACTAGAAGTCGTAGCCAATCCACACGGCGAACCGCGGCTTGCGGAAGCTGCCGCTGCCGCCGCTCTGGGAGAAGAGCACGTCCTCCCACTCCCGGTTGAAGAGGGTGCGCCACGCCCAGTCGAAGTGGATCGGGAACCCCAGGGCGAAGGTCTGGAGACTGATCCCGTAGCTGCCACGCGCGTCCCGCAGGCGGAAGCCGCTGACCTCCACCGGGTCGCCGTAGATGGGCTGCAGCGTCGTGGGGTCGTAGTCGACGACCGGCCGCTCGAAGGCCGTGTCGCTGGTCCAGGCCTTGAAGTCCTGGTTGTCCCAGAACGCTCCGCCGAGGCCGGCGAAGAACGCCGCGCGGACCCCGCCGAGGATCCCGATGGGCGTGGCCATGGCGTCGATGAGCGGGAATCGCAGCTCGGCGTTCAGGAAGAAGCCGTTCTGCCCCACGAACGACAGGTAGTCGTACCCCCGCATCTCGCCGTTACCGCCGAAGTAGACGAAGTCGGGGTTGTCACCCCAGCTCTTGAAGCCGCGCGCCCTGAACGCCAGCAGGCCCGTGCCCCCCAGTCGGAAGTACTTGCGGGCGTCGGCGTCGAGCGTCTGGCGCGAGAGCGTATTGCCGATCTTCGGCGACACCTCGTATGCCAGGCGCATCGTGCTGCCGGTGAGCGGGCCGAATTCGCGGAAAATCGTCGTCTCCTGCACGAACGCCAGGCCGAGCGGGAGCATCGTGCCGTTGTTGAACAGCCGCCGCCCGAACTGCTGCTCCTGGTACTCCTGTGAGTAGAGCTCGAGCCCCTG
This sequence comes from Acidobacteriota bacterium, assembly GCA_963169195.1. Classification (GTDB taxonomy): domain Bacteria; phylum Acidobacteriota; class Vicinamibacteria; order Vicinamibacterales; family UBA2999; genus VFZN01. The sequence continues at coordinate 72,699 of CAUJDN010000109.1, read as the reverse complement.
GTCGGCGAACTCCTCGGAGTAGTGGTTGACGCCGCCGAAGAACTCGATGCGGCGGTAGCGGTTGAACGGGTAGATGCCGAAGGCCGTGCCCCCCTGAATCGTGCGGGTGGCCACCGCCAGGTCGCGATCGATGATGCCGCTGAACGCGGGGTCGTAGAAGATGCCCCCGAGCTGGCCGTAGAAGAACTGCGTCTGGGAGTAGCCCTGCAGGGCCCAGTTGAACCGGCGCTCGAGGTTCAGCCAGGTGAGCGAGAGCGTCCGGTACTGGGAGACCGACGAGGCGAACAGGTTGAACTGCTGGTCGCCGAGCACGTCGGTGAAGGTCACGGCCGTGCCGCCGAAGAGGTCGCCGCCGCTCGTGACGCCCAGCGCGACGGGCGGGCGGCCCTCGAGGAACATCTTCTCGAAGCGCCCCTTCTTCTTCGCGTTGTCCTGCACCAGCGTGTGCGTGAGCGGCGCCTGGAAGTCCACGATGGGTCCCGGCGCCCCGAAGTCGTCCGAGGCCACCGTCGTGATCTCCTCCTTCCGCTCCAGGATGTGCAGGCCGTAGTCCCCCTTCAGGTAGGTGACGAACGCCAGCCGCACGTCGCGGCCATCGCGGAGGACGACCGGCGAGAGGTTGCCGGTGAGGGCGTCGGTGTACTGCTTCAGCTCCATCGTCTTCAGGTTGAGCGTCCACAGGTTGTAGATCTGCCCGTTGCGCGCGACGTCCGGGTCGATGGGCTCGGCCGGGTTCACGGCGGTGGACGGGAAGAGCAGCGTGTCGGGGTCCCAGAACTGCGCACCGCCCTCGTCGTGCGTGCCGAAGGTCAGCTGGGTGGGGTTCGATCCGTCGGCGTTCATCCGGAACAGCTTCTCGTTGCCGCTGACGCGCGCGAGGTAGATGATGAAGGAGCCGTCCGGCGACCACGTCGGCGCGTAGTGGGGCAGGGGATCCCGTGAGAGGGGCCTCACCTCGCGGGTGTCGACGTCCAGGATGTAGATGTTGGCGTTCGAGCCCTGCATGCCCGAGAACGCAATGCGCCTGCCGTCGGGCGAGAAGTCCGGCGACTCGGGGGCGTCGATCTCGTTCAGCGGCACGCGGAGCTCGATCTTGCGCGTGACGACGTTCTGGACGATGAGCGATCGGTCCTTCTCCGTGCGGACGAAGTACGCGAGCCGATCCCCCTGCGGCGCCCACGACATCCACGGCACCGAGTTCCAGCGCCCGCCGGGGGTGGCCAGGTACTCGAACCCCATGCCCTGGTCGAAGCCCCGCGTGAGGTTGCGGATGATCTCGCCGTCCTTGGCCGAGATGAGGACGATGTCGAGCTCGCGGTCGCGGCCGTTGGCGGTCATGGCCGCGATGAGATCGCCCGAGGGCGACGGCTCGATGGAGAGCACGTTCGCGAAACGGCTCTTGCGCGGATCGGGCGCGAGGTCCCGCCCGTAGTCGGCCGGCCGTTCCTTGTCGCGGAACGGCTTGAAGCGCTCCTTCATGTAGCGGTCGAACTGCTGGTCCCATTCCTCCGCCGACATCTGGAACGCTTCCTCGTAGGCGTCGTCGCTGCCGCCGATGACGCTGCGGCGCAGGGCGAAGATGTACTGCCGGACGCCTTCCTTCCCCCAGCGCGCCTCCATGAACTCGAAGGCCGCGTGGCCGAGGTTGTAGATGAGGCGCGGGTTGCTGAACCCGCCGTAGTCCTGCATCTCGCTCATCTTCGGGATGATGTCCGACACCGCGGCATCGCGCACGGTCATCAGGTCCAGCGGGCGCCAGTACCCGGTCATGTAGTCCGACATCCCCTCCATCGTCCAGAGGGGCATGTTCCGGCGGATGAGGCCCGTGGGGATGATGTCGAACTGGAAGATGTGCGTGAGCTCGTGCGTGATGAGCCGGTAGAGGAGATCCGACGGCTCGTCGATGGGCATGACGATGCGGCTGCGGCTCGGCTCGGCGAAGGCGCCCACGCCCTCCTGCGCGGCGCCCGGGATGACGTTCTGCTGCCAGAACTCGGCGCTCGTCGTGAACAGGATGAGCGGAACCTTGAACGCGAGGTCGTGCTTGAGCTCGGAGCTCACGTGCTGATAGGCGCTCTCCGCGTAGCCCGCAACCCGCTCGAGATGCTGTTCGACCTCGGGGTAGTAGTAGATTTCGAAGTGGTCGGTCTGGTAGATGTGCCAGTCGAACTTGTCGTAGCGGATGGCGTTCTTACCGTAATACGGGATATACGCCGTCTGAGCCTCCGCCGCAGGAGCCGCGGCCAGTACCGCCAGCAGGGTCAGGATGATGAGCCGCATAGACGTTCTCCTCGCTGCATCTTACAGATCCTGAGACGAGGCCCGCAATCGAACGGTCCCCGCCGGGTTCCAGCGAGCAAGATTCGATCCGGGCCCGCCTGTCCTATACTTGTGACGCGGGTTTGCTGGCCAGCGTGTCGCCGAGAACCCACCAGCCTTCCACAGATGCGATTCGGACGATGGGGTTCGACGTCTCCTTCGACGGACGCCGACCCGTTCGCCGGCGAGGCTCTGGAGTGGCTGGACGCGCTCTACGGAACGGCCGTTCGGCTCACCAGAGATCCGGACGCCGCACAGGATCTCGTCCAGGACACCTACCTGAAAGCCTTCCGGGCTCGCAGGACGTTCCAGCCGGGCACCAGCCTGAAGGCGTGGCTGTACACCATCCTGCACAACACGTGGCGCAACCGCCGCCGCGACCTGGGGCGGTCGCGCGTGGAGGCCGACTCGGACCTCATGGAGCTGACCGTCGAGCGGGGCGAGCACACCGTGTCCTCCCGCCTCGACGACCCCGAGACACAGCTGCTGCGGGGGACACTGAGCGAGGACCTCCGACGGGCGCTGGAGCAGCTGCCCGAGGCCTTCCGCGAGGCGGTGTGGCTGCGTGACGTCGAGGAGCTCAGCTACCAGGAGATCGCCGCGGTGCTGGAGATCCCGGTGGGGACCGTGATGTCCCGGCTGTCCCGAGGCCGGAAACAGCTCTACAACACCCTGACCGCCGCCCGGCCTGCAACGAACTCGTAACGGCGGCGTCTTATGAACATCGGCCTGGTGACCTGACGATGACGTGCGAGCAACTGGAACCCACCCTGGCGTCCTATGCGGACGGTGAGCTGGACGGCGTCGCACGGACGCGAGTGGAGGCCCATCTGGAGACCTGCGCCGACTGCCGCCGCGCGGTGGAGGTCCAGCGGCTGGTGCGAACCACGCTGGCTGCCCGGCGATCCAGTCTGTTGGACGCGGCGCCCCCGGGGTTGCGGACCCGCCTGGCGGCCCGGCTTGTGGAAGAGTCCGCTGCGGCGGTGGAGATCGGCTGGCGGACGCGCCTGTCGGCCTTTGCCGCGGCTGCCCTCGTCGTGCTGGCCGCCGGGGCCGTCGCGCTGCCTGTCATCACCGGCCGGTCAACGGTCGTCCTGGCGGCCCAGATGGCTCTCGACCACCTCAAGTGCTTCGCCATCGACGGCCACGCGCACGACCAGCCCATCACCAAGGCCGAGGCCGAGGCCGAGCTGCTGCGCGAGTACGGCTGGCAGCTGGATGTCCCCGCGACGCTGGGGCCTGACGGCGGGCGCCTGGTCGCCGTGCGCCGCTGCCTCTACGGCGACGGGCGGGCTGCCCACCTCCTGTACCGCGTGGACGGCGCGCCCATCTCCCTGTTCATCCTGCCAGGGCTGGAGCGGCCCGCCGAGGCGTTGACGATGATGGGACACGACGAAGTCGTGTGGAACGCCGGGGGCCGCACCTATCTCCTGGTGGGGGCCGAGGGGGAGCGGAACCGCCTGATGCGCATGGCATCCAACCTGCAGAATGGTGCAGAATAATCGAATGGAACACCAGCCCAGCTCCAGGATCCGCCTCGCCGCCTTCGCGGCCACGGTCATCGCGCTGCTGGCCATCAGCGTGCCGTTCGTGTGGCAGCACGATGTCGAGGCGGAGCGCAGCGCCACCTCCAAGCCCTCGGTGATGGCGCCGCTGGCGTCGCACGACGAGGGCGCCGCGGAGGAGCAGGGCGCGGCCTGCGATGCCGGCGCCAAACCGGCGAACATGGACTTCACCATCAAGCACCTCGATGGCCAGGACGTGAAGCTGAGTGACTACAAGGGCAAGGTCGTACTGCTGAACTTCTGGGCCACGTGGTGCGGCCCCTGCAAGGCCGAAATCCCCGGCTTCGTGGAGCTGCAGGAGCAGTACAGGAACGACCTCGTGGTCGTCGGCTACTCGGTGGACGACACCGCGGAGAAGGCTGCCGCGTTCGCGAAGGAATACGAGATCAACTACCCCGTCCTGCTCGGGCTCGGCCGGGAGGACGTGCAGGAGGCGTATGGTCCCATCTGGGGCATTCCCGCCTCGTTCCTCATCTCGAAGGACGGCAAGGTGTGCAAGAAGCACATGGGCATCGCGCCGAAGGCCGTCTTCGAAAAGGAGATCAAAGCGCTCCTGTAGTATGATCCTTCCAGCGCCATGCTGAAGGGTTTCACCTCCGCTCGCCTGTCCTGCGGCTGCCGTCTCGGGTTCCGCGAAGGCTCCGCGGGCAGCCCCGTGCTCGTCATGCTGGAGGCCAAGGCCTCCGGCTGCGTGAACCCCTGCCACGTCTCGGGCCTTCCGCTGTACGACTATCGCGAGGCACTCCGCCCCTCCACGCGCCTCGGCCCGATCGGCGAGGAGGAGTTCGAGGAAGAAGGCTAGCGCCTTCGGGCATCCTGACCCCACCGTTCACGTGAGTTGGTCCATCAGCTCGTTGATGCGCTGGAATCGGCCGAAACGAGAGGCCGTGCGAGCTGATGGATGCTCCACCCAAGTGAACTGATGGTCTAGAGTTCGCGGAGCGCAGCCGGGATCGGGAGCCGCGCGGCGCGAACCGCCGGGAAGAGCCCGCCCACCAGCCCCATCACCAGCGCGTACACCAGCCCCATCGCCAGCAGCGCCGGTGTCACCTTGAACGCGAACGCCACCTGACTGAAGGTCTGGAAGTTCATGGTGGACGTCTGGTAGCCGTTGAAGGCGAGGTAGGCGAGCACGCCGCCGATGCCGCCGCCGATGGCGCCCAGCGCCAGCGACTCGGCCAGCACGGACACCACGACCGACGTGGTGTTGAAGCCGAGCGCGCGCAGCGTCGCGATCTCGCGTGACCGGGTGGACACCGCCGTGTACATCGTGAGGATGGCGCCGAACACCGCGCCGATGCCCATGAGCGCCGCGATCCCGAAACCCACGCCCTGGATGAGGTTGCCGAGCGCGCGCGACTTGTCGGCGTAGTACTCCGTCTCGCGCTGCACCTGCACGTTCAGCTGCGGGTTGGACGTGAGCCAGTCCCTGAACGTGGTGAGGCTGTCGGACGAGTCGAGGCGGGCCAGCACCAGCTGGTAGGTGTTGCCGCGCCGGTAGGCGCCCTGCAGCACGCGCGCGTCGCTCCACACCTCGGTTTCGGCCACGCCGCCATCGGCCTCGAAGATGCCGACGACCTGCCAGCTGTTCTGGCCCGATCGAACCTCGCGGCCCACCTCCAGGCCCGAGAAATTGGCCCGCGCGCCACGCCCGACGACGACCTCATTGGTGCCGAACGCCAGCATCCGGCCTTCGACAATTGAGACCTCATCGCGCACCGACAGCGTGACGGGATCGATCCCGCGCATGGGGACATTGGCCCCGGTTCCCGTGGACCGCTTCGGCAGGTCGATGATGACGTACATCTCGGACGACGCCAGCGCGGCACGCCCGTCCCGCCTGAGGCCGGGCGCCTGCCGGATGACATCCACCTCGGGGCCGGTGAGCCCGCTCGTCATCTCGCTGTCCGCGCCACTCCGCATCACGAGCGCGCGCGACGGCGAGCCCGCGTCGGTCATGGCCGCCGTGAAGCCCGACGCGATGGAGAGCACCGACACGAACACCACCACCACGCCCGCGATGCCGACGATGGCCACGCCGGACGAGGCCAGGCGCTGGGGAATGGTGCGGAGGTTGAGCACCGTCACCGCGACGGTCTGTGCGATCCAGCTGAACACGGGGGCCTCCTCTGGTGTCAGGCGCGCCGCAGCGCGTCGGTGATGCGAAGCTGCATGGCGTGGATGGCCGGCAGGACGCCCGCGACCACGCCGAGCGCCGCGACGAGCGCGATGCCGATGGCCAGGTCCCGAGGTGGGAGCATGAAGACCGGCAGCATGCCGCCGGTTGGGTCCCCTTGCCGGATGAAGAGCCACGCCGCGAGCAGCCCCAGTCCGCCCCCGATGCCCGCGATGAGCGCCGACTCGCCGATCACCAGGCCGAGGATGGAGACGTTCGAGAAGCCGAGCGTCTTGAGGACGCCCATCTCGCTGGTGCGCTCGCGCACCGATTGCGCCATCGTGTTGGCCGCGACCAGCAGCATCGTGAAGAGCACGGCGGCGAGGATGGCGATCATGATGGCGCCGATGTCGCCGACCTGCTTGGCGAACCCTTCGACGAAGCCTTTTTCCGTCGTCGTCTTGGTCTCGGCCGAGGAGTTGGCGAACATGTCGTCGAAGCGAGCGGCCATCTCCTGCGCCTGTGAGGCGTCCGCGATCTTGACGACATACCACCCCACCAGTCCCTCACCCTGACGGCGGTTCTCGTCCAGGTAGTCGTATCTGAAGAAGAACTGCGTCTTGTCGACGCCCGCGTCGCCATCGTAGAGGCCCACGATGTTGAACTCCCAGACGGCGCCCTGTTTCGGCTGCCAGATGGTGCCCTGAATCGGCACGCGGTCGCCCAGCTTCCAGCCGAAGCGCTTCGCCAGATCGATGCCGACGACGGCGCCCTGCCGATCCGCCAGCCAGGCGGCCTTCTGCTCCGGCGGCAGGCGGTATTCGGGGTAGATCGCCAGGAACGGCTCGGGCTCCACGACGATCTGCGCGAAGAAGTTGGACGGGTCCTGGTACACGCCGCCGAACCATGTGTTGTGCGTGGCGAGCTCGACCCCCTCCGTGGCCTCGAGCCGCTCGAGATAGGACACCGGCAGCGGCATGATGAGGCTCACCTTGTGGATGAGCACCAGGCGATCCAGGCCGGCGATGTCCACGCCGAAGGTGAACGCGGTCCGGATCGCCATCAGCAGGCCGAACAGCAGGAAGGCGACGAAGATCGACAGCAGCGTGAAGATGGTGCGCGTCTTCTTCCGCCAGAGGCTGCTCCAGAGCAGCGGGAGGAACTTCATACCGCGGCCACCTCCTCCAGCAGGACGCCCTTCTCGAGGTGCAGCGTCCGGCGCGCGCGCTCGGCCGCGCGCGGGTCGTGCGTCACCATGACGATGGTCTTCCCGTGGTCGGCGTTGAGGCGGTGGAGCAACTCGAGGATTTCGTCGCCGGACCTGCGATCCAGGTCCCCCGTGGGCTCGTCGCAGAGCAGCAGCGTCGGGTCCGTGACGATTGCGCGCGCGATGCCGACGCGCTGCTCCTGGCCGCCGGAGAGCTGCCGCGGGTAGTGTTTCGCCCGGTCGGCCAGACCGACCACCCGGAGCGCGATGCCGACGCGCTTCTGCCGCTCCGCCTTCGAGAGGTTCGTCAGGAGCAGGGGCAACTCCACGTTGCGCTCCGCCGTCAGCACCGGCAGCAGGTTGTACAGCTGGAACACGAACCCGATGTGATGCGACCGCCACCGCGACAGGCGGCTCCCGGTCAGCCCCGCGATGTCCGTGCCGGCAATGTCCACGGACCCGCTCGACGGCTGGTCCAGGCCGCCCATCAGGTTGAGCAGCGTGGTCTTGCCCGAACCCGAGGGCCCCATCAGCGCCAGGAAGTCGCCCCTCGGGATGTCGAGGTTCACGCCCTGCAGGACGTCGATGCGCTCGCTGCCGCGGGTGAAGTACTTGTGGACTCCCCGGATGCGGACCAGTGCCTCCATGCGCTGCCTCCTACCTGATGACGATGCGCGAGCCTTCGACGAGCCCGTCGGGCGGCGTGACGACAATCCGCTCGCCGCCGTTGAGGCCCGCCGTCACTTCGAGCCGGTCCCCGTCCGTCCCCGCCGTCTGGATGGCGCGTCGCTGGACCGTCTCCTGCTGCACGACGAAGACATAGCTGGCGCCGGCCTCCGTGCGAACCGCCGCCCTCGGGACGAGCGCCACCGGCCGCCGGGCCGCGAGGCCCGCGTCCTCCGCCTCACGGAGGAACGTGACCTTCACCCCCATGTCCGGCAGGATGCGCGGATCGAGGGCGTCGTCCCCGAACGAGGCTCCGGGCGACCCCGAGCGAGTCGACGGGTCGAACGCGATGCGCACGAGCACCGTCGCCTTCTGCCGATCCGCGGTGGGCACCATGGTGATGACACGCGCCGGGATCTGCCAGTCCGGATAGGCATCGAGCACCGCGCTCACGGCCTGACCGGGCGTGACGCGGTTGATGTAGCTCTCGTTCACGTCCACTTCGATCTCGAGGGAGGTCATGTCGACGATGGTGCTGATGCCGGTGCGCGTGAACCCGCCGCCGGCCGAGACCGGCGACACCATCTCACCAGGCTGCGCATCCTTCGAGATGGCCACGCCGCCGAACGGCGCGCGGATGATCGTGTCGTCCAGCGCGGTTTCCTGCAGCGCCACCTGCCGCTCGGCGACCGTGACCTGCTCGCGGGCCGCGGCCAGGCGGGCGCGCAGGGAGTTCACTTCGGCCCGGGCCTGGTCGAGCTCGGCGTCGGTCACCAGGCCATCCGCTCGAAGGCGCTCGCGGCGGCTGAGCGTGAGTCCGGCCTCGGCCAGCCGCACTTCGATCTCAGGGACGGAGCGAATGGCGGCATCGCGCTGCGCCCTCGCGAGCGCCAGTGTCGCGCGCACCGTCGCATCGTCCAGGCGGGCCAGCACCTGGCCTTCGCGCACGGCCATGCCCTCCTCGACGTTCACCTCGATGACCTTGCCGGTCACCTTCGACGACACGGTGGCGCGGCGGCGGGCGGTGACGTAACCCGACGCATTGAGCACCGAGGCCTGGGCCCCGGCGGCGCGCGTCGTCGCCGTGGCGACCTCGACTTCCAGGGGACGTTCACGGCTCGCCCAGTACCACACCCCCAGGCCGACTGCGGCCAGCAGGACCAGCCACGCTGCCCACTTGCCCCAGCGGCGCTCGGGCGGAAGAGGGGCGCGTTCGATGCGAAGGGCGGAGAGGTCGTCGATGGGTCCCATCGGTTCGTGATTCCTCGGGGCGAGTGCAGTCGGCATTCTGAAGCGAATAAAAGGCGAACGTCAACCGCTTCGGCTCGTGACGGATAGACGGCAGGGGCGCGCCGTGGTTCGAGCCAACTGGCCGGACGGTCGCCCAGGCGGGCTGACCGGTGGGAACGATGGCGCGAGAGGGGAGGAGGGCGGGACCGGTCCCGGGCGGGACCGGCCCCGGTCAGGCGGGAGGCTCGGGTTCGACTCCCGGCGCGGCCGGGGCCCGGCCTGCTTCCCTGAGCGCCCGGCGCAGGAGGAACTCGATCTGCGCGTTGAGGCTGCGCAGATCGTCGTTCGCCCACCGCTGCACGGCCTCGAGCAGCTTCGGATCGATCCGGAGCAGGAAGGACTTGCGCTCGGCCATCGTCTGCCCTGGCTACTGGTAGATCGTCCCCGTGTTGATCACAGGCTGTGCGTTGCGGTCGCCGCACAGCACCACCAGCAGGTTGCTGACCATGGCCGCCTTACGCTCCTCGTCCAGCGTGACGATGGACTTCTGTGACAGCCCGTCGAGCGCCATTTCGACCATCCCCACCGCGCCTTCGACGATGCGCTGGCGCGCCGCGATGATGGCGCCGGCCTGCTGGCGCTGGAGCATGGCCGCGGCAATCTCCGGGGCATAGGCCAGGTGGCTGATCCGGGCCTCGATGACATCCACGCCGGCCTTGGTCAGCCGCTCCTGGATTTCCTTCTTCAGGTGCTCGGCCACGGCGGCGGTGTTGCCGCGCAGCGAGACCTGGTCCTCGGTGTGCGCATCGTACGGGTAGCTCGTGGCGAGGCTGCGGACCGCGGCCTCGCTCTGGACGTGGACGTAGTTCTCGTAGTCGTCCACCTCGAAGACGGCCTCCGCGGTTTCCACGACCTTCCACACGACCACGGCAGCAATCTCGATGGGATTGCCCTCGAGGTCGTTCACCTTCAGGCGCGAACTCTCGAAGTTGCGCACGCGCAGCGACACGCTTTTCTTGGTGAAGAAGGGATTGGCCCAGCGGAGTCCCTGTACCTTGGCCGTTCCCGCGTAGGCGCCGAACAACTGCAGGACCTTGCCCTGGTTCGGGTTGACCATGAAGAGCCCGAACAGGAGGAAGGCGGCGACGACGAGGCCGAGGATGGTCGCGACGACGGCGACCGGCTCCTGGGCGCGAATCGAGCCGATGAGCAGCCAGACGAGGGCGGCGAGGGTGAGGAGCAGGGTCAGGAGCACGGGCAGGCCGGGAATGCCGTGGTTCTCGCGTTCGCGAATCATGGGAATCAGCCTCCTGGGGTATGCTTTCATGATGATATCACAATAATATCTTGCGCGGATCAAGCCCGGGAATAAGGGGCAGGCACCGGGGGTTCCTGCCTGAAGCGTGCAAATTGCCATCGTCGGGGCGGGCATCTCCGGCCTGTCCGCAGCCTACTTCCTCGCCCGGGCCCACTCGGTGACCCTGTTCGAAGCCTCGCCGCGCCTGGGCGGGCATGCCCATACCCATGACGTGGAGATCCGCGGGAGGCGATGGCCTGTCGACACCGGGTTCATGGTGTTCAACGACCGCACCTATCCGCACTTCGTGCGCCTGCTGGCGGAGTTGGGTGTCGAGAGCCGGGCGAGCGACATGTCGTTCAGCGTGCGCTGCCGGCGGTGCGGGCTCGAGTATTCCAGCGCGGGAGCCGATGGGCTGTTCGCCCAGCGTGGACGCCTGCTGAGCGTCGGACACTGGCGGCTGCTCGCGGACATCCGGAAGTTCTTCCGCCGCGGGCGGCGCGCGCTGGAGATCGGTGGAGAGTCGCGCTCCCTGGGACAGTTCCTGGACGAGGGCGGCTTCGGCGAGGAACTGGCGCGGCACTTCGTGCTCCCGATGGGGGGCGCCATCTGGTCGGCCTCGACGGCGGACATGCGGGTGTTTCCCGCCGCGTCGTACCTGCGGTTCATGGAGAACCACGGCCTGCTGTCCGCCACGGGCCAGCCGCAATGGCGGACCGTCCTCGGTGGCAGCCGGACGTACGTCGAGCGGATCGCGGCGCGCCTGGGAACGGCCGTGCGCGCGGGCACGCCCGTTCGCGCTGTCACGCGCCACGAGCGTGGCGTGACCATCGGCCTGGCGGACGGGACCGACACCGACCACGATGCGGTGGTGCTTGCGACACATGCGGATCAGGCCCTGGCGCTGCTGACCGACCCGAGCCCGCAGGAGCGTGACGCCCTCGGGCGCTTCCGCTACTCGACCAACGATACGTTCCTGCACTCCGACGAGCGTCTGCTCCCCGCCGAGCCGTATGCGCGGGCGTCGTGGAACTGCGATCTCGACGATTGCCGGGACGAGCGCTCGCCGGTGTCGGTGACCTACGATCTCAACCGGCTGCAGGGGCACCGCCCGGGACGCGCGCTGCTGTGCTCGCTGAACCCTCTCGAGCCGGTTGCCGGGGACGTCATCGCGCGCATGTCCTACACGCACCCCATCCTGGACGGCCCGGCCCTCGAGGGGCAGTCGCTCATCGGCCGGATGAACGGTGAGCGCGGGACGTGGTACTGCGGCGCGCACCTGCGGTATGGATTTCACGAGGACGGACTGGTGTCCGCAGTGGCCGTGGCCCGGGGGCTTGGTGTCCAGCCGTAGCGCGCTGCGGTCGGTGCTCATGACCGGGCACGTGATGCACCGGCGCCTCGAGCCGATGGCGCACGGTTTCCGGTACGGCCTGGTGATGTACCGGCTGGACCTGGACGAGCTGGGCACCCTCAACGACCGCCTGCGCCTCTTCGGCGTGGATCGCGCCCGGCCGGTCTCGTTCCGCCGGGCCGACCACCTTCCCGACGTGCGGAGCGTGCTGGCCCGGCACGGCGTGGACGACCGAATCGATCGCATCGAGCTGGTCACGAACTGCCGGGTGTTCGGCTACGTGTTCAACCCCGTCAGCTTCTTCTTCTGCTACGCGGGGTCGCGCCTGTCCGCGATTGTCTGCGAGGTGAACAACACCTTCGGCGAGTCGCACACCTATGTGCTGCCTGTGGACGCAGGCGCGCAGGTGTGGGACGAGAAGAAGGTGTTCCACGTGTCCCCGTTCTTCACGCTGGATGGCACGTACCGCTTCCGCTTTCAGATCTCGCCGAGCCACCTGGACGTGCGGATCGACCTCCACCGCGACGGCCGGGCGGTCTTCGTCTCGCGCCTGTCGCTCGATCGCCGGCCCTTGACCGACGCGGGCGTGGCGGCCGCGCTCGCGCGGTACCCCTTCGTGACCGCGAAGATCATGGCCGCCATCCACTGGGAGGCGCTGCGGCTCTGGTGGAAGGGCGCGACCTACCACCCGAAGCCGGCCTACGACCCTGAATCCGCGCGGCACGGCACGGAGTCGTAACGAGCGCATGGAACAGGCAGGCACCCGTCTTCCGAGCGCAGTCGCCGAGGCCCCGGTCACGAGCGCCCTCGATCGCATCGTGGCCCCCATCGCGCGGCGGCGCCTGCTGGCGGCCCTCGGCCAGTGGCGCGTCGGCCGGCTGACCGTGCACCTGCCGGACGGCACGATGACCAGGGCCGGCGAGGCCGGCGCCGAGCCACACGCGGTGCTGTGGATCGAGCGCGACGCCTTCTTCACGAAGTTCGCCCTTCGCGGGGACATGGGGGCCGGGGAGGCCTACATGGATGGCGACTGGCGCACCGACGACCTGGCGCGCTTCGCCGAACTGGTGCTGCGTAACCAGGCGCACCTGCCGCTCGACTCCCCGATCTCCCGGCTGGTCAACCTGTCGAACGACTGGCTCCACCGACGCCGTCGCAACACGCGGGACGGGAGCCGGCGGAACATCGGCGCGCACTACGATCTCAGCAACGATCTCTTCCGCACCTTCCTGGACGAGGAGATGGCGTACTCGAGCGGCGTCTATCTGTCGGAGGCCGACACGCTCGAGACGGCGCAACGGCAGAAGTTCGAGCGGTGGTGCCAGGCGCTCGACATCGGGCCGGATGATCACGTGCTGGAGATCGGCTCGGGGTGGGGCGGGCTGGCGCTCCACGCCGCGCGGACCCGGGGCTGCCGCGTGACGGGGCTCACGGTGTCCCGCGAGCAGCTGGCGCTCTCGCGCGCGCGAGCGACGGCGGAAGGCCTCGACGATCGGGTCGAGTTCCGTTTCTGCGACTACCGCGATGTCAGCGGGCAGTTCAGCAAGGTGGTATCGATCGAGATGATCGAGGCGGTCGGCGAGGAGTACTGGCCGTCGTACTTCTCGAAGATCGACGAGGTCCTGGCGCCGGGCGGCCGCGCCGGGATCCAGGCGATCACCATGGCGGACGCCCGCTTCGCCGAGTACCGGACGCACTGCGACTGGATTCAGAAGTACATCTTCCCCGGCGGCCTGCTGCCGGCGATTGGCGAGGTCGTACGCGTCACCGCGGCCCACACGCGCTTCGGCGTGTTCGGCCTCGAGGACCGTGCGCCGGACTACGCGCGCACGCTTCGGGACTGGCGGCTCCGCTTCTTCGAGCGCGTGGACCGCGTCCGTGCCCTCGGCTTCGACGACCGCTTCGCACGCATGTGGGAGTACTACCTCGCCACGTGCGAGGCCGCCTTCCGCACGCGCAATCTCGGTCTGGTCCACCTCGTGCTCGGGCGGGTGGGAGAGTGACGGGGGGCTTGGGGTTTGGGGCTTGGGACTTGGGGGCTCGAGGTCAGAAGCCGATCTTCAGGTCGGCGACGAGCGGCACATGGTCCGAGGCGACCAGCGCCAGGCGATCCCGTGGGGACGACACGTTGACGACTTCCACCCTCCCTTCGTAGTAGATGTGGTCGAGGTGCAGGATGGGGAAGAACCCGGGATAGGTGCGCCCGCGCTTGAGGTGCTGCCGCAGGTCCACGCTCTGCAGCCGCTCGGCCAGGATGTCGGTGGCCAGCCCGCGGGCCCACTCGTTGAAGTCGCCCAGCACAATCTTGGGTCCCGTCACGCGGCGGTCGTGCACCAGCGAGGCCAGTCGCGCCGCCTGGTGTCGGCGCTCCAGGAGCGCGGTGCCCAGATGCACGTTGTAGAAGTGCAGGACGTGCGAATCCACCTCGAAGTCCACGCGCTGCACGTTCCGGGGCTCGCACGTCTTCCAGGTCAGGTCGTGCTGCACATGGTGTTTCACCGGGAAGCGGCTGAGGACGACGTTGCCGAAGAGCGCCGTCCGCCAGTGCCGGGTCGGCGCCATGACCCAGCCCATGCCGAGGGCCGCCCCCAGTTCGGCCGCCTGCCCGGCCTTCAAGGGCGAGGCCCCCACCACTTCCTGCAGCGCGACGATGTCGGCGTCCACGGTGGCCAGGACGGCGGCGATTCGTTCCAGCCGGGTGCGCCCGTCGAGGCCACGCGCCCGGTGGATGTTGTAGGTGGCGACGCGGATGGTATGGGTCTTCCGGAACTCGTCTTGCGCCATCACTCCGTTCTCACTAGTCTGAAGGAAGGCGGAGGGAACGGCAAATGCCAAAGCTCACCAGCGAGCGCGAACTCAGGTGCCCCTGTTGCGGGGCCACCCTGGTGGTGGACCTGAACCTGGGGAGAATCATCTCCCACGCCGACCCACCCGGCGCCCACAAACCGGAGCTGTCGGAGGCCGATCGCATCCTCGCCGAGCAGGCCGCCAGGCGCGAGGCGCTCTTCGCCCAGTCGGTCCAGGCCGAGAAGCACAAGGGTGACGCCCTGGCGAAGCGCTTCGAGGAGGCGCTCGAGCGGGCCAGGAGCGAACCGGTCACCAAGCCCCTCCGCGGCTTCGACCTGGACTAGGACGGGGTTCTCGGGTTCTCGGTTTCTCGGGTTCGGGGGTTCTGCGGTTCTGCGGTTCGGGGGTTCTGGGGTTCTGGGGTTCGGGTTCTCGGGGTTCTGCGACCGCAAGGCCACAAGGCCCCAAGGCCCCAAGACCTACGTGAACTCCGCAGGAATCGGCGTCCACTTCTCACGGCCCCGGTAGTCGAGCGGCTTCCGGTCGTTGTTGGCCGCCCGGTAGGCGCGGTAGCGGCGCTTCAGCTCCCGATAGCGGGGCGTCGAGCTGGGGAGCTTGACGTGGGGCCAGTCGATGAGGACCCGCTCCACCTTCCAGCAGTTCCCGAACGACCAGCGCCAGTCGTATCGGCCCATGGCTTCGGCCAGGTTGGCCACGCCGTAGCCGAGCACGCGGCCCGTGTCGTCGACGTACGGGTCCATGTAGCTGTAGGCCAGCCCGCGGATGGTGCGGAACACCGGCTTGCGCCCGTGCAGCCCCGGGTCGCGGGAGCGGGCCACCGAGCCCCAATGCCCCTTTGCGCGATACACGAAGATGACGTGATCCAGGTTGTCCTGCGACTCCAGGCTCATCACGAGGGGCGGGTAGCCATTGTGCTCGAGCACCACGGCGGCGAAGAGCGCGGCCTCGAGGCAATGGGCCTGGTTCGCCCGCACGACGCCACGGAAGCTCCGCAGGGTCTCGCCGCCGGCCTCGACGTTGTAGGGCAGCGCGTTCAACCAGGCCTGCACGGCCGATGGCGTGCGCAGGCGCCGGAGCAGGGCGCGTTCTCTCCGGGACAGGACAGGGGGCAGGGGGGCAAGGTGCAGGGGGGCGGGGTGCAACGGAGGAGAGTGCCGGGACCGGGTGGCGGGTGCCGGGTGGGGTGCGCGCGTGCGACGTTCGTGGGTCACGCGGTGATTGTGCCTCAGCGGCCGAGCGCGGCGCGCCGGAGCCTTTCCCCGCGCGCGCGACAGCGGGCTCCTGCTATACTCCGCCAGCGATTGAAAGCCCCGCAGTTCAGACAGGTTGGTGTCGGTGTCAGGTCCGCACAGGCCCCTCGGATGCGAGCGCTTTCTGGTGCACGACCTCGCGCGCGCTGGTTGGTGCACCCGGAGACCCGCGCGCGAAAAGGCAGAGCGCTCCCATGGGCCGCAGACTGTATGTTGGCAACCTCCCCTACAAGACCACCGATGAAGATCTGATGGAGTTGTTCGGCCGCGCCGGTGCCGTGGACAACGTGCGGGTGATGCGCGACCAGGCCACCGGTCGGGCCCGGGGCTTCGCCTTCGTCGAGATGGTGAGCGACGAGGACGCCCAGAAGGCCATCGAGCAGTTCCACCAATACGAGATGGAAGGCCGGGCCCTGGTCGTCAACGAGGCGCGCCCGAAGGAGTCGGGTGGCTTCGGCGGCGGCGGCCGCGGAGGTTACGGCGGCGGCGGCGGCGGCCGGCGCGAGCCGAGGTGGTAGAGAACTTCGGGTCCTCAGGTTCTGAGCACTTGGGGACCCCAGACCTTCGCCGTGATCCTGATCGGCACGTCCGGCTACAACTATCCGGAGTGGAAGGGCAGCTTCTATCCCGAGGACCTGCCTGCCGCGAGGATGCTGTCGTACTACGCCGAACGTTTCCCGACCGTCGAGATCAACTACACGTTCTACCGTATGCCCACGCCGAAGCTCGTGGCGGGATGGTGTGCGCAGGTGCCGGCGCACTTTCGCTTCACGTTGAAGGCGCCCCGCCGCATCACCCATGACAAGAAGCTCCGTCCGGCGGAGGTGGCCGATGCCGTGAAGGCCTTCGTGACGGCCGCCGGCGAGCTGGGACCTCGCATGGGCGCGCTCCTCTTCCAGCTGCCGCCGACCTTCAAGAAGGACACGCCTCTGCTCGGGGAATTTCTCACGCTGCTGCCGCCGCGGGTGACGGCGGCCTTCGAGTTCCGTCACGAGTCGTGGCTGGCCGACGACGTGTACGAGTGTCTGCGGGCGCGCAACGTGGCGCTGTGCATCGCGGACAGCGGGACGCGCGACACGCCCCTCCTGACGACCGCGGACTACGCGTACCTGCGCCTGCGCGATGACGGGTACGAGACCGGGGATGTTCACAGGTGGGCCGACGTCGCGCGCGATCTCGATGCGCACTGCCGTGATGTGTTCGTGTACTTCAAGCACGAAGACGAGGGGAAGGGCGCGGCGTTCGGTCAGCTGATGATGGAGCGGCTCGGTCGCTGACTGGAGTCGGGCGTCGGGTCGCGGGCGTCGGACACGCGGCCCGCTTCGACGTCATCGTCGTGGGCGCCGGGGGCATGGGAATCGCCGCGGTGGCCCACCTGGGCGGCGCGCGGGCCACGCCATGGCCGCTCGACGGGTACAATGACCGGCATGAATCATCGTGGCCTCGACGCTGTCCTGTTCGTTCTCACGATCTCCCTGGCCGCGTGCGCCCGCGCACCCGAGATCGAGCCCGCTGACACGCTGTTGACCAACGGGCACGTCTACACGTTTGCGTGGGGCGAGCCCGACGTCGACGGCACTCCCGCGGCTGGCGCGCCCCATGGCCCTGACGGATGGCGCCCCGACGGCGAGGCGCTGGCCGTTCGCGGCGGCCGCGTCGTCTTTGTCGGCACGTCGACGGACGCCGAGGCCTACCGTGGACCCGCGACGCGCGTCATCGACCTCGCCGGCGCTACCGCGCTCCCGGGCCTCGTGGATTCCCACGCGCACATCTTCGAACTGGGCCAGATGGAGACGTACCTGGATCTGACCGGTGTCGCCACCGAAGCCGAGGCCGTGGACCGTGTGGTGGCCTTCGCGGCGAAGGTGCCGAAGGGCGAGTGGATTGTCGGCCGTGGGTGGGACGAAGGCGCGTGGGCGAGCCGCTATCCCACGATGGCGCTGCTCAGCGAGAAGGTGCCCGACCATCCGGTGGTCTTGGCCAGCCTCCACGGATTCGCGGTGTGGGGCAACCGGCTGGCCTTCGAGAAGGCGAGGATCACGCGTGCGACCACGGCCCCGACCGGCGGCATCATCCTCAAGGATGCGAGGGGGGAGCCCACCGGCACGCTGCTCAACCGGGCCACGCCGCTCCTGCAGGGGGCCATTCCACCGCCGACGCCGGATCAGGCCAAGGCGTGGGTGCTGGCCGGGCTTCGCCGGATGGCCCGGGACGGTTACGTCGGGATCCACGAAGCCGGTGCGGATGCGCGGATGATGCAGGCGCTCGAATCGCTCCGCGCGGAGGGCCAACTGCCCGTGCGGGTGTATGCGATGCTCTCGGCGCGCGAGCCCGCGCTGTGCCGCGCGTGGATGGCGCGCGGGCCGCTCGTGGATCCCGAGGGGATGCTGACGGTTCGGTCGGTCAAGGCGTACTACGACGGTTCGCTGGGATCGCGCGGCGCGCGGCTGCTCGACGACTACGCCGACCAGCAGGGGCACCGTGGCGTGAGCGGCGGCGGGTACGGTTTCGACCGGGCCATTGTCGCCGAGATGATGAAGGCGGGATTCCAGGTCGGCATCCACGCCATCGGGGATGCCGGGAACCGCGAGACGCTCGACTTCATCCAGGCGGTCGGAGGCGAGAAGGCGGAGGTTCGCGCCAATCGGAATCGCATCGAGCATGCCCAGGTCGTGCACCCGGACGACTTCGCGCGGTTCCGCGCGCTCGACGTGATCGCCTCGATGGAGCCCCCCCATGCGGTGGAGGACAAGGCCTGGGCGGAGGACCGCCTGGGCGCCGAGCGTGTGGAGGGTGCGTATGCCTGGCGGACGTTCCGGCGGAACGGCGTCCGGCTGATCTTCAATTCCGACCTGACCGGATCCGATCACAACATCTTCTACGGTCTGCACTCGGCCATCACGCGGCGCGACAAGAGCCTGCAGCCGGCGGGGGGCTGGTACCCGGAGCAGCGCATGACATCTGAAGAGGCCGTGCGCGGCTACTCGACATGGGCGGCATTCGCGTCGTTCAACGAGACGGACACCGGGATCCTGGCTGCGGGGCGCTGGGCCGACATCACCGTGATGGACATCGATCCGCTGGTGGTCGGCGCGGCACGGCCGGACGAGCTGCTGAAGGGCCGCATCACGCTGACGATGGTCGGTGGCCGGGTGGTTCACGAGGCGGGCCGCTGATGCGCCAGGCGAGGAGGGAGGCGCGCAGCGCGTGCGCGCTGGGCGTGGTGATGCTCGCGCTCGCGTGCACGCCGGCGCCCAACCAGGCGGCGCCGCCGGCGCCGCCTGTCGACGTGGTCGAGCTGGGCGCGGCGGATGCGCGCGATCGGCTGGCGTCCGGCGCCCTCACGGCGCGCGCGCTGACGCAGGCCTACCTGGATCGCATCGCCGCCGTGGACAAGGCGGGGCCAGCCATCAACGCGGTGATCGAGCTGAACCCGGACGCCCTTGCGAGCGCCGACGCGCTCGATGCCGAGCGGAAGGCGGGCAAGGTCCGTGGGCCGCTGCACGGGCTGCCCGTCCTGATCAAGGACAACATCGATGCCGTGGGGATGGCCAACTCGGCCGGATCGCTGGCCCTGGCCAATCACACGCCCAAGTCGGACGCGTTCATCGTCGCGCGCCTGCGCGAAGCCGGGGCCGTCATCCTGGGAAAGACGAACCTCAGCGAGTGGGCGAACTTCCGTTCGACGCGGTCCACCTCGGGCTGGAGCTCGCGCGGCGGGCAGACGAAGAACCCGTACGTGCTCGACCGCAACCCGTGCGGCTCGAGCGCCGGCACGGGCGCCGCGATTGCCGCGAGCCTCGCGGCCTTCGGCGTCGGCACCGAGACGGACGGCAGCATCATCTGCCCGGCATCGGTGAGCGGGCTCGTGGGACTGAAGCCGACCGTCGGCGTGGTGAGCCGGAGCGGCATCATCCCGATTTCCGTCTCGCAGGACACGGCGGGGCCGATGGGCCGCACGGTGCGCGACGTCGCCCTGTTGATGAACGCGCTGGCAGGCGCGGACGCCACGGATCCGGCAGGGTCCGCGGCGGAGGGGAAGATCCCTGCCGACTACGGAGCCGCCCTCGCGACCGATGCGCTGAAGGGCAGGCGACTCGGGCTCGTGCGGCAGGCCATGGGGTATCACCCCGACGTGGACGCCTCGATGGAGCGTGCCGTGGCGGCGCTGAAGGCCGCCGGCGGCGACGTCGTGGACGTCGCCATTCCCGGCTACGGCCGGTGGAGCGATGCGGAGATGCAGGTGCTGCTCTACGAGTTCAAGGACGGCCTGAATGCCTACCTCCGCCAGAGCGGGGCGCCGCACGCGTCGCTCGAAGCGCTGGTTGCGTGGAACCTGGCGAACAAGGAGACCGCCATGCCCTTCTTCGGCCAGGAGCTGTTCGAGCAGGCGCAGGCCAAAGGGCCCTTGACTGCCCAGGCCTACCTGAAGGCGCGCGATGCCGCTCGGCGCATGGCCGGAAGCGCGGGCCTCGTCGCGGCGCTCGATGCCGGCGAGCTGGACGCGCTGATCGCCCCGAGCACGGGGCCGGCATGGCCGACGGACCACGTGCTGGGGGATCACTTCAGCGGCGCCGGCTACGGCATGGCGGCCGTCGCGGGCACGCCAAGCCTCACCGTGCCGATGGGTGACGTGCGCGGGCTCCCGCTCGGGATCACCTTCATGGGACGCGCCTATTCCGAGGCCGCCTTGCTCGCCCTGGGCTACGCGTTCGAGCAGGCGACGAAGGCGCGCAAGCCACCGTCGTTCGTCCCGACGCTGGCGCCGTGACCGGGTCCGGCGGCCACCGATGACCGAGGCGCAGAAGCCGTCGGCCTGGCTGATTGACAACGCGGATCTCCTCCCGGCGCGCGGGGGGCGCATTCTCGATGTCGCCTGCGGTCGGGGGCGACACGCGCTCTGGCTCGCGCGTGAAGGCTTCGGCGTGCGGGCCCTCGATCGCGATGCCGGCGCCCTGGACGCCCTGCGCGTCGCGGCTGACGGGCTCGGCCTGGCCCTCGAGTGCGAGGCCATCGACCTCGAAACGGACCCCCCACCGGACCTCGGCACCACCCGCTATGACGCCATCCTCGTCTTCCACTACCTGCACCGCCCCTTGATGCCGATGCTTCGCCGCGCCCTGGTCGCCGGGGGGCGTCTCTTCTACGAGACCTTTACGGTCGACCAGGCCGCGCGCGGACGTCCGAGCCATCCACACTTTCTCCTCGAGCCGGGTGAGCTGCGCTCGCTTGTCGCGCCGCTGAACGTGCTGCGCTATCGCGAGGGCGATGTGGGCGGTCGATGCGTGGCATCGGTTGTCGCCGAGCGAGGGGCCTGAACACGGGCTGGGATTGCCCGTCACTTCACCCAGTCCGGAACGACCCCGAGCTCCACGCCGAAGATCAGCGGAGCGATGAGCAGGACCAGCCCCACGAGGACGGGCACGAGCGCCACGTTGAGCCAGATCCCCGCGCGCGCCATCTGCGGCAGCTCGATGCGCCCGCTGCCGTAGACGATGGCGTTCGGGGGCGTGCCGACGGGAAGCATGTACGAGCAGTTGGCCGCGAGCGCCGTCGGAATGAGGAAGATGAGCGGGTCTTCGCCGAGGCTGAGGGCGAGCGCGGCGGCCACGGGCAGGAACGTCGCGGCGGTGGCCGTGTTGCTGGTGAGCTCGGTCAGCATCAGGATGCCGAAGCAGACGATGCAGAGAATGACGATCATGGGAAATCCCGCGAGGCCGGACGAGAGCGCACCGAGGTAGGCGGAGAGGCCGTGCCGCTCGATGTTGCCGGCCAGGCTGAGGCCGCCGCCGAAGAGCAGCAGCACCTCCCAGGGCAGCGTGCGCGTGGCCGCCCAGGTCATCACGAACTCGCCCCGGCGGAGGCTCACGGGAATCATGAAGAGCGCCAGGCCTCCGGCCATGGCGATCGTCGTGTCGGACACGAGCGGGAACTGGCGCGCCAGCAGCGGCTGGAGGATCCAGGCGAGCGCCGTCAGGACGAAGACCACGGCCACGGCCGTCTCGCCGCGGCTGAAGCGCCCGAGCCCCGCACGCTCGCGCGCAATCAGATTGCGCATGCCGGGAATCTCGCCCGGTTCGAGCCGAAAGGCGATCCGTGTCAGCACCAGGTACACCGCCGGCAGGGCGACGGCCACCACGGGCACGCCCAGGAGCATCCAGCGGCCGAACCCGACCTCGAAGCCGTACTGCTCGCTGACGTAGGCCGCCAGCAGCGCGTTGGGCGGCGTCCCGATGAGGGTGGCCATGCCGCCGGTCGTGGATCCATAGGCGACCGAAAGGAGGAGCGCGGCCGCGAAACCGCGCGACGAGCGCGTCGCCCCGGCGCCGTCGGGCAGCAGTTGCACGACGGAAAGCGCGATGGGCAGCATCATGAGCGCGGTCGCGGTGTTGCTCACCCACATGCTGATGGCCGCCGAGGCCAGCAGGAAGCCGCCGATGATGCGGGAGGGCTGAGCACCCACCAGGCCGATCAGGTTGATCGCCACGCGGCGGTGCAGGTTCCACCGCTGCATCGCGATGGCGATGAGGAAGCCGCCCAGGAACAGGAAGATGATCGGGTTGGCGAACGGGGCAGCCGTCTCCTGAATGTTTCCGAGCCCGAGGGCGGGGAAGAGCACGAGGGGCAGCAGGGCCGTCGCGGGAATCGGGATGGGCTCCGTGATCCAGAACAGCGCCATCATCGCCGCGGCGCCGGCCGTACGCCATCCGGGCACGCTCAGGCCCTCGGGTGGCGCCGCCAGCAGCGTGACGAGCAGCGCCGCCAGGCCGAGCACCCAGCCAACCCATCGCCTGGGGCCGTATGCGCCCTCAGGCAGGTCGGAGCCTTCGGGATCGGGAGGCGCGGGATGGTCGGGGGACTGCGTGTCGTCCGTGGGCATGTTCGGATGGGGAGCGGGGAGGGGAGCGAGGCCGCGGGCCGGAGCCCGCGGCCGGGAGGCACCGGCCTAGCGAGCGGGTTCCGGCAGGAAGACGGTGTCCCCGCGCGCGGCGACCATCCGATCGATCTCCTGCTGCATGCGATCGCGTCGCTCGAGGATGGCCCGCAGCTCCGAGCGCCCCATCCAGCGGCCCACCGCGGCCTGCAGCGTGGCGCCGTCGAGCGCGCGGAACCTGTCCCACAGGCCCCGGTCGATGTTGTCCATGCGGTGCACCAGGGTCTTCATCGTGGTGAACGACCGCGAGTGGTCGATGAGAATCAGGTGCCAGTCGCCGTCCACCAGCCAGTTGCCCAGGTTGGGATCCTTGTTGGCGATGAGGTTGTCGAACATCTTGGCGCGGACGATCTGACGGTTCCACCCGGGGATGCGGCCGGTTGGCGGTCTGGTCACGCCCGGTTGTCCGGGCACGCCGCCGAGTTCCTTGAAGCTGCGCGTCGGAGAGGCCCACAGCACCGCAGCGCCGAACTCACGTGCCACCTCACGTTCCACGGTGGGCGGGACCATGTGCAGCTCGAGCAGCTTGTCGAGCTCGTATGCGGCAATCTCGGAGCGGTAGCTCTCCCAGAAACCGTTCCGGATACCGGGTTTGAGCGGCTTCCAGGCCATGCTCTCGGCCAGCCCGCCGGGTGCGAAATAGGCCCGGCTCGGCCGCGTGACGCCGACAGGCACTTCCTTCAGGGACGATACGTCGGCGGTCTTGAGAAACTGCTCGAACTCGCCCGCCCGCCCGAGCCACACCTGGGCGCACGCCTCCGCATCCGCTGCCGGCGGCGAGGAGGGAGACGGTGCCTGCGCGGCGGGTCCCTGGGCCCAGAGCACGAGCGACCCGACGGTCAGGCACGACACCAGGACGACGGCGGGGGTCCGCATCACGATAGCCTCCGGAAACGCTTGCTCGCGGCGGGACGACGGCCCGGCGACCGCGCGCAGGATACCCCAAAACGGAGACGTGAGACGTGAAAAGGGGGGAAACGGGCGAAGCGGGAGGGCTCGGCCGCCCGCTAGAGGTGGCGCCCGAGGAAGTCGATCACAGCCCGCTCCGCGAAATAGCCATCGTCGTGGGTCGGCTCCTCCACGAACGCGCAGTGCCCGCCGAACGGCGTGACGAGGGCGTGGATGTGGGGATTGGCCCGGACGGGCTGGGCGGCGAAGATCTCCGGCGGCACGAAGGGATCGTCGGCCGCGCTCAGGACCAGGGCCGGCCGGGCCACGTGCTCGATCACGCGCATGGCGCTGGCCCGGTGATAGTAGTCGCTGGCGCCCTGGAAGCCGTGATGAGGGGCGGTGTAACGATCGTCGAAGGCGCGGATGGACCAGATCTTCCAGAGCCCTTCCAGGTCGAAGGCGCCGGGAAAGGCGCGCGCCTTCCGGCGCATGCGGCGCTGGAGGTTCGCGCAGAAGTTCCACTCGTACAGGCGATTGGCCGGGCGCTCGATGGCCGTGACACAGGCTTCCAGTTCGAGGACGGGCGAGACCGCGCAGAAGGCCTTCACCTCGGGAAGGGCAGCCGTGCCGAGCTCGCCCGCCAGCTTCATCGCCAGGTTCCCCCCCAGCGAGTAGCCGGCGACGCCGAAGCGGTCCAGTCCGTCCCTTTCGCGAAGCTCGGTGAGGACGAAGCGGGGGTCCGCGGTCAGGCCCGAGTGATAGAGGCCGCGCGACAGGTGCTCGGTGCCCCCGCAGGTGCGCTGGTTCAGCCGCACGACGTTGAAGCCGCGGCTCCACGCCTTGTCGGCCATCCCCATCACGTAGTGCGCCTGGCTCGAGGCCTCGAGGCCGTGCAGCAGGAGCACGGTGGGACGGGACGCCCGATCGGGCTGCCAGTGGCAGTGCGCGAGGACGCGTGCGTCCGGGGCGACGTCGAAGTAGCGCGCCTCGGCCGCCGGGAGCCGGGGAAACCGGCGCGGTCGCCCCCAGGCATAGAGGGTCATCCGGTGCCCGCCAGCCCATCCAGGGAGCGGATTGAAGGTGAGCGTACCAGCCTGCACGAACCTCTTCATTGTAACGTCCGCTACAATCCTTGCGGCGGCCCGGGCGCGGTCGCGGAGGGACACGCATGACACGCACGAGATACACGACCTGGATGCTGGCGGCGACGCTGCTGGCCACCGCTCCTGCAGCGGCGCAGACACCGGGATCCGCCGCGCCGGCGGCGCCGCCTGACAGCCCGCGGCTGACGGCGCAGAAGCAGGAAGCCGTCAAGGGCGTCGACGAGCTCGCGAAACTCGCCCAGGAGATGGTGGATTCGGTCTTCAGCTTCGGCGAACTCGGCATGCAGGAAGTCGAGACCTCGAAGTACCTGACGGGGCAGCTCGAGAAGTTCGGCTTCACGGTGACGCGCGGGCAGTCGGGAATGTCGACGGCCTGGGTCGCGACCTGGGGAACCGGCAAGCCGGTCATCGCCCTCGGGTCCGACATCGACGGCATCCCGCAGGCGTCCCAGAGGCCCGGTGTGGCGTACCACGACCCCATCGTCGAGGGCGCGCCGGGCCACGGCGAGGGCCACAACACCGGCATGCCGCTCAACATCGTCGCCGCGATCGCGGTGAAGAAGATCATGGAGCGCGACAAGCTGCCGGGCACGCTCATGGTCTGGCCGGGCGTGGCCGAGGAACTCGTCGCCTCGAAGGCGTGGTTCGTGCGCGATGGCATGTTCAAGGACGTGGACGTGAACCTCTTCACGCACGTCGGCGGCAACCTCGGGGTCTCGTGGGGCCAGGCGGGTGGCACCGGGCTGGTCTCGGTGGAGTACACCTTCGAGGGCGAGACGGCGCACAGCGCCGGCGCGCCCTGGCGCGGCCGATCCGCGCTCGACGCCGTCGAGCTGATGAGCGCCGCCTGGAACTACCGCCGCGAGCACCTGCGGCTGCAGCAGCGCTCGCACTCCGTCATCACCAACGGGGGCGACCAGCCGAACGTCGTGCCGCGCAACGCGAGCATCTGGTTCTACTTCCGCGAGATCGACCAGCCGCACATCAAGGCGTTGTGGGACATCGGCAACCAGATTGCCGAGGGCGCAGCGCTCATGACCAACACGAAGTGGACCTCGCGGATCCTCGGCACCGCCTACCCGCGGCACTTCAACAGGACCGTCGCCGAGACGATGTACGCCAACATCCAGAAGGTCGGGCTGCCGGAGTGGAGCGAGGCCGACCAGACGCTGGCGAAGGCGCTGCAGAAGGAGCTGGGCAACGCCACACAGCCTGGCCTGGCGACGAAGCTGAACGAGCTCGGCCAGCCGACGGATCCCGAGCGCAACATGGGCGGCGGCTCCGACGACATCGGCGACATCTCGTGGAACATGCCGACCGTCACGCTGAGCTACCCGGCGAACATCCCCGGCCTGCCCGGCCACAACTGGTCGAGCGCCATTGCCAGCGCGACCCCGATCGCCCACAAGGGCGTCGTCGCGGGCGCAAAGGTCCAGGCGATGACGATCCTGGACCTGCTGACCAAGCCCGAGCTCGTTACCCAGGCGTGGGAGTACTTCAACAGCGTCCAGACGAAGGACGTGAAGTACATCCCGTTCATCACGAAGGACACGCCGGCCCCGACGCACCTGAACACGGAGATTCTCGCCAGGTACCGCGAGCAGATGCGGAAGTACTACTACGACCCGACGAAGTACACGACCTATCTGGAGCAGCTCGGCATCACGTACCCGACGGTGAGGACGACGCCGAAGTGACGGATTGGAGTTGCCTCTCGGCGAGGCTCGGGGCGACCCTGAGCGCAGTCGAAGGTCGGGAGTCGGAATGGCACCGTCAACGTTTGCGCGAGCGCTGGTGAAGCGGTTGTCCGCCATCCTGCCCGACGGGTACGCCGCACGGGCGGACGGCGACACCATTCACGTGCATACGCCCGGGGGTCCCGGCGCCTCCACGTCGGTGGGGCACCTGGACCCGGCCGAGGCCGAGGCCGACGACTACGCTGATGCGGCGTGGAACGTCCTGAGCATGGCGCAGGACGTGGTCAGCGAATCGACGGCCGATCCATGGCCGGCCCCGGCAGGCGCTGACGAGGTTCCGGAGCCGGGCGCGGGCGCGGATGGTCGCGTGATACGGCTGTGGTTCGGCGCCGAGGACGCGCAGGTCCTCCGCCTGCCGCCCATCACACTCGAACACTGATGGACAGCCCGCCGCAGATGCGCAGATAGTCGCAAGGCCGCAGGACCGCGGCAGTCGCCCCCTTGCATGTGCGCATCTGCGCATTTGCGGCCGTCGTGTCCAGGCTCTGCGGAGCATCTGCGGCCCATCTGCGGCATCTGCGGCCGCATCGGTGCTCAGAGGCCGGTCTTCAGGTAGCTCCCGAGCGCGGCCAGCAGGCGATCCACTTCGGCCGGGCTGTTGTAGAAGTGCGGCGAGACCCGGAGGCCGGGGCGGTCCTTCCCGCCGCGCGTGGTGATGGCCACCTTGTCCTTCTCGTAGAGCGCGGTCGCCAGCCGGCTGGCGTCGAGCGAGCCGGGCACGAACGACACGACGGCGACGCGCCGCTCGGCGACAGGCGAAGTCCACACCTTCACGTCAGGCAGCTTCGCCAGGCCGTCCATCAACTGCGTGGCGAGCGCGCGCGAGCGCTGCTCGATCGCCGTGCGTCCCACTTTCGTCTGGAACGCCAGCGCCTCGCGGAACGCGATCATCGTCGCCTCGTCGCGCTGGCCGAACCCTTCGAACGTCTTCGAGAAGCCCACCGCACCGGGGTAGGCGCTGTAGATGCTCGGCCACAGCCGATCCTGCACGGCCTTGTTCACGTAGAGCACGCCGCACTCGCGCGCGCCGCAGGGCCACTTGTGCGCGCTGCCCGTGTAGAAGTCGGGCTTCATGTCGGCGAGGTTGACGTCCAGCAGGCCGAAGCTCTGCGCACCGTCCACGAGCGACAGCACTCCGCGCTCGCGCGCGATGCGGCAGAGAGCTCGGGCCGGCATGTAGTCGCCGACGGTGCTCGTCAGGTGTGTGAAGGCGATGACCCTGGTGCGTGGCGTGATGGCGCGCGTGAACGCCTCCTCGTAGTACCCGGCCCCGGGGTGCGGGTTCCTCTGCTCGATGGTGACGAGCGAGTACCCGAACCGCCTTGCCTTCTCGCGCCACGCGTTCAGGTTGCTCGGGTGGTTGTCGGCGTGAACGATGACCTCGTCGCCCGCCTTGAGATCCAGCCCGCTCGACACCAGGTTGTTCGATTCGCTGGTGTTGCGGGTGATGATGACCTCCTCGGGGGTGACGCGGAGGAACTCGGCCAGCGCCTTGCGCGTCTGCTCCTTCTCCGGATACAGCCGCGCGCGGTTGTGCGGCGACGGATCCTGGTCCACGCTGCGCGTCTCCTTCGTCAGCGTCTCGACGACGCCGCGCGACGAGGGACACAGGTTGGCGGCGTTCATCACCGCCAGGTCGGCCGGCATCACGAACTGATCGCGCACGCTCGTCCAGAACGGCTCCCCGGACGCGGCCCCGCCAGGCGCGAGCGCGGGCGTCGGCGCCGCCTGGCTGGCCCACACCGGGTCCGCAAAGAGGGCCGCCGAACCGCCGAGGGCAAACAGGCGGGTGAAGTCGCGACGCGAAACAGCTGCTGACATACGTGCCTCCGTTGATGCCGGGCATTGTACGCGAACGGGGGCCGGGGTTCTCGGGTTCCGGGTTTCGGAGACTGGGGCGCTCAGCGCTGGTTCCGGAGCGCGTAGATGCGGAAGCGGCCCTCGCGGTGCGCGAGGCGGAGGTCCAGGTCGCGGTCGATGACCAGGTAGTCGAGCCGATAGCGGGCGGCCAGCGACCGCGCGCCGTCCGCATCGAGCGTGGCGAAGTCGCCGAGGGCCGCGCGGCGCTCGAGGACCCGGGCGGCCGACCCGCGCGCGTAGATGGCCAGGGCCGAGTCCTTCACCTCCTCCAGGAACACGTCCCGCCCGGCGTGCCGGAGCGGCGTGCCAAAGCGCCACGCGTGGCCCGGGTCGGCCAGCAGGTGGGCGCCGGAGGGCTGCCGCTCCGCCCAGCGAATGACCCGCGTCCAGTCGTCATCGGGCAGGCTCACCGCGATGAGCGGGCGATCCCCGTGCTCGACGAATCCGACCCACGCGCCGCGGGCCGCGGCGGCCACGACGATGGCGGCCGCCACCGCTGCCCGCCATCGCGATGGCGTCTGCGCCGCCCGTTGCGGGGGCCGGTCCACGAGCAGCCAGACGAGCGCAACCGTGCCCAGCAGGTCCAGCACCCAGAACACGCGGGAGATCTGGAGCTGAACGAACAGGGCGGACCCCGCGGACACCGCGGGCAGCGTGATCAGGAAGCCGACGAGGAGAGCGACGCCTCCCGCCAGCAACCCGCGCTCGCGCGGTGCCCCCGCATCACGGCGGGCCCGCCACGCCAGCGTGCCGATGGCCAGGCCCGCCGTGCCCAGGTTGGCTACCCAGGCGCCAGCAGACCAGTCGCGAACCGGGAAGAGGTAGTCCTTCGCCGCCAGCAGCTCCCGCCATTGAGCGTCCATCGGCGCCAGGGCCCCTTGCATGGGCCCGGCGAGCAGCAGCCACGCGACACCGACGATGCCGACGACGGCCAGCAGGCCGACGTCCCGTCGTGCACCTGGCTCGGTGGTCCAGATGGCGACCGCGAGGAAGAGCACGAAGAATGCCGCCATCGTGGGGTGGAGCAGGCCCGCCGCCAGGATGGCACTCACGGCGAGCCGCGGGCGTCCGCGCAAGTACGCGCCGATGGCCCAGACACCGATCGCGAAGACCAGCACGCGTGGGTGGAAGTAGCTCTCGAGCGTGTTGACGCCCGTCTTCGTGATGCGGTGGCGCAGCGTCTCGGCGGCGACGAAGGCCCACGGGGCGAGCGGCGACCGGAAGAGCACGTGCCCGAGCCGCCAGAGTGCCAGGTAGAGGAGCGCCAGCGTGAGCCCGTAGCCGGCCGCGAAGCACGATTCCATGGACCAGCCGGTCGCGCGCATCGTCCCCGCGACGATCTCGTCCACGAAGAAGTAGCGCGCCTGGGGATCCAGGAGCGCGGCGTCGCGCGGGAACAGCGTCGGGTCGAGCCGTTTCAGGACAGCGGGAATGTAGAAGGCCTGATCAGAGGCGCCGAACCGGTATCCGCCCGAGTTGAGCGTCGCCAGCGCGAGAAACGCCAGCGCACCGGCCACGTGGGTCAGCGCTCGCACGTGCGCTCCCGATCAGACGGCCTGGTCGCCGCTCGCCCCGTAGATCGCCGGGATGGGCACGCCCTGCATGCGGAGGTAGACGCTCAGCTGGCCGCGGTGGTGCACCAGGTGGTTGAAGACGAAGGTGCGGAGCACGGTGACCTTCGGCATGGTGAACAGCGCCTGCTTTCCCTGGAGCAGCGTCCACGGGGCCATCAGCTCGCCATCGCCGCGTCCGGCAAGCGCCGAGCGCGCGGCCGCCGCCTTCTCGTCGAAGAGCGACAGCACGGCCTCGCGGGTGGCCGGGGGCTGGTCGCCCTCCGGCCGTGGCGTGGTCACGTCGAAGCTGTCCTGCGCGATGGTGATGCAGACCCAGTGTGGCAGCTCCGCCAGGTGCGCGGCCAGGCGGCCGAGCGTCATGCTCGTCGGATGCGGCTTCCAGTCGAACCGGCCATCGGGGACGCGCTCCAGCAGCATCCGCGTGACGGCTGTCTCACGGTCGAACTCGGGAAGCAGCGTGTCCGAGATCCGCATGCGCGCCATTGTATGCCGGCTCGAGCGGGGGCGGCGGCTTCGGCGCGGGAGTCGCCGGCGGGGGCGGGGGCGCGTCGGGACGTGGCCCACGCCGCCGCTGCTCCCGCCGTTCCTCGGGCGTGAGGACCGCACCGCGCGCGACGTGGATGTCGCCGTTGAACGACTGCACCTCGATGCGCGCGCTGCCGCTGCCCAGCGTGAAGTTGAAGCGCTTGCTGCCGCTGTCGCTCGACTGCCCCTCCGGGAGCTGAATCGGGAAGTCGGCCGAGAAGTCGCCCTGGAACGTTCGGACGAACACCGTGGCGTTGGTCGCGCCGCCGAGCCCGAGCCGGACGTCGCCGCCGTGCGTCGTCAGTCGGTACGCGCCGCCGTCCCTCACCGTGCCGTTGAACGTCAGGTCGCCGTTCACCGTGGACGCTTCGAGGTTCGACGTCCGGGCGTTCTGGATGACGATGTCGCCGTTGGTCGTCTCCGCGGACATGTCGCCCGTGACGTTCGTGAGGCGGATGCCTTCGTTCACCGTCGTCGCCTGGACGCGACCGCTGGCGTTGTCCACCGTGATGGTCCCCATCACCGAGCGGACCGCCACCGCGCCCGAGCCGCCGACCACGCGGACGTTGCCGTGCACGGTCTCCACGGTGATCTCGGCACTGGTCCCCTCGATGGCTGCCTCGAGATAGCTGCCGGAGAGGTTCACGGGCATCCACCGCGGCACGGTCAGCCGGTAGTCCACGAGGCTCGACGACCCGCGCGTGGCCCGGCTGCGGATGCGGAGCGTCTGTTCCTCCGTCTGGATGTCCACGGACGCGTGCTCGCTGTGCGAGGCCTCCACCTTCACCGCGTCGCGGTCCCACGATGTGACGACGACCTCACCCGCACTGTTGGTGAGTACGAGGCGCGTGCCCTTCGTGACCGGCACCTCCTCTGTCGTCCTCGGCGCGCTCTCGGGCCCGCCCGGCCTCGCCTGGATAGGCGGCTGCTGGGCCTCGTCCGGGGCATTGCCCTGCGCCCCTGCCATCGCCGGCGCCAGCGCGCCCAGCAGCACCAGCATCCCCGTCCTTGCGCTCGTCAGTCGCATACGTCGATCCCTTCTACGGTGTGTCCGATCTCCGTGCCATCCGCGTCCTCTGCGGCCCCCGCCATCCGCGCCATCCGTGTTCACAGAGTGCCCGCGCTGGAGAGCAGCGCCGCCTGCCGCAACAGCTCCAGCTTCCGGCGACGCGCATCGGCCAGGTGCGAGTTGAGATACGTGTTGGCCGGGTCGGCGTCGAGCGCGGCTCGCGACTGCCGGATGGCCTCGTCGATGGCGGCAAGGTTGCGCTCGAGCACCATCACGGTCTGCGGATCCAGCGTGTTCCGGCCCTCTCTCAGCACACGTTCGAGGTCTGCCACCGCCGCGTCGTAGGCCGCGTCGGCAAACGTCGCGCGTTGCACGTCGGCCCGCAGCGCTTCGGTGGGCTCGGCCACCGCGCGGATGGCGGTCTCGGGAATCGCCGGCGCGGGCCGCATGGCCAGCCACGACACGCCCGCCGAGACGGCCACGAGCAGCGTCGCCGCCATGGCGAGCTGCGGCAGCGTGAACGTGAACGATCGCCGCGCGTCCGGACGCCGGACCGTCCGTTCCTCGATGCCGGGCCACAGGTTGCGCTCCGGCGGCGCGTCCGCCAGCGCCTCAATGGCCTGGAGCAAGGGATCATCGTGGTCCAGCGGATCGTCACTCCCCGGCCCGCGCCGGCGTACGTCCATCCCGCCCCCATCCCCCATCCGCGTCATCTGCGTCATCTGCGGCTCATCTGCGGCCTGTCGGCGTTCAGTGTCTGCCTCAGCGTCTGCCTCGCCCGGTGCAGCTGCGACTTCGACGTCCCGGCCGAGACGCCCAGCATCGTCGCGATCTCCTCGTGCCGGTACCCCTCCACGTCGTGGAGCACGAAGATGGTCCGCGCGCCCGGCGGCAGGCGATCCATCGCCGCCTGAAGGTCCATCCCGAGGTCCGGCCGCGACCGCGGCGGCGCGGGCAGGACCTCCAGCACCGGCTCGGCATCGGGCAGGAACCGGTTGCGCGCCACGCCAAGCGCGCGGAAGCGCTCCACGATCACGTTCACGGCCAGCCGGTGCAGCCACGTGCCGAAGGACGACTCGCCCCGGAACGTGCCCAGCTTCTGCCAGGCACGGACGAAGACGTCCTGGGTCAGATCCTCCGCGGCCTCAGGGCCGGCCATGCGGCGTGCGAGACTGTGCACCCGAGGCACGTGGGCGTGGTACACCCGCTCGAAGGCGGCTGCATCTCCGTTGGCTGCCAGGACGACGTCGTCCACCGTCATGGACTTGGATGGCGCGTCGGGCTGCAGGGTTGGAACCGGGGGTGGTGGACCCCACCCCCGGGCCGTGCGGACGGGCTATTGCGGGCGGGAGAAGTCCACCGTCGGCACCTGCTTGGCGGCCTCGGGCGCCTGGAACAGGGGGTATTCCTTGAAGCCGAAGATGCCCGCCGTGATGTTGGAGGGGAAGGAGCGCCGCTGGGTGTTGTAGGCCTGGACGGCCTCGTTGTAGCGCATCCGCTCGACGGCAATCCGGTTCTCCGTCCCCGCGAGCTCGTCCATGAGACGGGCGAAGGTCTGGTTCGACTTCAGATCGGGGTAGTTCTCGACCACCACCAGCAGACGCGCCAGGGCCGAGGACTGCTCGTTGGCCGCGGCCATGGTCTGCTCCGGCGTCTGGGCGCCGGCGAGCCTGGCGCGCGAGTCGGCGATGGCGCCAAAGACATCGCGCTCCTGCTGGGCAAATCCCTTGGCGGTCTCGACCAGGTTGGGAATGAGGTCGTTCCGCCGCTGCAACTGGTTCTCGACCTGGGACCACTGCGTCTTGATGGCCTCCTCCTGGCCGACGAATGTGTTGTAGGAGCAACCGGACGAGGCCCCGACGGCCACCGCCAGCGCGAGAGCGGTCACGAGCCGAATCAGCTTCTGCATAAGGTCCTTTCTACCATGAGGCCCCACCGCCTCCGCCTCCCGATCGGCCGCCGCCGAATCCGCCGAACCCTCCCGACGAGCCGCCCCAGCCGCCGCCGCCCCATCCACCACCGCCCCAGCCGCCGCCGACGCCGAACGGGCCTACTCCGCTGGTCCAGCGGCGATGCGGCCGCCGCGCCGTCGTCGATCTGCTGCTCCTCGACACCTGGTAGATGATGTAGAGCAGGAGCAGCAGGGTGAGGGGGCTGAGGCGGATCTCCCCCGTCGGCCGCGGCGCGGCACGCGGCTGCGGGACGTCGAGGGAGACGCCCCGCCCTTCAGCGATGCGCAGGGCGACGCGCGAGGCCCCGGCGAGCAGGCCCTCACCGTACTCGCCACGGCGGAAGTAGGGCACCATCGCGTCGCGGCTCGTTTCGCCCGCGAACCCGTCCGTGACGAAGCCCTCCAGGCCGTAGCCCACCTCGATGCGGACCTGCCGGTCGTCCACGGCGAGGACGAGCAGCACGCCGTTGTCGCCCTTGCGGGGGCCGATGCCCCTCCCGTGGTTCTCGAACATCTTCACGGCATAGCTCTGGAGGTCCGCATACGGCTGGAAGGTCCTCACCGTGGCGACGACGAGGACGTCGCCGCTCGCCTGCTGCAGCCGTCGGATGAGGGTCTCGAGCTCGGCCGCCGAGGCGGCGTCGATGACGCCGGCGAAGTCGTTCACCGGGGAGGTGATCTCGGGCGGACGCGGCTGCGCAGCGGCCATCGAAGCCGTCAGCAGCAGCGCGAGCAGCGTCAGTCGGCCCATTGGTCGATCGCGCGGAGCAGGGTCTCCATCGCCGCCACGTATTCGGGGAAGAGGCGCACCGCGTCCACTGCGGGCGAAGGCTCGATGGCGAGGGCCAGCACGTCGCCCACGACCCGCGGGTCGAGGCCGGCGCGCGAGGCGGCCCAGTGCGACAGGTCCGCGACGCTCTCAGACGGGGCGCCGTCGAGGCGCGCCATCCGGCGGAGCAGCAGCGCGAAGCCGGGCGCCGATCGCCGGACGAGGGTGTCGAGCGCGGCCGGCCACCCGGCGTCCTCGATGTAGTTCTCGCGGAGGTGCAGGACGTGGCTGGCGGCCTGCGCCTCGATGGCCCGGCGCAGGTCCCGCGCGTCGATGCCGATCCCCGCGAACGGGTCCGTCCCATGCAGGACCACGTGCGTGTCGATGATCTCGCCGTACTCGATGGGGAACGCGTCGAGCGACTGCGCGAACTCGTCGCGCGGCAGCACGAGCGGCGTCGCCGCGCCTGCATGATGCCAGCGTGCGGCCGCTGTCCCCATCGCGGTCAGGTCGTCCAGCGTGAGCGAGGAGACCAGCGCGAGGCTGTGGGCCTGCTCGTGCGCGTGGCGTCCGTAGGCCACCACCGCCTCGAGACGGGCGCCGAAGATGCGCTGCAGGTCGGCGACGACGGGGTCGAGCCGGGCGCGGGCGGCCGTGTCCATTCCCCGTAGTCTATGACGGTCGTGCGCGTCGCGTGTGTTCCCGCGGAAATGGCGCGGCGCGCCCGCGGACGAGGCGAGGCGTCCGCTAAGATAAGGGGCGCATGCAGCTGCGGCGGATCAACGTGGGATGCTTCGGCGGCGGCACCGGGCTGCCGGCGCTGCTCGGCGGCCTCAAGCGCAACCCCTGGCTCGACGTGAACGCCGTGGTTACCATGTTCGACAGCGGAGGCAGTTCCGGCCAGTTGAAGGATGAGCTCGGCGTGCTGCCGCCCGGCGACGTGCTGCGCTGCACGCTGGCGCTGGCACGAAACGAGGGCGAAGCGCGCCGCGTGCTGCTGGCCCGGCTGCCGACGCTCGAGCACGCGCGGCTCGGCGGCCACACCGGCGGCAACCTGCTGCTGTCGATGATGGAGCGCTACAGCGGCGACTTCCTCGCGGCGGTGGAGGGGCTGCGCGCCCTGCTCGGGTGCCGGGGGCGCGTCTGGCCCGTGAGCGTGGAACGCGCGACGCTGTGCGCCGCGTACGCCGATGGCTCCGTGACGCGCGGCGAGGTGGAGGTGGACGCCGCGCACGATCGGGGCCACCAGATCACGCGCGTCTGGCTCGATCCGGCCGCGCGCATCCATCCCGCCGTGCAGGACGCCGTCAGCGCGTTCGACGCGGCTATCATCGGGCCCGGCAGCTTCTTCACCAGCCTCATGCCGACGCTGCTGGTGGACGGCGTCGCCGAGAGCCTGCGCGCCGTGAATGGCCCCATCATCCTGGTCACGAACCTGCTGACCGAGGGCCGCGGCATGAGCGGATTCACGGCCGCCGATGCGGTGGCGTGGGTGGGCCGATCGATCGGCCGACCCGTCGACGTCGTCATCACCAACGAGGGCCATCCGTCGGCCGACGTGCTGGCCCGCTACCGGGCGGAGCAGAAGGAGCCCCTGGCCCTTGGCGCGCTGCCCCCCGGCTGCGAAGTGGTGAGCGGCGGGTTCTGGCACTCGGACATCGCGCGCCACCATCGCGCGCGGCTCTCGTATGCGGTCTGGGCGGTGCTCAGCCGGCACCTGTTGACGTAGGCGGAGGATGGCCATGAGATACGGGCTCGCGGGGGCGCTGATGGCGTGGGCGGCCGTGACGGCGCCGCTCCAGGGACAGGGCATGGACGCGAAAGCCGTCCTCGCGTCGATCGACAGCAGGGGCCAGGCGTACGCCGACGTCGCGCTGCGGATCTGGTCGTTCGCCGAGGTCGGCTACCAGGAGGAGAAGAGCAGCGCGCTGCTGCAGGAGCAGCTGCGCACCGCCGGCTTCACGGTCGAGGCCGGCGTGGCCGAGATCCCCACGGCGTTCACCGCCGAGTGGGGCAGCGGCCAGCCCGTCATCGGCATCGTCGGGGAGTTCGACGCGCTGCCCGGCCTGTCGCAGGCGGCCGAGCCCGAGCGGCACGCGCTCGTCCCCGACGGCGCGGGCCACGGATGCGGCCATCACCTCTTCGGCACGGCCTCGACGGCCGCCGCGATCGCGGTGAAGGAGTGGCTCGTGGCGGCGAAGCGGCCCGGCACGCTGCGCTTCTTCGGGACGCCCGCCGAGGAAGGCGGCGCCGGCAAGGTCTACATGCTGCGCGCGGGGCTCTTCAGCGACGTGGACGTCGTCGTCACGATGCACCCCGGGGACCGGAACGCGTCGAGCGCGTCGAGCACGCTGGCGAATATCACGGGCAAGTTCCGCTTCCGCGGCCAATCCGCCCACGCCTCGTCCGCCCCGGACCGCGGGCGCTCGGCCCTCGACGGCGTCGAGGCGATGAACGCCATGGTGAACCTGATGCGGGAGCACGTGCCCTCCGACGCGCGCATCCACTACGTCATCACGAACGGTGGCCGCGCGCCGAACGTCGTGCCCGACTTCGCCGAGGCCTACTACTACGCCCGCCACAACGACATGCGCGTGCTCGAAGGCATCTGGGAGCGCATCCAGAACGCCGCGCGCGGCGCCGCCCTCGGCACGGACACGACGATGGAGCTGGAACTGACCGGGGCCGTCTGGAACGTCCTGCCCAACTCCTATCTGGTGGGGCTGATGCAGAAGAACCTGCAGGCGGTCGGCGGCTACGAGTACACGCCGGCCGAGCGCCAGTTCGCCGAGATCCTCCGGGTGTCGCTCGACGGCAACCTGCCGCCCATCGACAGCGCCAATTCGGTGTTCACGCCGGAGCCCGGCATCGGCAGCGCGTCCACCGATCTCGGGGATGTCAGCTGGAACGTGCCGACCGTACAGCTCACCTCGGCCACCTGGGTGCCGGGAACGCCCGCCCACAGCTGGCAGGCCGTGGCCGCCGGCGGCACCTCGATTGGCGTCAAGGGCATGCTCGTGGCGGCCAAGAGCATGGCGCTCACGGCCATCGACCTCTTCTCCGACCCGGCACACATCCAGAAGGCGCGCGCGGAGTTCGACCAGCGGCGCGGGCCGGGATTCAAGTACTCGACCAGGCTTGCCGATCGGAAACCCGCGCTGGACTATCGCAAGTAGGTTCGAAGCACGGAGGTTCGAAGCACGGAGGTTCGAAGCACGGAGGTTCGAAGCACGGAGGTTCGAAGCACGGAGGTTCGAAGCACGGAGGTTCGAGGCACGGAGGTTCGAGGCACGGAGGTTCGAGGCACGGGGGTGACGGCGATCCATCGGTTCGTGGAGCAGGCGCGGCGAGGCGAGCTTGCGCGCGTGGTGACCCGCGTGGGATCCGGGTGGGTGGTTCTGGGGGACCCGCAGATTCTGCCGGGCTACTGCCTCTTGTATCCGGACCCTGTCGTGACCGACCTCAATGGGCTGGTGGGCGACGCGCGGCGGACGTTCCTGGCCGACATGGGCCGCGTCGGCGACGCCATCCTCGCAGAAACAGCCGCCGAGCGCGTGAACTACGAGATTCTGGGCAACGTCGAGGCGGCGCTGCACGCCCACATCATCCCGCGCTACGCCTGGGAACCGCCGGAGCGCCGCCGGCAGCCCGTCTGGCTGCACGACTGGACGGAGGCCCGTCCGTTCGATCCCCTCGGCGACGCAGACCTGGCCCGACGTCTCGCCGTCAGGCTGACGGCCCCGCACGGGGCCAGCCCGACGGGGCCGTAACGCACTGACTGGCTTCTGGTTTGCTTGATTCGGCGTGGGAATCCCCACAGGAACAGGATTTCACGATCAGTTCTGTGCAGGATGGTGTGCCGATGTGTGAACGTTTTTCATGCCTGCCTGCACGTCAACGGACCCGTGACGGACGTGGACGTGCTGTCGCTCAACGAGGATGGCTCGCCGCGCACGGTGCGCTTCTCCGGCACGTGCGACGACTTCCTGCCCGCCTGCACCTTCAGCGTGATGGTGGAGGACAACGGAGAGCCGCCGTTCAACGATCAGTTCGGCGTCACCTTCGTGTCCGATGGCGAAGTGGTCGAGGCCCGATCGATGCGCCGCATCCGGGCTGGCACCATCCAGTTCCACGACGCGACGCTCGAGACCGAGGTCGAGGACTCGACGCTTCGGCCCGGCCAGGCGCTGCGCCTCACGGCACGGCTGCGGCGGAGCCGGACCCCGTCCGCGGCCGACGCCTACATCGTCCTGCGGATGCCGAACGGCCAGCTGATGTCGTGGACGGGCAGCGCCCTGGTGCCGGGCCTGGCGCCCCTTGCGCGCAACTTCGTCCCGACCGACTTCGTCGGCGAGATCCTGAACCTGCGCGTGCCGGGCGGCGCGCCGCCCGGGTACTACACCTGGATGTCGGCCCTCACCGAGGCGGGCACGATGAACCTGCTTTCCGGCATCTCGCAGCGCGGCTTCACCATCACACCGTAGGCACGGGAAACCCGACACCCGCCGCGGGAACACGCCGTGGCGAGGTTTCGAGGGGCATGACGAATGCGGAGGACCCCCAGGAGGGCTTCGTGTGCGTCGTGCCCCTTCTCTTCGATCACGACTCCCGCTTCTTCGCGGCCGCCTTCGCGATTCTTCGTGGTGTCAGGGTTGCGCGTCCGGCGCGCGCTTCCTTCATCGCGATCGCCTGCGCGATGATGCGCTGGAACAGTTTCCCGGTGTCGCCCGTCTTCGCCGGCGGGTTGGTCGTCCAGACCGAGGGGTTGTCACCGGCCAGGATGTCCGCGAAGTCGGCGTCCGGCGTCTTGACCGACAACGGCGCGAACGCACCGATGTCGATGGGGCCGGCCCACTCGTCGCGGTGCTTGATCAGCAGCCAGCCGGGCCGCGACCCGCCGCCGTAGCCTCGCGTCCGGACCAGCGCCCACGACCCCTTCAGCTTGTAGCCGTCGAGCCTGAACTTCAGGTCCCCCTTTCGGAGCGCGGCGTCCACGTCCGGGCTCTCCGGCGTCCACGTGCCACGGTCCCACAGCATGACGATGCCGGCGCCGTAGCCCTCCGGGATCACGCCCTCGAACGTGCCGTAGTCGAAGGGGTGGTCCTCGGTCTGCATCGCGAGGCGCTTGTCGGCCGGGTCAATGGACGGGCCCTTGGGAATGGCCCATGACAGGAGCACGCCGTTCCACTCGAGCCGCAGGTCGTAGTGCAGGTGCGTGGCCAGGTGCTTCTGCACCGAGAAGAACAACGCGTCGTCGCCGCGCCGCCTCGTGACCGGACCAGCTCCGTCAGGCTCGGGCGTCCTCGAGAAGTCACGCTTGCGTCGATACTCGTCGAGTGGCATCGGGAGAC
Organism: Acidobacteriota bacterium; assembly: GCA_963169195.1. Lineage (GTDB taxonomy): Bacteria > Acidobacteriota > Vicinamibacteria > Vicinamibacterales > UBA2999 > VFZN01. The sequence continues at coordinate 33,163 of CAUJDN010000109.1, read as the reverse complement.
ACCGTGCCCGCATCTTACAGGACGACCTGGCGCGCTGGTGCCTCCGGCACAGCCGGAGCGAGCAGCCGACTGGCGACGGCACGGGGCACTGCGTGGCGCCGGCGGGTCGCGGGACCGCCGGCGAAGGGTCACGCCTCTCGAAGAGGGTCCGGACGATCGCCGGTGACCGCTACGTGGAGCGCGTCGGGGACGAGTGCTGCAGCTGGCCGGTGTCGCCGTTGGCGGCGCGCCATTCGAGCAGCACCGGGCAGGTTTCCCCGCGCCCGAAGTCGCACGTGCAGCTCACCGGCTGACGGACGGCGCCACAGTGGGTACAGACCTCTTCGGTGTCGCACCGCACGAAGTCCCGCTCGACCGCGCGCGCCCACATGTTCGTCTCCACCCCCCGCCGGATTTCGAAGCCTGACACCCGGCGGTGCCACGTGTGGTGTTCCCACCGAAGGCCGAGAACGCTCCTGGTGCAGCTCATGGGATGACCACCTCCCGCCGGCCGCCCGCCACGTGGCTCGTCTGTGGCGGGGCAACCGGACAAATGGGAATTGCAAGAGGTGGTCCAGTCGGACGGCCCCCTGTTGGGCCGGTTTCTCGTGAAGGCGGGAGATCGATCGCGCGAAGCCGGCGGGATTCCGTCAGCCGGCGGGCGCCTCGGCCCCGCCCCGCATACAATACGCGGCGATGGCCAAGCCCCACGCGACGCCGCACGACCACGCCTTGTTCGGCCACCCCCGCGGCCTGTCCACGCTGTTCTTCACCGAGATGTGGGAGCGCTTCAGCTACTACGGGATGCGCGCCCTGCTGCTCCTGTACATGACCGCCCCGCTCTCGGCGGGCGGCCTCGGCTTCGACGCCGCGCAGGGCGGGGCCATCTACGGGCTCTACACGTCGATGGTCTACATGACGGCGCTGCCGGGCGGGTGGGTGGCGGACCGGTTGATCGGCCAGCGCCGCGCCGTGCTCTATGGCGGCATCTTCATCGCGTGCGGGCACTTCAGCATGGCCATCCCGTCGCTCGCCACCTTCTACCTCGGCCTGTTCCTCATCGTCATCGGGACGGGGCTGCTGAAGGGCAACGTCAGCGTCATCGTGGGGCAGCTCTACACGCCGGAGGACACGCGGCGTGACGCCGGCTATTCGATCTTCTACATGGGCATCAACCTCGGGGCGTTCATCGCCCCCCTGATCTGCGGCTACCTGGGACAGGAGATCAGCTGGCACATCGGCTTTGGCGCGGCGGGCGTGGGCATGGCGCTTGGCGTCGTGCAGTACGTGCTGGGCGGCCGCAACCTCGGCGACGCGGGCCTCGAACCCGCGCCGGCCGCGTCTCCGGCGGCGTTTGCGGTCCTGAGGGCCTCGGCCATCCGATGGGCCGTCGGGGCCGCGGTGGCGCTCGTGGCGCTCGGCGCGGGCATGTACACCGGCGCGCTGCCCATCACCGCCGTGCAGATTGCCAACGCGGGCGGCCTGCTCCTCCTGCTGCTCACGCTCGGCTTCTTCGCGTGGCTGTTCGTGTCGGGGGGGTGGACCCCTGACGAGAAGAAGCGGCTCTACGCCATCGGCGTGCTCTTCGTGGCCTCGACGCTGTTCTGGTCGGTCTTCGAGCAGGCCGGCTCCACGCTCAATCTCTTTGCGGATCGCAGCACCGACAACCGGGTGTTCGGCTACACGTTCCCGAGCACGTGGTACCAGTCGCTGAACTCGCTGTTCGTGATCGCGCTGTCGCCGGTGTTCGCGTGGGTCTGGGCGCGGCTGGCGACGAAGGGGCAGGACCCGTCCCGCCCGGCGAAGTTCGCCATGGGCCTGGTGTTCGTCGGGCTCGGCTTCGTCATCATGGTCGGGCCGGCCCGTTCGGCGGAGTCCGGCGCGCTGGTGAGCCCCATCTGGCTGACGCTCACCTACCTGCTGCACACCATCGGCGAGCTGGCGCTCAGTCCCGTGGGGATGAGCGCGATGTCCACGCTGGCGCCCGCCCGCATCGCGGGCCTCATCATGGGCGTGTGGTTCCTGTCGCTCTCGGTCGGGAACTTCCTGGGCGGGCGCATCGCCTCCTTCTACGAGTCGATGGCCCTGCCCAGCCTGTTCGGCGTCGTGGCCACGTTCGCCATCATCGCCGGCCTCGTGCTCTTCGCCTTCGTTCCGGCCATGCGCCGGCTCACCGTCGAGCCTACGCCGGCAGCCCGTTCCTGATGACGCCGCGGATGGCCTCGACGAAGTAGTCGATCTCCTCGAGCGGGGTGTAGATGTTCGGCGTCACGCGCAGGCCGCGGTACGAGAGGGCCGGCTCCTTCTCGTTCTCGTGCCCGACGGCGGTGATGACGATGCGGTGCCGGTCCCACAGGTAGGGGACGAGCTTGCTGGTGTCGATGCCATCGATGGAGACGACGGCGAGCCCCCAGGTCTGCCCCTCGTCCAGGCTGGAGTGCAGGCGGACGCGCGGCTCCTTCTTCAGCTCGTTGGCCCAGCGCAGCGTCAGGTAGCGCAGTCGCGCAGCCTTGCGTTCGATGCCGATCGCCTGCTGGAACGCCACGGCCTCGTTGATGGCCGCCCGCGGGCCCGGCGGGTGCGTGCCGATCTCCTCGAACTTGCGGATGTCGTTCTCCCTGCGCTGCGGCGCGGCTTGCAGCGGCCACGTGGAGGCGATGCGGTCGCGCCGCACGTAGAGCAGGCCCGTGCCGAGGGGAGCCAGCAGCCACTTGTGAAGGCTGACGCCGTAGTAGTCCATCTCGAGGTCGCGCAGCTTGTACGGGAAGTGGCCCATGGCGTGTGCGCCGTCCACGATGGTGATGATGCCGCGGGAACGGGCCCAGAGGCTCAGCTCGCGGACCGGGAAGAGCTGGCCCGACTGGTTCGTGATGTGGCAGAAGTGCAGCACTTTCGTCCGCGGCGACACGGCGCTGGTGAGCCGCTCCATCAGGTCCTGCTGGGTGGTCGGCACCGGGAAGTCGATGCGCTTGAGCGCCACCTTGTCGCGCCGCACGCGCTGGTCCCACGTCGTGAGCATGCGCCCGTAGTCCTGCTCGGTCGTGACGATTTCGTCACCCGGCTCGAGATCGAGGCCCATCTGCGCGATCTGCAGCGACTCGCTGGCGTTGCGGGTGATGGCAATCTCCTCGGGGTCGGCGCCGAACTCGGCCGCGAGGCGCCGCCGCGCGGTCTCGATGTTCCTGTCGATCATGCCCCGGTGGTAGACCGGCGCCTGGTTCGACCAGTCCATGTAGCGTTTGCAGGCCTCGTGCACCACGGTGGGGCTGGGGCACTGGTTGCCGTTGTTCAGGTTGATCAAGGTGCGATCGAGCGTGAACGCGAACTGGATTTCACGCCAGTAGTCCTCGTCCGCGGCCACCTGCGCGGGCGTGCGGCCGGCCACGGACTGGGTGAGCGCGGCCACGTCTTCGAGGCCATAGCGCGTGGCGGCGAACCCGGCACCTGCCGCGCCGCCGGTGAGGCGAAGAAACGAACGTCGGCTCCACATGGTCGAAACCCCCGGGAGAGTATAGACACGAAGGTTCGAGGCACGAAAGGTGCTATGCACGGGGGTTCGAAGCACGGGGGTTCGAAGCACGAGGGTTCGAAGCACGGGGGTTCGAAGCACGGGGGGGCGAGGCACGCAGGTTCACTGCGGTGCTACGCTGGGCGCGTGGTGCTGCTGCTCTCTACCTACGACCTCGGCCGGCAGCCGTTCGGGCTGGCCTCGCCGGCGGCGTGGCTGCGGCGGGCGGGTTTCGAGGCCGTGGCCCTGGATCTGTCTCGCCAGACGCTGGATGCCGGTCTCGTGGCGCGTGCGCGAATGGTGGCTATCTCTCTCCCGATGCACACCGCCACGCGCCTCGCGCTGACGGCCCTCGATCGCGTGAGGGCGTTGAACCCCGGCGCCACGCTCTGTGCGTACGGCCTCTACGCGCCGCTGAACGAGGATCTGCTGAGATCGCACGGCGTGACTCACGTCCTCGGCCCCGAGTTCGAGGCGGACCTCCTGGCGGTGGCGCAGCAGCTCGCGGCCCCTGGACACCCCTCCGATGCGGCGCCCGTGGCACCGGAGGCCGCCCGGCCGCGGTCGCCCGCAGGCCACATGACACTGCCGCGCCTGCCGTTCATCCAGCCCGACCGCCGGGGCCTGCCCGCGCCGGCCTCGTATGCCACTCTGCAGCTCCCGGACGGCACGCGCCGCGTCGCGGGATCAACTGACGCCACCAGAGGCTGCAAGCACTGGTGCCGGCACTGTCCCATCGTACCGGTGTACCGGGGGCAGGTCCGGGTCGTCCCCGTGGACGTCGTCCTGGCCGACATCCGCGCCCAGGTGGCCGCAGGCGTGGAGCACGTCACGTTTGCCGACCCAGATTTCCTGAACGGTCCCGCGCACGCACGCCGCATCGTCGAGGCCCTACATGCCGAGTGGCCGGCGCTGACCTTCGATGCCACCATCAAGATCGAGCACCTGCTGAAGCATCGCGAGCTGCTGCCGGTGCTCGCCGCTCACGGGTGCCTGTTCGTCACCAGCGCCGTGGAATCGATCGACGACGACGTGTTGCGGCTGCTGCGGAAGGGGCACACACGCGCAGACTTCGAGGAGGCGGTGCGGCTGTGCCGCACTACCCCGCTGACCCTCGCCCCGACGTTCGTGGCGTTCACGCCGTGGACGACCCTCCCCGGCTACCGCGCGCTGCTGGACGCGGTCGAAGACCTGGGTCTGGTCGCGCATGTGTCGCCCGTCCAGTGGGCCATCCGCCTGCTCGTGACGCTCCGGTCGCCCCTGCTCGAGCTGTCCGATGTCCGCGCCGTGGTGTCGCACGTCGACCCGCGCACGCTCACGCATCCCTGGCGGCATCCCGATGCGCGCGTGGATGCGCTGCAGAGGGCCGTGATGCAGCTCGTGGGCGTGCAGATCAATCGCCCGCGGCAGGAGACCTTCGACGCGATCCGGGCTCTCGCCGATGCGGCCGCCGGGGGCGACGACCGGCGAGGCGGCGAGCGGGTGGCCGCGCGCCGACTCCGCGCGTTGCCGTCGCGGGCGACGATCCCGTACCTGAACGAGCCCTGGTACTGTTGAGCGGAGCCCACCGCAGAGCAGGTGGCTCTGCTGTGACGCCTCGTCGATGCCACCCATGGCGGCGATGACCGGCACGCCGGCGCCCATGCCGCGGCCGCGGCGCGTGCTGCTCCTGGCCACGACGACCGGCTACCAGACGCGCATGTTCGAGGACGCCGCCGCAGGGGCCGGGGTCGAGATCGTGTACGCCACGGACCGGTGCGGTCACCTGGATGACCCCTGGCGCGATGGCGCCCTTGCGGTGCGGTTCGCCGAACCGGAGGCCTCGCTCCGGACCATCCAGCGAGCCCTCCTGGCCCTGCCCGTGGACGGTGTGCTCGCCGTTGGCGACGGGCCGGCCGTGCTGGCCGCGTTGGTCGCGCGGCACCTCGGTCTGCCCGGCCACGAGCCGGACGGCGCCGAGATCGCGCGCGACAAGCGCCGCATGCGGGCGCGCCTGCGGGACGCGGGCCTGCCGGTGCCTGCTGTCACCGTGCTCGAGGCCGGCAGTGACGCGGCCGCCCTCGCCGGCGCCCTTCGCTTCCCGGTCGTCGTGAAGCCAACGACGCTCTCCGGATCCCGCGGTGTCATCCGCGCGGACGACCCGTCGTCGTTCGCGGCGGCGGTGCACCGCATCCGGCAGCTCCTCGACTCGCCGGGGGTCCGCGCATCGGACGGTGTCGAACCCGGTGTCGTGCAGGTGGAGAGCTACATCGACGGCGTCGAGTACGCGCTCGAGGGCGTGCTCAATCGAGGTGCCCTCCACGTGCTGGCGATCTTCGACAAACCCGATCCGCTCGAGGGTCCGTACTTCGAGGAGACCCTCTATGTCACGCCGTCGCGGGAGGCCCGCTCCACGCAGCACGCCATCGTCTCGGCGGTGGCGTCGGCGGCCCGCGCGGTTGGCCTCAGCCATGGGCCGATCCACGCCGAGTGCCGCGTGGCGGCCGACGGCGTGTACGTACTGGAGGTCGCCGCGCGCCCGATTGGCGGCCTGTGCGCCCGGGCCCTGCGCTTCGTGCGGGAGGCAGGGCCGCCCGACGCACGCGCGGGGCTCGAGGTCCTGCTGCTCCGTCACGCCCTTGGCGAGCCCCCGGACGGGTGGGTGCGCGAGCCGGAGGCCTCCGGCGTGATGATGATCCCCATCCCCCGCGGCGGGATCCTCCGGCGCGTCGAGGGCATCGAGGCGGCCAGAGCCCTGCCGGGGATTGACGACGTCGTGATCACCGCGAAGACGGACCAGCGACTGGTCCCGCTGCCCGAGGGCAGCAGCTACCTGGGATTCCTCTTCGCGCACGGCGCCACGCCCGAAGTCGTGGAGCACGCGCTCCGCACCGCGCACGCCTCGCTCCGCTTCTCAATCGACCCGTACCTGCCCGTCAGGAGCAGTCAGAAGAGAGGTGCGACGTGAGAAGTAGACGTGAGAAGGGCTCCGAGGAACCCCGACCCCCCAGAACCCGCGAACCCCAGAACCCTACTTGCTCTGCTGCGGCACGTAGCCCGGCGGCAGGGCAGCGCCCTCCCCGAAGAAGTACTCCTCGAGCTGGGTCCGAATCAGCTCCTGGGCCTCCTTCTGCCACGGCATGAGGCGGTACTCGTTGAGGATCATCTTCTGGCGGTCCTCCCAGAGCTTCCAGGCCTGGGCGGACACGTGCTCGTAGATGCGCTGCCCGAGCTCGCCCGGCCACGGCGCGTAGTCAAGCCCCGGCATCTCCTTCTGGAACTTCACGCAGAAGACCTTGCGGCCGCTCTTGTTGCCTGCGCCCTCGTCCGGCGCGCCCGTCGGACCCCCACACACGCTCATGTTCCCTGCCTCCGTCCCCATTATGATGGGTGCGGGGCGCCCCGTGGAACCCGAAGACCGTCATCGTCTCTGCTGGTACGGACGCCGCACCCCTTCCATCCCCGCGGACCTGACCATCCACACCATCGTGGACGGGCAGCTTCTGTACTGCGCGCACCCGATGTTCTTCCCGCTGGTCGGCTACGAGTTCGACATCCGCAACTGCGAGCACTGTGACGTGTTCAAGCCGCGACGCCGTCTGGATCCGGCATCGTATTGAATCCCGCCACCTCAACCGAATGGCTGTATGGTTTTCATACGGTCCCGCTGGGGCCCGAGATTCCCTGATACGCACAAGTGGTTGTCGAGAAATGACTTGTGGTTGTGCCGGCCCCGCTGATTCTGGCAAGCATCTCGCTTCACGGATTGGCCAAGGAGGTGTTGACCGTGCTCGAAGTCATTCGTAAGGCCCGCCGAGGCTTTGCCTCGATGTCCCCGGAGAAGCAGCGCGAAATCGCCAGCAAGGGTGGTCGCGCGGCTCACGCCAAAGGCACGGCGCACGAGTGGTCTGCCCAGGAAGCCCGCGAAGCCGGCCGCAAGGGCGGTCAGGTCTCGCGCGGAGGCCGCGGCAAGCTGCCGAGCGGCGAATAGCGTTTCCACGTCCCGTCTGTCAGCCATCCGCCTGCAGGCCCCGGCCCGAGACGGATGGCTGGCGGCGGGTCCTCAGGCTCTTTCCACCTCGACGCGCGCGTCGTTGAAACACGCGCCGCCACCCAGATCGGTCAGGCTGTCCGGGACCAGCACGTTCGACGTCCAGCCGTTGGGCGTGTGCCGGCGCCACACCCCCTTGGGGGTCGACACGGTGCCGGGCCGCACCAGCGGCGTCACCCGCGCCCTCAACGTCACTTCACCCTGGCTGTTGAACATCCGCACGTCATCCTCGTCCTCGATGCCGCGCGCGTCGGCGTCGGCCGGGTTCATGTCGAGGGCGATGTCGGGGCGCGTGAACTCGCCGAGAGTGGAGCTGATCGTGCGCTCGCTCGCAGGCGAGATGAGCGCCAGCGGGAAGCGTGCGGTGGCGGGATCCTCCTGGTAGCCGTAGAGGCCGCGGGGCGCTTCACGATCCAGGGTCTCGGGGCAGAGGTGGATCCTGCGGTCGGGCGTGTTCGGGAAGACGTCCACGAACTGGACGGGGCGGCCGTTGAAGGGCGGCGTCGCGCACCAGGTCGCCCGCAGCTCGTCGCCGATGACGTCGGGCATCCCGGCGAGCGAGGCCAGCATCGCGTCCAGATCGTCGTCAGGATCGCCGTCGCGCGACAGGCCCATCCGCCGCACGAGATCCATGAACACCTCGGTGTTCGATCGGGACTCGCCGACGGGCTCGATGACCGGCCGCGCGAGCTGCAGTGACAATGCGCCATACGCCTTCGCGTAGTCGTAGTGCTCCAGGAACGTGGTGGCGGGCAGCACGACGTCCGCGTAGAGCGCCGTGTCGGTGAGCACCTGGTCGAAGACGACCGTGAACAGGTCCTGGCGTGACAGGCCCTCGAGCACGCGGGCCTGGTCGGGGAGCGTGACCGCTGGGTTGCAGTTGTACACGAAGAGCGCGCGAACCGGCGTCGCCGAGGGCGTCGTGAGCTCGCGGCCCACGAGGTTCATGTTGACGGTGCGGCTCCCGGACTCGCCGTCGTGGAGCCACCGGCGTTCGATGCCCCACGTCGCGGAGTTGCTCATCGAATACCCGCCGCCGCGCACGCCGAACTTGCCGCCGACGGCGGGCAGGGCCAGGACCGCGGCGGCCGCGCTGCCGCCGTTGCGGTTGCGCTCCAGGCCCCATCCGCACTTCACGAGGGCTGGTGACGTCCGGGCGTACAGGTCGGCTACCTGCCGCAGGCGCTCGGCCGGCACGCCGCTCACCTCGGCCGCCCGCTCGAAGGTCCACGGCCTCGCACGCTCGCGGAGCGCGTCGGCGCCGGTGGCGTGCGTGGCCAGGAAGGCCTGGTCGGCGAGGCCCTCCTCGAACAGGTGCCGATGCATGGCGAGCGCGACGGCCAGGTCGGTTCCGGGACGAACGGCCAGGTGAATGTGCGACTGGCGTGCCACGCTCGTCGCCCTCGGATCGATGACGACGATGGTGGCGCCCTGCTCGCGAGCCTCCTTGAGGTAGGGCATCAGGTGGATGCCCGAGACGCCGGGATTGACCCCCCAGACGAGGATGAGGCGCGCGGAGGGATAGTCCTGGTACGCGACCGAGCCCATCTTGCCGTAGAGGCCCGCGTTGGCCGCCCCGGTCGGGGCCGCACACACGGTGCGGAGCAGGCGGGACGCGCCGAGCCGGCGGAACAGGATGGCGTCGGCGTAGTCCTGCGTGAGGTAGCCGTTCGAGCCGCCGTAGCAGAGGGGCAGGATGGCCTCGGGGCCGTCGGTCTGCCGCACCTGCTCGAGCCTCCCGGCAATCCGGTCCAGCGCGTCGTCCCACGTCACGCGCGTGAATTCGCCCTTGCCCTTGGGGCCGCGGCGGATGGCCGGGAAGTGCAGACGGTCGTCGCCGTAGACACGCCGGTCGAAGTGGCGGACCTTCGCGCAGATGTAGCCGCGCGTCACCTCGTTGGCCGTGCCGCCGTTGATGCGCGCAATCCGCCCGCCCCGCAGGGTGACGGTAAGGGCACAGGCATCCGGGCAATCGAGCGGGCACGCCGTCTCGACGGTGGACTCGACCGGCGCAACGGCAGGGCGGGGCATGACCGGCAGTGTACTTCAGGGGTGCAGGGGGTGCAGGGGTGCAGGGGTGCAGGGGGCACAGAACCCGAGAACCGGAGAAGCCGAGAACCTCAGAACCCCAGAACCCGAGAACCCCAGAACCCCAGAACCCCAGAACCTCAGAACCCCAGAACCCCAGAACCCAAAGCTATCTGGTCCTGATTCGTTCCCCGTCCTGGATCTCGCGCAGCACCTGGAACGGACCCGAGACAATGGAGGCGCCTTCGGGCACGCCCTCGATTTCGATGGTGAGGCCGCCGATGATGCCGGTCTTGGCCGGAGTGAATCGGGCGATGCCGTCGGTGACGACGAAGACGCCCACCTCCGGCGCGCCGGAAGCGCCGGTGCGCTGGACCACGGCCTGGAGCGGCACGGTGAGGACGTTGGCGCGCTCGGCCACCAGGATCTCGGCATCGCAGGTCAGGCCGGGTCGGAGGGCGTCGACCGCGGTCTCGAGGCGCACTTTCACGCGGAACTCGCGGGCGGCCGCCTGCGTGCCAATCTGCGGCAGGGCGCTGGCGCCGATCTCCACCACCCTGCCGGGGAAGGTCCGCCCGGGAAGGGCCTCGAGCGTCACGTCGGCCGTGTTCCCGGTGGCCAGCCGAAGGACGTCGGCTTCGGCGACCTTGACCTCGGCGTTGATCGAACTGAGGTCCGAGATGGTCATCAGGATGGTGCCCGGCTGGTTCTGCACGCCGATGACCACCATCTCGCCCTCCTCGACGTCGAGGCGGGTGACCACGCCGTCGATGGGAGCCGTGATGTCGGTCTTCGCGAGCTGATCGCGGGCGCGTGCCACGTCGGCGCGGCCCTGCGCCACGCGCCGATCGGCGGCGGCGCGGGCCTCCTCGAGGCGCCGGATGGAGGCCTCAGCGGCCCGCACCTGCGCGGCGGCGGAGTCGGATGTCGCCTGCGCGGTGTCGAACTCGGCCTGGGCGATGAGGCCGGCCTGCCGCAGCTCGCGCGCGCGTGTGAGCGCGCGCTGGGCGTCGGTCGCGCGGGCTTCGGCAGCCGCCAGGTCCGCTTGTGCGGCCCGGATCTGGTTCGCCGCCGCGCCGACTTCGGCCTCGAGCGCCCGCAGCCCGGCGAACGCGGCATCAGCCGTCGCCGAGGCCTGTACCGGGTCGATGCGCGCGACCACCTGGCCGGCCGTCACCGCCTCGCCTTCCTTGACGGTCAACGAGACGAGCCGGCCCATCGAGGCCGATCCGATGTCGGCAAAGCGCGTGGCGACGATCTCTCCCGATGCGGTGACGTAGGACTGCAGCGAGGGCGTGCGGGTGACGGTGGAGAGGTCGGCGAGCGTTCCGTCCTCCGCCCCTCGGCGCGCGTACCAGGCGCCCGCCGCGAGGGCAAGGACAACGGCTCCAGCCAGGAGGCGACGTGTGTTCATGTGCGTGCGCTGATTAGACTCCGAATCGGGGGCGTTCGGTGCGACACTGGCGTCATACCGTGCGGATGATACGCGAAGCACTGAGGCAGGGGGGGGCGGCACTCCTCGGGAATCCGTTGCGCGCCGGCCTCGGGGCGCTCGCAATCGCCGTCGCCGTCGCGACCATCGTCCTGGTGGTGTCGGCCCTGGACGGCGTCGCGCGCTACGCGCGACAGACCACCGCCCGGACCTTCGGCGCCGATACCTTCCTCATCGCGCAGGTCGCCTCGCCGGGTCGCGTCTCGCGGCGCGAGCTGCAGGAACAGCTGCTGCGCAACCCGCCCATCCGGCGCTCGGAGCTGAGGTTCCTGGAGCGCCTTGCCGGCGGCCTCGTGCTGTACGCTCCCAATGCCCAGGCGCGCGCGGACGTGACCTCGGGCGGACGGAAGTTCGAGGGCGCGTCGGTGACCGGCACCACCTGGGAGATCGCCGAGCTGCGCGACCTCACGATTGGCCGCGGGCGTTTCTTCCGGGCCGACGAGGATGGGCGCGGCGACGCGGTCGCCGTGATCGGGGCCGACGTGGTCGACACGCTCTTCCCGGGCGTGGACCCTCTCGGGCAGACGATGCGCCTCGCGGGGCGGCGGTTCACCGTCATCGGCATCCAGGACCGGCAGGGACAGTCGGGGGGCGTCTCGCTCGACAAGTACGTGTGGATTCCGCTGCTCGCCTACGAGCGCGCGTTCGGCGCGCCGGCCTCGCTGCAGATCTTCGCGAAGGCCGCCGCCGACCTTCCCTCGATCACGGGCGAGGACCGCGCGCGTGTCTCCCTTCGAGCCCGCCGGGCGCTTGGCCCTGGCGTGCCCGACACCTTCGACATCCTCACGCCGGACGCCGCCCGCGACTTCGTCGCCAGCCTGTCGGAGCGCATTGGCGCCGCGGCGGGGCCCATCTCGCTGATGGCCCTGCTGGCGGCCATCGTCGTCGTCACGAACACCGTGCTCGTCTCGGTGACCCAGCGCACTCGTGAGATCGGCATGCGCCGCGCCGTCGGGGCCCCGCGGGCCCAGATCATGCGCGAGGTGCTGGCCGAGTCGGCCCTCGTGGCCCTCGTCGGCGGCTCCGCGGGCACGGCGGCCGCGGTGGCCCTGGTCGCGCTGGCGGCACGCCTCCTCGACCTGCCGCTGACCGTGGCGCCGGGGACGGTGGCGACGAGCCTGGCCGCTTCGGGCCTGAGCGGGCTGGCCGCGGGCTGGTACCCGGCGCGCCGTGCGGTGCACCTCGACGTGGTGACGGCGATGAGGTCGGAGTAACCGTGGCGACGGCGCCCATCCAGGAGTCGGTCGCGAGCGAGCTGCGCGAGGCCGCCGACCTGGCCATCGAGTCCATCCGATCGCAACCGGCCCGCTCCGCGCTCGCGATCGTCGGTGTCGTCATCGGTATCGTGACGGTGGTGCTCGTCTCGTCCACGCTGGTCGGACTGCGCAACAGCGTCGCGCTCCTCTTCCGCGAGCTGGGCACGGACAACATCTTCGCGTTTCACACGAGCGGCGAGCCGTACGCCGCGGGCACGTCACAGGACGTGAAGCGGCCGCCCCTGAGGGCGGAGTTCGCGCCGCGGATCGCGGCGCTCGGCCCGTCCATTCGGGATGTCGGCATCGAGCTCATCGTGCCCGTCGTGACCGGGACCCGGGCGATCACCGCCCGCGCAGGCACCAACGAGTCCGATACGCTGCTCGTCGAGGGCATCTCGCCGAACTTCTACGACGTCGTGGGCGCCGAGTTCAGGGGGGGCCGACCGTTCACCGACTACGAGGAGCGGGCCCGCGCGCAGGTGGCCGTGCTCGGATCCAGCATCGCGCGCGCGCTGTTCGGGCCGCGCTCGTCGGTGGGGCAGTCGTTCCTGCTGGGCGGCGACCGCTACTACGTCGTGGGCGAGCTGGCACCCCGGCGAGGGACCTTCTTCGGCGAGAACCGCAACGACCGGGTGGTGGCCATCCCGGTGAACACCGCCCGCCTGAAGTTCCCGGACGCGGAGAACACGGTGCTGTACATCCGCGCGTACCCGGGCCGGCGCGAGGAGGCGCGTCTCGAGGCGGCCACCATCCTGCGGCTGCTGCGCAACGTGCCGCCGGGGGAGCCGGACAACTTCGCGCTGAACACCGCCGACCAGATCATCGCGCAGTTCGATCGGCTCGGCTTCCAGATCTTCCTCGCCACGATCGCGCTGGCCGCGGTGAGCCTGCTCATCGGCGGCATCGGCATCGCCAACGTGATGATCATCAGCGTGACGGAGCGCACGCGGGAGATTGGCGTGCGCCTGGCCATTGGCGCGAAGCGCGGCGAGGTCCTCCGCCAGTTCCTCTTCGAGGCCGCCATCCTGTCGAGCGCCGGCGGGCTGGCCGGCGTCGTGCTGGCTGCGCTGCTCGGGCTGCTGGCGGCCTTCCTGGCCCCCACGTTTCCGGCCACCCCTCCGCTCTGGGCCGTGGTATCGGGGCTGACCACCTCGGTGTTCGTTGGTATTCTGGCGGGGTATTGGCCGGCCCGGCGTGCGGCCGGGCTGGATCCGGTCGAGGCCCTGCGCTACGAATGACCGACGGTCCCCACGTCCCTCACATCGTCATCATCGGCGGCGGGTTCGCGGGGCTCGATGCCGCCCGCGTGCTGGCGCGCAGGCCCGTCCGCGTCACACTGGTGGATCGGCACAACCATCACGTGTTCCAGCCCCTGCTCTACCAGGTCGCCACCGCAGGGCTCTCGCCCGGCGACATCGCGTCGCCCATCCGCTGGATCCTCCGGCGCCAGGCGAACCTCCGTGTGCTGCTCGCCACGGTCGAGCGGATCGATCCCGGCACGCAGTGCCTGCACCTCGACGGAGGAGACACTCTGGCCTACGACGCGCTCATCGTCGCGACCGGGGTGACGCACTCGTACTTCGGCCACGCCGACTGGCCTCCGCGCGCGCCCGGCCTGAAGACGCTCGACGATGCGCTCGAGATCCGGAAGCGCGTGCTGCTGGCGTTCGAGAAGGCCGAGCGCGAATCCGATGCGGCACGCCAGCGCCGCCTGCTCACTTTCGCCATCGTCGGCGGCGGTCCGACGGGCGTGGAGCTGGCGGGTGCGCTGGCCGAGATTGCCCGGCAGGTGCTCCGTTCCGAGTTCGACAACGTCGACCCGGCGTCGGCCCGCATCCTGCTGCTCGAGGGGGGGCCGTCGATCCTGACGACGTTTCCGGCGTCACTGCGCGCGTCGGCGCGGCGATCCCTCACACGCCTCGGCGTCCAGGTGCGCGAGGGGACACCCGTCACGGCCATCGACGATGAAGGGGTGCAGCTCGGCGGCGAGCGCATCGACGCCGGGACGGTCCTGTGGGCGGCCGGGGTGCAGGCCTCGCCGCTTGGCCGGTGGGTTGGCACCGAGCTGGACCGTGCGGGCCGCGTCGTGGTCGAGCCGGACCTGTCGGTCCCAGGGCATCCCGACGTGTTCATCGCGGGCGACCTCGCATCGTTCACCCACCAGACGGGCAAGCCGCTGCCAGGGGTGGCGCAAGCGGCCAAGCAGCTGGGCCGGCACGCCGCCCGCAACGCGCTGCGACACCTGTCGGGCGAGCCCACGCGGCCCTTCCGGTACATCGATCCCGGGAACCTGGCGACCATCGGGCGGAACGCGGCCATCGCGGACTTCGGCGTCCTGCGGCTGTCGGGCTACCTCGGGTGGCTGTTCTGGGTCTTCCTCCACATTGCCTTCCTCATCGGTTTCCGCAACCGCGCGTCGGTGATGCTGCAGTGGGCCGTGTCCTATGTGACGTACCAGCGCAGCGTCCGTCTGATCACGCACGACGACTGATCGGCCGCGTGGTATTCTCGGCCCGCGGCGGCGCGGGAGCATCGTGATCCCCGGGACGTCCCTTGGTCCGTATCGGGTCGTGCGGCCGCTGGGCGTCGGCGGCATGGGTGAAGTGTGGCTCGCCGACGACACGCGCCTGGGCCGCCCCGTCGCGCTCAAGACGGTTCGCGCCTCGGATGATCAGGACACGCGCGGCCGCGATCGACTCATGCGCGAGGCGCGTGCGGCGGCCAGCCTCACGCACCCCGGGATCGCGGCCGTCCACGACGTGCTGGATCATGACGGGCACGTGGTGCTCGTGTTCGAGTTCGTGGAAGGCGAAACGCTCCTGGAGCGACTGAAGCGCGGGGCCGTGCCCGTGCCCGAAGCCACGGACATCGCCGTCCAGCTGGCCGATGCGCTCGACGCCGCCCATCGCCACGGCGTCGTCCATCGCGACTTGAAGCCGGCCAATGTCATCCTCACGCCTGAGGGCCGCGTCAAGATCCTCGACTTCGGGGTCGCCCGCACGCTGCCGTCCGACTCGGCTGCCACGGTGGCGGGTGGCGGCACGAGCGTCGGCGACATCGTCGGCACGCCCGGCTACGCGGCGCCCGAGCAGTGGGTCTCGGGGCACGTGGACGCGCGCGCGGATCTCTTCGCGCTGGGCGTCATGCTGTTCGAGATGCTGGCGGGCCGGCGACCCTTCCCCGGCCACGACGCCCTGGCCCTGGCGCAGGTCATGCTGTCCGAGGACGCGCCGCGGCTCCGAAGCGTCGTGCCGGCGGTCCCGGGAGACCTCGACGAGCTCGTGAGGTTGCTGCTCGCGCGCGATCCGCGCCAGCGGCCGGGGGCGGCACGCGACGTGGCGAGGGCGCTGCGGCCGCGGCCGACGACCACGCACGCCACGGCCCGCGCTCCCCGGCGCCCGCTCACGCGCCGGGCGCTGGTGACCGCCCTGCTGCTCCTGGTGCTCGTGGGTGGTCTGGTGGCATGGCTTCGCCAGCGTACGGCGTCCGTGGCCCCGGGCCCCGTGGCCGCGCCCGTCGTGGCCGTGCTGCCGCTCAGCAGCCTTGGTGCCGATCGCTCCCGCGACTACATCGCTGCGGGCGTGGCCGACAGCCTGATCACCAGCCTCGCGATGCTGCCTGGCGTGACGGTGCTCTCACGGGGGGCGGTGGCCGAGGCGCGCGAGCGGTCGCGGGACATGGGCGCGCTGGTCAAGGACCTCGGCGCGACCTTCCTCGTCGAGGGCAGCGTGCAGCAGGCCGGGGATCGCCTCCACGTCTCGCTGACGCTGGTGCGGCCGGACCGTTCGATCGCCTGGGCCGAGTCGTTTCCGGGAACGTTGAACCGGATCTTCGACCTCCAGTCCCGGCTGGCTCAGGCCGTGACCTCGGCACTCCGCGTGCACGTGTCGGGATTGCGCGCGGGGCGACCCGACCTGCCGCCCACGGTGAGCCCGGCGGCTCTCGACGCCTACTGGCAGGGGCGTTCGTTGCTCGAGCGCCGTGACGTACAGGGCAACCTCGACAAGGCCGTGGCCGCCTTCTCGGAGGCCGTCCGCATCGATTCCCGCTTCGGGCTCGCGCACGCGGCACTGGCCGAGACCTGCTGGCGGCAGTACGCCGAGACGCGGGATTCGCAGTGGATGACCCGCGCCCATGACAGCAGCACGACAGCGCTCCGGCTCGCGCCCGATCGGCCCGAGGTCCGCTACACGCTCGCGGTCGTGCTCGCGGGCGGCGGGCGGCTGGCGGAGGCGGCCGAGGAGTTGCGGCATGCCCTGGTCCTGTGGCCGAACTTCGACGAGGCGAGGCGGCAGCTCGGGCAGGTGCTCGCGCAGGAAGGCCGTCTCGACGAGGCGGTGGTGGAGTTCGAGCGCGCCATCGACCTGCGCCCGGGTTACTGGGGCCACTACAACGACCTTGGCCTGGCCCACTTCAACGGCGGGCGCTACCTGGAGGCCGCGAAGGCCTTCGAGGAGTTGACCAGGCTGCAGCCCGACAACCACTATGGGTACCAGCAGCTCGGGGCCGTCTACCAGACGCTGGGCGACAACGATCGAGCGCTCGCCAGCTACGAGCGATCGATCGCCATCCGGCCCTCGGCGGGCGCCGTCAGCAATATCGGGACGATCCACTACCAGCGGGGCGACTACGCGCGTGCCGCCGAGGCGTACACGCGAGCGGTGGAGCTTCGCCCGAACGAACCCGACTTCCATCGCAATCTGGGCGATGCCTACCGGCGGCTCGGGCGGCGGCGCGAAGCGCGTGCGGCCTATGAGACAGCGGTGGCGCTGGCCGAGGCCGAGCTGAAGGTCAACCCGACGGACGCCGAGCGTCTGGCCTCGTTGGGGGTGCTGCTCGCCAAGTCCGGCGACGCCGAGGCGGCCCGGGCGCGCGTCGATCGCGCAGGGGCCATGGCGCCGGAGAACATCCACGTCCACTTCGCCAGTGCGGTCGTGCACGCGCTGGCGGGACGGGCCGCAGATGCCCTGGCCGCGTTGAGGGCGGCCGTTGACGGTGGGTACAGCCCGTCCATCGTCGCGGCGGAGGAGGATCTCGAATCGCTGCGCCGCCTGCCGGAGTTCGCTGCACTGCTCGCGTCGGACCAACGCAAAGGAGATCCTCCATGAGCATCGAGATGACTGCGACTGTTGCCCTTCTGCTCGGCCTCGGGGGCGGGATTCTCGTCGCCAGGGCGCTGTTCCGCGAGTCGAAGCGCGCCACGATCCGCGTCTTCCAGCAGGGAGGTCGATGGGCGAGCGAGACGACGCCACAGGAGGCACGCCTCAAGCGGCTCATGTTCATGCGCTGGGACGTCCAGGAGAATACGGTGCTGCCTGACGGCGCGCACATCGAGCTGCGGTTCGACCGCGAGCGCAGCCCCTTCACGGAGCAGCGCCCCAGGGACGACAAGGCGCCCGGCAAGCGCCTGATTGGCGCGCTCGTGCCCACGGGCGTCGAGAACGCGTCCTACAAGTACGACGTGTGGCTCGTCGATGGCGCGGAAGAGACCAGACTCGAGGACCCGGTGA
The DNA here is from genome assembly GCA_963169195.1 of Acidobacteriota bacterium. Classification (GTDB taxonomy): domain Bacteria; phylum Acidobacteriota; class Vicinamibacteria; order Vicinamibacterales; family UBA2999; genus VFZN01. The sequence goes on along the minus strand of CAUJDN010000109.1, from coordinate 15,360 downwards.
TCGTGATCGAGGGAAAGCGCGGCTAGCGCCGCTCGGGGACCAGGACGCGCCCCGCCAGCGTCGCGGTGAACTGCCCGTCACGGCGCGTCCACCGGCCGTTGACGAGAATGTCCGTCATCCCCTCCGCGAGCTGATGCGGATCCTGGAAGGTGGCCGCGTCGTTCACCTGGTCGAGGTCGAAGATCAACAGGTCCGCGTAGGCGCCCGCGCGGATCTGCCCGCGGTCCTTCAGGCCGAATACGGTGGCGGGTAGCGACGTCATCGTGCGAATGGCGTCGGCCAGGCCGATGGCGCCGCGCTCGCGGACGTAGCGCTTCAGCTTGCGCGGGAACGCGCCATACGCCCGCGGGTGCGGCTTGCCCTGGCCCATGGGCACCAGGTCCCCGTCGGTGCACGTCATCGTCCACGGCTGCCGCATGATGTGCTCGATGTCGTCCTCGGACATGTTGAAGGAGACGAGGCTGGCATCGCCCTTCTCCAGCATCTGCAGCGCGTACTCGTCCGGCGGGACCCCGGCTCTCGCGGCCAGCTCCGACAGGCGCTGGCCCTCGAAGGACGGGTCCGCCGCATAGCGGCTCACCATCAGCGTGTCGGCGCCGCCGCGCCGGGCGATGTTCGTCTTCACGGCCTCGCGGATCTCCTCGCGCAGCTCGCCGCGGATGCGCTTCATCATCGCGTCGCGTCCGCCCACCTGCGCGGACCGCGGCATCAGCGCCCCGACGATGCCGGTGCCGCTGGCCTCGTACGCGTAATGATCCGCGAACACCTGCACACCCCGGGCACGGGCCGCCTCGATGTGTTCCACCAGCGTCTTCGAGAGCCCCCAGCTGCCGGGCCCCAGCGCCTTCATGTGCGAGACCACACCGATGACGCCGGCCTGCTCGGCCACCGCGATCACCTCGTCCACGGCGGCCACCACGCCGACGGTGTAGTCCGCCTCGTCGCGGATGTGGCTGGAGTAGACCCCGCCGAAGGGCGCGGTGGCCTTCGCGATGGCCACGACCTCCGCCGTCTTCGAGTAGCTGCCGGGGGCGTAGTAGAGCCCGCTCGACAGGCCCAGCGCGCCAGCCAGCATGCCCTGCCGCGCGAGTTCGGCCATCTTCGCCACCTCGGAGGCGTCCGGATCCCGGTCCGACATGCCCATCACCTGCTGGCGGATGGAGCCGTGGGGCACGAACAGCCCGACGTTCGGGCCGATGCCCTGCTTCTCGTAGGCGGCGCGCTGTGTCCGGAGGTCCACGGGACCGCCGCCGTCAGGGTTGACGAAGACCGTCGTGATGCCCTGTGCCAGCACGGGCTGGCCGTGCCTGAGCGGCCCGGTGAGCAGGCCCGGGCCTGCGTGCGAGTGGACGTCGATGAATCCGGGCGTGACGTAGCGGTCCTTCGCATCGACGATGGTCGCCGCTTCCGCCTGGTCCAGCGACCCGACGGCAGCGATCCGATTACCGCGGACACCGACATCGGCGCGATACCAGGGATTCCCCGTGCCATCCAGCACCCGCGCGCCGCGGATGAGGATATCGAACGCCTCCGGCGGCGCCTGCCCGGCCCGAACCGCCGTCCACCCGACCACCGTCAGCATGACGGCCACGACCCCCAGCAACAGTCGACTGCTCACATCAGCACCCCTGTACCCTTGCACCCCTGCACCCTTGGACCCCCCAAATCCTAATCCCACCTGGCCCGTCGCGCGATGAGCATCTTCACCCGCAGGTGCTCTTCGCGCTCGCGCTCCTCGAGCGTCCGCTGAATCGACGACAGTCCCGATGACAGCTCCGCGGCCACGCGCTGCTCCAGCGTGTTCACCAGTCGCGTCGTTCGTGCGAGCAACTGGCCCAGCCGCCGCATCAGGTGTTCCAGCGGTGCGGCCTCCAGCAGCTGCTCGATCAGCGTCTCGAAGGCCCGGGCGGCGTCCTCCGCCGCGGCCTCGACGGGCGCCGGGAGCACGCCTCGCACGGCGAGGCCTCGGACGACCGAGGGACGATGGGTCCGCTCGACGACCTTCAGGCCCCACAACTCCACCGTCTCGAGGTCCACGTCGATCTCGCGTGTCGGCCAGCCGGGCGGCGCCAGCCCGTCGGCGCCCTGGACGGCCAGCGCCCGCGCGTCGGCGACGAGGCGCTCGGCTTCGAGGCGAGCGGCCTCCACCTGTCGCTGCAGCCGCTGCTCGACGTTCAGCAGCTGGCCGAGCCGCTCGTCAAGGGGTTGATCGGCCACCACGCGCGTCATGGGGAGCTCCCACCGCGGTCTCTGCGTGGAGTATGGCGAGTGGTTGCGATGGCGTCGGGGGGAGAGCACGCCGGGAGTCGGGAACCGGGAGTCGGGAGTCGCACGAATCAACGAACCCGAGAACCCCAGAACTTCAGAACCCCAGAACCCCAGAACCTCAGAACCCCAAAACCTGTTCCTTCCTTGCGTAGTGCGTCTCGACGTACTCGTCCACCAGCTTCTCGAACGCCGCCGCCAGCTCTTCATAGGTGCCGCGCAGCGTCGTGACGTGCTGGCCGTCGATGAACACCGGGCAGTTCGGTGCCTCGCCGGTCCCCGGGAGCGAGATGCCGATGTTGGCGGCCTTCGACTCGCCGGGGCCATTGACGACGCAACCCATCACGGCCAGCGTGAGGCGCTCCACGCCCTCGTAGCGCTGGCTCCACGCGGGCATCTGCGCACGGATGTATCCCTGCACCGCCTCGGCCAGCTCCTGGAACGTGGTGCTGGTCGTGCGGCCGCACCCCGGGCAGGCCGTGACGCTCGGCGCGAAGGAGCGCAGGCCGAGCGCCTGCAGGATCTCGCAGGCCGCGTACACCTCCTCGCGCCGGTCGCCTCCGGGCCGCGGCGTGAGCGACACGCGGATGGTGTCGCCGATGCCCTCGTTCAGGAGAATGCCGATGGCCGCGGCCGACCACACCAGGCCCTTCGTGCCCATGCCCGCCTCGGTGAGGCCCAGGTGCAGCGGCTGCCGCGTCTGTTTCGCCAGCGCGCGGTACACGTCGATCAGGTGGCGCGGGCGCGACACCTTGCAGGAGACGATGATCTGGTTCCCGGTCAGCCCGGACTCGAGGGCGAGCTCGGTGGACTGCACGGCCGACAGCACCATGCACTCGTTGACGATGTCGTCCGACTCGCGCCCGAGGCCGCGGTCGGTGTTCTCCTGCATCTTCGCCATCACCAGCTCCTGGTCGAGGGAGCCGCCGTTGACGCCGATGCGGACCGGTTTGCCGTGATCGCGCGCCACCTGGCAGATGGTGGAGAACTGCTCGTCGCGGCGCTTCCCGGTGCCGACGTTCCCCGGGTTGATCCGGTACTTGTCCAGCGCGCGGGCGCACTCGGGAAACCGCGTGAGCAGCAGGTGGCCGTTGTAATGGAAGTCGCCGATGAGCGGCGCCGTGCAGCCGACGTCGAGCATCCGCCGCTTGATTTCCGGCACCGCGGCAGCCGCCTCCGGCAGGTTCACGGTCACGCGGACCATCTCGGAGCCGGCTTCCCACAGCTCCACGCACTGCCGCGCCGTCGCCGCCGCATCCGCCGTGTCGGTCATCGTCATGGACTGCACCACGATGGGCGCGCCGCCGCCGACGGTGACGCCGCCGACCTTCACGGGCACGGTGCGACGGCGGTTCTCGATGTGGAGCATGCCTGTCCATTGTAGCGGCCCTTCGGGCCGTGGGCCTGCGGTGGGCGGGGCTCACGCGCCGTGGGCCTGCGGTAGGGGGCCCTTCGGCCGTCGGCCTGACGGTGGGATCCCACGCGCCCGCAGGGCGCGCCGACCGCGCGAAGCGCGGCCGACGTGGAGCGCCCACGCGCCCAAAGGGCGCGCCTACTCGCTCCACCCCTCCGCGAGGAGGGTCCGCTTCACGTCCTCCGCACGAAAGACGGCGAGGTCCGGCGTGTCGTAGTTCTCCACGCGATCCAGCTGGTGGTCCACGAAGAAGGCCAGGGTGAACGGCGGCCCGCCCGGCAGGATCGCCGCATGCGCGTGTTCCCGCCGCGGGCTGCGAAGACGCCAGAGGACCGTGGTGGGCGCGGTCATGCCCGTTCCCCCCCGGCACGCGCGGCCGCGTGCAGGGCGGCCGATGCCGCGACGGTGCGGCGGCTCTCGGCGAGCGTGATCGTCGTCGGCGCGCCATCCAGCACCGACGCGGCGAAGTGCTCGATCTCGCGCGTGAAGAGGGTCTCCGATCCGCGCACCTCGATGCGGCTCGTGTCCCCGAGCCGCTCGAGCCGGAGCCGCTCGAGGGGGCCGGGTCTGAACGGGTTGGCGACCGTCAGGACGCCCTCGGAGCCCAGTATCTCGAGCCACGTGTGGTACGCCGCGCGGAAACCCGCGTAGATGGAGGCGGTCACGCCGCCTGGATAGCCCAGCACGCCGGTGAACTCCTCGTCCACGCCGCCCGGCGTGAGCCGCGCGATGCCCAGGGCCGCGGCCGGATCCTGGTCGGCCAGGAGGCACGCGTAGCTGATCGGGTAGCAGCCGACATCGAAGAGTGCGCCGCCGCCGAGCGCCGCATCCAGCCGCACGTCGTCTGGTCGGCCCTGTGCGTACGTGAATCCCGACACGATGGTCCGGACGGCGCCGACCGCGCCGCCGGAGACCAGATCCAGCACCCGCGCGGTGAGCGGCTCGTGCCGGTACATGAACCCTTCCTCGACGACCACGCCCGCGCGCGCCGCCGCCACGGCGATGCGATCCACGTCGGCCGGATCCAGGGCGATCGGCTTCTCGCACAGCACGTGCTTGCCGGCGTGGATGGCGTTCAGCGTCCAGTCCACGTGCAGGCCGTTCGGGAGAGGGACGTAGACGGCCGTGACATCGTCGCGATCCAGCAGGGCCTGGTAGCTGCCGACGGCGCACGGGATTCCCCACGCGCGAGCGACGCTGTCGGCGCGCGACAACTCGCGGCTGGCAACCGCGACCACGGTCGATCGTCCGGCCGCCCGCATCGCGGGCACGAGGCGCCGGTTGATGCGGGCCGTGCCCAGCAGCCCCCAGCGGATCAGGCGCCCGCCTTCTGCCGCGCGATCATCCGGCGGTTGAATTGCTCGGACTGTCCCCTGGGCACCGACAGCGTCGTCCAGGCCGACCCTTTCAGGTGTTTGCCCAGGAACAGGATCTGATACGCGTGCCCGGCGTAGTGCGCGACCTGGCGCGAGAGGGCCTTGTAGACGGAGTGCGGTTCGGCGCGGATGATCACCGTGCGCTGCAGGTCCGCGTCGGTCAGCGGCGCGAGGGCGTCGAAGAGGCACGTCCAGCCGGCCTCCCACTCGGCCAGCAGATCCGCACGCGTCATCGGGATGTCCTCGAACTCGCGGTCGCGGTGCCGATCCGGCTTCTCGCCGTCAGACGTGAGGAGGTCTGTCCATCGGGAGCGCATGTTCCCGGCCATGTGCCGCATGAGGACGGCCACGGAGTTCGACTCCTCGTCGATCTTCACGTGAAGCTGCTCGTCGGTGAGCTGCGCGATCGCCTTGTCGGCCAGCTTCTTGATCTTGTGGAACTCGTCCAGCACGGCGTCGAGGATGGGTGAGCTCATCGGGCATGCTCCAGCGCCAGCAACGCGGCGGAAACCACGGCCAGCCCCCACGACCCTACGCTGACCTCACGGCCGCGTCCAACCAGCTGATGCAGCAGGGCGTGGAGGACGAACCCCCAGAGGATACCCTGAGTGATGGAGAAGGTGAGCGGGATGAGAACCAGCGTCACGAAGGCCGGCACGGCCACCTCCAGCCGGTCGAATGCGATGGCCGTGACCGTGCCGAACATCGCGACGCCCACGAGCATCAGCACCGGCGCCGTGGCGTAGTTGGGCACGGCCGCCGCCATCGGCCCGACGAACAGGCACGGCACGAAACAGAGCGCCGTGACCACCGCCGTCGTGCCCGTGCGCCCGCCCATGCGGATCCCCGCGATGCTCTCCACGTAGGCTGTTCCCGACGAACTGCCGAAGAGCCCCGCCGTCAGTGTGGCCCACGCATCCACGATCAGCCCCTGGCGGAGGTTCTTCGGCTGCCCGCGCTCGTCGGTCATGCCAGAGGCTTGCGCCACGCCGATGAACGTGGAGAGCGAGTCGAAGAGGTCCGTCATCATCACGGTGACGATGGCGGGCGCGAGCGACCACGTGAGGGCGCCCCGGACGTCGAGCTTGAAGAACGCCGACGAGAAATCCGGCAGGCTCAGCCAGCGTGCCGGCACCTCGACCCATCCGCCCGCCCACGCCGCGGCGGTGACGACGAAGATGCCGGCGAGGTAGGCGAGGGGATTACCCGACCGCGAGAGCCGGATGCTCACGAACAGGCCCACCAGCGCCAGCAGGGCGCGGTGGTCCAGCGGCCCGACGCCGACGATGGTCGCCGGATTCGGGCCGACGAAGCCGGCGTTCTGCAGCCCGATGAAGGTGAGCAGCAGGCCGATGCCGGCCGCGGTGGCCGTGCGCAGCGACGGCGGTATCGCCATCGCAATCTGCTCGCGGAGCGGCGTGACCGACGCGATGAGGAAGAACACCCCGGCCCAGAAGATGATGCCGAGCGCCACGGGCCACGGCACGCCGTTCGCGATGACCAGCGTGTAGGCGAAGAAGGCGTTCAAGCCCATCCCCGGCGCGACGCCGAAGGGCAGCTTGGCGTAGAGCCCCATCAGCAGCGTCATCGTCACGCAGACGAGCACGGTGGCGGTGAGCGCGCCGGAGAACGGCAGGCCCGTGCCCCCGGCCGACAGGATGGCCGGGTTGACCACCACGATGTAGGCCATCGTGAAGAAGGTCGTGACGCCGGCGATCAGTTCTCGCTGGAAGGTCGGAGGCCCTGCCGCGCCGAAGGTCTCGCGCACGGGAATGAGCGAAGGCGGGTCAGAACGAGCGTGCGAAGAGATCGTCGATGGCCTTCCGGCCGTTGTCCTCGAGGAATCGGGTGCCCGTGCCCGTGACGTGGATGTGCTGGACGGTCGGCAGATCCGTGCCGGTGCGGGCGCGCCAGGTTTCGCCGTCCCACTCGAACCAGCCGTCCTGCTTCTGGTCGAACACGAACAGCGGCTTGTTGCAGAGCTTCGCGAACTCGGCACCCCACCCCGTGCCGCCCCGCACGGTCCCGTCGGGCTCGATGGCGCCGACGACGTAGACTTCCTGGCCGTTGTTGATCTGGTACCAGATGCTCTGGAGGATCTTGCGGAAGGTCGGCGTGTCCGGATAGCGGCGGTTCATCAGCCGCGCGACGTAGGCGAGGCTCACCTCGCCGGCGTGCAGCTCCTCGTGGTTGAGGACGCGGAGCCCGCGCGTGCGCACGGGCTTGTGGCCGTCGAAGGAGAAGTTGACCTCCTCGATGCCGACGCGCTCGGCCGCGGCCCCGAACGCGGCTTCGGCGCCCTGGGCGCCACCACTGAAGAGGATGGCGTCCTCGCGCTTCACCATGTCAGCTCTCCTCGTCGGTGCCGTCGGTCGGGTCCGGGACGTCTGGAGCGTCCGGTCCGTCCACCTCGTCCGGCTTCATGAAGTCGGGGACCTCGTCGCCGGCCTCGTCTTCCTTCTCGACGTCGTCCAGGTCGTACATGCGGCCGGTGAACTTGGTGGGAATCGGGCCGCGAGGCCGGTTCTCGTCCTTCTTGAACCCGGGTTTGGCACCCTTCTTCCCCTTCGGCGGGGCCGGTGGACCGAAGTCGCGCGTGCGGGCCGCGCCGGGAGGGCCCTCGCCGGGGCGCGGACCGCCGAAGCCGCCCGGACGGGGGCCGCCAAAGCCGCCGCCTCCGCCGAAACCTCCGCCGGGACGGGGACCGCCGTACCCACTGCCCGGACCGCCGGGTCGGGCACCGCCGTAGCCGCCCGGGCCGCCGGGGCGCGGGCTCCCGTAGCCGCCGGGGCGCGGACCTGACGAGGGGCCGCGATCCTCCCGGGCGCGCGCCTCGCTGACGGCCAGTGGCCTCCCCATGAACAGCTGTCCGTCGAAGCGCTTGATGGCTTCCTCGGCCGGGGCGCGATCGGCATATTCGACGAAGGCGAAGCCGCGCGCGCGGCCCGTTTCGCGATCCAGCGGACGGACAATCTGGGTCGGCTCACCGACCTGCGAGAAGTGCGCACGCAGATCGTCTTCAGTGGCCTGATAGGGCAAATTGCCGACGAACAATCGGACTGATGGCACAGGTGACTCTGACTGTAGGGCTAGGTCGTGACGAGGGGCGATGGGGCAGCGAAACTCAAACTGGCTTGGGCCACGAGCTTAGCAAATCCCCCGCATGTCTTCAAGACAGGGCGGCGAGGGCCTGCCGGATCGCCGTGAGACGCTGCTGCAGCATGTCCCGGTGCGCGGCCCGGCATGCGGCCATGAGCTCGGCCTGGGTCTGGGCGAGCGCGAGTTCGAGGGACTGGCGCTCCTGGAGGCGGTCACGCTCGGCGGGCGTGAGTTCCGGGCGGTCGGGCCTGGCCCGGGCAGCATCGGCCTGCTGCGATTCCACGGCCTTCGACTCCCACCCCCGCGCCATCGCTTCCATGGTACACCCTCGTCCCACAGACGGACAGTGGGGACAGTCCCTGTGACAGATGTTAAATCGTCCTCGGGATCTGCTAAGCCCCTGTGGCGACGTCACTTGGCGGAAAGCCGGACGCGATGGCAGGGAACATGCTCAAGCAGGCAGTGCATGGACCGCATCATCCAGGATCTCCGTCACGCCGCGCGCATGCTGACGCGCACCCCCCTGTTCACCATCGTCATCGTGTTCACGCTGGCCGTCGGCATCGGGGCCAATACCGCGATGTTCTCCGTCGTCAACGCCGTGCTGCTGCAGGGATTGCCGTTCAAGGATGCGGACCGCATCGTCGACCTCAACGAGGTCGAGATCCGCAACCGCGACCGCGGCGCCATTGCTCCGGCGAACTTCGCGGACTGGCGGAAGCAGGCGCAGTCGTTCGACGCCATGAGCGTCTACACCGTCCGCAATGCGAACGTCGCCACGACCGGCGGGGAGCCCGAGCGGCTGGCCGCGGCCTTCACCTCGACGACCTTCTTCGACGTGCTGGGTGTGGCCCCTGTGCTGGGGCGAGCCTTCACTCCGGCGGACGCCGAGCCCGGGCAATCGAATGTCATCGTGCTGGGGTACGGGTTGTGGCAGCGCCGTTTTGCCGGCACCTCCGACATCGTCGGGCAGACCCTGCGCCTGAACGGCGAGCCGTACACGATCGTGGGCGTCATGCCGGCGACCGTGAGCGTTCCCGACAGGGCGGAGATGTGGATCGCGTCGACCTACGATCTTCCCGCGGGCGGCGGCGGCGATCCCCGCGAGAACCGCGGGATGCACTACCTGCGCGGCCTCGCGCGCCTCAAGGCGGGCGTGTCGCTCGCCGCCGCCAACGCCGAGCTCGAGACCATCGGCCAGCAACTGTCCCGCGCGTACCCCGACACGAACTCGAACTTCACGCCGCTGGTCACCCCGCTCCAGGACGTGCTGGTGCGATCGGCCCGCACGCCGCTCCTCGTCCTGCTGGGCGCCGTTGTGTGCGTCCTCCTGATCGTCGTGGCCAACGTGGCCAACCTGCTGATGGCACGCGCCACGGTCCGCGCCCGCGAGCTCGCCATTCGCGCGGCGCTCGGCGCCGGCCGCCGCATGCTGGTGCGCCAACTGCTCACCGAGAGCGTGCTGCTGGCCGTTGTCGGCGGCGGGCTCGGCGTGCTGCTGGCGTTCTGGGGCGTGGACCTCATCCTCGCGCTCGAGCCCGGCGAGATTCCCCGCGTGGCGCCGATCGCGGTGAACGGGCAGGCACTCCTCTTCGCCCTGGGGCTGTCGTTGCTGACCGGCCTGCTGTTTGGCGTCGTGCCGGCCTGGCAGGCGTCACGCCCCGAGCTGCAGAGCACACTGAAGGACGCCACGCGCGGCACGACGGGTGATGGCCATCGCCACCTGGCCCGCATGGGGCTGGTGCTGGCCGAGGTGTCACTGTCGCTGGTGCTGCTGGTCGGGGCGGGACTGCTGTTCCGCAGCCTGATGAGCCTGCTGGACGTGCCCCTGGGCTTCTCGCCCGCGTGCATCACGACCATGCAGGTGGCGCCGACGGGGGAGGGGTACCGGGCGCCCGAGCAGGCCGTGGCCTACTGGGATCAGGTGCTGGACCGGCTGCACTCCATCCCCGGTGTAGAAAAGGTCGCGCTGACCAACACCGTCCCGATGGGGGGCACCTTCGGCATCCTGGGCTACAGCGTGGCCGGCAAGCCCGAATTGCCGCCAGATCAGTCGCCGCTCTCGCACTTTGCCAGAGTCTCGCCGGGCTACTTCGCCACGCTCGGCGTGCCCATCGTCCGCGGGCGGGAGTTCGAGCGGCGCGACGCGGTGATCGACCCGCACGTGCTGGTGATCAACGAGGCCATGGCCCGCCGGGAGTTCTCCGGGCAGGATCCAATCGGCCAGCGCTTCTCGTTCGGCCCCGGCCCGGATGGCGAGCCGGAGTGGCTCGAGATTGTCGGCGTGGTCGGCAACATCCGCCAGTACGGCGTGGACCAGGATCCCGTGCCGACCACCTTCGTGGTCCACACGTCGGCGCCCGGCCAGCCGCTGACGATCATGGTACGGTCGGCCGGGGACCCCGTGGCCGTGACCGGCGCCGTGCGGTCGGCGCTTCAGGGGATCGACGCGTCGCTGCCCATCACGCGGATGCGGCCGCTGGACGAGGTGATTGGCGCCTCGCTCACGCAGCGGCGCTTCAACATGACGCTGCTGGCCGTGTTCGCGGGCATTGCGCTGGTGCTGGCCATCGCCGGCATCTACGGCACGGTGGCCTACGCAGTGGCGCAGCGCACGCAGGAACTGGGCATTCGCGTGGCGCTCGGCGCCACCGGCAACGACGTGCTGCGCCTGGTGCTCTGGGACGGGCTGAAGCCGGTGGTCCTCGGGCTGGCCGTCGGGCTCATCGGTGCGTTTGCTCTCAGGACCTCCCTCGACAGGCTGGTCTACGGCGTATCCACGTCGGATCCGATCACCTTCATCGCGCTGCCGTCGCTGCTGGCGCTCGTGGCCGTCGTGGCCAGCCTCATCCCGGCCCTTCGCGCCGCACGTGTGGATCCGATGACGGCGCTCCGCGTCGACTGACGACGCCGAGGACAAACGGCGTCGGGAGGGAGGTCGTGCCGGGAGGGGAGAACACGTCGGGAGGGGACCGCGCCGGGAGGGAACTGCGGCGGCAGTGAGTCGAGCGGGCAGTGCATTCGGTACCGGGAGCGGCTCCACTCGCGCCGCCCTCGCGGGCGGTGGACAGACCTTCCCGACGGTGTTTCCCTCCCGCGAGCCGACCGTCACTCCCGGTCCGTTTCTGACGTCTCCCGACAGTGCTCGCCCCTGTCCCGTCGTATACTTTCCCCGAACCTCGCGGGGGTCGCTGCTCGGCAACCAGACGCCCCTACTTGCGCCCCGGCTCGCGGGCGCGCAGCTGGAGGACACGCGAGCACAAGCCCGGAGTGTGCCCATGTCCCGCTTCACGTCCGTCACCCCGAATCTGATCGTCCACGACGTCGACCGGAGCACCGCGTTCTATCGCGACGTGCTCGGCTTCAGCATCAGGCAGACCGTGCCCGAGCAGGCGCCGTTCGTGTTCGTGTGGCTGGAGCGCGACGGCGTGCCGGTGTTCCTGAACGCCGTCCAGGCGGTGGCCGAAGACTACCCCGACGCGGCCTCACGCCCGGCGGGCGGCACGGCCACGATGTTCTTCGTCGTGTCGGACGTGGACGGGCTGCACGCCGCGGTGGCACCGCACGCGCCGGTGGTGATGCCGCTCAAGACACAGTTCTACGGCATGCGCGAGTTCGCCGTCACCGACCCGGATGGGCACCTGCTGACGTTTGCTGAAAGGGTGGGGTAGGCCAAGGCCGGGTGCAGGGGTGCAATGGTGTAGGGTGCAAGGGAGCCGGGTGCAGCCAGGCGCCCATGTGCGGCCCTGCACCGGTGTACCTTCCCCTTGCATCCCGCACCTTGCACCCCTGCACCCTGCACCCCTGACCCTGCACCGCTGCCCCTCCATGCCCCCAGCCCCTCCGCCAGCCACCGTCACAACCTGTCGCGTCCCCGATGACGCGGCGCGGCGCGAGTGGTCGCTGGTGCGCGAAGGGACGGACGACTCGGCGCAGTGGCGGCTCGTCTATCGAAGCGCGGCGCTCCCGGCCGCGCCGGTGACCTTGGCGCTCCACTCGGCGGCGCCCTCGGTGGCCCCGGGCCGCGTGACGCTGCGTCACCGCGCTGCCAGCGGCCTGGCGGTGTGCCTGGATGCCCGCGCCGACGGGCCCTCCACCATCGATGTCGTTGTCCATCCCGTAATCGGGATGAACGTCGAGCCCGACCCGGGCCGCGCCGTTCGTGACCCCGGCCGCCCTGTGGACGCGATGAACACCGAAGGCCCGCTGGCCGTGACGTGCTCGCTCGGGTACGGGACCGGCGCGCCGCGCGGCGATCAGTGGATGCTGGGCGCGGGCTACGCCTGGGGCATCGCGCTGTTCCAGTCGAGCGGCGGGCAGCGCTACACGGCGACCGCGGCGTCGTGGGCGCGCGACCTGACCCGTGACCTGGGCCCCGGCCTGCTGCGCGGCCGGTTGATGTGGGGCGTCGAGGCCATGCCCTTCTTCTGGCAGGACCGTCCCACGGGCACGGCGGGCATCGGCATCTCGCCGCTGGTCTGGCGCTGGCGGTTCATGCCCCGCCCGCGCGTGGCCCCCTTCGTCGAGTTCGCCTTCGGCGGTCTCGTCACCGGAGCACCAGTGCCTGAAGGCACCAAGCGGGTCAACTTCCTCAGCCACGGCGCCTTCGGCCTGCGCTGGCGCCCCGCCGCACGCGTCGGGCTGGTCACGGCCTACCGGTTCCAGCACATCTCGAACGGCAACCAGCAAGCCGTCAACCCGGGCGTGAACGCCCACGTCATCTGGCTCGGCGTCTCGTTCGCGGGTCGCTGAGACAGGCACCCGTCCCCTGCACCCCTGCACCCGTGTACCCCTGCACCCTCGCACTCTCTGGTATCTTTGTCCCCGGCCATGCAACTGCCCCTCCCGCTGACCAGCGACGAGCCGGTTCCGCGCTTCGTGCGCCATCGCCGGGCGCGGCGTTACATCCTTCGCGTGCTGGACGACGGGTCGCTCAGAGTGACGTTGCCGCGGTGGGGTTCGAAGCGCGAGGCGCAGCGGTTCGTCGATGCCAGCCGCGCGTGGATTGCCGAACAGCAGGCGCGCCGCTGCCTCGGGCCACGCGTCGTTCCCGCCAACGTCCCGGTGCTTCGCCGCCGCGCGAAGGCGGAACTGCCGCCGCAACTGCTGGGTCTCGCCGAGATCCATGGCATCACCGTGCACCGCGTGACCGTCCGTGACCAGCGATCGCGCTGGGGTTCCTGCTCACGTCGGGGCAGCATCGCCCTCAACTGGCGGCTCGTCCTTGTCCCCGACTTCGTGCGTGAGTACGTCATGCTCCACGAGCTGATGCATCGGCACGAACTGAACCACTCACCCCGCTTCTGGCGGCTCGTGGCCGCGGCCTGCCCGCGCCTGGTCGAGGCGAGGCGCTGGCTGCGCACCGAGGGTCACGCCCTGTTTTGAGACCGGACCGGAGAACGTCGTGAGCACACGCTGGAGAACCGAGAACAAACACGGGATGGAGAAGCCATGACCGGCTCCGCACGCGGCGCCCTCGCTCTGGCGGGACTGCTGCTTGCCCATGCGCCTGTCGCGGCCCAGGTGAGCCTCGGTCCCCTGGGCGGACAGGCCACCGCGCACCTTGGCGCGGCGAGCGGGAGCGACGACCGCGGCAGCACGCTGTCGGCGGGCGCGTCGATCGCCATCCTCGAGGAGGCCGGCTGGGGTGCCGAAGTCGACTTCGGGTATGCCGACAACGACCGAGGCCGTACGGGCGGACTGAACGTGCAGAGCTACATGCTGAACGTGATGGGCATGTGGCCGCATGGCAGGCTGCGGCCCTTCCTCGTCGCCGGGCTCGGCGGACTTCGCGGGCGGACGTGCGCCTCCGGGTGTGCCGAGGTGCGCGCCTGGTCCGACTGGGGGTGGTCGGCCGGTGGCGGCGTGCAGTACGTGCTGCGCGAGTCGTTTGCCGTCCGTGGCGACGTCCGCTACCTCACGACACTCGCCGATCACCCCGATCCGTCCCGTCCCAGGCACTTCAACTTCTGGCGCGTCGCCGTCGGGGGCACCTACCTCTGGAACCTCGTGGACTGATAGGCGGCGTGGGACTGCTCGCGACGCACGATCGGCGCCCGCCGTCAGGGCCGTTCCTGGCCGTCGTGTGGTACGTGTTCCGCCGTGCCCTCGCGGTGTCCTGTGCCGCCGCCACGGCGGGAGCGCTCGTGCCGGTGGCGGCCCAGACCTCCGCGACACGCACGGCGCCGGACCCCTTCGAGGTGGTCAAGGCCGCCCTCTCTGCGGTCTCCCTTTCGGATCGCGAGAACGGCGAGATCCTCGGCACCGCGTTCGACCTCGTGGAGCGCCGAGACGCTGCCGGGCCGAACGCGGCGGCTGGCCCAGGCGACGCCGCGCACCGCCTCGCCGTAATCCTCGCGCCGGGCGCGCTCGACAAGTTGCGGCGTGCGTCCGAGTTCCGGCGCGTCGAGTCCGCGGAGGGTGCCGCCGGCGCACGGCCGGCCTTCGTCTACGTCAGCGGCGAGCCGCCCGCGATTCGAGTCACCGTGACCGAGGCACCGGCCCGGGCGGTCATCGAAGTTGCCCGACGGCCATGAACTTCCGTTCAGACAACATCCTCGGCTGCCCGCCCGCCATCCTCGAGGCCATGGCGCGGGTGAACGACATGCCGACGCATCCGTACGGCCACGACCCCATCACCGCGCGATTGAACCCGCGCTTCTCGGAGGTCTTCGAGCACGAGGCCTTTGTCTTCCCCGTGTCGTCGGGGACGGCCGCCAACGGGTTGTCGCTGGGGGTGGTCACGCCCCCGTGGGGCGTCATCTTCTGCCATCGCCTCGCCCACATCGTCCGCGACGAGTGGTGCTCGCCGGAGTTCTTCACCGGCGGCGCGCGGCTGCTGACGGTGGATGGGCCCGGCGCGAAGCTCGCTCCCGAGCAGCTCGATGCCCAGGTGCGCCTGACGACGCATGCGGGGAAGCCCTCGGTGCTGAGCGTGACCGAGGCTACCGAGGCCGGCAGCGTCTACACGCTGAACGAGCTCGGCGCCCTCGTCGACGTCGCCCGTCGGCACGGGCTCGCGGTGCAGATGGACGGCGCGCGTTTCGCCAATGCCCTCGTGGCGCTTGGCTGCCCGCCGGCGGAGCTGTCGTGGCGCCTGGGCGTGGACGCGCTGGCGTTTGGCGCGACCAAGAACGGGACGCTCACGGCCGAGGCCGTCGTCGTGTTTCGCAAGGACCTCGCGGACGAGCTGGCACATCGCCGCAA
>CAUJDN010000108.1 GCA_963169195.1 Acidobacteriota bacterium | reverse complement strand
AGACTTCGAACGCGCGCTGCACGCACTGCTGGCTGGCGAGCCCATCGACGTGTCGCTCGCGCCTCGGCCGGATGAGGATCCCTCACTCGAGACCCTGCGCGTGTTGAGTGCCGTCGGGCGGGCGTCGAGCGCCGTGCTCTTCGGCGACGGGGCGCCGTCCCGGGATGTCACGCGCTGGGGGCACCTGGAGATCCGCGAGGAGATCGGCCGCGGAACGAGCGGCACGGTCTACCGGGCGTGGGACACGCGCCTGGCGCGCGAGGTCGCGCTCAAGCTCTTCGATCCCGACAGCGCCTCCACGGACGCCGCCATCGAGGAAGGCCGCCTCCTCGCCCGTCTCCACCATCCGCACATCGTCAACGTCTACGGCGTGGACACCTTCAACGACATCTCCGGGCTGTGGATGGAGCTGGTGCAGGGCGACAGCCTGGACGATGTGGTGGCGCGGGATGGCACCATGAGCGTCGAGGAGGCCCTGCTCGTCGGCATCGATCTCGCCGGGGCGCTCGCGGCCGTGCACGCGGCGGGCATGCTGCACCGCGACGTGAAGGCGCGCAACGTGGTCCGGCAGCGCGGCGGGCGGCTCGTGCTGATGGACTTCGGGGCGGGTCACGACCCCAATCAGGGTGCGGGCCTGGTCGGCGGCGTGGGCACGCCGCTCTACATGGCGCCGGAGGTGCTGGCAGGCGCTCCCGCGTCGGTGCAGAGCGACATCTACGGCCTCGGCGTGCTGCTCTATCACCTGGTGACGGGCAGCTACCCGGTGACGGCCGTGGATCTCGCAGGCCTCGAGGCCGCGCATCGTGCCGGGCCACTGCGGCGCCTCGTGGACCAGCGCCCGGACATGCCCGCCGCCGCATGTGACGTGATCGAGCGCGCATGCGCGCCGAGCCCTGGCCTTCGGTACGGCCACTCGCAGGAGATGGAAGCGGCGCTCGGCGACGCGCTGAGCGTTGCCATCGGGCAGCGGGCGAAGGTCGTGCCCTCGGCCGTCCGCCGGTGGCGGCGCTGGCGGCGGCGCGTGCTGACGACGGCCTCGGCGGTGGCGAGCGCGCTGCTCCTGGTGTGGCTCGGGTGGAATACGGGTCCGGGGCGCGCCGCACGACGGGCAGCGGGCCTGGCCGTGCCGCCCATCAGCCCGCTTTATCTCACCTTCGATGGCGGCATTGGCGTCCTCGAGGGCACCAGCCTGCGGCTGCTGCCGGGCGGCGGCCCGGGCGCGCACGCCATTGCGGTGTCCACGCACTGGGGTGTCCGCACGAGGGCCAGCCATCCGCCGTGGGTTGGCGGGGCGTGGCTCGGCCCCGGCGGCACGCCCGGGCGCGCCCCGCTCCCGGCGGAGGACATCTGCTGCTTCTACGACGGCACGACCGATGGGCGATTCAACTACGCCCTCCGCCAGGACTCGACGCTGCTCGATCCCATCGGGTCGCGGGCGCTGGCACCGCCAGCCATCCATCGCTACGACCTCGAGTGGCGAGCCGGTGAGGTGCTGTTCGAGCTGGGGGCGTCGGCCGTGGACGTGACCTCGACGCTGTACCACGGGATCGCCTTCGACGGCCGTGCGCAGGCGCTGTGGGTCACACGATTCGGAGGCGATGGGACCCGGCACGCCGAACGGTGGGGCCTCGACGGGCGCAGGCAGAGGACGATAGTGCTGGGCCTCCACAGCTACGGGATTGCCGTCGATCCGGCGGACGGCACGCTCTGGGTGTTCCGGGACGCGGGAGAGGGCGATCGGATGTACTTCGACAACTTCACGCCTTCGGGAGTGATGCTCGGGACCCTTGCGGTGGACAGGCCCCTTGACGTCGGCGGGGCCCTGGCGGCATTCGCGTCGGGTCTGGAGTTCGCGTGGCCGGAACGACCATGAGTGCCACAGCCGCCCTCCCATCGCTTGCCGCGTGGATGGCCGTTCATGGGCCGCTCGCGACACCGGTCGCTCTCGTCGTCGCCCTCGAGCTCTGCGCCGATGCCAGCGCGCTCGGCGCGGGCGAGCTGGGGCGTGTCATCGGATCGCTGGACACGGCGCACATCGCCAGGGACGAGCGAGGGCAGTGGCGATGGCACCCGGCGGCCACCGGGGCGCTCGATCGCCGGCCCACCGATGCCGAGGTTGCGGGACGCCTCGGTGCGGTGCTGTACGAGTGCCTGTCGGCCAGCCCGTTGACGGAGTACCTGCCGGATGTGGCCGTTGTTCGCACGCGCATCCGGGAGCTGAGGCCCGACGTACCCCCGGCCGTCGCCGACCTGGCCGCTCGGCTGGCGTCGGCTCGCAGCGGAGGGCGGCTCACGCTGGACCGCGTGGCAACGGATCTGCGGCGTGCGCTCGGTGTGGAGGATACGTCCACCGATTGGCGCCGTCATGCGGCGTGGGGCCTCCCGGCCGCGTTCGTGGCGCTCCTCGCCGTGGGAGGGCTCTGGGTCGCGCAGGCCTCGGAGCCGAAGCCGGCGATCGAGTGGCATGGCCTGACGCGGCAGGAGACGATCCGCGTGGACGCCGGCATCGAGGGCGCCGAGTTCCTGACGTTGATGCGGGAGTTCATCGCAGCGTTCGCGCACCTCGACGATGTTCGGGGCGTGTGGGGCGCGCGCGTGCCGGGCGACGACCCACGGGTCGGCCAGGTCGCCTTGCGGCAGGCCTGGGCCCGGGCGGCTCGCGGCGACGCCATCACAGCCGAGCAGAGCCTCGCCGCGGTGATCGGGCCGCTCAAGCGTGCGCTGGGCGAGCACCATCCGTACCTGCGCGGTGCGCGCCTGTCGCTGGCCAGCGTGCTGGAGCGCCGGGGCGCGCACGAACTGGCCAGGGAGCATCGCGCGGCGGCCGCGCGAGCGGTCCGCGCGCTGCTGCCCGCAGGGCTCGGCTCGGATCTCGCTGCCGCAGGTGAGCCGCCTGCACCCGGCCTGCTCGCTCACCTCGCGCCGAATGCGCCGGAGCGGGAGTGGTTCCGCCGGCGCGAGGATGGATCCTGGTTCGCGCCGGTCACCACGGTTGGGCGCTGGCTGGCGGGGCGCGACGGCTGGCGGCTGCACGTGACGGCGACCGATGCGTGCACGGTCGCGGTGGACGTGGGTCGGGATCCGCGCCGCATCCAGGTGTCCGTGCGCCGCCTGGACGATGCCTGGCGGATCCGCGTGGAGGGCGTGCGCCCC
>CAUJDN010000107.1 GCA_963169195.1 Acidobacteriota bacterium | reverse complement strand
ACCATCGCGCCCCTCGTGGCGCGGTACCCCTCGCCGCACGGCGCGGTCAACACGCGCGATTTCTTCGAGAGCGCGGACTTCTGCGCCGGCTGCCATCAGTTCGCCGAAGGCAACGCACCCAAGGTCAACGGGGCGTTCCTGCAGAATACGATCGTGGAGTGGCGTGCGTCGCGAGCCGCGCGCGAGGGCAAGACGTGCCAGACCTGCCACATGCCCGGGCGCCGGCACCTGTTCCGCGGCATTCACGACCCGGAGACCGTGCGCAGCGGCGTCCGGTGGACCTTCGACGCCCGGGCGGCGGGAGACAGGGTCGAGAGCCGGCTCACGCTCACCAACACCGAGACGGGCCATGCCTTCCCGACCTACATCGTGCCGGAGGTCTGGATGCGGATCCAGATGGTGAACCGATATGGCGCAGGCCCCGTCGTCGCCGAGCGGCTCATCGCGCGCCGTGTCGCGTTCGAGCGCGGTGAATGGCGGGAGATCGCCGACACGCGGCTCGATCAGGACGAGACGGCGACGCTGGACTACACGGGCACCATCCCGCCGGGCACCGTGGCCGTCGTCGGCACCGTGGTGGTGCGACCCGACGCCTATCATGTCGGCAGTCTCGCGGGGCGCATGCGCGAGACCAGGTCCGCCGCGTCCCGGCAGCTCTACGAGCAGGCGCTCGCGGAGATGCAGAACACCGACTACGTGCTCGTCCGGGAAGAGCGGCGCCTGGTGCGCTGAGCCGGCAGCGCGCCCGCACGCGGTCCCTGGCCGGGGGCTGCAGGTCCCTCATCGGGGACGATCTGTCCCCGTCCGCCGTCCTCGCCGTTCGTCCTCCGCGCGATTCACGTCGGGAACCCTGCGGTCTGCTGGCGTGCCGTCGGCGGTACGGCCCTTGCAGCCTGTCCCATCAGGTCAATCCCTGACCGCCGGGAGGACGATCCGCATGCACCGCTTCAGAACCGCAACCGTGGCCCTGCTGCTCGCCTCGTTCGTCGGGCTGCAGCCGGCGCCGGCCATGGCCCAGGGCAGGGACCGCCGGGATCGCTACGAGGACCGGTGGGATCAACGCGACGGGTGGCGCGACCGGCGCGACCACCGCCGGGGATGGCGCACGGGCCGCGACGACTCACGCAGCGGCTACTGGGATCCCGCCCGCGCGTACCGCCACGACAGCGGCCGCTATCGCCCGCGGCGCCTCGGCCGCAACGACCGCATCTACCGTGGCTCGGACAACCGCTATTACTGCGAGCGCGATGATGGCACCACGGGCCTCATCATCGGCGGGATGGCGGGCGGCGTGCTGGGGCACGTCATCGCGCCGGGAGGGTCCAGGACGCTGGGCGCCATCCTCGGCGCCGGCGCCGGCGCGCTCATCGGCAGGGCCATCGACGACGGCGACGTCGTCTGCCGATAGGTGAGCGACCGCGAAGCCGTGGGGCCCTGGCCCTTCGGCTTCGCGTCCTCTCCCGACACCTCACCAGCGCGACGCGCGCAGCCCGAGATTGAGAATCGTCTGGATCAGCTGCGGGTATGGAACCCCCGCGGCTGCGGCTGCCGAGGCGAACTCCTCCTCCGGCGCGATCTCCGGATTGGGATTGGCCTCGAGGAAGAACAGCGTGCCGTCCCCGCGCAGCCGGTAGTCGATGCGCGCGTAGCCGGTCAGGTGCAGCAGGCGATACAGCCTCCGCGTCGTCCGGACCAGCCGATCCGCCACGCCGTCCGGCAGGTCGGTCGCCTCCTGCTGGAAGATGCCGCGCTCCTCCTGGTAGCGCGGGTCGTGCTTCACGCGGGCTGTCGCAATCGGCAGCGCCCCCGGCGCCAGGTTCTCGAACAGCAGCTCCCACGGCGGCAGCACGGTCACGCGCTGGTTGCCGAGCGCGCCCACGTAGAGCTCGCGCCCTTCGATGAACTCCTCCGCGATGGCATCGCTCTCCACCTTGTTGTGGATGAACGCGACGCGCTCCCGGAGCTCCTCGTCCGAGTAGACGACCGAGGCCTGGGAGATGCCGAGCGAGGCCTCCTCCGTGAGGCTCTTCACGATGAGGGGGAACTGGAGGTCCCTGGGCGACCGCCATCGGCGCCGGCGCTGGAACGTCGCGAAGCGCGGCACGTGGATGCGGTGATAGGCGGCAATCTTCTTCGAGAGCGCCTTGTCGCGCGTGATGGTCAGGCCGCGCGGATTGCAGCCCGTGTGCGGCACCCTCAGCAGCTCCAGGTAGCTCACGACGTGCTGGTCCAGCTCGCTGATGCCGTAGAACTCCTCGAGCAGGTTGAAGACGATGTGCGGGTCCCAGGCCTCGACGGCCTGCCGGATGGGGCTCAGCTCGTGCTGGACGCCGAGCACCTGCACCTCGTGGCCCAACGCGCGCAGGGTCTGGACGACGTGGTACTCCGTCTTGACGGCATGGAACTCCTCGTCCGAGAGCCCGGACGGCGAGTCGGGCGGGACCAGGTCGGGGTGCACCAGCACGAGGACGCGGAGCTTCCTCACAGCGCGACCCACCTCCGGTGGCTGTGAAGGAAGTGCATCGTGCTGACCGTGAGCATGAGCGCGGCGTCCATCCGCAGGCGGCGCTCGGGACCGACGGCGCGCAGCTTCAGCTCGCGGCAGCGGCCGATCATGTCGGCCAGCACCTGGTCCACGGCCACCTGGTACTCGCCCGTCCAGCGCGAGACGAGCCGCCGGATGTCGGCGCGATTGCGGCGCAGGAAGGCCGACGCGCGCTCGGATTGGCGGTGCCGGGGGTCGTCCGAGAACAGGCGCAGGAGATCCCGGTCGAAGATGTCGGAGTGCTCCAGCGAGTACTGCTCGCGCTTCTGACGGTAGTACTCCCGGATCGTCGTGCCGAGCGAGGGCAGGCTCTCGACTCGGCGCGTCGTGCGGACCGCAGGGGTGATCGCCGCGATCTCGGCCATGAGCTGGTCCACGTACTCGAGCTTGCGGAGGGCCGGCCATCCGGCGTATCGCTTGCGCCAGAGCGCGCGCGGCTGCAGCCAGACGGCAAAGGTCTCCGCGAAATCCTCCACGGGGTGGCTCTGCGCGTAGTAGAGGCGCAGGTGCTGCACGAACCGGCGGCTGGCCGGGTTCGGGCGGTACTCGGTCGGGTACTTCCGCCCGGGGCTCCCGAAGGTGCGGCGCCACCCGGCGCGCAGCTGCAGCCGGTAGGCGTGTTGAATGGCGTGGCCGCACTCGTGCCGCAGGATCTTCAGGCAGCTGTCGTGGGTGCCGCCCTCCACCTCGAGCATCTGCGACCGCTCGAGCCGCATCAGCTTCGGATGCCCGAGATAGAACGGGATGGCGATGCCCGGCACGCCGTCGGGCGTGAACCAGTCGGTCGAGAACCAGTAGTGTGGGCGGAAACGCAGGCCGCGGCGCTCGAGGTCGTGCTCGAGCTCGGAGGTGCACTGCGCGACCCAGGTGTCGCCGATCTCCAGTCCGAGGTCGCGCAGCCGGAGATCGAGCAGGCGCGACTGCCGCCAGCGCGTCCAGGCCGGGCGCGGGCGGCGCGTCGGGCGGCGGGCGCGCGTCATGCTCGCAGTCTAGCGCACCCGCCGGACGACCCTCACCTTCCCGCTCCGTCCACCGCCGCAGAAGAACCGATCGCGGCTGACAACGGACCTCCCGCCCATCAATCGTCCAGCGCGAGCCGGCGGCGGAGCGCCGGCAGCACCGGCGTGGGCCCACGCCATTCCAGGTCGTCGATGGACTCGAACACCGGCAGGTCGGTCCGCAGCGTAGCGAGCTGCCGGAACAGCCGCGCGCGATCCCGCTCGCGCGCCAGCGTCGCCGCGAGCGATGCTGCCCGGGCCACGTCGATGCCCCATGCGCGATGGTCATCAGGGATGGCGTCGACGTGCCCGAACCTCGCAAGCACCGTAGCCGCGGACTTCGGCCCCCAGCCCGGGAGCCCGGGGAAGCCGTCGGAGGAGTCGCCCACGAGGGCCAGGTAGTCGGGAATCGACGCCGGCGGCACGCCGAACTTCGCGACGACGCCTGCCTCGTCGCGCGTCGTCTTCCGCACGCGATCCCGCTGGACGACTTTCGTGCCCTGCACGCACTGCGCCAGGTCCTTGTCGGGGGAGCAGATGACCACCTGGTCCACGCGGGGGTCCTGGGCCGCCTTCGCCGCCGCCGACGCCAGCGCATCGTCGGCCTCGACCTCCACCATTGGCCACACCACGAGGCCCCAGGCGCGCAGCGCCTCCTCGAGCAGCGGGAACTGTGCCCACAGCGCGGGATCGATGCCCTCCCCGGTCTTGTAGCCGGGCCACAGGTCGTTGCGGAACGACTCGATGACGTGGTCCGTCGCGATGCCGATGTGCGTGGCGCCCTCCTGCACGAGGGCGCGAATCGAGTACATCACGCCGCGCACGGCGGCCATCTCCTCGCCGTCGCGGTTCTTCGCCGGCGGCAGCGCGTAGAAGTGGCGGAAGAGCTCGTAGGTGCCGTCGACGAGGTGGATCGTCACGCGATCAGGATACTCGCGGCGAGACGGGCGGCGCGGCCCGCGCGAAGTCGAGCACGATGACGTGCCATTCCTCGTCTGGCTGAACCGCGGCGGGCTTCCTCTCAGTGAGTGGCGGACGCCGATTGCCCGAACAACCCGCCAAAGAAATCCCCGGGGTTCCAGGCCGGTCGTGCCGTGTCCTGCGCCACCAGCCATCCCGTCAGGAAGTTGAGCCGGGCGTGCACGGCTCCGGCCTCGAAGTCGAACGGCTGCGACATGTCGTCGTTGGGCTTGTGATACACGTCCCGCCGATACGCCGCGTTGATGGCCGCGCCGTCCTTTGCCGGATCGCCCGTCTGGAATCCGCTCTTGATGAAGAGCGAGGGGATGCCCTGGCGGACGAAGCTGTAGTGATCGCTCCGGATGAACAGCACCTGCTCGGGGATGGGATCCTCCGCGAGCCCGATGCCGAGGTGCTGCGCCGCGCGCGACACCGGCCCGGAGAGGGTGGAGTGCTGCGCGCCGTACGGCACGATGTCGAGCAGCGGGTGGAACAGGAACGGCATGTCGAGCGCGAGGTTGGCCACGAGGCTCTCGCGCGGCACCGTCGGATTCCGCGCGAAGTAGTCCGAGCCGAGCAGGCCCCACTCCTCCGCGGTGACGAACAGGAAGAGCGCCGAGCGGCGGGGGCGCACCGGCAGCGCGGTGAAGGCGCGCGCCACTTCCAGGACAATGGCCACGCCCGAGGCGTTGTCGTGCGCGCCGTTGTAGATGTCGTCGCCGTTCATCGCGACGCCGCGCCCGAAGTGGTCCACGTGGGCGACGTAGACGACGTGTTCGCCCTGCAGCGCAGCATCGCTGCCGGCCACACGCCCGACGAGGTTCGCGCTTTCGACATCGCGATGCGTGGTGCGCGTCGTGACCGACAGGCGCGTCGGCAGGTCGAATGCCTGCGGCTTGCTGGCCGCGCCGTCCTTGAACACCTCCGCAAGCGGCTTCGGGGTGCCCGCGAAGAGCGCCTGCACGCCCGAATGGTTCAGGGACACCGAACCGCGGAGCGCCGGGTTGCCGCGATTGGGATTGCCCTGCGCATCCACCCAGGCGAAGCTGCCCTGCTTGTTGGAGGCGACGCTCACGTCCCACCGGAAGCGCGGGTCGTCCGGCGACGTGAAGCTGACCGTGCCCACGGCGCCGCGCTTCACGGCCTCCGCGTCCTTGACCGCCCCGGACGAGTAGTACGCGCGCTCGTTACTCGGCAGGCTGGGCGGCGCGCCGCTGAGGTAGGCCACCACCTTGCCTTCGATGCTACCAGCGCCGGCGTAGTCGTCGTAGCCGAGGGCGGGAGCGCTCACGCCGTAACCAACGAAGACGACGGGCGCGTTGTCGACGGCGACCTGCTCGCGCAGGTGATCGGCCCCGAGCAGGTAGTCCACCCCGTAGATCAGCGTCTTCGTGCCGGAGCGCGACGTCACCTTCAGGGCGCTCGCGTCCTCGACCACCTTGCCGCCCCGGAGCGGAACCCGCTGCCGATAGGTCCCGCCCTCGCCGGCGGGCTCCACCCCCAGCGACTTCAGCGTCGACTCAACATGGCGCAGTGCCCCTTCGTACCCATCCGTCCCCGGCCCCCGCCCCTCGAGCGCATCGTCGGCCAGCGTGCTCATGTGCTGCCGGACGCGCTCCGCTGAGATGGCATCGAGGGCGGCCTTGACCTCCGGCCCGTCGAGTGTCAACTCGCGGCGCTCGGGCGCGGGCCCCGAGCCCGCGCAGGCAGTCACCAGCGCCACGAGCACCGTGGCAGGAACGATTCGCAATCCGGGGCGCACAGTCATGCGCCCAGCTTCGTCTGAAACCGCTCGTCGGTCAATCCCGTAGCGGCGGGGCACGATTCTCGTGGCTGTGACCTCGTGGCGTCAGTGAGCCGGGCCTACGAGTGCCCGAAGGCGCCGCTCGGTGATCGGCGCCGCCGCCAGGAGCGTCGCGCCCACGTCGAGGGCCTCGGCCGCCCGCGCCTGCGCGCCAGCCGCGTCACCGGCCTGCGCACGGCAGAGCGCGTCCACCTTCAGCCGCACGACGCGCCACGCCGTCGGCATCCCGGCACCGGCGAGGCCGTCTGCGGATGCCAGCAGCCCCGGCACCTCGGAGCAGTCGCCCGCTTCCATCATCGCGTCGGCGACGTCGATCAGGATCATCCAACGCGAGGCGGCGAACTCCGCCATCCGCCGCTCGGCCTCGTCGCGGACATCGCGCGCGAGGGCCAGGGCCCGCTCCCGCTCGCCCGACTGGGCCAGCCGCGCCGCCCACGACGCCTTGAGCCGCACTTCCGCGAAGGGCGTGCTGCGGCCGGGCGCGATGCGCACGGCTTCCTCGAGCGCACGGGCGGCCGTCCTGAAATCCCCGGCCGTCGCGGCCAGGTTGGCGAGCAGCCGCAGCAGCGACAGGCGCACCGTGTCTCCGTCCGGGTGGTTCTCGACCAAGCGCAGCCCTTCGTCGATCGCTGCGCGCGCCTCGGCGGGTTGCCCCGCATCCGCGAGGTGGCCGGCGTGCGCCACGAGCGTGGATGCGCGGTCGATGCGGGACACGTCACGTTCCGACGCCCGAAGGAGCATCTCCACCGCGCGGCCGGCCAGCGCCGCTGCACGCGCCGGATCGTTCTCGCAGCGCGACACCAGCCGCGCCCGGCCGACCAGGTAGACGATCACCGCCCGCGCCTCGCGATCGGCCGGGAGGCGGGCAGCCGCCTGATCCCACTCGGCCCCGAGCGCAACCGCCTCCGGGCAGCGGCCGGCGAAGACGTGCAGCAAGACGAGGTTGCCGATGGCCGCCGAGTGGACCTGCGGGTCCGTTCCCGCCCGCGCGCGGTCGAGCGCGCGACGCGCCATGTCGAGCCCCCGCGCCTCCTCCCCCTCACTGAACGTCACGTACGACAGCACGCTCTGCACGCCGGCGCGCACATCGTCCGGCAGGTCGGTGTCGGTCTCGAGCCAGGTGTCGGCCCGGGTCACGAGCTCCGCAAGCGTCATGCCGCGGCGGCCGCCGTTCTCCGGGCTCGCGGCCGACAGCATGCGGTAGAGGAAGTCCACGGTCTGCCGCGCGCGCCACCCCTCGTCCAGCGCGCGCTGCTGCTGCGACCACCCGTAGCCCGCAAGCGCGCCGATCACCGCGACGGCCAGGGCCGCCGCGCTGGAGACCACTGGGTGCCGCGCGACGAGCTTCGTCGCGCGATACGCCAATGTCGGCCGGCGGGCCGACACGGGCCGGCCCTCGACGAGTGCCTCCAGGTCGTCGGCTAGCGCACCGGCGGTCGCGTAGCGTGCCCGCGGACTGGGTGCGAGCGCCTTGTGCAGAATCGCCTCGAGGTCGCCGGCGAGCTCCGACCGCAGCCGGGCCACGGTCGTGCCGCGTTGTGCCGCCGTCTCCGGCGTGACGGTTTCGGTGAGGCGTCCGGGTGCGTCGCGCCCCAGCATGCGTTCGGCGGTCGAGACAAACGATCCCTTGCCGCCGAAGGGCCAGGCCCCCGTCGAGAGCTCGTACAGGATGAGCCCCAGGCTGTAGGTGTCGCACGCGACCGACACCGGCTCGTGCCGCAGCTGTTCCGGGCTGGCGTAGTGCGGCGTCAGCCGGATCGTCGTCGTCACACCCTCGGAATCGGCGAGCAGCTTCGAGGTGCCGAAGTCCACGATCTTCGCCTGGCCCTCGGCAGTCACGAGGATGTTCGACGGCTTCAGGTCGAGGTGGGCGACCAGGCGTTGATGCGCCGCCTGGACGTCACGGCACACCGCGGCCATCATCCGCACCCGATCCCTCACGCCCAGGCGCTTCGCGTCGCAGTACTGGTCGATCGGCTCGCCCTCGACCAGCTCCATCACGAGGTACGGCCGGCCGGCCTGGTCCTGGCCCGATTCGACGAAGCGCGCGATGCCGGGCGAATCGAGGCTGGCGAGCAGGTAGCGCTCGCGCTCGAAGCGCGCGAGGTCGTCGGGCGTCGAGACCTCCGCGTGCAGCAGCTTGACGGCCACGCGCATGGGCCCGTCCGGCATGGGCCGGACGGCTTCGTACACCGTGCCGAACCCGCCGCTGCCGAGGACGCGGACCAGCGTGTAGGCGCCAAGCGCGCGCGGCAGTCCGGTCGCGGCCGCGGTGCCGGGGGCACCACCGGCCGTGCGCGAGGCGGCGCTCAGGTGCTCGGCTGCGGCGTCTGCGCGGAGCATGCCTAGGACCTCGGCGCGGATCGCGGCGTCCGCTTCGAGATCCCGGAGGCGACGTTCGACCTCGGCGGGAGGCCACTCCACTGCCGCCTCGAACAGCTCCATCACGCGCGCCCAGCGGGTCTCGGGAATCATGACACCTCAGGCGCAATCGGGGCGCGCGCTGGCTCCGCACCAGGGTCGAGACCCAGGCGCCGGGCGAGCCACGCGCGCGCCGAGCGCGCACGCCGGTTCACCGTGACCCGCGAGACCCCCAGCAGTTCGGCCGTCTCGTCCGCCGTGCAGCCGAGCACGTAACGGGCGCTCACCACCTGAAAGCGCTCGGGGTCGCTCTGCTCCAGTTCCGACAGGGCCCGGTCGAAGTCGAGCATGGCGGCCCCCGCGGCATCCACCCAGGGCAGCTCGTCGTGGAGGGGCACGACCTCGGCCTGCCCGCCCCGCTTCCCGGCGCACGTGCGGCGTGCGTGGTCCACGAGCGCCATCCGCATGAGCGTGGCCGACAGCGCGTAGAAGTGCTGCCGGTCCGTGAAGCGCGCCTGGCGCCGCGCCAGCAGGCTGATGAACAGTTCGTTGACCAGCGCCGTCGCCTGCAGCGTGCGGGCGTTCGATTCGCGCCGGAGGTACGAGGCAGCCAGCCGCTGGAGGTGCGGGTAGACGAGGGGCGCCAGCTGGTGCAGCGCGTCGCGCTCCCCGCGGCCCCAGGCCTCGAGGAGCAGGGTGATGTCGCCGGGGGTGTCGCCCATGCCCGGGAAAAACGATAGCAGAAGGGCACACCTGATTCACTTTCCAGCCGGACTGCGCCTGTTGGGATGAACCCTCTCCCAAGGAGCCGTCGATGAAGCCTCGCCCGTGGCCGTTCCTGCTCGCTGCACTGACCGTCCTGCCCCTGCCCGCGCTGGCCCAGACCTGGGTGTACTCCCAGGCGGCCGCCTCGGCACACCGCGGTCCCAACGTTTACTCCGCGATCGCCAGCCTGAACAACGGGGTGCTGACGACGGTGAACGACGGCGGCTTCGGCAGCGTCTCAGGGACGCCGACAGGCCCGGGGGTGACGTCGGCGTCGACCTTCGCGACGATGCCTGGCTTTGGCGGAGGCGACACCTTTGGCGCCACGGCGACGGGCTCGGTGGACCTGGCGACCGCGATGTTGACGGGCGCGGCGATCAACACCCCGGTGAACTTCTTCGGGTCGCCCGCGGGATTCTCCAACAACGCGCTGTCCGAGGCGGTCTACTTCCTGAACAGCACCGCGTCGGCGATCGTGCTGCCCGTGTCCTACCGGATGGAAGGTGGTGTGATGACGCACCCAACCGCACCGACCTTCGTGATACGTGGGCAGATGACGTTGAGCAGCCTTGGCTCCGCGTATCCGCTCCCACCGGCCCTCCGCGGCGGCGGCGCGCTGGGGCAGTCGGTCCGTGTCGAGGTGACCGAGGCGGGCGTAGCCTTTTATGAGGGCGCGTGGACTCCGCTGCCCCTTGGGCCGGGACCGACCTGGACGACCTCGCTGGCCAGCGGCTTCGGCGGGGTCCTGCAGACGGAGCTGATCCTGCCGCCGGGGCTTTCCTCCCTCGGCGTGAGCCTCACGCTCGACCTCGATTGCCGGGGCGGCATCTCGTGCGACTACGGCCAGCCGAATCACGGCGCCCGCTTCGCGTTCGGCGCCCTGCCGGCGGGGTTGACGCTGGCATCCGCGTCGGGGGCCTTCCTTGGCGCGCCGGTGCCCAGCGCGACGCCGTCGAACCTCGCCATCGTGTCGGTCGTGGGCAATCGCGCGACGTTCCGCTGGAATCCACCCACCAACGTCGCGGCCACCGGCTACGTCCTCGAGGGCGGCGTGGTGCCGGGCCAGGTGCTCGGCAGCCTGCCGACCGGGAGCCCCGCGACCACCTTCACCGTGGACCTGCCGACAGGAGCGTTCTACGTGCGCGTTCACGCGCTCACCGCGAGCGGTCGAACCGATCCAACCAACGAGGTCCGCGTGTTCGTAAATGTGCCGCAGCCGCCGGCCACGCCCACGCGCCTGCTCGGCCTCGTGAACGGGTCCACGCTCGGCCTCAGCTGGTTCAATCCGCCGACGGGAGGCGTGCCCACGTCGATGGTGCTCGACGTGAGCGGTGCCGTCACCACATCGCTGCCGCTGCCTCCAGCCGAGAGCTTCGCCTACATCGGGGTGCCAAACGGCACCTATACGTTCACGGTCCGGGCCGCGAACGGTGCGGGGATGAGCGCTGCCTCGGCACCACTCACGTTGACCTTCCCCGGCAGCTGCTCGGGCGTTCCCCAGGTGCCGACCACCTTGTCGGTGTCGGCGACGGGCCGATTCCTGGCGGTTTCCTGGGAACCCCCTGCCGCGGGCCCGGCCGTGGGCAGCTATGTGCTGGACGTCTCGGGCGCGGTCACGCTCAGCGTGCCGCTCGCCGCCCGCACCATCTCGAGCCCGGTGCCCCCAGGGGACTACACGTTCCAGGTCCGTGGCGTGAACAGCTGTGGCGCCGGCGCCAATTCGGTCCCGGTCAGCATCTCGGTGCCGTGACCCGCCGCGGGCGACCGGGCGTCTCCGTTTCGAGGCACGCTACAATCAGACGCTGATCGAGACTCCCGGCGAGCTCCGAGACCCCCCTCGGGCACGCCGGCGTGAGCCGAGGCAACCAGACACTCGAGATGAAGATCGGACTCGTTGGCTTCGCGGGCTCGGGCAAGACGAGCGTGTTCAACACCATGACCGGGCTGGACGTGCCGACGGCATTCGGCGGCGAGCTGCGCCTCGGCGCCGTCCGGGTGCCGGACGAGCGCATCGACGCCCTCTCCAGGATGTTCTCGCCGAAGAAGACCACCTACGCCGAGGTCACCTTCTGCGACGTGCCCGGTGAGCACGGGTCCGAGAAGAAGGGCCTGTCGACGAAGGCCCTGCAGCAGATCCGGGAACAGGACGCCCTGTGCCTGGTGCTGCGCGACTTCGTGAATCCGGCGCTCGACACCGACCCGGATCCGATGCGCGACCTCGAGGCGTTCCATCTGGAGTGCACCTTCGCCGACCTCGAGCTCGTCGAGCGGCGGCTGGAGCGCATGAAGAAGGAACCCGGCCCCAAGCCCGAGCTCGGGCCGTTCGAGCGGATGAAACGGGTGCTCGAGGAGGGACGGCCGCTTCGGACCGTGCCGGCAGCGGAGCTCGATCGCGAGCCGCTGCGCGGCTACGGCTTCCTCACCGACCGGCCGCTGCTCGTCGCCCTGAATCGCGACGAGTCACGTGCGGCGCAGCCGATGCCCGTCGACCTGGCCGAGCGGATTGGCGCGCTGCACGGCGAGGGTCTCGTGCTGTCGGCGAGCGTAGAGGCCGAGATCGGCAGCCTGGAGCCGGCCGACCAGGCCGCATTCCTGCAGGACCTCGGACTCAGGGAGTCGGCGCTCACGCGGTTCATCCGGACGGCCTACCACCTGCTGGATCTCATCTCGTTCTTCACGGTCGGACCCGATGAGGTGCGCGCGTGGACCATCCGGCGGGGCATGAACGCGCGCCAGGCCGCCGGCCGCATCCACTCGGACCTCGAGCGCGGCTTCATTCGCGCCGAGGTCATCCCCTACGCGGTCTTCATGCAGTACGGCTCCGAGCACGCCGTGAAGGAGGC
>CAUJDN010000106.1 GCA_963169195.1 Acidobacteriota bacterium | reverse complement strand
CGCCGCCGGCAAGGGCGTGCTGGTGGCGCTCAACGAACACATCGCCGCCGCGCGTGACGTGTGGAAGACCGACAACCGACGGGTCGAGACGTTCCGGTCACCTGAACTCGGGTTCCTCGGTTTCGTGGATCCCGACGGCGTGGTGTTCTATCGAGCCCCGCTGCGCCCGCACACCAGGGATAGCGAGTTCGACGTCAGCGGTGTCGAGGCCCTCCCCAGCGTCGCGCTGCTGACGGACTACCCGGGCTTCGACGGCGCGTTGATGGATGGGGTCCTGGCGCTGAAGCCCGCGGGCGTCGTCGTGGCCGGTTTCGCCGGCGGTCGCCTGAGCGCCGGCGCGCGCACGGCCGTGGTCCGTGCCGTTTCGGCCGGCGTTCCCGTGGTCGTGGCCTCGCACGTGCCCGGAGGCCGCATCGTGGGCAATCCGGTGGCGAACCCGAGTGCCGTTCTCGCGCGCGATCTGTCCCCGAACAAGGCGCGCGTGCTGCTCATGCTGGCGCTCACGCGCACGCGGGAGCCGAAGGAACTGCAGCGCATCTTCGACAGGTACTAGGCCCTCGGTGGGCGCTGGGCGCAGGCCTGCGGTGGGTGCTGCGCGTGGGCCTGCGGTGGGCGCCGCGCGTGGGCGCTCGCTTCGCTCCGCGCCGCTCAGTGGGAGTCTCACGCACCGCATCGCCCGCAGGGCGGGCGGCACGCAGGCCACGAGCGCCGCCATGGGAACGGGCGCGGCCACGACGGTGTTGGACGGGCGGGGTGGCCTCGCCACGGCCATCGGGCCGCTCACCAAGGGCTTACCGTGCGGAGCGCGGCCTACGGCTCACGAACGACGAGTGTTCTGGTCGTCGTCGGTGAGCCGCACTTCTCGAACCAGTCGATGCCCTCGCTGACCAGGTCGAACTTGAGGGCGTAGCGGCCGGGTCTGTCGGGGGCGGGCACCTCGATCTCGACCTCTGCCGTCCCGCCGGGCTGAATGTCCCCGGGCAGCCAGGCGCGCGCGTGGTCGCGGTTGATCATCGTGCCGTCCTCGCCCACCAGCTGCGCGCCCAGGCGGACCAGCCGGCGGCCGTAGCTCGCCTGGGCGCGGAAGGGTCGAGCGGAGAGGTTCTTCACGCGCGTCTTCACCTTCACGGGCTGCGCCGCCTTCGCGCGGAGCGGGAAGCCCGGGATGAGCGTGCGAACGTCGATCTGCGCCCGGGGCGTGGTGCCCGGGATGGCGTTGCCCAGCCCGCTCATGTCCCACACCTCGTGGCGGATCCGCTCGTAGTCGGGTGTGCCCGGCGCGAAGCGGCGCGAGTACGAGTCCTCGGGGTGGTCCGTGATCTCCCAGCAGAGGCGATCCACGCCCACTTCGGCGGCCATCTGCCGCGCGCGGTCCATCTCCTCGTCCGAGTCGTTCCAGTTGAAGAGGATGTAGCGCCAGTTCAGGTGCGGCACGTCGCGCCCGGCCCTGCGCTTCTCGTCGGCCATCGCGCGGAGGTTCGCCATCGCCTTGTCGAAGTTGCCCCGCTGCCGGTATTTCACGTAGGTGTCCTGCGATGCTCCATCGATGGAGAACGTCACCTCGTCGATGCCGGAGTGAACCAGCCGCCGCGCTTTCTCCTCGGTGAGGGCGAGCCCGTTGGTGCTCGTGTAGAGGTAGACGTGCGGGAACTTCGTCTTGATGTACTCGCACATCTCCACGGCGCGCTTGTGGAGGAACGCCTCGCCGTAGTTGAAGAAGTCGATGCGCACCAGCGCCGGTCCGGCTTCGTCGACGGCTCGGGTGAAGACGTCCCAGTCGAGCATGCCGGCCTGCCGCGTGCGCGTGATGCCGGTCTCGGGCGCGCAGCACGACTGGAAGCACGAGATGTTGCACGCGGCCGTGCACTCGACGTACAGCCGGCTCGGCAGCGGTCCCACGGTGACGTCGCGCTGCGGCACCGGGTCGTCGGGGCCGAGCGGGAGCTTCAGCGGGCAGTCCCCGCAGAACGACGATCCCCCGCTGTTCAGGTCGACCCGAAGCTGCCGCGCCGTGGACCCCTGCCAGATGTCACCCAGTGACGACGTGCGGAAATCCCCGAGCACGCGCTTCGCATACGGATCCGCGCAGCCGCAGACGATGCGGCCGTCGCAGAGCATGACGGCGATGGAGTGCGGCCAGGAACAGGTGTAGCGGCTGGCGAGATGGTTCTCTGACATGTGGCCCGAGCGGCTACTTCTTCTGCAGCTTCTTCATGTAGTTCTCGAGCCGGTCGTTCTCGTACTTCACCTGGTTCAGGAACAGGCTCTCGGCCAGGTAGGAGCGAAGCTCCTCGTCCGACATCTGCGACACCAGGTGGTTGATCTCGCGGTTCATGTCCTCGTAGCTGCCGCCCTCGAGCACCTTGGCGGTGACCTCGTGGAACAGCGCCTCGAGGATGGCGAGCAGGTCGCCGTCGAGGGGGATGTCGGCGCCGGTGGTGGTCTTGATGCTGCGCATGGCTAGGCCCCGAAACTCTGCACCGCGCTCGCTTCGTCCGGATACATCTTCAGGAAGTTGTGCGCGCCCGTCATGGTGAGCATGGTCTCCACCCGCTTCTGCACGCCCGCCAGCCGCAGCAGGCCGCCGGCGGCGGTGGTCTGGCGGTAGAGATCCATGAGGCAGCCGATGGTGGCCGAGTCGACGTAGGTGACCTTCGACAGGTCGATGAGCACCTTGCGGTCCCCGGCGGCCAGCAGGCCGGCCACGGCGCCGGAGAAGTCCTGCAGCAGCGGGTACATCATGCGGGTCTCGCCGATGCGGACAATGGCCACGTCATGGGATCGGTCGGTCGTGAGGTTCATCCTCGTACCCCTTCGAGTTCGTCGCGCATCCGCTGGATCTGGCGCGCCAGTTCGGTGCGGCCGCGGTTGATGCGGGACTTCACGGTCCCCTCGGGCAGGTGCAGCCGGTCGGCGATCTCCTGGTAGGAGAGCTCCTGGATGTCGCGGAGCATCACCGCCGTGCGCAGCGTGGGCTGCAGCTCCGCCATGGCGCGCCTGAGCAGCTCGACCCGTCCGCGCTGCTCGAGCTCGGCGTACGCGCTCGGTGTCGTGGCGGCCGGCATCAGCTCGCCGGCGTCCACGTCGCGATCGATCGTCTCGCGCTCCTTGCGGACGCTGCGATAGTGGTCGATGCACAGGTTGCGCGACACGCTCACCAGCCACGTCTGGAAGTTCGCGCGCCGGTCGAAGGTGTGCAGCGACTTGAAGATCTTGAGGAAGATGTCCTGGGTGAGGTCCTCGGCCTCG
The DNA here is from genome assembly GCA_963169195.1 of Acidobacteriota bacterium. Lineage (GTDB taxonomy): Bacteria > Acidobacteriota > Vicinamibacteria > Vicinamibacterales > UBA2999 > VFZN01. The sequence goes on along the minus strand of CAUJDN010000106.1, from coordinate 23,402 downwards.
TCGTGCTTGCCGGTGAACTTGTAGGCGATGTTGAAGACCTTGCGGCGGTGCTGGCGGACGATCTCCTCCCACGCCTGCTGGTCGCCCGCGAGGCATCGCTGGATCAACGCGTCGATGGCGTCCGTCGTGACCGGTGAGGGATCTGGCATGAAGACGCGGCTGCGGTGCCCCGGCCGGCGGGGCCAGAATACCACGAAACCCATGCATGGCCGGGCGGCCCTTCGCGCTATGATCGCGGGCTGATGAGCGCCCATCCCGCCGCGCCGGCCGGCCCTCCCGCGCCCGCTGCCGACGCCGACACACTCGAGCAGATTGCTGCTGCGGCGGACACGCCCGCCTACGTGTACCGCGCCGACGCCATCCGCGCGGCCTATCGCCGGCTGGAGGCCGCCTTCGGCGACACGCCGCACGCCATCCACTACGCGCTGAAGGCGAACTCGGCGCTGGCCATCGTCCGGCTGGTGCGAAGCCTGGGAAGCGCCGCCGACGCCAACTCGATGGGCGAGGTGGAGCTCGCCCTGCGGTGCGGCTTCGCGCCGGGCGAGATCGTGTTCACCGGCGTCGGGAAGCGCGGCGACGAGCTCGAGCGTGCGGTCGCCCTCAACCTGCTGGCCATCAACGTCGAGTCGCCGGGCGAGCTGGATCGGCTCGCCCACATCGCCGCCGGCCGCGGCGCCGTCGCGCGCGTCGCCTTGCGCGTGAACCCCGACATCGACGCGCAGAGCCACCCGCACATCTCCACCGGCCTCAAGTCGAACAAGTTCGGCGTGCCCATCGACGCGGCCCCGACCCTGTTCCGCGCGGTCGCCGCGCGGCCGTCGCTCAAGGCCGTCGGCATCCACGTCCACATCGGCTCGCAGATCACGTCGCTCGATCCGCTGGAACGGGCGGCGGCGTCCGTCGTCCAACTGGCGCGCGAGCTGGGCGTCGCCGGTATCGGCATCGAGCACCTCGACTTCGGCGGCGGGCTCGGCATCGCCTACGAGGGCGGCCCCGCACCGGATCCCGCCGAGTACGTCCGCCGTATCGTCAGGGCCGCTGCCGGATCGGGGCTGAAGATGGCCATCGAGCCGGGTCGCGTCCTCGTCGGCGCGGCCGGCGTCCTGCTCGCCCGCGTCGTGGACGTCAAGCAGTTCCCCGGCGCGCGTCGCTTCGTCGTGCTCGACGCCGGGATGACCGAGCTGATGCGCCCCGCGCTCTACAACGCGTTCCACCGCATCGAGCCCGTGCGCCCGCGTCCGGGCGCGCCCGTCGAGGCCGACATCGTCGGTCCCATCTGCGAGAGCACCGACACGTTTGCGCGGGGCCGCCTGATGCCGCCCGTCGAGGTGGGAGATCTCGTCGTCATCCGCGACACCGGGGCCTACAGCGCGGCGATGGGCTCGACCTACCTGCGACGGCCGCTGCCCCCGGAGGTGATGATCGACGGCGGGACGTGGCGCGTGACCCGGCGGCGCCAGACGCTGGACGACATGCTGGCGCTCGAAGCGTGAGCGCGACCGGCGCCCCCAGATCCCCGACCCCCGGTCCCCGACCCCAGATCCCTGACCCCTGCTCCCCGACATGAACGGTCACCTGATTGCCTTCGAAGGCCTCGATCAGAGCGGCAAGCAGACGCAGGCGGAGCGCCTCGCCGCGGCGCTTCGCGCCGAGGGGCGGCGCGTGGAGTTCCTGTCGTTCCCGGAATATCCAACCGCCATTGGCGCCGAGATCGGCCGGGCGCTGAACGGCGAGCGCGAGTACGAGCCGGATACCCTGCAGCTGCTCTACATCGCCAACCGCTACGAGTTCCGTCCGCGCATGCGCGAGTGGCTCGCGGCCGGGGACATTGTCATCTGCGACCGGTACCTCGCGTCGAGCGTCGCGTATGGCGAGGCGCAGGGGCTGGACCCCGCCTGGCTGCTGGACGTACAGCGGTACCTGCCGCAGCCCTCGCTCACGCTCGTGCTCGACATCCCCCCCGAGGTGTCGCTCGCGCGCAAGCACGCCGCGCGCGACAGGTTCGAGCGCGACCTGCCCCTGCTCTCGCGCGTGCGCGCGAGCTACCGGCGCCAGGCTTCGGCACCGGGATGGGTGCTCATCGACGGGCAGCAGGACAGGGACGCAGTGTCCGCCGCCGTCATCGCGGCCGTGCGCTCACGGCTCGCGCAGCCGTAATCGCACGCACCTCGCGCGCGCCGGCCTCGGCCAGCACCCGCGCGCACGCGTCAAGGGTGGCCCCCGTCGTGGCCACGTCGTCCACCAACACGAGCGTCAGGCTGGAGAGAGGGGGACGGCCCGAGCCGGCCCGGCGTGTCGCCTGCCAGGTGTCGAGGGCGAAGGCGCCCCGGACGTTCGCGTGGCGCCGCGCAGCCGGCAGGTCCGCCTGCGGAGGCGTCGCGCGCACGCGGACCAGCAAATCCGCCACCGGGGGCCCGAGTGACGCAGCCAGCAGGCGCGCCTGATTGAAGCCCCGCGACCACTCGCGCCGCCGGTGCAGCGGCACCGGCACCAGGAGGTCGGCGCCAGCCAGCACCTCGCGGCCCGCCGCCTGCATCAGCGTGCCGAGCCGTGGCGCGACCGAGCGCCGGCCGCCGTACTTGAGCGCGTGGACGACGTCGCGCAGCGCCCCTTCGAACGCGCCGACCGCCGCGGCACGCGTGATGGCCCGAGGGCTGCGGCGACAGCGGGGACAGAGCAGGGCGGTCAGGGTGGCTGCGCGCCACGACGGCAGCGGCTCGGCGCACCGCACGCACAGCGGGGGCCGAAGCGGGATCAGCGACGACCAGCAGGCGTCGCAGATGGCGCCCTCGAGTGGGCGCGGCACCGGTTCGCCGCACGCGGCGCAGGGCGGCTGGAAGACCACCGCCAGCGTGCGGTTCACGAACGTGCGCAGCGTCACGCGCCTAGACGCCGGGGCTGAAGTCCCGGCGCCCCACCTCGAGCGTGCCCGGCGCGCCGAACCTCGTGCCCGGCGTGCGGAGCTTCTGTGACGGAGTGCCGGGGCTTCAGCCCCGGCGTGGCCGCGCCACGGTCACGACGCGGGGGCGTCCGCGCCGATCGGGATGTGCTTCGCCGTCGCCCAGAGGCGCTCGAGCCCGTAGAAGCCCCGCGCAGCGGGCGAGAACACGTGGACCACGAAATCGAAGTAGTCCAGCAACACCCACTCGGCGCGCTGGTACCCCTCGACGTTCGACGGGCGCACGTGCCCGGCCTTGAGCGCCTGTTCGATGCCATCGGCAATTGCATGCACCTGCCGCGGGTTGGCGCCCGTGGCGATCACGAAGAAATCCGTGAACGCATCGCTCTTCCGCAGGTCGAGGACCACCAGGTCCATCGCCTTCTTGCCCTGGGCGGCCTCGAGGGCCATCTGGATCGCTTTCGGGAGCCGCGGGCGGCTGGCGGTGGTCTTCGTCGCGGTCTTCGCGGCGCGCGTCGTGCGGCGAGGGCTAGGCTGCGTCATGCAAGACAGGCTCCAGGCGGGTCTCAGGCATAGAGGCGATGCTCGGTGATGTAGCCCGCCACCGCGTCCGGCACCAGCCCGGCCAGCGAGATGCCTGCGGCAGCGCGCCGCCGGACATCGGTGGAGGAGACATCGGGGGTGTCCGCGTTGATGAGAAAGATCGAGGGAAACGGCGCCGTGCGGCACGCGGAGGACGATGACGCGTCGCACGCCACCATGCGCGAGGCCAGCTCCGGCAGGCGCCCGCGAATGCGGTCGAACGACGTCCCCGTCCGCGCAATCACCACGAAGTGAGCGAGCGCCAGCAGGTCGGGGTAGCGGCGCCAGGACCCAATTTCTGCAAAGGCATCGGCTCCGGTGATGAAGAAGAACTGCGACGCCGGCTCCCGCTCCCGAAGGGCGGTCAGGGTGTCGAACGTATAGGACGCGCCCCCACGGGCCAGTTCCAGGTCCGACGCCGCCCAGCCGGGAGCATCCGCCACCGCGAGCGCCGTCATTCGAAGACGATGATACCCGGACGCGCGTGGGCTGTCAGGCCGATGCGGCGGGGCGTTCGAGGGGATGAACAGCAGGCGGTCGAACCCGAGGGCCTCGTCGGCGGCGCGCGCCGCCGCGAGATGGCCAAGATGGATCGGGTCGAAGGTCCCGCCCAGCAGGCCGATGCGGCTGGCCGTCGTCACGCCGGCGCGTCCGCGGTGGCTGCCGCCGGCTCGCGTTCGGCTCTCCGGCCCTCCGCGACGGGCCCCCACAGCGCCTCGAGCAGCTGCGGCACGCCTTCACCGGACGCGGCCGAGACCTTGAAGAACGGCAGCTTCAGCCGCTTCGCGCGCTTCTGAAGGGCGGTGACCCGTGCGGGATCGTCCACGGCATCGAGCTTCGTGGCCACAATCACCTGCGGCTTCTCCAGCATGGCCGCGTTGTAGAGCGCGAGCTCGCGGCGGATGGTGTCGAGGTCGTCCACCGGATCGCGGCCCGACTCGCTCGAGACGTCCACGAGGTGCGCGAGCACCTTGGTGCGCTCGACGTGGCGCAGGAACTGGTGCCCCAGGCCGTGCCCGGCGTGCGCGCCCTCGATGAGCCCCGGCACGTCGGCGACGACGAAGGTGCGATCGTCGCTGAGCGACACGACACCCAGGTGCGGGGTCAGCGTCGTGAACGGATAGTTGGCAATCTTCGGCCGGGCCGCCGAGATGCGCGAGATGAGGGTGCTCTTGCCGGCGTTCGGGAACCCCACCAGGCCGACATCGGCCAGCAGCTTCAGCTTGAGCTGCAGGCGGCGATCGTCACCCGGCTCGCCGGGTTGCGTCTTGCGCGGCGCGCGGTTCGTGGAGGTGGCAAAATGCGCATTGCCCAGGCCCCCGCGCCCGCCCTTCGCCACGAGGATCCGCTGGCCCACCTCGGTGAGATCGGCCACCTGGCTGGCTTCGCCCGTGTCGGGATCACGGGACAGCACCTGGGTGCCGACCGGGACGGGAATCTCGAGGGGCTTGCCGTTCCTGCCGTGGCGGTTCGAGCCCTGCCCGTGGCCTCCGCGCTGAGCGGCGAACTCCGGATTGAACTGGAAGTGGACGAGGGTGTTGCGGTGAGGATCCGCGACCAGGTAGACCGACCCGCCCGAGCCGCCGTCGCCGCCATCGGGCCCGCCCCGCGGCACGAACTTCTCACGGCGGAAGCTCATGCACCCGCGGCCGCCGTCGCCGGCCTTGACGTGGATTTCGGCTTCGTCGACGAACATGATCAGAAAAAACAAACCACGAAGTCACGAAGGCAACCACGAAGCTCACGAAGTCGTTCTCGGGGATCGACGCGTGACACCCGAGAACCGTCTTCGTGCCGTCCTTCGTGTCCCTTCGTGGCTTCGTGGTCTCTCTGCTTGGCGGCTACTCGACGGGCGTGATCGAGATGAAGCGGCCGCGCGAGCCGTGGTCCTCGAACTTCACGAGTCCGGTGACCTTGGCGAACAGCGTGTCGTCCTTGCCCAGGCCGACGTTCAGGCCCGGCTTGAACCTGCGGCCCCGCTGGCGCACGAGGATCGAGCCGCCGGTCACGAGGTTGCCGTCGAAGCGCTTGACGCCCAGCCGCTGCGCGTTCGAGTCGCGCCCGTTGCGAGAGCTGCCCTGTCCCTTTTTTGTGGCCATGGTCCTACGCCTGGATCTCGGTGATGCGCACGCGGGTCAGGAGGCTGCGGTGCCCCTGCGTCCGGCGATACTGCTTGCGGCGCTTCTTCTTGAACACCCGGACCTTCTTGCCCTTGTCGGTGCGGTCGATGACGCCCACGACCCTGGCACCGTCCACGAAGGGCGTGCCGGTGAGCACGTCGCCCGCGTCCCTGCCGACCAGCAGCACCTCGTCGAACGACACGGGCGCACCCGCCTCACCGGTGTGGCCATCGACGGCGATGATCGCGCCGGGCTCGACGCGAAACTGGCGGCCGGAGGCCTTGATAATCGCAAACACGGTTCTTCTCCGCTTGAAAGGATGCGCACTGTGGACCAGCCGCCAGGGCGCGGGAACCCCGAATTGTAGCACGGAAGACAGGCCGGCCTCGCGGCCGGTGGGCCCCTCCCACGCGCTCATGGTGGGCCGCCTTCGGCAGTGGGACCCGGCCACCTGCCACGCCTCGTTCAAGGACCCCACCCGAGGGGTCCACGGCCGGCCGGCCGCCTACAAGCCCCAGGCCCGCCCTCCCGGGCCCTACTTCAGCAGCACCCTCGTGCCCCGTATCTTCTGCGCGCTCAACGTGTTGAGGAAGGTCGGGAGCAGACGATCCATCAGCTCGAAGTAGGACGACAAGGCGGGCGTCTGCTGGTTGGCGTTGTAGAGGATTTCCTCGCGGAAGGTCTCGCTGTAGAGCTGCTCGCCCGTTCGGCCATCGATGAACACGAAGGTCGGTCGCAGGATGTACCCCTTACGCTCCATGTAGGTGCGGACTGGCACCACCTGGCGACGGCCGAACGAGTCGTAGACCTCCTGCTCCCTCTGGACGAAGCCTGACCGGGCGTGCGGCAGAAAGACGACCGAGCCGGTGACGATCAGCGGCTGCTCGTACTCCTCGCCAATCTGCTTCCAGTATGCGGTGTCGCTGAAGACCTTCGCGTAGGGCTCGAGGCTCCGCTCGTCGGTGACGGCCGGGAGTTGCCCGGCCTCGGGCGGCGCCTGGCCGGCCGCGCCGGCTTCCGACGGCGTGTCGCCGTTCTGGGCTGGCGGCGGCTCCTGCAGGGCGCGCTCGGCCAGGGCGACGGTGTCGGCGTCCACGACGCGGAGGATGTTCTTGGTCCGGAGCTGGCTGCGGAGCAGCCGCACCGTCTCCATGTTGGCGTCCACATCGTCGCTGGCACCGGCGAGGAAGCCCGCCACGTAGACGCGCTGGAACGGCGCGATGTCCAGCTTGGGCGCGATCGGCGTTTCGATGGGGATTTCGGTGTAACCGCCGCCGCCGCAGCCGGCGAGCGTGCCGACGAAGGCCAGGCTAAGGCTGGCGACCGTCTTTCTGAGCCACACGGTCATTGATTTCCTTGAACAGATCGAAGTTCTGCTTGATGAGCTGGTTGTCGGGCTCGAGCGCGGCGGCCTTTTCGTAGGCCGCTCGCGCCTTGTCCAGCTGACCTTCCTGCTCATACGCCACCGCGAGGTTGTTGAACGCGGCGGCGTAGGTTGGATCGATCTGGGTGGCGCGTTCCCAGCGGTAGACCGCCTCACGCCAGAGGCCGCGCTGCGCGACCTGCACGCCGAATTCGACCTGCTGCTTCGCCTCGCCCCGCTGGGCCCACACGGATGGCGCCGACAGCAGGACGAGCGCGACCGCGAGCGTCAGATAACGGGCGGGCATGGGCTCTTTTTCCCACTATAGCCACGGCCAGAACGTCCAGCAAGCGAATTGCCTTGCGCCTGGCAGGGCGTCCGGGTGTAGCCTGATCGTTCGGAGGTTTCGGGCGCCGGCGGGAGTGTCCGGCATGTCCGACGTCTGCATTCCGCTCGGAGCGCGTCCTTTTCCCGAGCGCCTCGCTCACATTCCGACGCCGCCTGACCGACTGTGGATCCGTGGCGATGCCGCGCACCTCCCCGGCTTTTCCACGCCATCGATTGCGATCGTCGGCTGCCGCACGGCCTCGCGGGATGGCCTGGAGAACGCAAGAGCGTTGGCCGATGGCCTGGCGCGCGCGGGTGTCGTCATCGTCAGCGGGCTGGCGCGCGGCATCGACGCCGCGGCCCATCGTGCGGCACTCGCGGCTGGCGGATGCACGATCGCCGTACTGGGATCGGGACTGGACCAGCTCTATCCCCCCGAGCACCTCGGCCTCGCCGGGGACATCGCGCGAACCGGCGCCGTCGTCTCGGAGTACCCGCCTCGAACCGCTCCGCAGGCGCACCTCTTCCCCCGGCGCAATCGGATCGTCAGCGGCCTCGCCGACGCGGTCGTCGTGGTCGAGGCGCCCGAGAAAAGCGGGGCCCTCATCACGGCATCGGCCGCCCTCGATCAGGGGAAAGACGTCCTGGTCGTGCCTGGCCGTGTGCCGGGCGGGTCGAACCGGGGCGGGCACCTGCTCGCCCGCGATGGGGCCAGGCTCGTGGAGACAGCGGTCGATGTCCTCGAGGACATGGGCTGGCAGACCTGGGCACCAGCCTCCGAGGAACCGACGCGGCTGGCCCCGGAACTCGTGGAGTTCACGGTGGATGACGTCGCCAGGGAAACCGGGGAACCCACCGCGGTCGTCCTGGCCCGGTTGCTCGAGCTGGAACTCGCGGGCCAGATCCAGCGAATTGGATCCGCCCGATTCCAGCGGGTTCGGGGCCGCATGCTAACGTAGGCTGGTCAGCAGCACCGAAATGCCGAAGCCTCTTGTCATCGTCGAATCGCCTGCCAAGGCCCGCACGCTTGCGCGTTTCCTGGGTACCGACTACCGCGTGGAGGCCAGTTATGGCCATGTGCGCGACCTTCCCGAATCGGCCGCGGACGTCCCGAAAGAGATCAAGGGCAAGCCCTGGGGGCGCCTGGGCGTGGATACCGACGGGAAGTTCACGCCCTACTACGTGATCCCGGCGGACAAGCGGAAGTACGTGACGGCCCTCAAGGCGGCGCTCAAGGACGCGTCCGAAGTGATTCTCGCCACCGACCCGGATCGCGAGGGCGAGTCCATCAGCTGGCACCTGAAGCAAATCCTCAAGCCGAAGGTCAAGGTCCGGCGCATCGTGTTCCACGAGATCACCGAGGATGCCATCAGGCAGGCGCTCGAGGAGGCCCACGAGGACGTGGACGAGAACCTCGTCCGAGCCCAGGAAAGCCGCCGCATCCTGGACCGGCTCTACGGCTACACGCTGTCGCCGGTCCTCTGGAAGAAGGTCCAGACCGGCCTCAGTGCCGGACGCGTCCAGAGCGTCGCGGTCCGGCTCATCGTCGAGCGCGAGGAAGAGCGGATGGCGTTCCGCCCGGCCACGTACTGGGACATCGAGGCGACGCTCCGGGCGGAGGATCGCGACTTCACCGCCACCCTGGTCCGGGTATCTGGCGACCGCGTGGCCACGGGCAAGGACTTCGACAGCCGGGGGCAGCTGGCCGGCGCGGCTCGCGTGGTGCACCTGAAGACGCGGGCCGAGGCTGACGCCCTGCGCGAGGGTCTGATGCGCGGCCTGCCGTGGACGGTCACCTCGGTGGAGGAGAAGCCCTTTACGCAACGGCCCGCGCCGCCGTTCACGACGTCCACCCTGCAGCAGGACGCGAACCGCAAGTTCGGCTTCTCGGCCGAGCGCACGATGCAGGTCGCGCAGCGGCTGTTCCAGGGCGTGGACATCGGCGGCGGGGACCTGGAAGGCCTCATCTCCTACCACCGCACCGACTCGACCACGCTCAGCGACAAGGCGCTGTCGGAAGCCGGACAGGCCGTGCGCGACATGTACGGCGCGGACTACTACCGGGGGCCGCGGCAATACCAGACGAAGGTGCGCAACGCGCAGGAAGCGCACGAGGCCATCCGCCCGACGGAGTTCAAGCGCACGCCGCAGTCGCTCGAGCACGTGCTCGAGGGCGACGAACTGCGCATCTACGACCTGATCTGGAAGCGCGCCATTGCCTCGCAGATGGCGGAAGCCCGCATGCTGCGGACCACGGTGGAGATCACCGGCCGCACGGCATCCGGCCAGGAGGGCATCTTCACGGCTTCGGGCAAGGCAATCGAGTTTGCGGGCTACCTGCGCGCCTATGTCGAGGGGAGCGACGACCCGGCGGCGGAGCTCGACGAAAAGGAGACCCTGCTGCCGACGCTGGCGGTGGGCGACCAGGTGCACGCGCCGGACCGCGTGGACGGGAAGATCGTGGCCACGAACGTGGAATCCAAGGGCCACGAGACCTCGCCGCCGGCTCGCTACACCGAGGCCTCGCTGGTCAAGCGGCTCGAGGAGGAAGGCATCGGGCGGCCGTCCACGTACGCGCCCACGGTGGCCACCATCCAGCGTCGTGGGTACGTCTCGAGGCAGGGCAAGGCGCTGGTGCCGAGCTTCACGGCCTTTGCCGTCACGCGCCTGCTGCGCGAGCACTTCGGCGACTACGTGGATCTCGGCTTCACCGCCGAGATGGAAGAGATCCTCGACCAGATCTCGAACGGCCAGAAGGACTGGCTGGACTTCATCCAGGAGTTCTACCGCGGCGACGGCAAGCACCACGGCCTCGAGAACCTCGTCGAGGAGAAGGAGCAGGCCATCGACTACCCGGTCGTGGCGATCGGCGCCGATCCGGAGAGCGGCCTGCCGGTGCGCGTGCGGATTGGCCGCTACGGTCCGTTCCTGCAGCTGGGCGAGTCGGGCGACGAGGGGCCGCGGGCGTCGCTGCCCGACGACCTGGCGCCGGCGGATCTCACCCTGGAAAAGGCGCTGGCGCTGCTCAAGGCGAAGGCGCAGGGGCCGAAGTCTCTGGGGGCGGACCCGAAGTCCGGCCTGCCGATTTACGTGATGCACGGGCGCTTCGGCGCCTACGTGCAGATGGGCGAGACGCCGGAACGCGGCTCGAAAGAGAAGCCGCGGCGCGCCTCGCTCGGGCGCGACTTCACCGAGGACACCATCACGCTGGCGGACGCCCTGCGATTGCTGTCACTGCCGCGCGAGCTGGGCACAGGCGACGACGGGGAGCCCATCGTCGCGAACCTGGGCCGCTTTGGCCCCTACGTGAAGCACGGCTCGGAGTTCCGCTCGCTCGAGCCCACCGACGACGTCCATACCGTCACGCTGGATCGCGCGCGTGCGCTCCTGTCGCAACCCAAGAAGTCGATGCGCCGTCAGCGCGCCGCGCCGAAGGAGCTCAAGGCGCTCGGCGCGCATCCGGAGAGCGGCGAGCCCGTGCGGATTCTCGACGGCCGCTACGGGCCGTATGTGAGCGACGGCTCGACCAACGCCTCGCTGCCGAAGGGCCTCTCGCCCGAGTCCGTGACGATGGCGCAGGCACAGGAACTGCTGGCCGCCCGTGCCGGCGTGCCCAGGAAGGGCGGCCGGGCGCGCAAGGCGAAGCCGGCGGCCGTGCGGGCGCGCAAGGCACACGCCAACGCGCGGTAACCCGCCATGGTTCACGTCATCGGCGGCGGCCTGGCCGGTTCAGAGGCGGCGTGGCAGACCGCGGAACTCGGCGTGGACGTCGTCGTGCACGAGATGCGGCCCGTGCGGAAGACCGCCGTCCACCAGACCGACGGCCTGGCCGAGCTCGTCTGCAGCAACTCGTTTCGCGGCGACACGCTGGACAACGCCGTCGGGCTGCTGAAGGAGGAGATGCGGCAGCTCGGGTCGCTGGTGATGCGGGCCGCCGATCGGGCGAGAGTGCCCGCCGGCGCCGCGCTCGCGGTGGATCGGCACGCCTTCTCACGGCTCGTGACGGAGGAGGTCGCCTCGCATCGCCGCATCACGGTTGCGCGCGAGGAGATCCAGCGCGTGCCCGGCATGGACTCCGGCTGGTCGCCGGTCATCATCGCGACAGGCCCGCTCACCTCCGACGCGCTCTCGGCCGACATCCAGTGCATCGTCGGGGCGGAGCACCTCGCCTTCTACGACGCCATCAGCCCCATCGTCCTGGCCGACTCCATCGACATGTCGAAGGTGTTCCGCGCGTCGAGGTGGGACCGGAACGTCTGGCAGGCGCCTGCCGGCACCGATGCGCACCCGCCCGCACCCGGGGGGGACTACCTGAACTGCCCGTTCACGAAGGACGAGTACAGCGCGTTCTACGACGCGCTGGTCGCCGCTGAGTCGGCGACGGTGCGCGACTTCGACGCCGTCACGTTCTTCGAGGGGTGCCTCCCCATCGAGGTGATGGCGCACCGTGGCCGTGACACGCTCCGGTTCGGGCCGATGAAGCCCGTCGGGCTCACCGACCCCCGGACCGGCCGTTACCCGTATGCTGTCGTGCAGCTGCGCCAGGACACGCTGGCGGGCGACCACTTCAGCCTCGTGGGGTTCCAGACGCAGATCAAGTGGGGCGATCAGGCCCGCGTCCTCCGGATGATTCCCGGGCTCGAGCACGCGGAGTTCGTGCGGTTCGGGATGGTCCATCGAAACACGTACATCTGCGGGCCGAAGGTGCTGGCGCCCACGTGGCAGACGCGGTTCCGCGACGACCTCTTCTTCGCCGGCCAGGTCTCGGGCGTGGAGGGCTACGTCGAATCTGCGGCGTCGGGGCTGCTGGCCGGCCGGAACGCGGCGGCACTGGCGCTGGGGCACGCCCCGCGCGCGCTCCCGCGCACCACCGCCATGGGCGCGCTGGCGCACTATGTCTCGCACGCGGATCCTGCGCACTACCAACCGAGCAATATCACGCACGGCATCATGGAGCCGCTGCCCGACGCGCCCCGTGACAAGGCGCGCAGGAGGGCCCTGATCGCGGCGCGCGCGCTGGACGACCTCCGGGAATGGATGGGCGAGGCCGCGCTGAGCGGCCGGTGAAGCCGTGGCGCGCCACTCCGCACGCACCCGCTCGGCCGCCGCTCGGCGGCGAAGCCTGCTGGCCCGCGGCGCGGCGCCCGAGGCGCCGGCGAACCTGCGCGACCACCTGAAGGCATTCCTCGCCTTCCTCGAGCTCAATCGGAACGTCTCGCCGCACACGGTCCGGGCGTACGACTCGGACGTCGGGCAGTGCCTCGCGTGGCTGGCTGCGGAGCACGACACGCGCATCTCCCGGCTGCAGCCGGGGGACCTGGACTCCGCGGCCGTGCGGACCTGGGTGGCGTCGCTGAACAAGGCGGGCCAGGCGCGGGCGTCGGTCGCGCGGAAGCTGTCCGGCGTGCGCGCGTTCGTGCACTACCTGCGGCGCGAAGGCGTCATCGGGACCGATCCGACCGCCGTGGCGGTGGCGCCGAAGCTGGCGAAGACCATCCCGGTCCACTTGTCCGAAGCCGAGATCGCCACGCTCCTCGACAGTATCGACACGCGCACCCCACTGGGGCGCCGGGACCGGGCCATGTTCGAGCTGTTCTACGCGTCGGGCCTGCGCCTGAGCGAACTGGTCGGCGTGGACCTCGAGGACCTCGATCTGAACGCACGGCTCGTGCGCGTCCTGGGCAAGGGCGGCAGGGAGCGCGTCGTGCCCTTCAACCAGTCGGCGGCCGAGGCGATTCGGGCGTGGATGCAAGCGCGATCGCCGATGGTGCCGGCGAACGACGCCGAAGCGCCGCTGTTCGTGAACTTCCGCGGCGGGCGCATCACGGGGCGCAGCGTGGACCGGCTGCTGCGCCGCTACGTCGCGCAGTGCAGCACGCGGATGGGCATCAGCCCGCACGCCCTGCGCCACTCGTTCGCCACGCACCTGCTGCAGCGGGGCGCGGATCTGCGCGGCATCCAGGAGCTGCTCGGCCACGCGCGCATCAGCACGACCGAGCGCTACACGCACGTGAACACCACGCAGCTGATGGAGGTCTACCGGAACGCCCATCCGCGGGCGAAGAAGGCCGCAACGCCCCCGGACGACGAGCCGCGGTAGGCGGCCTGGCGCCGCGGGCGGCCACGGCGCCAGGCGCCGCCTCCTATCCCGCCATCGACGGCGAGCGCCGCTTCGGCATCTCGATTCCGAGCGTCTTGATCTTGTAGTTCATCACGCGCGGGCTGATGCTGAGCAGGTCCGCGGCGTCCTTCTGGACCCAGTTGGCCATCTTCAGCGCCTCGGTCAGCGCCTGCCGCTCGACGTCCTCGAGGGCGATGCCGGTGGGCGGGATGCGCACGACGGGGGACTCCCTGTTGAGGCCGCTGCCCGGCGCGGCGTCGCCCAGGCGGAGATCGTCGGCCGTGATCACGGCCCCCTCGGCCAGCAGGGCCGCGCGCTCGATGGCGTTCTCGAGCTCGCGGATGTTCCCGGGCCAGTTGTAGCGCATCAGCAGCTTCTGCGCGTCGGGGTCGATACCGTCCAGGCGCTTCTTCAGTTCGTTGCCGTACCGCCGCAGGAACGACATCGCCAGGGCCAGGATGTCCTCCTTGCGCTCGCGCAGCGGCGGCGTCTGGATGGAGACGACGTTGAGGCGGTAGTACAGGTCCTCGCGGAAGTTGCCGGCCGCCACCATCGCCGGCAGGTCGCGGTTCGTGGCGGCGATGAGCCGGACGTCCACGCGGATGGTCCGCGTGCCGCCCAGCCGCTCGAACTCGTGCTCCTGCAGCACGCGCAGGATCTTCGCCTGCGTGCTGGGGCTCATGTCGCCAATCTCGTCGAGGAACAGCGTCCCGCCGTCGGCCTGCTCGAAGCGCCCGATCCGCTGGCGGTCCGCGCCGGTGAACGCGCCCTTCTCGTGGCCGAAGAGCTCGGATTCGAGCAGGTTCTCCTGCAGCGCCGCGCAGTTCACCTTCACGAAGTTGCGCGCCGCCCGGAGCGAGTTGTGGTGGATGGCGCCGGCGATGAGCTCCTTGCCCGTTCCGGTCTCCCCGTTGATGAGCACCGTGGAGTTGCTCTTCGCCACCTTCCGGACGACGGCCAGTACCCGCTGCAGGGCCCCGCTGTTGCCGACGATCTTCTCGAAGTCGTAGCTCTCCTGCTGCTCGTTGCGGAGGTAGTCGAGCTCGTGCCGCAGGCGCTTCAGCTCGAGCGCCTTCTCGATCTTCACCTCCATCTCCTCGATCTCGAAGGGCTTCTGCACGTAGTCGAACGCCCCGTGCTTCATCGCCTCGACGGCCGTGTTCACCGTGCCGAAGGCCGTCATCAGGATGACCGAGACCGTGGGGTGCAGCGACTTGGTGGTCCGCAGCACGTCCAGCCCGTCCGATCCGCCCATCTTGAGGTCGCTCACCACGACGTCGAAGTAGCTCTCGTGCAGGCGCTCGAGGGCGGCATTGCCGTTCGAGGCCTCTTCCACCTCGTGGCCCGCCGTCGAGAGCGCCAGCGCGAGGCCGCGCCGCAGCGCGTCGTGATCGTCAGCGACCAGAATCCGTGCCATGCGAAGCCCTTCCCCGTCAGTGCGAGGCCGCGGCGATGGGGAGTGTCACGCGGAACCGCGTGCCGCCCTCGCCCGGCGCGAGATCGATGCGGCCCTCGTGCGCGTCCACGATCTTGCGCACGATGGCCAGGCCCAGGCCCGAGCCCTGGGGCTTGGTGGTGAAGAACGGCTGGAAGATCTTCTCGATGCGGTCCGCCGGGATGCCCGGCCCGGTGTCGGCCACCTCGACGACCACGCTGGGCACGGCGTGCTGCGTGTCGGGCACGAGCGCGCCGTCATCCGCGGTCAGCGCTTCGCGCGCCTCGATGCGCACCTCGCCCTTCCCCTCGAGCGCCTGGAAGGCGTTGATCACCAGGTTGGCGAACACCTGCGTCAACTGGTTCCGGTCCGCGCGGATCGGAGGCAGCGTGTCGGGCAGCAGGACCCGGACGACGGCGTTCCCCCGCCGCACCTGGCTCTCGGCGAGCGCCAGGGCGCTCTGGATGGCGTCGGCCACGCGCGTGTGCTCCACCTGCAGCCGCACCGGCCGCACGAAGTCGAGCACCTGCTGGACGATGGCGTTGGCCATCTTCGCCTCGCTGATGATGTCGGCCACCAGCGCCTGCGCATCCGGGTTGTCGGGCGTCTTGCGGCGCACCAGCCCGGCGAGCACCTCGATCCCCGCCAGCGGGTTCTTGATCTCGTGGGCCATCACCGCCGCCATCTCGCCGACAGCGGCCAGCCGGTCGCGCAGCCGCTCCCGCTCCTCCATCTGCTCGACGTAGGTGAGGTCCTTGAAGAACATCGTCGCCCCGATGACCTCGCCCGACTCGCTCTGGACCAGGGACAGGCTGTAGCCCACGACCGTGTCGGTGGAGGTCATCCGGATCTCGGCCCGGCTCGGCAGCGTGGGTCGGTCGAACACGCCGCTCAGCACGCGCAGGACGTCGGGATGCTCCCGAAGCACCGCCTCGAGCCGTTGCCCGGAGTAGTCCGCGACCGGCAGCCGGAACAGCCGCAGGGCCTCCTCGTTCATCAGCACCACCGCCCCGGCTCGGTCGATGGCGAGAACGCCGCTCCGCATGTTGGAGACGAGGCACCGGAAGAACTCGGGCGACACAGGCACTCTGGCCGAGGACGGGGAATCAGTGGCTGTACGCATAGCCTCCTCGACGCACCGCAAACGCCGTGCCCTTTTCGCAGGAGGGATCGAACGCTCCAAGTGCTTGCGATTACAGAATTTGGATTATCTCCCAGTCAGGCCAATGATTACAAATTTGTATGTCACGCACGATTCTGTTCCAGCTCGCCCGTCAGCATTTCCCACTGGGAGAGGAGCTCGCCGACCTTCCACATCAGAGCCTGGTGCTCGTCGATGACAGGTTTGGCCGCGTCCGGATGGCCGTAGAACGCCGGATCGGCGAGCCGGGCCTCGAGCTCCTTGATGCCCCGTTCGGCCTCTGCAATACGAGTCTCGAGATCGCCGATGCGATCCTGTAACGCCCTCCGGGCCCGCTCACGCTTGCGCTGCTCGGCCTCATCGCGCTTCTTGGCCGCATAGTTGCGGGCCTGGGCGGCGGGCGCGGGCGCAGGCGCGGAGGACGGGCCGGGTCTGGTCGCGCCCGAGGCCGATGCCGGGCGTGCCGGGGGTGCCGCCGCCGGCGCCGTGGCGCCCGAGGCCGACAGCGCCACCTGCTTCTGCCGCCAGAGGAACGCCTCGTAGTCGCCGGGGTAGAGCGTGGCCTGCCCGTTTCCCACGTCGATGACCTTCGTCGCCAGCCGATCGACGAAGTACCGGTCGTGCGAGACGAAGACGAGCGTGCCGCCATAGTCCACGAGCGCGTCGAGCAGGACCTCCTTCGAGTCGATGTCGAGATGGTTGGTGGGCTCGTCCAGCAGCAGCGTGTTCGAGGGGCGGAGGAGCATCCGCGCGACGGCCAGCCGCGTGCGCTCGCCGCCCGAGAGGACGGCGGCCTTCTTGTAGATGTCGTCGCCCGAGAAGAGGAACCCGCCGAGGATGTTGCGGATGGCGGGGATCATCGTGTTCGGCGACCCGGCCGCCAGCGTCTCGTACACCGTCAGCGCGGGATTCAGCCGGGTCGCCTCGTCCTGCGCGAAGTACTGCATCACCACCTGATGCCCTTCGATGCGCTCGCCCGCGTCGGGAGCCTCTGCGCCGGAGAGCAGGCGCATCAGCGTGGACTTGCCCGCGCCGTTGTGCCCCACGAGCGCGATGCGGTCGCCCCGCTCGACGTGCAGGTCCACCGACTTCAGCACGACCTTGTCGCCGTAGGCCTTTCGCGCGTGCTTCAGCTCCAGGACGACACGGCCGCTCCTGGCCGCGGCCGGGAACTGGAAGTGGATGCGCTTGCGCTCGGGTGGCACCTCGATGCGCTCGATTCTTTCGAGCATCTTGATGCGGCTCTGCACCTGGGCGGCCTTGGTGGCCTGGTAGCGGAAGCGATCGATGAACGCCTCGACGCGCCCGATCTCCTCGTCCTGCCGAC
Organism: Acidobacteriota bacterium; assembly: GCA_963169195.1. Taxonomy (GTDB): domain Bacteria; phylum Acidobacteriota; class Vicinamibacteria; order Vicinamibacterales; family UBA2999; genus VFZN01. The sequence goes on along the minus strand of CAUJDN010000106.1, from coordinate 6,087 downwards.
GCTTGGCCTCGCGCAGGCGATCGAGGCGCGCGTCGCGCTCGACGAGGTACTTCGAGTAGTTGCAGTGGTAGTCCGTGATGGTCCGGAGCGACAGATCCGCGATGCGCGTGACGACGGCGTCCAGGAAATAGCGGTCGTGCGACACGACGATCACCGCGTGCGGATAGCCGACCAGGTAGTCCTCGAGCCAGTTGCGCGCGTCGAGATCCAGGTGGTTCGTGGGCTCGTCGAGCAGCAGCAGGTCCGGTGCCTGCAGCAGCAGCTTCGCCAGCGCCAGGCGCATCTGCCAGCCGCCGGACAGGTGTTCGGCCATGTCGTGGAACTGCGACGCCTCGAACCCCAGGCCGTTCAGGACGCTGCCCACCTTCAGGTCCATCTGGTAGCCGTCGGCCATCCGGAAGCGGTCCTGGATCTCGGAGTAGCGGTGGAGGATGGCCTCGTGCTCGGCCTCGGGCACCCCGGGCTCGGCGAGCCTCTCCTCGAGCGCGTGCATCTCGACTTTCATGAGGACCAGGGGCTCGAGGGCCTGCGTGGCCTCGTCCACGATCGTCCGCCCGCGATGCGAGAGGCCGTCCTGCGGGAGGTACCCCAGGGTCGCGCTGTTCGGTCGTTGCACGACGCCCGTGTCGGGCTCGTCCAGTCCCGCCAGCATCTTCAGCAGCGTCGTCTTGCCGGCCCCGTTGGGGCCGCACAGCCCGACGCGGTCGCGATCGCCAATCTGCCAGGTGACGTTGTCGAGGAGGATGCGGTCGCCGAAGGCCTTCGTGAGGGACTGCAGCTGGATCATTACGCGAGACGCGAAGGGCGCGCGGGGCCGACCGCCGGCGCATCCAGCCCGGTCTGCGACATCTGCGGTACCCGCGTTCTCGGCGCCATCCTATTCGCCGAGCGCCTTGGCGGCGGCCGCCAGTACCTGCGGCACCCGGAACGGCTTGGTGAGATAGCCGGCCACGCCCAGGTTCACCGCCTCGATGGCGCTCGATTCGGTCGAGAATCCCGTGATGATGATCACGGGGAGATCGGCCTTCAGGCGCTTGGCTTCCCGGATCAGCTGCAGGCCGTCCATGCCGGGCATCTTCAGGTCGGCGATGAGCAGGTCGTAGTGGCCGAGGCGCAGGCGCTCGACGCCGGCGCGGCCATCGGGAGCCGTGTCGACGTCGTACTCGGCCAGCGCCAGCGTCTTCGACAACAGGTCGCGGATGCTGCCCTCGTCGTCCACCACCAGGATTCGGGGGCGGCCCGTCCGCGGCAGCGCCTTCTCGCTCGGCATCGCGATGGGCCGGTCACTGCGGGGCCTCTGGGAGTCCAGCCAGGCGTCGATGTCGCGCTTGCGAAACCGCCATTGGCGGCCCACTCTCACGGCGGGGATCTTGCCGGCCTTGATCAGCCGGTAGACCGTTCGCAGGTTGACCTGGAGGTACTCCAGGACCTCTTCCGTCGTGAGGAAGATTTCGTCGCTGGGGAAGTTGGTGGCCACTAAGTGTCTCTAGTGTCCGCTAGTTTACCCGTTTTTTCTCCCGAAGGAAACGTGGCGGCGCCGTCGAGGGCCGACTATCTACCGAGGGGCGCCGTCTTACACAATAAGGCGAGAGAGAAGCCCGGGTGCTCCCGCACATGGCGTGGACGGACGAAGAGCTCGTGGCCCGATCGGTCGCGGGCGATGCGGACAGCTTCAACCAGCTCATCCATCGATGGGAACGGCCGATTTATGCCCTGGCGTACCGGGTCATCGGCCGGGATGAAGACGCCCGGGACGTGGTCCAGGAAACCTTCCTGCGGGCCTTCCGGGCCCTGCCCGGGTTCAAAGGCCAGGCGAAGTTCTCGTCGTGGCTCTATCGCATCGCCCTCAACCTCTGCCGTGACTGGATCCGCCGCCAGAAGCGCACGCCCGTCGTGGCGGCGCCCGAGGGCGTGGATGTCATCGAGCTGGCGAGCGCGCAGGGGCCGGTTGAATCCATCGAGGACCTCGTCGCGCGGAACCAGCTGAGCGCGTCGGTGGCCGTGGCAATGCAGAAGCTGCCGGAAGAACAACGGACCGCCATCATCCTCAAGGAGTACCACGGGCTGACCTTCCAGGAAATCGCGGATCTCCAGGGGTGCCCGTTGAGCACGGTCAAGACGCGGTTGTATCAGGGCCTCAGCGTGCTTCGTCGCGACCTCGAGTCGCAGGGACTGACGAGAGCCCGCGCGGCCGAGAGAGCATCATGAGCGAGATGTGCACCTGCGACGACAAGGATCAGCTCGTCGCCTATCTGTACGGCGAGCTGGGCGACGAGGCACGGCGACGGGTCGACGAGCACCTGCGCCTCTGTGCGGCGTGCGCGGAGGAAGCGGCGGGGCTCACCCACGTCCGGAACGAGCTGGCTGGCTGGGCGCCGCCGGACGCCGACCTCGGCTTCACGGTTGTCCCCGCGACCAGGGCCGTGGACCGGACGCCCCAGGTGCTCAGGCCTCCGCGCGGGTGGGCGCCCGCCACCCTCCCCGTGTGGGCGCGGGCCGTGGCCGCGGTGCTCGTGGTGGCGGCAGGCCTGTCGATCGCCAACCTGCAGGTCCGGTACGGCGCAGAAGGACTCATGGTCACGACGGGCTGGATGGCCCGGCCGACGCCAGCCGCGGCCCCGGCCACCGCCGCCGCGACTCCGCCATCGAGCGCCAGCGTGCCGGCACCGGTCTCGACGGACTGGCGCCCTGCGCTGGCGGCACTCGAGGCGTCGTTGCGCGAAGAAGTTCAGGCCGCACGGTCGGGAGCCGGCGCGGTGGCGGCCGGCACGCCTGCGTCCCGCGACAACAGCCCGACCATGCAGCGCGTGTCGGAGCTGATCGAGCAGAGCGAGCGGCGGCAGCGGCAGGAGCTGGCGCTGCGGCTCACGCAGTTCGGCCGCGACCTCGAGGTGCAGCGGCGGTCCGACCTCGTGCGGATCAACCAGGGATTCGGACAGTTCGAGGGGCGCGCGGGCGCGGAGATCGCGCGGCAGCGCCAGATGCTGGACTACATCATGCGCGTGTCGGCCCCACCCCCGCCGCAGTGAACGCGACGGGCAGAGGGCCGGGGTCCTGAGAGGCAGGGAGTCTGAGCGATGGTAACGAACGTGGGAGGACGACTGGTGGTGCTGGCGCTGGCGGTGGCCACGCCTGCGTGGGCTCAGGAGCCGGCACCGGCGTCGCGACCGGTGGATCGGACCGAGCTGCGCCATCAGATCTACGTCATGGAAGGGGCGCTGGCGCGCGCGGTGGAGTTCGGCGCCTCGCGTCTCAACCGCGAGCTGCGCACGGTGGCCCCCGAGATGTTCCTGCTGGCGGGCGACGCGCAGGCGCGCGGCGTCTACCTCGAAGGCTACGGCATCTTCTTCGATGTCGCCGTGCCGATGCTGCGCCAGAGCATGATGTGGAGCCTTCGCATGATGTTGCAGCAGGACACCTCCAGCACGCAGAAGGCCATTGCGGATCTCAGGCGGCACGTGCAGTCGGAAACCGATCCCGCCGAGCGGCGGTCGCTCGAGTCGGCCATCGCCCGGCTCGAGGCCCAGGCCTCGCCGTTCGGCGTCGCCGGGCGCGCCCGGTCGGGATCGACGACGGGCCCGGGCGTCCTGACCTCCGGTGGCGCGGATCCCGTGGCGCCGGTGCCGCCCGAGGCCAGTGCCCAGTCGCCGGGCACGCCGGCCCCCGCGCCCTCGCCGGCCGACATGCCGTGGCTGATGGACACCAACCGCGTCTACACCGAAGCCGTGCAGCGGGCGCTCATCGACGCGATGATCGACTTCAGCGCCCCGATGAACCTCGGCGCGGACGAGTGGCTGACCGTCGCGGCGCGCGACAGCGAGCGGCGGGACACGCTGGCGCCCCAGGACCCGTACGAGGAAGTGGTCACCGTGCTCCTCCGCATCAGGGGGGCCGACCTCAGGGAGTACCGCGCGGGTCAGATCGACAAGGTCGAGGCGCGCAAGCGCGTGAGGGTGGGCGAGTTCTGACACCCCCGGCGGGGGAACCATTCACGCGGGCTGGTGTCATACACTACCAACGCTATGCCTGCCATGCGCCCTTCCCGCATCGCGATCGTCCTGGCCCTGGCCAGCCTTCTCGGCGCGACGGCCGCCTGTCGCAAGTCCATCGATCCGGTGGCCGTTCTCGAGCCGGTGGACGTCGTGACCGGCTGGTTCGACGCCGGCATCGTCGAGGGTGGCAAGAACAAGCTCGTGCCGAGCGTGTCCCTGAAGCTGCGCAACAAGGGCGCCGACCCTGTACGGTCGGTGCAGATCAACGCAATCTTCCGCCGCGTGGGTGAAGCCGAGATGTGGGGTGAGCACTTCGGCTGGGCCGTCCAGCGCGACGATCTCGCGCCGGGCGCCGTGACGGGCGAGATGGTGCTGCAGTCGGCGCTCGGCTACACGGGCGACCAGCCGCGCCTGCAGATGCTGCAGAACAGCCAGTTCGTCGACGCGAAGGTGGAGCTGTACCTCAAGCAGGGCTCACAGGTCTGGGCCAAGCTCGCCGAGTACCCGATTCAGCGCCAGCTGCTCACGCGGTGATGGCACCCATCTCCACCGCGCAGTAAAGAAAAGCGGGCCCTGCCGCGTATACTCGCGCGCATGGCCTCCGCTCCGACCACGCTCGAGCGCCGCCTCGGTCCCTACGACGCCGCGGCCATCATCGTCTCCAACGTCATCGGCGGGGGCATCCTGTTCACACCGCCCCAGGTGGCCGCGATGGTTCCCGATCCGTGGTGGTTCCTGGCCACCTGGCTGGCCGGCGGCGCGCTGGCTTTTGCCGGCGCCATGGCGTACGCGGAACTCGCGGCCCTCCGCCCTCGGGCGGGTGGCGAGTACGTCTACCTGCAGGCGGCCTTCGGACGCCTCGCGGCATTCCTCACGGGCTGGACGTCGTTCGTGGCCGGCTTCGCGGGTGCCATTGCGGCCAGCGCGGTGGTCCTCGCGTTCTATCTGGGGCGCTTCATCCCCTGGGCCTCGAACGATGCGGCCTATTTCGTCGTGCCACTGCCGCTCGTGCCCCTGACCGTGTCGCCGCAGACGATCACGGCCGTCGCGGCCATCTGGCTGATGTCGATCGTGCATTTGCGCGGCGTTGGCCCCGGCCGCGTGGTGAGCAACGTGCTCGCCGCGCTGAAGGTGGCCGCCCTGCTGCTCTTCATCGTCCTGGGATTCGCGCTGGGGACCGGCACGCCGGCGAACCTCGGGCAGAGTGGCGGGCCCGCGCTGCCCACGACGTGGCTCTTCGCCCTCATCCCGGTGATGTTCACCTACTCGGGCTGGAACGCCGCCGGATACGTCGCCGAGGAGATCCGCGACCCCGGGCGCAACGTCCCGAAAGCGCTGGCCATCGGGACGCTGGCCGTCATCGGCATCTACTTCTTCCTGAATCTGCTCTACCTGTACGTCTTCCCCGTCGGCGAACTGGCGGGCGTGCAGGGCAGCGTGCTCGACGTGATCGCCGAGCGCCTCCTGGGCACGGCTGCGGGCGACATCATGGGCGTCGTCTCGATCATCAGCCTGCTGGCCAGCATCAGCGCGATGACGTTCGCCGGCCCGCGCGTGTACTACGCGATGGCGCGCGACGGGCTCTTCTTCGCGCCCGCCGCGGCCGTGCATCCCACCTACAAGACGCCGGCCACGTCGATCGTGGCGCAAGCGCTGTGGTCGACGGCGCTGGTGCTCTCGGGCAGCGCGACGGCCCTCACCACCTACACGGGTTTCGCGGTCGTGCTGTTCGCCGGCCTGGCCGTGGCTGCCGTATTCGTCCTGCGCGCGAGCGAGCCGGACGCCCCGCGCCCCTTCAAGGCCCTCGGTTACCCGCTCGCGCCCGGAATCTTCGCCGTCACCAGCCTGGCCATCGTGCTGAACGCGCTCTGGACGGACCTGGCCCGGCCGCTCGCCGGCGGTCAGCCGCTCGGTCCGTCCGCGGCCGGCCTGTTCGTCATCGCGCTCGGCCTGCCGCTCTTCTGGTGGTTCTCACGGAAGCGCGCGTAGGGTCTCTTTCACCGTCATCGTCCGGTCGGGCTGAATGTGCACGTCCAGGGCGAACGGCTCGTAGCCCGGCATCCGGATCTCGAGCTTGTAGCCGCCCGGCGCGAGC
>CAUJDN010000105.1 GCA_963169195.1 Acidobacteriota bacterium | reverse complement strand
GGCTCGGAGCTCCTGCCGCTCGTTCGTGCCGGCGTGCGCTTTGTCGATGGGGTGCAGGAGAGGCCGAAGACCGCCACTGGAGGAGTGAAGGAGAACGCCGCCTAACTCATAGGCCGATCCACAACATTTGACAATTTCTCGAGACGGATGGCTCAAGGTCTAGTGCGATTGTGATGTCCCTGACAGCGTCGCGACCGTAGACGTCGTCCTCTTCAAACGCAGTGACGCTGACCCAGTCGCGAGCCAGCACATGGTGAAGCGCCAACAAGATGTTGCTCTTGCCGGCGTTGTTTGGGCCGATTAGCGCGCAGATGTTCCCGATCGGAAAGTCGAGCGATTGGATCGACCGACAGTTCTGGATTCTGATGCGGCTGATTCGCATGGAGGTGGTCCGGCCCGCCGGATTCTAGTCGTATGGATGGGCCGGGTGTTCGGAAACTGCTTTGTGGGTGGATCTGGCGCTGTGCAGTGAATCCGACGGACAGGTACTGGCAGTGATCGTCTCGGAGGTTTATCGGGAGGCGAAATAGTAGCGAAGATTCTGTAGTTTACGCCGCTTCTCGAATCAACCAGTTGCGGAAATCGTCCAGTGCGGCGAGCCATTTCACAGGTCTTCCTGCGCATGCGTCCCCCTCAGATTCCGTTCATCTCGTGCGGCGGAAGGTGCTCGGATGGCAGGAGGTGACGCCGGCGTTGAACCCCCGCGTGTAGAACTCGAGGCGCACCGATCCCGCCTCGTAGGCGCCCCGGGCCTCGGGACCGCCAAGGAGGTACACGCCAAGCTGTCCTTCGGCGAGTGGTGTTAGCTCGCGCACAAGTTGCAGTACCTGCGAACCGCTCGCGTTGGCCCTTGCGAGCGCCGCAATGGAGGCGCCTGCCAGGCAATCCGCGATCAGTTCTTCCACCGGCCGGTCGCCGCCACCCAGGCCTGTCTGGATGCTGGCGGCGTGACCGAATTCGTGCGCGGCCACCGCTGCGACGGCATAGCGGCCGTCTGTGCCATTCCCCTTGCGAACGGCCTGCTGTACCTTGGCGAGGAAGAGTTCGTCGAAGTGGATGGAGTTGTCGGCGGGGCAGTAGACGGCGTTCTCGAGCGGCCGCTGGCAGGCGGGCGGAAGCCGCGGGGAGAAAAGCGCACCTCCAGCTTGCTGCTGCCGCCCGTAGAAGTTGATGGACGGCACATCGAACCGCAGGCCGCCGCTGGCAAAGAGCGCCGACCAGAGCGCCGGCAGACGGCCCAGGGCGTCGTTGGCAGCCTGGACCGCAGAGGTGATCTCTGCCTCCTCCACGCCATACTCGAGCATGCGCACCAGGTCAGTGCATCGTGCTGCCGCCGACGCGTCGGGCGACACTCTCAGACACGTGAGTCGCGCATCGACCACCTCGTCCCAGTTGCCAAGGATGGAGACCCACGGCTCCTTCTCGATGGAGGACCAATCGACGTCCCACCGGGTCGGCGGCGCCTGGGCCACGGCCCCCGCACCTGCCTCCGCGCCAGCGGGGGCATCCACTGGCGGTTGTGGCGGTCGGGAAGTGCTGTCGCTGCTCTCGGGCGCCGGCGCCGGATCGCGGTTGTCGCTGCTGCAGGCCGCGGTGAGGACCAAGACCAGTGCACAGGCAAGGCATCGGATCATGTGGGGATCCCCTCGACGGCAAATCCTAGCACCCACAGGACCGGAGCGAGCAGTGTGGCGATGTGGAGCTTTGTTGATGTCCGGTGTGCCCACGGGTTGTGGCAGGTATTGGCTTGCCGCGATCGAAGCGCGCGAACATGGCCATCTGTCGGGCCACTCTGCTGTTCGTCACGCGTGTTGCCACGGGACAGGTGCCTGTGCCCCGCCGCCCGCCAAACAAGGCGAGGGTGCCGGCGCTCGCGGCCACTTGACGCCGATCGTCAGCGTGACGTGGACGACGATGCTCCAGTCGACCGCACCGAATTCGCTCTTGCCGTCCCCGGCGTCACACCCGAGCGACCACGCGGCGGGCAACGATGAGTTCGTCACGGCGCTGCATCCAGATTCCGGCCATGATGGCGCCTGGAATGCTCCGGCTGTCGTTCCGGGCTCGGTGCGTAAGCGGGCGCGGGGCCGTTGACAACAAGGCATCGCGAGGGGCGGCACACTGCACAAACTTCGCACGGCACGCAATGCGCATCAGGTCCCGCTCTCCGGACTACCCCAGGTGATCGTGCGGCCGCGAAACGGGATGACATCCGGAGGTGGGAATGCGCGCCCGGCCTGCCTCGCTCGTGCGCGGGCCAGGGAGGCCACGGCGGCGCGCGCTTCAACTGGTGCGCGAAAGCTCTGCCAGAGCCCCTCCACCGACGCGTCCGGGGCGCCGTCGAGCTCGAACGGTGTTTCGGCGAAGTTGCTGATCAACCTGACAGCCGGGTCACGATGTCTGGAGGTCACGTTGATCGGCACTCGGAAGACATCGTTATACGCTCCGAGATGGCGGAAGACCAACGCGCCTCCGGAGCGATGAGCGCGAAATGCATGACCCGTCCACGCATCGAACATCGACTGCAGGTCCGAATGCTCGTCAGGCACGATAACGACATCGCCATCCTTCAGCAGTACGCGCATAGCGGAATGATGTCCTGCCACCCTTCTGACGGCAGCCGAGAGCGGCGCCGACCCTGTTGTCGCATCGGCAGGAGAAGTCCGTGTCTTCACGCCTGATGCCGGGGGAACTCCATGCTAATCTGGGCCGGATCGCGGAAGACTGGGGGCCGGCAGATGAACATGGTCGAGTCGTCGCAACTGGCTCTGCTCGCCTCGCTGGCGAGCGTCATCCTCGCGGTCGTCATCCTCATGCCGCGTGCGCGTGCGTACGGCGTATCTGTCGTCTGCGGCCTCGTGTTCGGTTCTGGCGGGTGGTTCGTCGCCCGCGAAGCATCGACCACCGGTACGGCCGACTGGTTGTTGCTGGCTGGCGTGGGTGTGCTGTTGGCCCTCGGCCTGGCAGCCGTGCTGGACGGGGTGCTTGCGCTACGGATTCCCGTCATCTCCCGCGTGCGGCCGCTGGCCCGGCGGGCGCTCCGTCCACAAGCCTGGGGATCTGCTGCCGAGATCGGTGAAGCCGCGGGCGTCGATGCGGGCATCGTCTCGCTGCTCGATGTCGCGATCGAGGCGCGGCCAGTCACGCTCGACCAGCTCCTGGTGAGGACCCGAATCGCCGCGCACGTGGCGGCCGCCAGCATCATCTTCCTGCTCCTCGCACTCGAGGCGTTTCGTACGCAGGTGCTGGGCGCTCTACGTGCGAGCAACCTTGTCCTCAACGCCCTGGCGACGCTCTTCGTCGTCTTCTTTCTGGGGCCGGCTCAGGATCTCCTCCTGCAGAGCGTGAGCGGTGGCGGTGCCGTCGAACGGTCACGCACCAGGAGGGTCCCGGTGGTCCTGGCTCAGGCGCTCGTCACGTTTATCGTGCTCGTGATCTTCCAGGCCCTGCAGAATGCCGTGCAGTCGCGCATGGGCGCGATGACGTTCACGGAGTGGATCATCGTGCTGGAGCTGTGTGTACTGCCGGTGCTCGTGACGACGTACTACTTCGGCGCGGCACTGTTCCGTGAAGAGCTCGGCGACACGCGCTGGATGCGCGCGCTCGAGGCCACACTGATTGCAGGTGCCATCGTGCTCGTACCCTTTGCTCTGTCCGAAATCCTTCCGTACCTGCTACCGCGGGAGCTCATTGCGTCGATTCTCAGCGGTGTACTCGCACCGGGCACTGGCACGACCGGACTGGCGATGACGGGGCTTCTCCTGGCATACGTGGCGCTGCTGCTGGCGATGGCTGCAGCCGTGGTGACCAGTGCGGCAACCTACGGTGTGTACAGCCTGGCGCTGGCGGTGGCGATGACCGAGGCCACGGCCGCTACGGCGAGACAGCGGGTCTTCACTGGGCTGGTGCTGGCGGGTGTCGTTGCGCAGGTGCTCACGATCGCCTGGGCATGGCTGGCCGAGGTATCCGTGTCGGGACTGTCTGTGGTGCACGTGCTGCTGGCAGTTGGGTGGGGCGTCGGCCTCGTGCTCAGCGGGTTCCACGAGGAGATGACCGAGGAAGCAGGTCGTGCGTGAACGGTACCGGCCGCCGCTGCTGCGATCATGAATAGCCAGTCGGGCTGTGCGAAAGGGGACTCGTGTCTGCTTCTCAGAGCGTGATGCATGCTGGCGATGAGTACCGATTGGGCGTGCGGACCGCCCTGGGCGGGGATGACTTCTTTGTCGTCAGCAGGTGTCCTCGCCCGACGAATGCGATGATTTCGTGGGCGACGAAACGCTAAGACCAGATATTCACACAATCACTTCGATGGGCGCGCGGTGACCGGGTGCCTTGGCGAGCGGCGCGTCGCAGGTGACCAAGGTCGCATCGAGCGCCTCAGCGAGAGCAACGTACATGGCGTCGTACGCCGTCACGTTCTGGCGCAGTTTCCAGGCTCGAGCCAGAAGATCGAGATGGGCGTGGCGATGGAGGTCGAGGTCGACGAGATCCTCGATCGCCTCGGCGGCACGGTCCGCTGACACCTCGCCCGCTCGAACGAGGCGTCGGAGGCCCTGCGCCACTTCGACGTCGATCAGATGGGGCGAATGGAACTCATCCTCGTCTCGGAGGAGGCGCGCCTCGACCCTGGTGCCGAGTGGCGTCTGCAGGAGGAATTCCAGCAGCGCCGAGGCGTCGACCACAATCACGCGGACTCGCGCTCCTCACGTATCACCGTGGCGGCCGGTGTCTTCAGCGTCACGCGTTTCCGACTGTGGATTCTGGTCAGCATCTCCTGGCGTGTGGGCCGCGCGGCCAGGCGTTCGAGTTCGGCCAGGAGATAGTCGGAGAGCGTTTGTCCGGAGTCCGCGGCTCGGACCTTCAACTTGCGGTGCAGCGAGTCCGGCACGTTCCTGATTTGCACCATCTTGGACATGCGGCAAGCATGTGTGCATGCTAGTCGAATGTCAAGGCTCAGGCCCCCTGCCGGATCAGTTGCGGACATCGTCCAGCGCGGCGAACAGGCCGCACCGGACGATGTCCGCAGCTCGGTCGAATTGTGACCACTTCGCGCAGCGTCGGGCAGTCCGTACAGGCTCAGTCGCGCCGCGCGTCGTACTCATTTGTCTGACCGTCGCACGAGATAGACGCAGACGCGTTCACCGCCGACAAGCGGCCCGTCGCCGCATGACGGATGACGACTGCTTCCACAGCGCTGATTCCGTCCACGCAGACAACCTCGGCATTTGTGACGACATGAAGCTGACAACCGTTGGCATCCGCGGTTCCACGGAGGATCCTCCGAAGACGTCGCGCTACTCGCACCTCGGCAGAACCCAAGACGAGGAGAACACGTTGGCCGCGCCGCAGAGCGCTGACAGCGGCGGCGCGCGCGGCGTTACCGTCGCCGGCGATCACCAGATCGACGGTCCAGTTCATTGCGAGCGTCTCGCAGGAGCAGGTTCGATGGCGACGACGGGACCGCTCAGCGTCCGCAGGAACGCTTCGAGCTGCCGCAATTCGACGGCTTTGAGCCGCAGCGGACGCAGTTCGCTGTGGCCAGTGGCTGCGGCGGGCGCACGGTTGTAGTGATCGAGGACGTCGGCGAGCGTCGCGAACTGTCCGGCATTCATGTACGGCGCGCGTTCGGCCACGTTCCGCAGCGACGGCACTTTGTAGGCGCGATCGAGCGTGTGCTCGCCCGTCACGATGAACTCGACCGCAGAGCAGCGCTCTCGCGCGTCACTCCACTGGCTCCGACAGTTGAATTCGTCGCTCAGCGCCGCCGTCGCGCCGGTCAGCCGCCCGTGCGGGTGGCAACGCGCACGTTACCGCGAAGGCCGCCATCTCTTCGCGCCGGCAGACCCGGTGATGGTCGGTCAGGACACGCTGCAGCGATGGTTCGGGAGTCGCATCGGTGTCCCGTCGGACCACGCGGCACTCAGCAACCCCTGACAGCCGCGAACAACGGGCCCGGCCCAGTCGCCGGGTCAACTCCTCGGAGGGACATCATGAACGTTGAAATCAAGATTCGCCGGAACGAACGACCGACGCCGATCCGCAAGCTCGCGGACGCGGAGCTCCACTTCGTCGGCGGCGACCTCGCCGGTCTCAAACTCGTGGGCGTCGCCGTGTGGGAGCGGCGCGACGGCACCGGCCGAAACGTGACCTTCCCGGCCCGGCCTTTCATCGTCCACGGCGACCGGCGCAACTTCGCACCTACCGCTTGCCGTTGTCGACAGCGAAGGCGGCCCAGCACTCGGCGCGACCACGGTGCCCGAGGCCGTTGAGTGCGCGCTCGACGTCGCGGTCTCTCAGTGCGAGCGTGTCGACGGTACACGGGCGATGCTCGGTGTCGAGATCACGTCTACAAACCTCGCGCCGAGATTCGGGTGACGCGGTAGTACGTCCTGGACACGCAGAACTCCATCGACGCGTTTCGCGACCCGAGTGTCAACCAAATCCCGCAAGCCCAAGATCTGCGAGCCCGAGTGAGACGGGAGCAACGGCGCGACCGCAGCGCGCCGGGTCGATATGGAGGCAGCGCGCCTGCGCGTACCCGAGAAACGCCGGCGTGATGCGGGGCGCAAGGGGATCAGCGGCGATGATGATCGCTTTCGTGTTATCCGAAAGGAGGACTTCGAACACGCCACCGAACAACTCCCAGGCCGCTTCACGCGCTTTGAGGGCGCGCGCCGTCGTGTCCTCGGAGGTCGGAATGGCAAACCGGTGGCGCGAGCGCACGGCCATTGAAGAACCCCGCGAAAGCGCCGCCTCCTCTCGTGTGGCCGCGTGAGCGAACCGAGCCACGCTGTATCGATCTGCAGCTCCTGGCCCGGCGCGCCATCGAGGACCGGGATCGTCGTCGCCGGCTTCCAACGTGCAGCTCGCTCCGCTGAACAATTAGTCACCCGCTGTGGCCGACAAAAGTCTGCCAAGACGACGAGATCGAGAGGTCCGGCCATGGTGCGTGTCGCACAACCTCGACTTGCCGAGGCCCGTGCGACCTCGGTCGATCAGCCTAGCGGTTCACGCTTGACACTCGTTACCGCCCCACGTAGAATCGCCGCCCTCGTCAGCCTTTACGCGATTCACATGTCTCCTCCCCCTGGACACTCGGAAGCCGTGTCGGAAGGAGCAGGGTTCGTTCGATTCAAGGTCGCGGACTTTGGCCCTCCCACTGGCGTGAAGAACACGGCCGATGCGGTCATCTATGCGCCCGACGGCATCGTGGACAGCCACACCTTGGCGGACGCCGTGCGCCGAGTTCTGGAAGTGGCGCTCGCGCTCGCGGCGCTCGTCGTGGCCGCGCCCCTGATGGCGCTCATTGCCCTGACGATCCGCCTCGATTCGCCGGGGCCGGCCGTGTTCAGGCAACAACGCGTCGGCCGCGGCGGCATCCCGTTCACCTTCTTCAAGTTCCGCACGCTGTACGTCGACGCGCGCGAGCGCTTCCCGCACTTGTACGCGTATCGCTATTCACCGGAGGAGATACAGACGTTCTGCTTCAAGTTGAAGGACGATCCGCGAGTAACCCGGGTTGGGAGGTGGTTGCGCAAGAGCACCCTTGATGAACTGCCAAACTTTCTGAACGTCGTGATTGGCGACATGGCGCTCGTCGGCCCTCGTCCGGAGATTCCGGAGATGCTCCCGTATTACCGGCTCGAGGAGCAACTGAAGTTCTCCGTCAGACCTGGTATCACCGGCCTGGCCCAGACGAGCGGTCGCGGCGACTTGTCGTTCCGGGAGACCGTTCTCCGAGACCTGGAGTACGTGAAGCGCCGCTCACTTCGCGTGGATCTCTCGATCATCGGCCGCACGCTCATTCAGATCGTCGCCAGGAAGGGCGCCTTCTAATGCCATTTGTCGTGTTGGCAGCGGCATTCGGCCTTCTGGCCCAGGCGGGCCTCCCACCGGCGCCTGCGGTCGCCACCGACGCGACCGATGCGCCGCGCGCCGATTATCGCATTCGCGCCGGTGACGAGATCGAAGTCCGGCTGTTCTATCACCCCGACCTGCTGCAGGTCATCACGGTCCGGCCGGACGGCATGATCTCGTTCCCGTTGATCGACGATCAACGCGCCGACGGCCGGACGCCACGCGAGTTGGCCCGCCAGATTGAACGCGAGTTGGCGCGAGAGCTGCAGAACAGCCAGACCTCAGTGCAGGTGAAGCGGTTTGCGCAGCAGCGGGTTTACGTGGGTGGTGAAGTGGCGAACGCCGGCGTACTGCCGTTGTCGGCGCCGATGACCACGATGCAGGCCATCATGCAGGCGGGCGGCTTTCGTCGGACGGCGCGCATCAACCGTGTAGCGGTCATCCGGACCGTCGCCGCGCAGAAGACGGAGATCCTCCTGGTCAATCTCGACATGCCCAAACGGGGGCAGCCGCAGGTAATGAACGACCTTGAACTGCAGGCGCTCGACGTCGTCTTTGTGCCGAAGTCCCGCATCGCCAGCGTCAATGACTTCGTCGAGCAGTACGTGACCAGGCTCGTGCCGATCCAATACATCCTTGGCGTGCAGTTCTACCCCTTGGGCATTCCGTTGGCGCGTGAGCCCTGACGATGAGGGACCTGGCCCCCCCACCGTACACCTTTGCCGATTTGCTCGGTGTGTGGCGCCGACATCGCGGCACCATCGTGGGCACGTTCTTCCTGGTCCTGCTGCCTGGCCTGCTGGTGGTCTTTCTCATGCCTCCTGTGTTCGAGGCCAGGGCTACGCTCCTGGTGAGCCGCGAGAGCCGGGCGCCGCAGTACTCGGTCAAGGCGGCGCAGCCCGACGGGGCGACGTTGATGCGGAGCGTCGAGCGCAAGGAAGAGATCAACACCGAAGCCGAGCTGCTGAAGAGTCGCAGCGTGGTCGAATCGGTCGTCCAGAAGCAGGAGTTGAACCGAGAGAAGCTCGATCGCATTCACGATTTCCGGCGCTACGTCAGGGCGGCATACGTCTGGCTGCTCGACACCGCGGTGTGGGCCTACGACGAGGCGAAGTTCGCACTGGGGCTGAGCCGGCGGCCGAGTATCGAGGAGCAACGCGTCCTCTACTACGAGCGCTTGGTCAACAACGCGATGGGACGCGTCAAGGTCGTGGTGGTTCCGGACTCCAACATCGTGCAAGTGTCGTTCCGGTCGTCGGATCCGTTCCTGGCCCGCGACGTGGTCAACGACATGACGGCGACGTATCTGGGTGCCCGCGCACGGATCCGGGATGCCAATGCAGAGGGGTTCTTCCTGGATCAGACTGAGCGAATGGCCGCTGACCTGGAGACCAAAGAGGCCGAGCTCGAGCGGCTGAAGCAGGAAGTCTCGGTGTACTCGGCGGAGGAGCAGCGAAGGCTGACCGTCGCCGCGATGGTGTCGGCCGATACGACCCTGAAGGCAACACAGACGGCCCTGGTCAGTGCCCGCGCTCGAGCGGCGGCCCTGCGGTCGCAGCTCTCGGCGCAGCCGTCCACGCTGATCGCTAGCCGTGAGACCGACCGCAATCCGACGGTGGACCAGCTCGGTCTTCGCATCATCGACATGCAGGTCCGCCGTACGAACCTCGCGCAGAATTTTCAGGGTGAGAGCACGACGCTCAAGATCGCTGATGGTGAGCTCGAGGCGGCCAAGCAGCTCAGACAGACCGTGCCGGCAACACTCGATGGCACGGTGATCGAGACGGTGAATCCCATCTTTCAGGATCTGCGCCGCGACCTGCTCGCAGCCGAGGCCGAAGAGGCGGCTCGGACTGCGGAACTCCGCGCGGTGTCGCAGCACGTGGCATCGCTTCGCGAGGAGCTGGCGGCGCTGAACCGTAGCGAGGTGCAACTGAAGACCTTGGAGCGCGCGGTGAGCACGCAGACCGAGGCCTACCTGCTCTACAGCAAGAACCGCGAGCAAGCGCGCGTGGTCGAGGACATGGCGGCGGCCCGCCTCGCCGCGGTTCACGTGGTCGATCCGGCGAGTCTGCCGATTCGGACCGTCCGGCCCCGCCCGCTGATCTACAGCGGCATCGTGCTCGCCGCCAGCATGGCCATGGCGCTCTTTGCCGGGTTCATCGCCGCGTACCACGATACGCGCGTGGCCAGCGAAGTCGAGGCGGCGCTGCTCCTCGGGCTCCCGGTCATCGCGTCATTCCCCCTCGTAGAAGGACGGTCGGCGCCGGCGCGGAGGGCTTTGAGTCGTGCCGGTTAGCATTGTCATCGCCTACCGCCGGCGACCACAGTCGTTCGGCCTCGATCTCGCCGCGACCGCGGAGGGCGTCGAGCACAAACTGCTGCGGCGGACCCGACTCCACTGTCTGCCGGATGTGATGGTGGAGGAAGCCCAGCGCCTCGTTGAGCACCTGGACGTGACCATGCCGCGGGCGGATTCCTGGGTTCTGGGCTTGACCGGCCCCGGCCTCGGGGAGGGGGTCTCCACGGTAGCCTGTTGCGTCAGCGTCGCACTGGCGGCGCGGTCGAGAGGACGCGTCCTCCTCGTCGACGGCAGCGCCCGGTCGCCGCTGCTGGCCGACGATGATGGGGCCGGCTTGGCGGAACTTCTCCTGGGCGAACGGGAGCCCGCGGAGGTAATCGAACCGCTGGCCGGGTCGGATATCTCGATTCTGCCTTGGGGTAACGCCGACCGCGATGTGAGCGGACGCGTCGACGCCTCGCGCGTCCGCGGTGTGCTCGAGGATCTGCGCGGCGGGTTCCCCTACATCGTCATCGACCTCCCTCCACCGGCGCTCGAGCCGTACAGCCTCAATCTCGCCAGCGCGTGCCACGGTGTTGGCGTCGTGGTCGGAGCCCACCGCACCGATCGAGCGGCGGTTCAGCACACCGCCGCGATGCTCCGCGCGGCCTCGGTTTCGCTCGTCGGCGCCGTCTTCAATCGGACGAGCCGGCGATGAGGGTCGCGGCGCCCTCGGCGGTCGCGGCCAGCGCGGGCTACGACCGTCCCGGGCCGTCGGCGGTGCTCCGCCTCAGCGGTGCGCTCGGCGCCTCCACCGCTGTGCTGGCGGGTAACGCGGCGTACGTGGCACTCAGTTTCGGCACAAACGTCCTGCTCGCCCGAGCGCTGGCACCGCAGGAGCTTGGCGTCATAGCGGTCGCGACCGGCGTGCTGGTTGTGCTGCAGGAAGTGTGCGGTGGCGGACTGGATGTCGCCGTCACCCGCGCAGCAGCGGCCGCTCCGTCCCGCGCGGTCCACGTCTTCGCGGCCGGGTTGTTCCTGAAACTGGTGACGAATGGCCTCCTGGCCATCGCGTTGTCGGCGGCCGCGGGGCCGGTGGCCGCGCTGCTCGGGATCGGCTCGAGCGCCGGCCTGGTTCGCATCGCCGCCCTCGGGCTCTTCGCCTCGTCGCTCTACGCGGTCACGCTCACGCGGCTGCAGAGCCGGCAACGGTTCGCCGACTATGCCTGGCTGCGCGCGGCAGTGGGGACCGTCAAGCTCGGCATGCTCCTCGCGCTCTGGATGCTGGCGAGTCTGCCCCCCCCCAGCGTACTCTGGGCCTCGGTCGCGGCCTTCGGCGCTGCGACTGTGTTCGGACTCTGGCTCGACGGCGAGCCACTACCCTGGGCCGTGCCGTCATGGCCCGTCGTCAGGCAGCTGGCACGATTCGGGAGTGCCGTAGTCACCTCCCGGCTCCTGTTCGCGCTCTACGGACGGCTCGACCTGTTCTTCATCAGCGCGACGCGCACACTCGACGAGGTCGCGGTGTACGCGGTCGCTACCAACCTGACCTATGCCATCGACCTCGCGGCCTACTCGCTGGTCGTGGCCCGACTGCCTGAGGCCGCCTCGCTCACCGGACGGGATGCGCTGCGACGGCACGCCCACACCACACTGCTCGTCGCCGGGTTCGCCGTTCTCACCCTGCTTCCGGTGTTCGCCATGGCCGGCTGGATCGTCCAGGCGTTGTTTTCGGCGCGATATCTGGAATCGGTGGCGATCTTCCGCATCCTGTTCGTCGGCTCGTGTCTGACCGTCCTGATCCACCCCCTGTACGTCGTGCTGTATGCACGTGAACGCGCGGCCTCGCTCGTGCTCGCCGACGCCAGTCTGGTGATCGTCACACTGGCTGCGGCACCGCTGGTCGTGCCGATGTGGGGGGCGGTCGGCGCCGCGGTTGTCTCGGTGGTGGCGCGTGCGGTCGGATGCACCGTCATCCTCGGGCTCGTGATGCGGGAGCTGACCCGGCCAGACGAGTCCTCCAAGATGGTGTGTTGATATGAACGATCGAATTCGAGTGCTCAACCTGAGGGATGCGTTCGTGTTCGGAGGGCCGGACGCGACGTTGCTCGGCTGGTGTGGCGGCCTGGACCGCGGCCGGTTCGAAACGGCGATCGCATGCTTCGAGAATCCGGGCGGCGTGGAGCGGGTCCTCCTGGACCCGGCCACCGACGCCGGGCTGAGAACGTTCACCGTGCCGTGGGGACCGCGTAAGCGCGTGATCGCCGCGGTCCGTCGCGTCGTCGACCTGATTCGCCGACATCAGATCGACGTACTGCACACGCACGACTGGAAGGCCGACCTGGTAGGCCTGGCCGCAGCGCGGATCGCCGGCATCCCCGCCATGACGACGGTCTATGTCTGGTTCGGACGGAACTCGCTCCGTCGAGTGCGGTTCTACGAGTGGCTCGACCAGCAGGTCATCCGCCATATGGATCTGGTTACAGCAATCTCCGACGCGACGCGGCGTGACACCGTTGCCCGCGGCATTCCCACGGAGTTGACCCGCACGCTCTTCAGTGGTGTCGATGTCGGGCGCTTCGACCGCCCGATCGACGTTCCCGCGCTCCGGGCGTCGCTCGGGATTCCCGAGGGACATCAGGTGGTCGGCTACCTCGCGCGGCTCTACCCCGAGAAGGCGCACGCCGTGCTGCTCGCCGCTGCACATCGTGTACTGGAGGTCAAGCCCGATGTGACCTTCCTCCTCGTCGGCGGAGGACCGTTGGCGGACAGTCTCCGCGCGGAAGCCGATGCACTCGGGATCGGGCCTCATGTGGTCCTGACCGGAACGAGACAGGACGTTCCTGATCTGCTCCAGGTGTTCGATGTCCAGTCGCACGCGTCGTACGCAGAGGGGATTCCGCTCGCCCTGTACGAAGGCATGGCCGCCGCGCGACCGGTCGTGGGTTCGAACGTGGATGGCATCCCCGAGGTGGTGATTCACGGCAAGACCGGTCTGCTGGTGCCCCCCGGCGACCCAGGCGCGCTCGCCGACGGCTTGATCGCCCTGCTGAGCGATCCGGTGCGCGGGCGAGCCCTCGGCCGGGCCGGCCGGCAGCTCATCGAGGAGCGGTTCGGCATGCAGCGCATCCTGCGCGAGTTGGAGAGCACGTATGCGACGTTGGCTGGGCGGCGAACTCCCGGTCGCGCCGCGGGACGCTGGTCTCAGGATCAGATCTCGGAGCACCCCGCGTGATCGCTGCCGCCCCGAACTCCGGCCCCGTCGTCTCGGTGATCGTTGTCGCCTATCAGGCGCGGGAGGACCTGGCGCGCTGCCTGGCGGGGCTGTATCGCGTTCCGCCTCGGGATCCGTTCGAGGTCGTCGTACTGGACAACGGGTCCACCGACGGCACGTCGGCCATGCTGGCGGAACACTTCCCGGCCGTACGCGCGCTTCGTTCGGAGGGCAACCTCGGACTGTCCGCCGGCGTCAATCGCGCGTGCTGTGCCGCCACGGGTGAGCTCTTGTGTCTCCTGGACGCCGACACGGTCGTGGAGCCGGGCGCCATCGACACGCTCACCGCGTTTCTTCGCGCCGATGCCGAATGGTGCGTCGCCGCGGGCCGCATGCTCGACCAGGACGGGACCGTCCAGGAAACCGCGCGTCAGTTTCCACGCGCGCTCAACGGATTGTTTGGTCGGCAGACCCTGCTGACACGTCTGTTTCCCCACAACCCGATCAGCACCGCCTATCTGGAGCGGCAGCACCTCAGCCGTCAGGAACCCTTCGAGGTGGAGTGGGTGGCGGCGGCGTGCATGATGTTCCCGCGCCGGCTCTTCAAGAAGCTTGGCGGCTTCGACGAGGAGTTCTTCGTCTACTGGGTGGACGCCGACTGGTGCTGGCGAGCGCGGGAGGTCGGGGCACCCATCTACTGCGTTCCGGCGGCGCGCGTCTTTCACATCGAGCAGAACCGGACTGGCCGGCGGAAGAGCACGCCGGCGATCCGATCATTCCACCAGGGCGCCTACCGCTTCTACGCCAAGCACCGCGTTCCCGAGTGGTGGAACCCGTTGCGCTGGGCGGCCTGGGCCGCCCTTTCGGTCCGCTGTCAGTTGATCGTGGCCGCGAACACCGTGCGGAGGTGAGCCGTGCACATCGGATATTTCGCGCCGATGACGGGCCGTCAAGCGGGTGGACCCGAAACCTACGACACGCGGTTGGCGCATGCCTTGGCGGCCGAGGACCGATCTCACATCTACACGATCTACGGCGTCACAGCAGAAGCCGCGCGCTGCTTCGATGGCTTGGCGGCGAGCGCGTCATTCCGGCTGCTGCGGCCGACGAACCGGGTGATCAGCTTCGGCGTCAGCCTGCCCTTGGAACTCTGGCGTCGGCCGGTCGACGTGCTGCATGCGACCTACGTCGCGCCGCCCTGGATGCCCGGCCGGCTCGTGCTGACGGTGCACGACCTGAGCCCGTTCTCGCATCCGCACTTCTACCCAGTGGCCATCCGCCTGCGGCTGCAGATGCTGCTGCGCCAAGGGCTTGGCAGGGCTGACGTGATCCTGGCGAGCTCGATGTTCACGCGCGACTGCATCGTGGAGCGGTTTCCGTGGGCGGATGAACGGACGTTGGTGGTGCCGCTCGGCGTCGACGATCGGTTCACGGTTCTGCCGGATCGGGCGCGGCTCCGCGCACGACTGACCTCGCTTGGCATCGACACGCCATACGTGCTCTACGTCGGGAAGCTGCAAGCACGCAAGAACATCCGTCGCCTGGTGTCGGCCTTCGCCGAGGTGATTCGCGGCTCGGCCCTGCCGCACACGCTGGTCCTTGCCGGCCGGAAGATCTGGCAGACGGCCGACATCTTCGAACACATCGCGGCCCTCGGAATCGTCTCCCGGCTTCGATGGATCGATCACGTCTCCGACGATGACCTTCCGGTGCTCTACAACGGAGCGGACGTGGTGCTCTATCCCTCGCTGTTCGAGGGATTCGGGCTGCCGGTCCTGGAGTCGATGGCCTGCGGCACTCCCGTCGTCACCTCGACCACAAGCGCCCTCCCCGAAGTCGCCGGCGATGCCGCGCTGCTGGTCGATCCCGATCGGGTCTCGGATATCGCCAAAGGTTTGCACGCCGTCCTGAGCGATCGTACGCTGGCCGATCGGCTGCGATCGTCAGGGCTGCAGCGCGCCGCCCGCTTCCGCTGGTCACAGACGGCGCGATGCACGCTCGCGGCCTACCGCCGCGCGGTCGAGCCGGCGAGCCCACGCGCCGCGACGGCCCCAGCCGGTGGAGGACAATGAGGTGCTGGCCCCCTGGATCGTCTGCCCGGCCTGCGGTTCCGCGCTCGACGCCTCTCTTCGCTGTTCGGGTCCGACCCCGCATCAGTTCGCCTGGGACGACGGCATTCCCGACCTGGTGGTCGGGGCACGCTTCGAGGATTCCGGCAGCGACTGTCGCGACAGCGTCGAAGAGGAGATGGACGACTTCACGATCCGCTCGTACCTGCTGCCGCGGCTCGCCGCGCGGCAGCATGACATCGACCGTCCGCTGCGCGTGCTTTCGCTCGGCTGCGGCGTCGGCTGGGATGTCGACTTGATCAACGACGCGGGATTCGACGGTGTCGGCGTGGACTGCGGCAGTCGCGTACGGGCCTGGCGCACGCGCAAGCACCGTGACAAGCTGCTTCAGGCGAGCGGGTTGCATCTGCCCTTCGCCGATGGCACCTTCGACGTCGTCTTCAGTGGCTGCGTGCTGGCGCACGTGGGCGTCGTCGGCGATTCGTGCGAGGTCACGCCGACTTACCGAGCAGATCGCGAGCGCTTCTGCGCGGAAGCGGCTCGGGTTACCCGGACGGGCGGCCAGCTGATCCTGAGCGGGCCGAATCGGTGGTGCCCAGCCGACCTGTTTCACCGACAACGGGGGTACCGACCGCGCCTGCATCTGCCCAGTGAACCGTTCCTGGCGTCGTTCGACGACATCCGGCGCCTGTTCGTTCGCTTGCCTGGTGTGCGTTCGGTCTCAACCCTGCCAGTGACCGGGTACTGGCGCTTCAACGGCTTGCGGCAGAGACCGTTCGGCTCGCTGCTCGCGGCGCTGCTCAACTGCCACTTTCGGGTAATCTCTCTGCCGGCCTGGCCGTTCCTCCGCCGCACCCTGCTCAATCCATGGCTCATCGTGAGAATCAGCAAGTGAGACGAATGTTGGGACGGCCTCGAATGGCCACGGCTGCATCGTGTCTGTTCGTGGTTTTCACGGCGACTCTTGGGCTGTCATGGCACGCAGGTCGTGCCCAGGGACGGGCAACGGTCCCGTTGGCCACCTTCGATGACGGCCACGAAGGCTGGGCCGCGAATCGGGGCACGCTGGGTGCCGCCGAGGAGGTCGCCGACCGCGTACGGGGCCGCGCGGCGCTCCGATGGCGGTTCGAGTACGTTAAGGAGTCGGTGTTCCTGTTCACCCGCAGTGGGCTCGATACCATGGCCGGCGCGCAGGGGCTTGAGGTGTGGCTGAAGTCCGATCGCGAAGGTCCGCTGTTCCTGCGCCTAGACCAAGCCGACGGTGCGGCGTTCTTCGTGGTGTTCCAGGTTGGACGCGAGTGGTCGCAGCACCGCTTTGGGTTCGACGACTTCAAGCCGGCGTCCGGGCGGGGCCGGCTGGTTCCCGATCGCGTGGCGGCGCTGTACCTGGTCGACCTTGGCGGGCAGGATCGAGGGCAGACCGGGCATCGGACGATCTTCGTCGACGACATCACGATCACCGGTGCGCTGGCGCGCGACGCGGTCGGCGACGACGGCAGCGGCGCGGGCCTGGTCCTGCGTGCCTACGACGTGAGCGGTGTGCTGCGTTCCACCGAGGCGTGGGCCAGGCTCGGTCGGTCGGGCGGTGAGTTCGTGTTCGCGAGCGATCTCGAGGGCGGTGCGGCGGAGGGGAGGCTGGTCTCGTCGACGGTGGCGGGCGTGTCCGTGCCGCGACTGGTGATCCCCGAGGGTGCGACGGTGGCCGTCCAGGTCCTGTTCTGGCCGGTCGAGGGTGGCGGGGTGCGCTGGCTCCAGGCTGACGCGGCAGGCCGAGGCTACCAGGGAGCGGCCGAACTGAACCTCAACTATGAACTGGCGCGCTCAAAACTTGCCGAAATAGAAGCGCCGCTCCGGTCCCTTGCCCCGGCACCGGCAGCCGAACCCGACGCCCGCGTCGCGACCGCCAGGGTGTTCATCGACAGGGCCAGGGCAGCGGCGAACGAACCGGAACGTGCCGCGCTTGCGGACCGCGCGCTGGCGCTCTTGCTGCCAGCGGCAGACGACCGGCAGTTGGCCCAGGCACGTGCCGACATCCCGGGCGTTCGGATGGGTGACCTGGCCGTCACGGTGCGCGACGGCGGGGAGCGGCCGATCGCCGGCGCTCGAGTGGAGTACGTCCAGGAGCAATCAGCTTTCCGGTTTGGCTGTGCGCAGTCGTTCGGCTTCCTCGATCACCCGCCGGGCGATCGCATCAACGAGATCGTCGACCTGATGGCGGCGGCCGGATTCAACCACTTCACCATTCCCCTGTTCTGGGATCGCATCGAGCCGGCTCCAGGCGCGATGGACTTGGACGCCTGGGATCGAGCGCTTGGTGTCGAGGCGTTTCACGCCCGCGGCTTCCGCTTCACGGGGCACGCCATCATGCAGCGCGCTCTGCCGGACCATGTCATGCGGGCCGACGCGGACCAGCTGTTCCGGCGGGCAATCACTCACTTCGAGCGGATCGTGGCGCGCTATCGCGACCGCTATGCCGGCGCCGTGGAGATCTGGGAGGCGATCAACGAACCTTCGAGCAATCGCTACGTGGGTCTCAACCTGGACGCCCGGGTCGCACTCATCCAGTCGATCTCCGCGGCGATCCGGCGTGCCGACCCGCGCGCACGGGTGCAGGTCAACGACGTCGACTGGGACCGGGGCCAGCGCTTCCGGGCGACGGCCCTGCAAACCGACCTGCGCGAGCTGATCTCGACCTACGACCTGTTCTCGCTGCTCAACGCGCGGAACACCGACTACGACGTCCTCGGTCTCGAGTGGTATCCAGGCCTGCGGGTCAACTACGGCGGCGGCATCATCGACCTCTCGGAGCCGCTGCAGGATCTGGCGGCGACGAGCCGCGTCTGGGACCGGCTCTCGCGGCTCGGCAAGCCGATTCACGTGACCGAGTTCGCCGTGCCTGGCACCACCCGCAGCGGGTGGCGTAACGGCTACTGGAAGGAGCCGTGGTCTTCGACCGCCCAGGCCGAGTTCGTCTCGGCTCTGCTCACGCTCGCCTACTCCAAGCCGTACATCCACGAGCTAACCTACTGGGGCATTACGGATCACGAGCCGTGGGCGCTCGGCGGGGGACTGCTCGACAGTCAGTACCAGCCGAAGCCGGTCTACGAGGCCATCAAGGCACTCATTGCGTCCTGGACGTCGCGCGGCTCGCTGGCGACCGACCTCGACGGCAAGGCATCCATCCGCGGGCATGCCGGAGACTACCGCGTCACGGTCACACACGCTGGGCGCACGCGGACCACCACCGTGAAAATCGACGCAGGAACCGGCCGACATCTGCAGATCGCACTCTGAGCCGTCACCGACTGGAGCCTCCACCATGTCTCGACCTGACATCATGGGCGTGATTCTCGCCGCCGGCAAGGGCAGCCGTATGGCCCCATTCAGCAGCCGCTACCCGAAGCCGCTGCTGCCGGTGTGCAACAAGCCGATTCTCGTCCACCAGATCGAGCGCATGGCAGAACTCGGTATCCGGGACGTCGTGATCGTCGTCGGCCACCTGGGCTACGAGATCGCGCGCGTTCTTGGCAACGGCAGCCAATACGGCGTGTCGATCCGCTTCGTCGAACAGAAGGAAATCCTCGGCATCGCTCATGCGGTGTCGCAGCTAGAGAAGCACGTCGATCGCCCGTTCCTCCTCTTCCTCGGCGACATCTTCTTCGACACCGACGACCTGTCGGTGATGATCGACGACATGCGTGAACGTGAGGCCGCCGCGATCCTGGCAGTGAAGGAAGAGCGTGATCCGGACGCGATTCGGAGGAACTTCGCCGTGATCCTCGACGACGACGGAACCGTCCGGCGCGTGATCGAGAAGCCGCGCTATATCAAGAACCGGCTCAAGGGCTGCGGTCTGTACCTGTTCGACCTGCCGATCTTCGATGCCATCCGCCGCACGCCGCGCACCGCGATGCGCGACGAGTACGAGATCACCGATTCGATCCAGATCCTCATCGACGATGGCTACCGGGTAACAGTGTCCGAAGTCATCGTCGACGACGTGAACGTGTCGTACCCACAGGATCTGCTCCGCTGCAACTTGATGCAGCTGCGCAAACGTCAACTGGAGAGGCTCGTCGCCGAGACTGCCTCGCTGGTTGGGGCTGCTCGGATCGAGCACTCGGTCATCGGGCGCGATGTGTCCGTGACCCACCCGATCCGCATCACCAACAGCCTGGTCTTTGACGAATGCCGGATTGACTCGCGCCTGGATCTGGACTGCGCCATCGTCACAACGGACGCCCTGATCGACTGTCGCAACCAGGCCGCGGACTTCGCTGGGACGGGACGGGTGTGATGCGTGTGCTCGTGACCGGGGGCGCCGGGTTCATCGGCTCTCACCTCTGCCGACACCTTCAGGAGTGCGGCCACACCGTCGTCGCTCTCGACGACTTGTCCATGGGCACGCGCGAGCGGATCCCGCCCGGCGTGACACTGGTCGAGGCAGACGTCGCCGACGTTGGCACAGTCACCGCGGCTCTGCGGCGGCATCGCTGTGACGCGGTGTGTCATCTGGCCGCGAGGGTGAGCGTGCGGGCATCAACCACAGCGTTCGTCGCCGACGCCCAGACCAACGTGATGGGAACCCTGGGGGTGCTGGAGGCCGTCCTCGCCACGGACGTTCGGCGCGTCGTCCTCGCCTCGTCGATGGCGGTCTACGCCGATAGTCCGCAGCGCCGCCCCGTGACCGAAGCGCACCCGACTGCGCCGCTCTCACCCTATGGCATCGGCAAGCTCGCCGCCGAGCAGTTCACGATGAACATCCTCGGCCATGCCGGTCGCGAGGGGGTTGTCCTGCGGCTGTTCAACACGTACGGACCAGGGCAGACGTTCACCCCGTACGTCGGCGTCATCACCATCTTCGCGAGGCGGCTGATGCACGGCGAAGTTCCCGTCATCTTCGGCGACGGCGAACAGGTTCGCGATTTCGTGTTCGTCGGTGACGTCGCGTCGGCGTTCGCGGCCGCCGTCGAGCGCCGGTCGGCCAGCGGTATCTACAACATCGGCTCCGCGCTCGGACGGTCGGTCAACGAGATCGCCGCGCTCCTGCAGCGGCACATCGCACCGGCGCTGGCGGCGAGCCGGGCGCCGCAGGATCCGTCCGAGCTCCGCTACTCGGTGGCCGACATCAGCCGGGCGACGACGGAGCTCGGCTACAAACCGGCTGGCTCTCTCGAACAGGCTATGGATTCAATCATCGCGAGCGTCACCCGGGATGTTCAGGCCGCTCGTCGCTGATACGGGCGAACGCGGCGGAAGTCGCGATGTAGAGCCATGCGTTCTTGAAGGACTGGTTCATGAAGTCGAGGGCGCTGCCGGCCACCAGCAGCGCTACGATTCCGCAGAGCAGGCTCGCGGCGAAGATCGCCTCCCGCGGCGCCGTGTGCCGCAGGCGCTGCACCGCCCGATAGAGCACGCGCAGCGTCAGGGCGAAGAACCATATCAGCACGACCAGCCCCGGCAGCCCGACCTCCATGGCCACCTGAAGGTAGGCGTTGTGGACGGTCATGTACCCGCCGTTCAGCGGGTGGTCCCAGTACTCGCGGAGCATCACTGTATTGCCCAGGCCCATGCCGAACAGCGGGTTATCCCCGACGATCCCGACGCCGGCCCGCCAGAGTTCGGCTCGGATCTGCAGCGACTCGCTTCCGCCGAGGGAATAGCTCGACAACGAGAGGATACGGTCGCGGAACGGTGCAGGCGCAAGAGCGAATGCCAGGAGAGCGGCGGTACCGGCTAGGCCCAATCTGAGCGGGGTGATCCGGAGGACTCCGAGGATCACCAGGGCGGCGAGCAGCGCCAGGTAGAGCAGGAAGCCGGTGCGCGAGAACGACGCCGCCGCCGCGCCTGCGGCTATCGCGGAGGCGGCGGCAGCGAGCAGCCGCTGCGGAGGGTTGCCAGCGGTCTCCATCAATGCGACGAGCGGTGCCACGACGATGGCCGTGTTCACCGCCATGATGATCGAGTGAACGGAGGTTCCCGAACTGCGCTCGATGAACGCCTCGGCGCCGGCGTCGACCGTCTGCCGCTCGACGCCGAAGCGCTGGTCGCTCGTGTCCCAGCCGGATCGCATGTCGAAGGCCATGGAGGGCATGAATCGTTGTGCGATGGCGAAGCCAAACGTCAGCGTGCTGGCTGCAACCAGCAGGACGATGGCACGACGCACATCGCGAACATCTCTCATCATGTTGGCGGCCAGCAGGTAGAACGCGCACGTCGACCCCAGTCTAATGAGCGCCTGGTACCCAGCTGAGCGATCGTTGCTGCCCGCAACGGAGACGACCGCGATGCCGAAGAAGATCATGAGGAGCGTCGCCTCGCGCGTCCAGACGAGCCGGGCGTGACGTTGCAGCACGTGGACAGCGAACGCCGCCATGGTCAGCCCAGCGAAGATCTTGGCCGGCGTGACGTTGATGAACGGCAGCAGGTTGCCCAGATTGCCGGAGGCCTCGAGCGGGATGGTTAGGACTGTCAACGCGAAGCCCAGCCACGGACGAAGCAGGATGACGAGGGTGACCGCGACACCGCCGATGGCGCCCGCGTAGAACATAGGCGACCAGATGAGGAGCCCACTCAGCACGACGCCGGCGGCGGCGATCACCCACGCCCCCGGGCGGAGGCGTCCAGCGGCGGAGGGCGTCGGAGCTGGAACGCTCGCCAGGCTCCGGTTCAGCGGGGTATCGCGCATAGAAACGTCGTTCGCGAGATCGAGTACCCGCTGAACTGAAGGAGGCTGTAGCAGGTTGGAATGCCCGATGTCGTGTCCACGGCCGAACTGTCGGTGGCAGCCACAACAGTGAGACGCGGGGCCGCGCCGTCGAGGGGAATGGCCGCGACAAGCAGCACAGCCGACGGATCGTTGTCCGGCGTCCACGTCAAGTTGACGGCACCCAGTCGGTTGATTTCGAGGTGGAAGTCGTCGGGGACGGCCGGGCCGAACGAGGTGTTCGGCACCAGTCCGACCAGGCTGGTGGAACCGATCGCGACGTTTCCTTCATCGAGGTTCACGAGCCAGTAGAAGTGCAGCGGATCGGAGAGGGGGCTCCCGTCGACATACCCGGTCGCACTGCCGGGCAGTTGCGTCGATTCGGTCGTGCCCGCCCCGATCGCGTAGCGGACCACGAGGTAGCGGTGCTGGGCGAGGCCCTCGGCCCAGTCCAACGCCGGAGCGCTGTCGCCGGCAGCGATGCCGAGTGGATCGCCGCCGAGAACCGGACCGGGCGCGAAAGTGAGCAAGAATAGTCCGCCGCTCTCGTCCGACAGGTACACGACATCTTGATGCAGTGTGACTCTCCAGGCCGTGCCTGGACTGTCGAAGAATCCCACCTCACGTGGCCTCGCCGGGTTGGCGACATCCAGGATCGACAGGCCGGCGTTGCCGCTGGTGACATAGGCATAGCCATTGGCGACTGTGACCGCAAACGCATAAGAGCCGTGCAACTGCCAGGATCCGCGCTCAGCTGGGGCGGTTGGCGTCGAGACATCGACGATTCGCACGCCGCCCGGTCCATCGGCGATGTAGAGATGGTCTCCCGCCACCGCCACCTGCAGCGCCGCGCCGGGCGTATCCGCGACGCCGATTTCGATCGGCGCCAGCGGATTCGAGACATCGATGATGCGGACCCCGCTGTCGAGCGTGGCCACGTAGGCAAGCCCTCCGTCGAGGGTGACGGCGATTGCCGGCTGCGGCATGAGGGTGACGCTCAGCATGCGAGGAGCCGTGGCATCGGCCACGTCGATCACGACGAGGCCGTAGTCGCCGTCCGCCACGAACGCCAGTTCATTGCGAATGGCCACGTCCCAGGCGAATCCTTGCGTGTCGAACGCCCCCACTTCCGTCGGCGCGGCAGGATCGGTGACGTCGACGATTCTGATTCCGGCATAGCCGTCGGCAAGATAGGCTCGATCACCGTCGAGGACCACGCCGATGTTGCCGCCCGGCGTGTCGAGGGTGGCTACCGTCGTCGCCGGCAGGACACCGGGATCGATGACCCACAATCCTTGTGTATCGTTGGCCAGCAACGCGAGCGGGCCCTTCACGGCAACGTCCTGCACGAACCCCGGCACCTCGTAGCTGTCGGTCAGGAGTGGTTGCTCGGGGTTGGTGACGTCGAGGACCTTGAATCCAACGTCGCCATCAGCGACGTAGACGATCGCTCCCGAGGCGGTGACTGCCGACGTGTTTGCGGGGGTGTCCCCGGAGGTTTCGAAGGCGCCGACCTCGACGGGCGAAGCCGGGTTGCTGACGTCAACGATGCGCAAACCGTTCGCGCCGTCGGCCAGAAAGGCAATCGGGCCAACCACGGCGACCGACTTCGAATCTCCCCCCGTGTCCAGCGCACCGACCGCAACCGGAGTTGCAGGGTTCGAGACATCGAGCACACGCAGACCTGCGAATCCGTCAGCGACGAACAGCATCGAGCCGGAGAGGGCTGCGTCCTGAGCGTAGCCCGGCGTATTGTGCTGACCCACTTGGATCGGCAACGCGGGATCTGTGAGATCGAGGATTCGTACGCCCTCGTCACGGTCACACACGTAGGCGACATTGTCGTGGACAAGGACGCGAAGGGCGGTCCCAGGCGTATCGGCGGTCACCACCGCGGACGGCTGGAGAGGGTTGCTGATATCGACGACGACCAGGCCGTGGTCCCCGTCGGCCACGTAGGCGAACTGGCCCCGGATCATGACACTGGTTGCATAGTCGGGGCCTTCGAACGCGCCGACCTCCACTGGATGGGCCTCATCCTGAAGGTCCACCACGCGAAGGCCGGCATCTCCGGCGCCGACGTACGCATAGCGGCCGCTCACGGCAATGGACAACACGACACCCGGGAGCGGCTCGCTTTCGCCGATCACCCTGAGCCCTGTCGGAGACGTGACGTCGAGGATCACCATTCGCGGACCAACGCCGATGTACGCGCGATCGGCAACCGTCGTGACGGCCACGGTCGCTCCGCCGAATTGGTTGATCACGTTGACGCGCGATGCGCGAGTCGCGGCATCGGACGGTGCAGCAGGTGACAGAAGTGCCACCGCCGCCCACGCGAATACCGACGTTCTCCTCACAGGTGTCATCTCCACGAGGTCCCTCCAGTGTCGTGAACGCACGCGGGCGGTGGCCGGCGGTCGCAGGGGTCTCCGGGGAGGAACGGGGCCGTCGCGCCTGCGTCGGGTTATAGACCACCTGGCTGCTCGCTGCAACAGCTGAGTGGGACGTGGCGCGAGACGGGCTCGGGGAACGGTCCCAGTTCGACGAGCAGGAGGAACAGCCGGTCGCGAACGGTCGTCGCCCCGGCTCGAGTCGGTCGGTCTCTCCACTTGTTCACTCGATTACCTCGATGCGCGCCCACTGCCCGGGCGCCCGGCGAGCGGCTTGCCGCACGTCACAATCGTCGCCTCCGGCGCTTCCGCCAGCGCCACATGCCTGCCATGGTAGGCCGTGGCGTTCTGACGCAGCGTCCAGGCGCGGGTCAGCAGATCGACATGGGGGTGACGGTGGAGCTCGATGTCCACGAGGTCAGCAATCGCAGCAGAGCTTCCTGCGGCTGTCGCCGCCAGGTGTCGGCAGGTCGGAGGTCCTGTACCAGGCGGCCTCCGCGGCCGGCCTGCCGTGCGGGTCGCTCTTCGGCACGCAGATCGCGCGGCCAATGTCCCAACGCGTCTTGCCCCGGCGCGATCAACGCGTCAGTTCCGCGAACGCGTCCCCGACCCGCAGCGCCAGTGCGGACGTGTTCGCGTGCGCCATGTTCGACGTGACCGCGATGACGATGCCGCTGCCGCGCGCCACGATCAGCGACATCACCATGCCGCCGGCGAGCTCGCCGTTGACGCTGCCGGGGTTCGTCGCCAGCGCGACGCGCACGAGATCGGACGGCGTGGAAGAGAACGCCATCCCGTTCGCGCAGCAGGCCAGGTTCCGCATGGACATCAGTCGTCGTCCACGCGTGGGATCGTCATCGGACCTCGGGACATAGAACGTCGCGCGATCCCCCGGCAGCGGGTACTCCGCGGGCATGAGGCCGAGCGGCTGCCAGATGGCGTGGCGGATGATCGTGAAGGGCGGGAAGTCCTCTTCCGGCTCGCCGACATGCCCGGGACTCCATTCTGCCGCCGAGTCGGCGCCGGTATCGGTCAGCCCGAGCGGCGCGACGGCAGCGGTGACCGCGGACGCCGCCGTGCCGATGTTGAATCGCGTGTCCGGTGTGACGGGCGCCCGCGTCACGACGTCCCTCCATCCAAACCCTTCAGCCCAGACGACGGTGCCGACGGCGCCGACGGCCACGGACACCCCGGGCAGGTTCTGCTCCAGTACGGCAGCGCGTACGAGCGCCCGCGCACGCTCGACGGCCGCCGCATGGTGCGGCGACAGCGCCGAGTCGACGACCGATGGCACCTCCTGCGACTGCGGGAAGAGTGGCGCGGTCACAACGACCTCATGGGTCAGAAGCGCCGCGAACGCGGCCACGACGACGCCGACGGCCAGGGCGGCGCGGGCAGCCCACCGCGGGAGCCGGTTGCGGGCGGCCCTCAGACCCAGCACGACGCCGACGACCATCAGCAGCATGCCGAGGACCGCGGCGCCTGGCGCGTCGTCGGCGCTGGCCACATGGATTCCCATGGCCGCGATGGCCAGGCCGAGGGCGGTCAGGGTGAATGCCTTCGCGAGGTTCCTCACGGTGGCTGTCATGCCCGCAGTGTGACCGAGGCCCGGTCGCGGAGTCCTCACCAAACCGTGAGCAGCCGGTGAGATTTGGATGAGCATCGTCCACGCGCTGGCTGACCTGAGCTGCCAAGGAATCGAGGCGGGCACCCGGGCCGGACCGGCCTGCCTCACTTTTTCGGCTGGCACCGCCAGCACTCTGGCGTCAGGATGGTATGCATGACCACCCAGACGGCCACGCCCGCGACGCTCGGCGCCACCGCCGCCGGCCCGCTCGAGGAGACCATCACGCTCAGCCAGGCGAAGAGCCTCGTCGCCGCCATGGCGCACGAACAGAGCTTCCTGCTGCTGTCGCCGCCCGGCGTCGGCAAGTCGGAGGTCGTCTACCAGGCGGCCGCCGCGGCCGGGCTCCCGTGCCGGTCGCTCCTCGGCACGCAGATCGCGCCGGAGGACGTGAGCGGCATCCCGCGGATCGTGGGGGAACGGTCCGTCTTCTGCCCGCCGCGCGTGCTGCTGCCGGAGACGCCGGAGCCCTTCTGCCTGTTCCTGGACGAACTGCCCGCGTGCGCGCCGGACGTGCAGAAGGCGTTCTACTCGCTGCTGCTGGAGCGGCGCCTCGGGGAGCACACGCTGCCGCCGGGCACCTGGGTCGTGGCGGCGGGGAACCGCACGCAGGATCGCGCACTGGTGCGCGCGCTCAGCTCGGCGCTGGTCAACCGCGTGGCCATCCTGAACATCCGCGTGGACGTGCAGGAGTGGCTCGACTGGGCCATGGCCAACGGCGTGCGCGCCGACGTGCTGAACCTCATCACCTACATGCCGGATGCGCTGATGCGCCCGGTGCCGGCGGATCCGCAGCCCTTCTCGACGCCGCGTGCGTGGACGCTGCTGTCGCGCGGGCTCGATCTCGCGGAGGCCTCCGGCATCCTCACGCCCGGGATCCGGCGAGCGCTCGCCTTCGGCCGCGTGTCGGCCGAGGACGCCGCGGTCTTCTGCGCGCTGGCGGAGGAGTCCATCCAGCGCATGATGCCGCTCGCGCACTACATCGAGGAACCCTCGAGCCTGCCGACCGGCGACGCCGCGCGGTGGTTCATCCTGAACTGCATCCGCCAGCACGTGCGCGACGGCCGGCTGGAGGGACTGGCGCCCGAGACCGTCAACCGCTTTCTCTCGAGCCTCCCGCCCGAGCACCAGCTCACGCTGGTGGCGGATCTCGTCGAACCGTGGAGCGAGCTGGGCGCCGACCCGGCGATGCTCGCGCTCCTGAAGCAGGTGACCCACCTGTGACACCTGTGTCGAGCGAAGAGGCGCGCGCGCCCGGCGCCGATCGGCACCAACTGCAGCGCGTCCAGCGCGGCCTGCGGCTCCTGACCGTTCCGCTCCCGTATCTCTCCGGGCTGGCCGCCAGGGTCCGCGTCGCGCTCGACGACCGCGTGCCGACGATGGGCGTCTTCGCGTCGGGGCGCCTCGTCGTCAATCCGGCCTTCGCCGAGCGCCTGAAGGAGAACGAGCTCATCTTCGTGCTCGCGCACGAGCTGCTGCACCTGGCGCTTCGCACCCACGATCGCGCGCGGGGCAGCGCGCACCTCGAGTTCAACTACGCGCACGACTACATCATCAACGACATCCTGCGCGTGGAGCTGGGCGCCGCCGAGATTCCCGCCGGCGGGCTCGACATGCCGGGTGCGAGCAGGAAGTCCGCGGAGGAGATCGTGCTCGACATGCGGAGGAACGCCGCCGACATGCCGTCGAAGACCGCGGTCTTCGGCGGACAGGAGACGACGGTCGGTAGAGTCTTCGGCCCGCGCGGCCGGGGCGGGGCCGGCGCCGAAGGGCAGGAGCCCGGCGACGCCGGCGATGTCCTCGACACCCAGCGCGAGAAGGACATGTTCCCGGACGAAGTGGCGGCCCAGGCCGAAGAGGTGGCGAGGATCAAGGAAGCCGCGTCATCGTCGCTCGCGATGGCGCGGGCGGTCGGCGCGCTGCGGGGCCTCCGGGGTGATGCGCCGGGAGCGGTCAACCAGGTCGTCACGGCGCTGCGCGGCATCTACCGCACGCCGTGGGAGGTGGTGCTGCAGCGCTGGATGGAATCGGTCGCGCCGGGCGAGCGCACGTTCGTGCGGCCGTCCCGCCGCGGCGCGGACCGCGACGATGTCGTCCTGCCCGGGCGCCGGCGCGAGGGCTGGATGTTGAACGTCATCGTGGACACCAGCGGATCGATGGCGGAGGAGATCCCGCGCGCGCTCGGCGCCATCGCCGACTTCAGCGAGTCCGTGGCGGTGGACCAGGTCCGGCTGCTGCAGTGCGACGTGGCGGTGACGAGCGACGAGCGGCTGGCGCCGTCGGAGCTGTCGGAGTTCCAGGTGAGCGGCTACGGCGGCAGCGACCTCACGCCGGCCATGGAGCGGTTGGCCGCGGACCCCCAGGTGCGGGCGGCCGCCATCATCACGGACGGCGAGATCGAGTACCCGAAGGAGCCGATGCCGTACTCGGTCCTGTGGGTGCTGCCCCCAGGACGATCCGGCGCCTTCAATCCGCCGTACGGACGGGTCGTCGTCATGGACACGGAGCAGGGATCGCGATGAAGGTCATCCAGGAGCTGGTGGCGCACTTCGAGCGCCAGAAGAAGCTGTCGGCGGACGAGATCCGGGCCCTGCTCGACCAGGGGTTTCTCGCGTCCGAGGCGCCGTCGCGGATCCAGGATCTGTGCGACACGCCGGGCACGACGTTCTACTTCCGCGTCACCGGCGCGACCGACGGCTCCGTGTGGGGGACGGACGTCTATACGGGCGACTCGGCGCTCCCCGTCGCGGCGGTGCACGCCGGCGCCGTCAAGGCCGGCGAGACCACCGTCGTCCGCGTGACGGTGATGCCGCCGCTGGCGGCCTACCAGGGCTCGGTGCGCAATGGCGTCACGAGCCACGACTACGGCCGGTATGGCACGGCGTATCGCGTGGACAGGGTGTAGCTCGCGATCCCTTCGGTCCGTGGACATGTGGCTCGCGCGCGGCCCCGAGGGTGGTCCTGAGGCCTCACTCCGGGATGGCCGCCCTCAACGCCAGATCGCGCGGATCGTCCAGCACGCTCCGCATGCGATTGGTGACATAAGCGTAGGCGAGGCCGGCCGCCGGGTCGGCGTACGCCAGCGCACCACCCGCGCCGGGCGAGCCGTAGGCGCCCTCATGGCCGAAGCGCCAGTTCGGGCAGTTCTTCATGAAGCCCAGGGAGAACTCCACCTCGCCCTTGAGCGCCTCGTCGTAGAAGCCGTTCGCCGGAGGAACGGCGGGCGCGCGCAGCGCCTCCAGCGTCTCCGGCCGCAGGCCCAGCTCCCGGCCGCCGGTCGCGAAGACGCTGTACGCGCGCGCCATGGCCCGCGCCGTGCCGACGCCGCCGCCGGAGGGCACTTCGAGGTTGCGCGCGTAGACGCGCGCCTCGTCGATGTACACCCGGTCGCCCGGATTCACCATCAGGGCCCTGAAGATGTTCGAGCGCGGGTTCATCGATGCGAGCATCAGGGCGACGGGCATGCCCCGCAGCATCGTGAACAGGTTCGTGTCGAGTACCGCGAGCCGCGCATCCGGGATCGACTCCGGGAGGCCGATGTAGAAGTCCAGTCCCAGTAGTGACGCGATCTCGTCCTGGAAGAACTGCCCGAGACTGCGATGCTGCGGGTCCACTCGGCGCAGCAACTCCCCCTCGTAGAAGCCCAGCGTGATGGCGTGGTAGGCCTGGCGGCTCCCCGGTTCCCACTCCGGCTTCTGGCGGGCGAGGACGACCGCCAGGCGGTCCAGGTCCGCGACAATGGTCTTGTCCACCGGCTCGCCGAAGGCGAAGAGGCCCGCCTGGTGGGCCAGGAGCTGCCGGACGGTGACCATCTCCTTGCCCTGCTGGGCGAACTCCGGCCAGTACGTGCACACGCGCTCGTCGTAATCGAGCCAGTCGCGCGAGTGGGCCAGTGCGAGCGTCATCGCCGCAAGCCCCTTGGTGGCCGAGTGGGCGAGGACCATCGTGTCCTCTTCCCACGGCTCGCCCGTGGCCTTGTTGCGGATCCCACCCCATAGGTCCACCACCTTCTCGCCGTGCCGGTAGATGCAGCACGCGGCGCCCAGCTCGTGGCGGCGTCTGAAGTTCTCCGAGAACGCCTCGCGCACGGCTTCGAAGCCGGGGCCTGCCGATCCATGGATGGTGGTCACGGTCACCTGCCCCGCAAGACATGTGCCGCGGCCGCGGCTGGCAGAGTCCTGCAGAATCTCCCGGCTGGCGGTCGGCCCGGGCTCACGCGCACCGGATTGCCGGCGGCAGGGGCGGATTCACGTCACAGGAGTGCCCCGGGCCGTTGGCCAGCCGAGCTTGCCATCGCCGCGCCGTCTGGCACACGCTTGGGTGGCGCGCCGTTCAGGAGAGGGGATATGACCAGGCTCACCTTCACGACCAGCATCGACGCCCCCAGGGACGTCGTCTGGCGGACGCTGCTCGAGGACGAGACCTACCGCCAGTGGACGAGCGCCTTCCAGGAGGGCTCGTACGCGATCACGGACTGGACACCGGGCAGCAAGGCCCTGTTTCTCGCGCCGGACGGCAGCGGCATGGTCAGCCGCATCGCCGAGCATCGGCCCCAGGAATACCTCTCGCTCGAGCACATGGGCCTCGTGAAGAACGGCGTCGAAGACACCACGAGCACCGAGGTGCTGCAGTGGGCAGGCGCCCGCGAGAACTACACACTGCGCGAGAACGGCGGCCACGTCCTGCTCACCATCGACATGGACACGGCCGACGAGCACCGCCAGATGTTCGAGGACATGTGGCCGAAGGCGCTCGCGGCGCTGAAGGATCTGTCCGAGCGTCGCGCAGCCGCGGGGTAGCCGGGCCGTCCCCCGATGGCCCCCGACATCGGCCGGGGAGAACGGCTGCCCGCCGCTCGTGGAACAATCGAGCGACCGAGGGAGTCTTTTCGGGTCATGGGGAACCTTGTCAGCCGACGCACCCTGCTCGCCACGGGGGCGCTGGCCGGAGCCGGCGCGGTCTGGACGCACGTGTCATCGTCCTGGAGCGCGCGCTTCCTGCGGGAACGGATGGCGGAGTGGGGAAGGGACGTGCCCCCGGCGCCCCACTCGCCTGCGCCCGGATCGTGGGACGACAACGCCATCACGCTGGCCTGGCTCGGGCACGCCACCGTGCTCGTCAATTTCTACGGCCTGCGCCTCATCACCGACCCGGTGCTCTTCGACCGCATCGGCGTGGACCTGGGCATCGGCAGCCTGGGTCCGATGCGCCTGGTGCGGTGCGCGCTGCCGCCCGGCGAGCTGCCCGACGTCGATCTCGTCCTCGTGTCACACGCGCACTTCGATCACCTGGACACGCCGTCGCTGGCCGCCCTTCGCGGCCGGCCGGTGGCGGTGATGGCCGCCGACACCGCGGACCTGCTGCCGCGCCGCTTCTATTCGGCGGTGCACGAGCTGCGGTGGGATGAATCGGTCCGGGTGGCAACCGCGCACGGCGAGGTGCTCCTGCGGGCGATCGAGGTGCGACACTGGGGCGCCCGAATCCAGCGCGACACCTATCGCGGCTATACGGGCTGGGTCGTGGAGCGCGAGGGGCGGCGGCTCCTCATCGGCGGCGACACCGCGTCGACCGACGCTTTCCGCGCGCACCGCCGCCATGGGCCCTTCGAGGCTGCCGTCATGCCCATTGGCGCGTACGACCCGTGGATCCGCAACCACTGCACCCCCGAGCAGGCCGTGACGATGGCGGATGCGGCCGGGGCGCGGCTCTTCGTGCCGGTGCATCACCAGTCGTTCCGGTTGAGCCGCGAGCCGGTGACCGAGCCCATCGAGCGCGCCGAGCAGATGCTGATGGCCGAGCGGGACCGGCTGGCGCTGCGGGAGACTGGGCAGACGGTGGTCATCCCCGTCTGAGGTTCTGGGGTTCGGGGGTTCGCAGGGGCGTGAGGGCGATCAGGCGGGCTCGTCGTCGAGGAGGCGCTCGGGGATTCGTGCCAGCGCGCGGCGGTCAGGCCCAGCACCTTCACGCGCCGGTCGCCGGCGGCGACGTTATTGAGTCGGCGCGCATCGCGCTCACCTACGTGAAGAGCCACGCGCCCGCGCTGGACATCGAGGAGCATGCGCCGGCTGGGCGCGAGTTGCACGTCTACGTGCCAGCCGGCGCCACGCCGACGGACGGCCCGAGCGCCGGGATCACCATGGTGACGGCCATAGCCTCGCGCCTGTCGGGGCGTCCCGTGACGTCCACCATCGGCATGACCGGCGAGGTGACGCTGCAGGGCCGGGTGCTGCCAATCGGCGGCGTGAAGCAGAAGGTGCTGGCCGCGCACGCCGCGGGCCTCTCCGAGGTGATCCTGCCGGAGCGGAACGAGCCGGACCTGGACGATGTGCCGTCCGAGGTGCGTGACCACATGCGCTTCCACATCGTCGAGACCGTGGACCAGGTGCTGGCGCTCGCGCTGGAGCCGGCCGCGGTGGCGAAGGCGGCCTAGGCCGGCGTACCGCCATCACGACGCCCGGGCCTGCCCGGGCCGAAGGGGCGACGCCGGCAGCGGCGGCAGCTCCGCCGGGACTCCCGGTCTGCCTGCCGGGTGCCGGCCGAAGCCGGCGAGGATCGCCTCGAGCAGCGGCAGCATCTCGCCGGCGCGCTTCGCTCGGATGACGACGTCCCACAGCGGCTCGAACTTCTTCCAACCTGCCGCGTAGGCCAGGTGGCGCACTCCGGCCAGCAGGTCGTCGTGCGCCGCCGCCCCTCGCACGATGGAGCGCCACCGGTAGAACTCGCGATAGGCGTCGCGGTACCCGCGCTCGAGCTCCGCGCCCGACATCCCCGCCGGCGCGAACACGGCCTGGCGGGTGTCGTAGCGGTCCCAGTCGTGCACGGTGATTCGGCCTTGTGCCGCCATCCGCTGGTACAGCGCCGTGCCCGGGTAGGGCGTGAGGATGTGGAACGTGGCCGTCTCGATCCCCTGCTCGATGGCCCACTGGACGGTGCGCCCGAACACCGACGCGTCGTCACCGTCCATGCCAAAGACGAAGCTCCCGTTGATCATCACACCCAGGCCGTGCAGGCGGCGGATCGCCGCCGCGTAGTCGCGGCGCATGTTCTGGTACTTCCGCTGCTCCGCGAGGTTGGCCGGGTTCAGCGTCTCGAAGCCCACGAACAGGCTGCGGAGCCCCGCCTCCACGGCACGCTCGAGCAGCCCGCGCGCGAGCACCGCATTCACGGTGCCGGCCGCCTGCCAGAGGCGACCCATGCCGCGCATGCCGTCGAAGAGCGAGGACGCGAAGCGCGGATCGCCGAACAGGTGATCGTCCAGGAAGTACAGGTGACGGCCGGGCAGGCGATCGATCTCGGCCAGCGCCGCGTCAACCGCCTGCGTGTAGAACGAGCGGCCGCCTGCGAAGAAGGCGTCCTTGTAGCAGAAGTCGCACACGTGCGGGCAGCCGCGCGAGACGACGATGGAGTTCGGGACGAGATAGAGGCGGCGCTTGATCAGGTCGCGGCGGATCGGTGGAAGGTCCGCCAGCGTCCTCAAGGTGGACCGATAGACGCGCTCCTGCCGGCCGCGCCGGAAGTCGGCCAGGAACCGCGGCCAGGTGTCCTCGCCGGGCCCGATGAAGACCGTGTCGGCGTGGGCGAGCGCTTCCTCGGGCAACGAGGTCACGTGCAGGCCGCCGAGCGCCACGTGCGCTCCGCGAAGGCGGTAGTGATCCGCAATCCGGTATGCGCGCGTCGCGGAGGTGATGTAGACCTGGATGACGACGAGATCCGGCGTATCTTCCAGGTCGAGCCTCTCTACGTGCTCGTCCTGGATTTCCACGTCGTCACCGGCACCCAGGTACCCGGCGAGGGTGGCAAGACCGAGGGGAGGAAAGAGCGAGTACTTGATGGGGCGCCAGAACGGGCTCGTCGCCTCCGTGAGCGCCGGGAGGATCATCTTGACCCTCACCGCACGGCCTCGCCCATCATCAAGACCGAGATCTCGCGCTCGCGCGGGCCGTCCAGCTCCACGAAGAACACCCGTTGCCAGCGCCCCAGCCGCACCTTCCCGTCGATGACGTTGAGGCAGGCAGACGAGGGCAGGAACAGCGCGCGGCAGTGTGCGTGGCCGTTGGGCCGCTCGCCCTCCTGGACGTTCACCGTCCGCAGAACCGGATCGTCGTGCCGGTAGCGGTGGTCCAGCGGCACGGCTGCCTCGAGCAGGGCCTGGAAATCGGAGAGCAGCAGCGGCTCGTGCTCGTTGACCACGACGGCCGTCGTCGTGTGGCACGTCTGGACGTTGACGAAGCCCGAGGCGAGGCCGGCGTCGGCAGTCAACCGCTCGAGGCGGTCGGTCAGGTCCACGAACTCGGTTGGCAACCGGCTCGAAAGGCGGATGGTGACGTGGTAGGTGCGGGCCGGTGCGAACGGGCGCGGGCGGGTGGGCCCGAGTGCGGGTGCGAGAAGGTCCATCGATGTTCTCCTGACGGAAGCATCGGCGGAGCCGCGCAGGAAGTCCTCAGCGTTTCATGAGCATTCGCTGAGATGTGCGTGAGGTGAGACCCAGCGCCAGACCGAGGCCGAACAGGGCGCCTTCTCCGGTCGCGATGAGGGCGCCGGTCACCGGGCCGAAGCCGGGCTCGCCCATCAACTGGCCGAGGGCGGTCAGGGTGGCCTGCGACCCTGCGAAGGCCTGGGCGATGAGGTGCACGGTGCCGCCGACGAGGGGGCGTCCGGCCATCGCCAGGGCCAGGGCAGCCAGCCCGCAGGCCGTGGCCGTGCAGCCGGCGACGATGAGCCGCCGCCGGCCGCGTGGGGCGGCGATCCCGTCACCCGACCTGGCGGTGGTTCCCGCGAAGGCCAGTCCGGCGGCGCCGCCGATGGCGAGCCCTTCGAGGCCGCCGCCCGTCTCGACGTGCACGCCGACCAGCGCGGCCAGCGTCCAACGCGAGAGCCACTGCGCCGCGATGCCCGCGGCACCTCCGCCCAGGGCGGCGCCGCCGGCGAGTGCGAGCAGGCGACGCGACCGCGCCACCGATTCCGCCAGCGAGAGCCCGGCGCCGACCCCTGCGCCTCCTGCGGCGCCGCAGCCTCCTCCAATCACCGCCAGCACCGCGACCACCGCCATCGACGCCGCGCTGCCGGGCGACGCCGCGAGGATCAACCCGCCCACCGCCCCGCCAAGCAGGCCCGCCAGGCCGCTGCCCAGCGACGCGCCCGTCCACCGCCCGGCGGCAATGCGTGCCGCCCGCCGCAGGCGGAGGCGCACCAGGGTCCAGGCCGTGGCGGCGGGGGAGGGCTGCCCGAATATCGGAACCGGGCCGGCTTCCGCGGCGTCCCACCGGGTATCCCGCAACAGGGCGCGCGCGAGGGTGTGGCCGGGTCGGGTGCCCAGGCGGCGAAGCGCTTCGCTTGTGCCGAGCGCGTGCAGGCGTTCGGCGGCTTCGCGCTGCTCCTCTTCCTCGGCGGTGCTGCCGGGCACGCGCGCCACGCGCTCGAGCAGCGAGTCGAAGGGCTCCGGGGCGGGGGGCGGTGGCGTGTCGTGACGGGCCGGCGTTGTTCCCGCGACCGGCCAGTCGCCATCGTCCTCTTCTTCGACGAGGCCCTCGAAGACGAACTGGTATCCATGGCGGGACACCGTGCGGACGAAGCGCGGCTCGCGCGGGTCGTCGCCGAGCACCCGGCGAATCGTCCGGATGGCCTGGCTGAGCGCGCTGTCTGAGACAACGACGTCGGCCCAGATGCGGTCGAAGATGTCGCGGCGATGGACCGCCTCGCCGCGCCGCTCGATCAGGTAGACGAGCAGGTCGAAATAGCGGGGGATGATCGGCTGCTCGAGCCCGTAGCGAACGAGCACGCGGCGCCGCGGTGACAGGATGAACTCGCCGAAACGATAGCGGGGCACAGCCTCGGTGCAGCCGATGATGCGGACGCCATGCTACCCCATGTCGCCCGTAAAACTTCACCGTGTCGCAGCCGGGGCAGACGGGGTAACCTGAACACCAGGCGCGATCTCAGCGCTGGAGACCACGATGCGCCGCCCGTCACCCGCTCGCCTGTTTGCCTGGCTCGCCGGCATCGCGCTGGCGCTGGCGCTCGTCATCCGCGTCGCACCGGGGCCGTGGACGGGGGAAGTGGCCGCGCAGGCCGTGCCGCGCGAGGTGTCGCCCCGGGGACCGCTGCCGCCGGGCGAACAGGCCACGATCGACCTGTTCGAGGCCGCACGCCGATCGGTGACCTACATCACGACGCAGTCCCGCGTCGTGGACCTCTGGACGCGCAACACGTTCAACGTGCCCCGCGGCACCGGCTCCGGGTTCGTCTGGGACGACCGCGGCCACGTGGTGACCAACCATCACGTCGTCGCAGGGGCGTCGGGTGCGCAGGTGCGGTTGAGCGATGGCCGCGACGTGGCCGCGTCGCTCGTGGGCGCGAGTCCGGCCCACGACCTCGCGGTCCTCCGGATCGATGTCGCGGACCTGCCGCCGCCGCTGCCGATTGGCAGCAGCGCGGATTTGCGCGTCGGCCAGACGACGTTTGCCATCGGCAACCCGTTCGGGCTCGACTTCACGCTGACGACGGGTATCGTGTCGGCGCTCGATCGGTCGCTGGCCTCCGAGGACGGCCGCCAGCTCATCGAGCACCTCATCCAGACCGACGCCGCCATCAACCCGGGAAACTCGGGCGGCCCGCTGCTGGACAGCGCCGGCCGTCTCATCGGCGTGAATACGCTGATCTACAGCCCGTCGGGTGCGTCGGCGGGGGTGGGCTTCTCCGTGCCCGTCGACACCGTGAACCGCGTCGTCCCGCAGCTCATCGCCACCGGCAAGTACGTCCGGCCCACGCTTGGCGTGGAGGTGGATGAGGGGCTCAACCAGCTGCTGACCGGGCGGGCCCGGGTGAAAGGGATCGTGATTCTCCGGGTCACGCCCGGCTCCGCGGCGGCCGCGGCGGGCCTGCGCGGCGCACGCGTCGAGCAGGACGGGCGCACCGTCACGCCCGGCGACATCATCATCGCGGTGGACGGGGCGGAGGTCGAGAGCGTGGCCCGGTTGCTGGGCCGGCTGGACGACCATCGCGTGGGCGACACGGTTCGCCTGACGGTGCTCCGCGACGGACAGCGGACCGAGGTGGCCGTGACGCTCCAGGGCGCGCAACAGTAAGCCCGGTCGCAGAGGAGACAGGATGGACAGGCGCACGACGGCGGGCGAGGGCTG
Source organism: Acidobacteriota bacterium (assembly GCA_963169195.1). Classification (GTDB taxonomy): domain Bacteria; phylum Acidobacteriota; class Vicinamibacteria; order Vicinamibacterales; family UBA2999; genus VFZN01. The sequence continues at coordinate 41,765 of CAUJDN010000105.1, read as the reverse complement.
CACCGCACGGCGGTGGGAAGGACAGGAGAGTCGAGCGTGAAGGCCAAGCGAACGGGTGGGGCGAAGACGACCGCACGCGACCGGGGCACGGGGACGTCCCTCGTGGACTGGCGCGAGCCCGAGCAGAACGCGCGGGTGCTGGACTGGCGCCGGCGCGCGCACGAGTTCGGGCTCGTGCCGGTCGAGGGCCACGGCGCGGGGGCGGCCGCGGTCGTCGAGCCGCCCGATCGGCTCCTCGAGGAGGAAGAGCCCGAGGCGTTCGACGAGCAGCCTGTCTACGGACCCGATCACGACGCGCTGGAGCGCGAGGAGATGGAGGAAGAGCCGGAGGCCCGACTGCCGCAAGACGAGGTGGACCTCGTTCGCGTCTACCTGCGGCACATCGGCCGGCGCAAGCTCCTCACGGCGGTGCAGGAGCAGGAGATCGGCCGGGCCATCGAGAGCGCGCGCGGCGCGCTGCTGGGCGATCTGGCCACGATTCCCGCGGCGCGGAGGACGCTGCTGGCGTTGGCCGACGAGGTGCGCAAGGGGACCGCGCCCGCTGCCGAGCTGATTTTGCTCCCCGATGGCGGCGAGCTCAAGCCCGGGAAGGTGGAGCCGGTGCTCAAGGCGCTCGCGCGCGTGCGGCGCCACGAGCGGCAGATCGACGCGCTGCGCGAGCGGATGGCCGACAAGCGCTCCACCCCCGCCAGCCGGGCGCGCCTGCGCGCTCAGGTCGCCGCGGAGGAGGGGGCGATTGGCGCCATTCTGCGGGACCTGCCCATCCGCCCTTCCATGGTGGACGACGTCGTGGCCGAGCTGCGCGATCTGGACCGGCAGTACGAGCGCACCGAGAAGAAGGCCCCCGGGCCGGAGCGCACCGCCCAGCTCCGCGAGATCGAAGCCCGGGTCGGGTTGTCCCGCGCCGAGTTCCACAAGCGCTGCGCCGGCATTCGCGACCGGGAGCAGGCGCTGCTCGACGCCAAGCACCAGCTCGTGGAGCCCAACCTGCGCCTGGTCGTGTCCATCGCGAAGCGGTATCTCAATCGCGGGCTGTCGCTGCTGGATCTCATCCAGGAGGGGAACATCGGCCTGATGAAGGCGGTGGATCGCTTCCAGTACCGGCGCGGCTTCAGGTTCTCGACCTACGCCACGTGGTGGATCCGACAACAGGTGGGGCGGGCGGTGGCCGACTACGGGCGGACGATCCGGCTCCCGGTGCACGTGATGGAGTCGCTGAACAAGATCGCGGCCGCCCGCGGGGCGCTCGCCAAGGAGCTCGGTCGCGAGCCCCGGCCCGAGGAACTGGCCGCCCGTGTCGGCATTCCCCTCCGCAAAGTGGAGCTGCTGCTCGACGCGGCCCGGCATCCCGCGTCGCTCGAGTCGCCGGTCGGCGAGGACGAAGAAACCCCGCTCGGTCATCTCGTGCGTGACGTGAGCGGGCGCTCCCCGGAGGAAGAGGCCATCCGGAGCCGTCTGGCCGAAGAGGTGGAGCGGGCGATGGGCCCGCTCGACGAGCGCGAGCGGGAAGTGCTCCGCCTGCGGCACGGGCTGGGGCTGGACCGCGAATACACACTCGAGGAGATCGGCCGGCGGCTGTCGCTCACGCGCGAGCGCGTCCGGCAGATCGAGGCGAAGGCGATGGCCAAGATGCGCGCGCGACGGCATCCTGCGGCATGAAGGGATACGGAGGAGGACTCATGGCAAAGGTCACGGTGGGAGAGACGGCCAGGCGTGCGGTGGCGCGCGCGAAGGCCACCGGGAAGAAGGCCGTCAAGAAGGCCGGGAAGACGGTCGCCCGCGCGCGAGGGCAGGCGGCGGCGGCGGTCAAGAAGGTGACCGACACGGTCACGGGGCGCGCGAAGAAGCGCAAGCGCGCCGTCAAGGTCGCCGCCGCGGTTGTCGGTGTGGCCGCCGTCGCGGCGGCTGCCGGGGTCGGCGCGGCGCGCAAGCGCAAACGCTAGCGATCGGGGGCGACCCGCGCCCGCACCCTCTCGGACCTGAGCTCCCGCAGCGCGTCGGTGGCGACCCACCGCGCGCTGCGCGCGGCCGCATCGCCTCCCCGCGTGCCGCCCGCGCGCCGGTTCGCACCGGCCAGGATCGTCTCCGCGCACGCGACGGCCGCGTCGTTGAGCGCGCGGTTCCGCTTGCCGATATTGCGCAGCGCCCAGTTCACCGCCTTCTTCACGAAGTTCCGGTCGTCGGTGGCGGCGCGCTCGATGAGCGGCAACAGCCGGAGGAAGGCCCGATTGGTGCCCGTCTTGTCGTGCACGGCCAGTCCGGCCATCAGGCTGAAGCCGGCGCGCTTCACCCACGCCTCATCGCGGGCGGCCCACGCCGCAGCCACGGTCCAGGCGTGTGTCGTCTGGTCGAAGAGGCTCGTGGTGGCCTGATCGCACAGATCCCACGAGTCGAAGTCGCGTGCCCACGCCTCCATCTGCGCCGCCGTGACCCTGGCGGGATCGTCCACGAAGCAGGCCAGGAGGCGTGCCTCGTGGTTGCCCGTGGCCCACAATGCGCGCGCCAGGCGGTGGTCGGTGCCCAGCCGCCTGGCGACCTTGCGCAGCTCGCAGATGGACACGCCGCAGGCGGTGTCCACGGTGATGCCGTACCGGGCCATGCCGGCGCGGTTGCGCGCGCTCCCCATGCTGCGGAGTTCCGCCAGGATGGACTTCACCCGCTGGTCCATGGCCCTCTCAGCGATGGACGGCCTTCAGTGCCCATTCGTAGTGCGCTGCGGCGCGGCGGATGACCGCGGCGACGTCCTCCTCCAACAGGTAACCCTGGTCCACGAGCGACACGGCGGCCAGCGCGATGCGGCCCAGGTAGTTTTCGCGGCTCGCGTAGCGCTCCTCGATCGATCGGCGGCTGTCGGCCGCGCGCTCCCGGTCCGCCTTCGTGCGCGGCAAGGGAAGGTAGGAGCCGATCTCGCTCGCGAGGCGGTCCGGCGCGCCAATCTCCGGGCGGCGGTAGTTCCATCCCGTGTGCGTGGCGAGCGGCACCTCGATTTCCGGCAGCCGGATGCCTGCGCGGCTGTTGCCGGCCTCGTCCACCGCGGGCACGAGGCTCGGGAACGGCTTGCCCAGCCGCGGCGGCTCCACCGAGACGATGCCCTTGGGCCACTCCGGGCCGAAGTCGAGCCGGTAGGTCGTCATTGGCGAGGTCGGTCGCGGAAAGCCCGGGATCGTCGGCCATCCGGAGGCGGCCACCGTGGTGAGCGTGCCGTCCGACAGGCGCGGGTAGCGGCTCGGCGGCGGCTCCCGGCCCTCCGCCACCCATGCATCGAGGGCGCGGAACAGCGCGCGAACCACCGGCGTGTAGACCAGCGTGTTCATGTCGGCCTGGCCGGCGAAGTCCGGATCCGCGAACGGCGCCGGCGGAAACGCGCCGACGATGTGGGGGGCCGACGCGATGAAGTAGATGCGGCTCGTGGGTGACGGCTCCGCGTCGCGCGTGCCCGTCACGTCGGTGTGCGTCAGCGAGCCCGCGCGGTTGAAGTACTCCGAGTCGGTCATCAGGTGGAAGAACTTCGGCACCGTGCTGGTCCGGCGTGCGCGCGCGAGCAGGCCATCGGTGACGCCCGTTTCGGGATCCGTCTGGTCCGCGTCGGTGAACGGGAACATGTCCACCGGGTACTGGATGTTGAAGTGCTGCAGCTGGTCGCGCGACTGCTGGCCGAAGCGATGGTTGAACGATCCGCGTCCCGCGCCGCCCACCTGGTCGAAGACGCCGTCGAAGACCTGGCGTCCCTGCTCGTCCTCGTTGAAGCCCTCGTAGACGAAATGCCGCAGGAACCGCCCGGTCTGGGAGACGCCCCACCCGATGGCGAAGCGCAGGCCCGGCATCGGGTTGCCGGCGGCCTCGTCCGCGTGCTTGAAGAAGCTGATCAGATCGCGCGTGCCGGCAAGGCCGACGCCCACGACCCGGGGATCGCGCGCATGGTAGACCACATCGTAGATCCGCCCGGGCTCGAAGCCGCCGTCGAGCTTTACAGTGCCTGTCCCTGTAAAGTGCCAGCGGCTGCGGGGGATCTCCTGAGGCACGTCGGTGGGCAGCGTGCGCACGAGCAGCCGATGCCCGGCGCTCGCGGGGTCGACGACGGGATACGCCTGGTGCCCTCGATCGGCGATTGGGGCCGTTGTCCAGGCTGCGCCGGGGATGAAGTTCCCACGGACCCAGCCGGTAAGGGCCTGGCCGTTGTCGGTGGCAATGGGGATCTCCATCCGCATGCGGCCCGCGGGCACGTCCCACTGCCAACCCATCCAGAGCAGCGTGAAGCCCTGGCGCATCAGCGCGCCGTTGCCGAACTCGGCTTCGGTGGCGGGGTCCGCCGAGGCCGAGGCGTTCTGGAACACCGGCAGGATACGCAGGGTGCCGCGGTTGCCCGCCTCGTAGAACAGGCGCCCGTTGCCGCGGCGGGGATCCATGGGCTTCAGGAGAAGGAAATCGGCGGAGACCTCGACGAGCCCCCGCGCATTTCGCGGCGCGCGGTCGAGATCGACGATGCCCCGGTTCCGGGGGAGGCCGGGGTCGAGCGCGAAATGGACCTTGCCGACCAGTTTCTCGTACGGGCCCGCGGCGCCGAACGGGCGGCCCGACAGGACGACCTCACGGCGCTGGATCTCGAGGCGGGTGACACCGGCTGCGGCATCGAGGGGCCAGCCGCACGCGACGGCGAGGGCAGCGACGAGGCAGGGAACGCGCATGGGCCCGGATGATAGCAGCGGGCGATTGACAGCCCCCGTCCACGCGGGTATTGTAAGTAAGCGCTTACTTATGACGACAGAACCGACAAGCTCCGTCAGCCGGCTTCCGGCCGACGAGCGGCGACAACAGCTCATCGACATCGCCACGCAGCTCTTCGCGCAGCGTGGCTTCAACGCCACGACGACCAGGGAGATCGCGCGGGCGGCCGGCGTGAACGAGGCCATCATCTTCCGGTTCTTTCCTCACAAGGACGACCTCTACAGGGCCATCCTGGAGCAGAAGTCCGCCGACGCACGCACCGACGCCCTCATCGACACGCTCCGCGATCTGGCGGCCAGGGGGGACGATGCCGGGGTCATCCGCACGATCGTCAGGCGCATCATCGACCGCCACTGCTGCAATCCCGAGTTCCTTCGGCTCATGCTGCACTCGAGCCTCGAAGGCCACTCCCTGGCCCGCGAGTACCGCGAGCGCCACTTCGCCCCGCTGCTCGGTTTCCTCTTCGAGTACATCCCCGCGCGCCAGCGCGAGGGCCGCTTCCAGGCCGCCCCGCCCGCCGCGCTGGTGCGGGCCATCCTCGGCATCCCCGCGCACCACGGTCTCGTCGAGGTCCTGATGCCCGACGCCGCCACCGTGCCGGGCGATGCCGTCGAGATCTACACCGCCTTCATCCTCAAGGGCCTGCTGGCCGGCCCGGCCCCGTCGGTTCGCACGCAGTTGGAGCCTTCTCGTGACTAGACGCGCTCGTCCTTTCCTCTTCGTGGTCGTGGCGGGCCTTGCCGCCAGCCTCACCGCCTGCAGCACGTCCCGCCCCTCGTCCAGCGTGGCCGAGGCCGCCACGCCGGGCACACCCGGCCATCCCATCGACGTCACGACCACCGCCGTGGCCGAGCGCGAAGTGCCGCTGGTGGTGCAGGCCACCGGCGCGTTCGTGGCCGACGAGGTCTCGAACGTCGCACCGGAGATCGCCGGCATCGTCGCGGCCACGCCGGTCGACATCGGCGACCGGGTCGCGGCCGGTTCGGTGATTGCACGCCTCAAGCCCGAGGATGCCACGCTGCGCCTCGAGCAGGCCCGCGCGGGGCTGCTGCAGGCCGAGGCGGCCGCGGCGCAGGCGCGCGAGCGGTACAACCTGGCGCGGGCCACCGCCGCGCGGTACGACTCGCTGCTGGCGACGGGCGACGTCTCGCGCACGCTGCAGGAGCAAGCTGCCACCGAGGCGGCCACGACGCGGCAGGGCGTCGCCACGGCCGAGGCCGCCATCGCCGACGCGCGGTCGCGCGTGGCGCTGGCGCAGAAGGCGCTGGACGACACCACCATCCGCGCGCCGTTTGGCGGCTTCATCACCGAGCGGCCGGCGGCGGTGGGCGAGTACGTCTCGACGAGCTCCACGGTGGCCACTGTGATGAAGCTCGACCCGATCCGGCTGCGCCTGCAGGTGCCCGAGCTCGAGGCGGCGGGCCTGCGGGTGGGACAGTCCGTGCGCGCGACGGCCGAGGCGCTGGGCCATCGGCCATTCGACGGCACGGTGACGGCCATCAATCCCGCGCTCGACCCCGCCACCCGCGCCACCATCGTGGAGGCCATGATTGCGAACCCCGAGGGCGCCATCCGGAGCGGCATGTTCGCCACGGCGCAGGTGGCGCTGGGGGCGACCGAGCGCGGCCTCTTCGTGCCGCGAGACGCGATCGTGGACGATCCCAACACCAACTCGTTCCGGGTCTTCACGGTGTCCGACGCCGCGGCCCGGCTGCGCGTCGTGCAGCCGGCCGTCCAGCCCGACGGCCAGGTGCGGATTCTCTCGGGCGTCTCGGCCGGCGACCAGGTGGTCGTCAGCGGGCTCGAACAGCTCTTCGACGGGGCGGCGGTGCGCCCCGTCTCCCGGTGACGCGCCATGCAGAAGCTTGCTGAGATCTGCGTCCGCCGGCCCGTCTTCGCCACCATGCTGATGCTGGCGCTGACGGTGGTCGGCGCCTTCTCGGTCCGGACGCTGGGCGTGGACCGCTTCCCGAACGTCGATTTCCCGATCATCAGCGTCATCACCACGAATCCCGGCGCCGCGCCCGAGCAGGTCGAGACCGAGATCACCGACGTCATCGAGGGCGCGGTCAACACCATCTCGGGCATCGACGAGCTGCGCTCGACATCGCTCGAGAGCCTGTCGATGGTGAACATCACCTTCGCGATGACGAAGGACGTGGACGTCGCGGCCCAGGAGGTGCGCGACAAGGTGAACCTGGTGCTGGCGCAGCTGCCCGAGACGGCCGAGTCGCCCATCGTCCAGAAGCTCGACCCCGATGCGGCGCCCATCCTGATGTACGCCGTGGGTGCGCCGCGCGGGTCGATCGAGGTGAACACCATCGTCGAGAACGTGCTCGAGGAACGCCTCGAGTCGATCAACGGCGTGGGCGAGGTGCTCATCTACGGCGGCCGGCGGCGCGAGATTCACGTCTCGGTGAATCCGGACCGGCTGCGGGCCTACAACCTCACGGTGGGCGACGTCGCGCAGGCGCTGCGCACGCAGAACCTGGAGCTGCCGGGCGGGCGCGTGGAGGAAGGCGCGCGCGAGGTGACGGTCCGGACCCTCGGCCGCCTCGTGGACGCGGGGCAGTTCGCCAACGTGACCATCAGGACGCGTGACGGCTATCCGATCCGCATCCGCGACGTCGGCACCGTCGAGGACGCCGGCGAGGAGCCGCGCTCGGCGGCGATGCTGGACGGCCGGCCGGCCGTGGTGGTGGCGGTGCGCAAGCAGTCGGGCACGAACACCGCCGCGGTGGCCGCGGCCGTGAAGGAGCGCATGGCCGAGATCCAGCCGCTCCTGCCGGGGGACTTCTCGGTCAGCCTCATCCGCGACCAGTCCGAGTTCATCAACCGTTCGCTGGCCGCCATCGAGGAGCACCTCGTCCTCGGCGGCATCTTCGCGGCCCTCGTCGTGCTCGTCTTCCTGGGCAACCTCCGCTCGACCGTGATCGCGGCCATCGCCATCCCGGTCTCCATCGTCGGCGCCTTCGCCCTGATGGCGGTGCTCGGCTACACCCTCAACCAGATGACGATGCTGGCGCTGACGCTCATGGTGGGCGTCGTCATCGACGACGCCATCGTGGTGCTGGAGAACATCTACCGGTTCGTGGAGGAGAAGGGCATGTCCCCCTTCCAGGCGGCCATCGAGGGCACGCGCGAGATCGGGCTGGCCGTCATGGCCACCACGCTGTCGCTGCTGGCGGTGTTCGTCCCGGTGGGCTTCATGAGCGGTATCGTCGGGCGCTTCATGTCGTCGTTCGGTCTGACGGCGGCGGCGGCCATCGCCATCAGCCTCCTGGTCTCGTTCACGCTGACGCCGATGCTGGCGGCGCGCTGGATCAAGCCGCACGCCGGCGCGGGGGGCGACGGGGGACACTCGACGAAGGAGTCGTGGTGGTACCGCCCCATCGACCGCGGCTACACGAGGATGCTGACGTGGTCGATGGCCCATCGCTGGGCCATCGTGGGCCTCTCGATCGCGACGGTGCTCTCCATCGCGCCGCTGGCGATGATGGCCGGCATCAACTTCATTCCCGAGGAAGACGAGTCGCAGTTCGAGATCACAATGCGCGCGCCGGAGGGCACCAGCCTCGCGGCGACACAGTCGGTGATGGAGCGCATCGCCCGGGACATCCGGGAGATGCCGGGCGTGCAGAACACCTTGAGCATCGCGGGCTTCGGCACGCAGCAGGTGGTGAACAGCGGCACGACGTTCGTGCGCCTGGTGCCCATCGGGGATCGCGAGCGCTCGCAGGCCGAGCTCATCCGGCAGGCGCGCGAGATCGTCGCCACGTACCCGAAGGACCTCACGACCTCGGTGCAGCCGGTGGCGGCCGTCGGCGGTGGAGGCTTTCGCAACGCGGCCGTCCAGTACGTGCTGTCCGGGCCCGACATCGCGATGCTGGACGCGTACTCCTCGAAGCTGATGGAGGCCATGCGCGCCAACCCGAACCTGGTGGACGTGGACCGCACGCTGCTGCCCGGCAAGCCCGAGCTGCGGGTCGAGATCGACCGGCAGCGTGCGGCAGATCTCGGCGTCAGCGTGGCCGCCATCTCGGAGACGCTCAACATCATGATGGCCGGCCAGGAGGTGACCACCTTCAACCAGGGACGTGACCAGTTCGACGTCGTCCTGCGCGGGCAGGGCGCGTTCCGGCGCGACGCGGAGAGCCTGCGGCGCATGACGGTCTCGGCGGCGGGCGGACTGACCGTTCCGCTCGCCAGCGTGGTCCGCCTGCAGGCGGGCACCGCGCCGGCGAGCATCGATCGGCTCAACCGCGAGCGGCAGGTGACGCTGCTGGCCAACGTGCCGCCGGGCGGATCGCAGTCGGTGGGGCTGGCCGCCATCGAAGCCGCCACCGCCGCCCTCGGCATGGAGCCGGGCTACGCGGCGTCCGTGACGGGACAGTCGCGCGAGCTGCAGCGCGCCGGCACGGCGTTCGCCACCGCGGTGCTGCTGTCGTTCATCTTCATGTACATGGTGCTGGCGGCGCAGTTCGAGTCGTTCATCCACCCGGTGACCATCCTGCTCACGCTGCCGCTGGCCGTGCCGTTCGGGCTGCTGACGACGGCGATGTTCGGGCAGCGGCTCAACATCTTCTCCATCCTCGGCCTGCTGCTGCTCTTCGGCATCGTGAAGAAGAACGCGATTCTGCAGATCGATCACACGCTGGAGTTGCGGCAGCAGGGGATGCCGCGATACGACGCCATCATCCAGGCGAACCGCAACCGCCTGCGGCCCATCCTGATGACGACGATCGCGCTGGTCGCGGGCATGCTGCCGCTCATCTGGGGCAGCGGGCCCGGCGCGGCCACCAACCGGTCCATCGGGCTGCTGGTGGCCGGCGGCCAGACCCTGTGCCTGCTGCTCACGCTGCTCGCCGTCCCCGTGTTCTATTCGCTCTTCGAGGATCTGGGGCAGTGGTCGCCGTGGCGGCGGCTGCGGGCGATCGCGCCCGGGCGCGGCGCCGCGGCCGCCGGCTCCACCGCCGCGCTGCTGTCGCTCGCCGTGCTGGCGCCGGCGCCGGCGCGCGCGCAGGTCGCGGCGCCCCGGGCGGAGCTGACGCGCGCGGCCGTGCCCGCGCGCGTGGGTGTCACGGCCGACATCACCGACCTGTCGCTCGACGACGCCGTCGCCCGGGCGCTGGCGAACAACGCCGACATCGTCATTGCGCGGTTGGGCACGGAAGCGGCCGGATCGCGAACGTTCGGGGCCCGCGGCGCCTACGACGCGATTGTCTTCGGCGGCACCTCGTACGAGCGTGCGGTGACGCCGCAGGCGTCGCTCTTCACCGGGGGCGAGAACGGCCAGCTCACGACGACGGGCTGGGTGTCGAACGCCGGGGTGCGGGGCCTGTCGAAGTGGGCCGGCGCCTCGTACGATGTCACGTTCTCGAGCGCGCGCCTCACCAACGACAATCCGTTCACGACGCTCACGCCGCAGTTCGCGACCAACGTGTCGGCCCGCTACACGCAGCCGCTCCTCCGCGGCCGCGAGATCGACGCGGCTCGCGCGCAGATCGAAATCGCGAGCCGGTCGGAGGACCTGTCGGGCGCCCAGCTCCGGCAGCGCGCGATGGACGCCGTCGCCGGCGTCGAGCAGGCCTACTGGAGTCTGGGCTTCGCGGTCCGCAACCTGGACGTCCAGCGCCAGGCGCTGGACCAGGCGCGGCGCCAGGTGGAGAGCAACCGCCGGCGTGCCGAACAGGGCCTGCTCGCGCCCATCGACATCGTCGAGGCCGAGACCCAGGTGGCGACGCTCGAGCAGAGTGTCTACGCGGCGCAGGAGCTGGTGACGCGCGCCGAGAACGTGTTGAAGCTGCTCATTGCCGCCGACCGCGCCGACGCCATCTGGAACCGGCAGATCCGGCCGACCACGCCCATCGCCCCCGACCCCGTGAGCCTGACCCTCGAGGATGCGCTGACGAGGGCGATGGCGAACAGGCCCGAGCTGGCGCAGCTGGAGGTGAGCGAGGCCATCAATGCCATCGAGAGGCGCCTCTATCGCGATCAGGCGCGGCCGCAGGTGGATCTCGTCGGGACCTACACGCTGGCCGGGCTGGCCGGCACGGCGTCGGGCGCGCTCAACCCGCTGACGGGCCGTCCCATCGCCGACGGGCTCAACCCGGCGTTCATCGGCGGCGTGGGGCAGTCGCTGGATGCGCTGTGGGCCGCGCGCTATCCGACGGCGCGCCTGGACCTGCGCGTCGGCCTGCCGCTGGCCAACCGCGCGGCCGAGGCCAACGTGGCCATCGCGCAGACGACGGGGGCGCAGCTGCGGCGGCAGCGCGAGCAGCTGGCGCAGGCGGTGGAGGCGGACGTGCGAAACGCGCTGCAGGCGGTGCGGTCGGCCGAAGCGCGCGTGGCGGCGGCCGGCGTGGCACGCGCGTCGGCCCAGCAGCAGTACGAGAGCGAGCTCCGGCGGTTCGAGGCGGGGCTGGCCACCGTGTTCCTCGTCCTGCAGCGCCAGACCGACCTGGTGACGGCACAGGCACGCGAGATCCAGGCCCAGGCGGACCTCAGCACCGCGACGGCGTCGCTCCGCCGGGCGACCGGCACCACGCTCGAGGCGCGGGGCGTGCAGGTGGTCCCGTAGGACTCCAGAACCGACGTTGCAACCCCGTGACGTCCAGGTGCTACGATCGCAGTGGGCAATTCTGTGCACCGCCCAAGCACCGTACAAGGACGAACACGTCGTGACCTCGAAGAAGCCAACCCGTTCAAGCCGTTCGACCTCTCCTGAAGCCTCCGGCGTCCCGAAACAGACGAGCGCGGCCGCCCGTGCACCGCGTCGCCGATCCGCCACAGCGGCCGCACCAGCCGGCCAGGCACCGGTGTCGGCCGGCCCGTCCAGCACGGTGCCGGTGGCGACAAAGCCCCAGAGGACCGGGGCCGCTCGCGGGAAGAAGGCCGCCCCGGCCGGTACGCCGCGTGTGGCGGTGCGGAGGAAGCCGGCGGCCGACACGGCCACTCCCGAAACGCGGGAGCCTTCGGCATGCGCCCCGGCGACGGCCGCCCCCGAGCCCGCCCAGGCACGCCGCCTTGTCAGCGACGAGGAGATCCGCGTCCGCGCCTACTTCCTTTCGCTCGAACACCGCGGTGCCGGCAGCGACGTGGACTTCTGGCTGCTGGCCGAGCGCGAGCTCAGGCCTGACGCCCAGGTCTCGGAGTAGGTTCACCGGATGACGCGCCGCTCGCTGCTGGCGGCGTGCGCCCTGGCCGTGCTGGCCTCGGCAGGCGTGCCCGCCGGCCAGCCGCGCCCGGCGGACCACGTCATCGTCATCTCCATCGACGGGTTCCGGCCCGCGATGTACCTGGATCCCTCGGGGGAGGGCCTGCACCTGCCGAACCTGATCGGGCTTTGCGACACGGGCTCGGCGGCGGAGGGTGTGCTCGTCAGCCACCCGTCGATGACCTATCCCTCGCACACGTCGCTGGCCACCGGCACCAACCCGGCGCGGCACGGCATTGTCAGCAACACGATGTTCGACCCGCCCGCCGGATCGACGCGCTGGTACTTCGAGAACGCGACCATCAGGGTGCCGGCCATCTGGGACCTCGCGAAGGCGCGCGGGCTGAAGACCGCGGGCGCGTCGTGGCCCGTCACGGTGGGTGCGGGGATCGACGTGCTGTTCCCCGAGTCGAACCAGGCGCCGCCGGACTCGACGTGGCTGGCGCGCGCGCGCGCGGACTCCACGCCGGGGCTGGTGGACGCGGTGGTGCAGGACCTCGGGGGCTTCGGTGGAAACGACAACCGCATCGCCGTGCAGCGCGACCGTTTCACCGCCGCCGTGGCCGCGCGCATCATCCGAACGGAGCGGCCCAACCTGCTGATGATCCACCTGATGGAGACCGACTCGGCGCAGCACGCCGACGGCCCGGGTTCGCCCGCGGCGCGGGAGGCCATCCAGCGGATCGACGGGCACGTCGGCGCCATCGTGCGCGCCACGGAGGAGGCCGGCATCCGGGAGCGGACCGCCTTCATCGTCTCGGGCGATCACGGCTTCTCGCGCGTGCACACGCTCATCCAGCCGAACGTCGTGCTGCGCGAGGGCGGGTGGCTGACGACCGATGCGCGCGGGCGCGTCGCCGAGTGGCAGGCGGCTTCGCACGCCACCGCTATCCGCCTGAAGGATCCCGGGGACACCGCCCTGGCCGCACGCGTCGAGCGGCGCTTCACCGAGCTGGCCGCGTCGCGCTATCGCGGCATCTTCCGCGTCGTGTCGCGGGCCGAACTCGACACCTACGGCGCGTATCCCGACGCCGCGTTCTTCATCGAACCGGCCGAGGGCTATTACGTCTCGGACGGCGTGGCGGCCGACGCCGTGCTCGTCGCGACGACGAGGCGAGGGGCCCACGGGTTCCTGCCGTCGGAGCCCCGCATGCACACCGGCTTCATCGCGTCAGGCGCCGGCATCCGCCCGGGCGTGCCGCTGCCCCTCGTGCGTCAGATCGACATCGCGCCCACCATCGCGCGGCTGCTGGGCTTCGAGATGCCGTCGGCCGACGGGGTTCCCATGGTCGGCGTGCTGAAGTAGCCTGCGCCCGGCTGGTTGCACGAGGCGCCCGGGTTCGGGTCCAATACCCGGACCCGAGCCGCCGATGGCCATCCCCGACACGTTCAACGCCGCCGACTACTTCATCGACCGACACCTCCGGGAGGGCCGCGGCGCAAAGGTGGCCATCGAGTGTGGCGACCAGCGCGTCACCTACGCCGAGCTGGCCGAGCTCGTCAGCCGGGCCGGCAGCGGGCTTCGATCGTGCGTCGACCTTCGCATGGAGGAACGGGTCGTCCTCCTCATGCCGGATGTCCCCGCGTTCCTGTACGTCTTCTTCGGCGCCATCAGGATCGGCGCCGTGCCCGTCCCGGTGAACACGCTGTGGACCCCCGCCGACGTGGAGTACGTGCTCAACGACTCGCGCGCGCGGGTGGCCGTGGTGGGCGATGGCCTGCTGCACCTGATCGCGGCAATCCCGCCGGAACGCCGGCCGCGCCTGCGGCACGTGGTCGTGGCCGGTGGAGCGGCCGACGCGGGGGAAGGCCAGATCGACCTCGATGACCTCCTCGCCGCCGGCCAGCCCGCGTTCGACGCCGAGCCGACCTCGAAGGACGATGCCGCGTTCTGGCTGTACTCGTCGGGAAGCACGGGAGCGCCCAAGGGGTGCGTGCACCTGCAGCACGACATGCGGGTGTGCACGGAGCTCTACGCCCGGAACGTGCTGGGCATGTCGGAGGCGGACCGCTGCTTCAGCGTGGCCAAGCTGTTCTTCGCCTACGGCCTCGGCAACGGCGGCTACTGCCCGCTGGGCGTCGGCGCCACCACCATCCTGTGGCCCGGCGCGCCCGCGGCGGCCAACGTCTTCGCCGTGATCGAGAGGCACCGGCCCACGCTGTTCTTCTCGGTCCCCACCAACTACGGCATGCTCCTGGCCCAGCATCGGGACGACGGGCCGGACTTCGACCTGTCCAGCATCCGCCAGGGCGTGTCGGCGGGCGAGGCGCTGCCGCCGGTGCTGTTCGAGCGGTTCCGGGAGCGCTTCGGCGTGGAGATCCTGGACGGCATCGGGTCCACCGAGGTGCTGCACATCTTCATCTCGAATCGCGCCGGCCGCGTGCGGCCGGGCTCGAGCGGGCTGCTCGTCGAGGGCTACGAGGCCCGCATCGTGGACGACGAGGGGCATCCCGTCCTGCCGGGCGAGGTGGGCAACCTGCTCATCAGGGGCGATTCGACGTGCACGAACTACTGGAACCAGCACGAGAAGACCAAGGCGACCATCGAGGGCCACTGGATTCGTACGGGTGACAAGTACCACCAGGACGAGGACGGGTACTTCTGGTACGCAGGCCGCTCGGACGACATGCTGAAGGTGGGCGGGATCTGGGTGAGCCCCGTCGAGGTGGAGAACACCCTGCTGGAGCATCCGGCGGTGAAGGAGTGCGCCGTGGCGGGGCACGCGGATCACGATCGGCTGGTGAAGCCCGCCGCCTACGTCGTGCTGCGCCCGGGCGTCGAGGGCAGCCCCGATCTGGCGGTCGAGCTGCAGCAGTGGGTGCGGTCGCGCCTGGCCGAGTACAAGCGACCGCGGTGGGTTCGCTTCCTGTCGGACCTGCCGAAGACGGCGACGGGAAAGACGCAACGGTTCAAGCTGCGGCAGCTCCCGCACGACATCGGGCGTGAGACGTGATCAGCGGGCAGGGGACCGGATCGACCGAACCAGGCCGATCCGGCTACTTCCCTCTGCTCTCGACGACGAGCTCGTTCTCGACGCCAAAGGTGCCGGTTACCTCCCGGGCGCGCACGCCCGCGATCTGCTTGTCGGACTCGTTGCCCACCAGGCCGAGCAGCGTGATGCGGCCGCCCTTCACCACGATGTGAATGGGGTAGTTGCCCAGCGGTTGCGTGCCCGGGTAGCGGCTGAACTGCACCGCGTCGATGTAGGCCCCGTACGCGCCGCCGGGCGCGTAGCGCGAGAGGAAGTCGTCCGTGTAGATCCGGTAGAACGCGTCACGCCGGATGCGATCGTCGTTGAGCGACGCCGGAGCCACTTCGATCTCGTTGACGACCGTGTCCACGCCACGCGCCCGCCTCACGGCGGCCTCGGCGTCGTCCTTCAGGCTGTTCGCGTAGGCGAAGCCCTTCAGCGTCACCGTGCCCTTCTCGTAGGTGAACGAGAGGAAGTCGAAGACGCCGTAGTACGGCAGGCGCATGAGCGCGATGCGGATGTCGTCGATGCGCCGCTTGTCGTCCGCGCTCTGGGCCGCGGCCGGCGAGGCGAGCGCGGCGCCGAGCGCCAGCACCAGAGTCATGGTGGCCACCCGGGCCACTCGCGGGGTGGTTGACATGATGACCTCCTGAAGGAGATGACGCCCGGCGCCCCCTGCTGGTTTCGCGTGGCGGCCGATCTCGCCGGGCAGGGTGCCGGCAGAGGGGCCGGAGGCTGGGGACGGGAGCCCGCCGGGACGGGAGCCCCGGCGCTCCGCGCGGACAGCCGTCCTCACCGCACGAACGACTCGTCGAGGTCGGCGACCGAGGCGCATCCGAGGAGCTTCAGGGTCCGCACGATGTCGGCCCGGAGGATGTCGATGGCGCGTGCCACACCCGCTTCCCCTGCGGCCCCCAGGCCATAGGCATAGGCCCGCCCGATGAGCACCGCCCGGGCACCGAGGCAGAGCGCCTTGACGGCGTCGCTGCCGCGCCGGATGCCCCCGTCCAGCAGGACCTCGACCTGGGCGCCCACGGCGGCGACGACCTCGGGCAGCACGCGAATCGTCGGCGCCACCGTGTCGAGCTGTCGTGCGCCGTGATTCGAGACCACCACCGCTGCCGCCCCCACGTCCACCGCGCGCCGCGCGTCGTCCGCCGTGTGCGCGCCCTTCACGACGATGGGCCCCTGCCAGGCCTCGCGGATCCACGGGAAGTCGTCCCACGACACCATGGACTGCTCGAGTGCCGCCCCCACGTCCGCATACGCCATCGGGCCGTCGGCGAGCACGATGTTCGGGAACCTCATCAGGCCGCCGTCGCCGAGGTAGGCGATCAGCCATCGGGGGCGCGCGAGGATCTGTGGCAGGTAGCGAAGCATCTCGAAGAGGCGTCCCGAGATGAGCTCCTTCGTTCCGTTCCTCAGGTCCCGCTCGCGCAGGCCCGCCACCGGCGTGTCGATGGTCACGACCAGGGCCTTGAAGCCGGCGGCCTTCGCCCGCGCGATGGTCTCGAGCGCCACGTCGCGGCCGCCGACGAGATAGAGCTGATACCACGCCGGTCCCGTCGTGGCGGCCTTCACGTCCTCCAGCCGGCAGCCCGAGAGCGTGGAGAGGATGTAGCCGGTGCCCGCCTTGCCGGCCGCGCGGGCCGCGCACTCCTCGCCGCGCGGGTGGAAGATGCGGCTGCTGCCCACCGGCGCCAGCATGAAGGGCAGATCGAGGCGCGTGCCCAGCACGGTCGTCGAGAGATCCACCTGCCGCGTGGCTACCGCGGACCGCGGCCGGAACAGCAGGTCGTCGTAGGCGCGGGTGTTTCCGCGGAGCGTGATCTCGCGATCCGCGCCGCCGTCGATGTAGTCGAAGACCATCCGGGGCAGGCGGCGTTTGGCCTCGCGGCGGAGGTCGTCCACGTTGATGACGCGCGGAGGAGCGATGGTACGGGACACGGCGGCGGATTGTATCGCACCACCGGACGGAACCGTCGCGCGACCTCCTTCACCCCTCGCGGTCCCCGGGGCTCTCACCCTTCTCCTTCTCACTCCTCACTCTCGACCTCTCGCGGCATTCAATCGAGGGGATCCGCCACGTGCACGTGCTGCCCGGCGAGGCCGAAGCGGCGGGCCGTGTCTTCCTTGAAATCGAACTCGATGAGGATGGCGGGCTCGGCTCCCACGACCCACGCATCGTGCCCGGGCTCGATGATCACCACCTGCGGCGCGCGGAATTCGACCGTGCAGCCGTCGGGATAGTCCACGTGGACCTGCCCCTGCAGCAGGAAGCCGACATGCGCGAACATGCAGCGCTCGGTGCCGCTCACGGGCTTCATGTCCCGGGACCACCGGAACCCGGCGGGGTAGATGACGCGCTTGATCCGACCGGTCCCGGCCGGCGCGATGTCGATGCGGACACCGGCGACGACGTGATGGGCGGCGCCGTTGACGGGCGCAAGGAGTGGATTGGTGGCGCTCATCGGGGCATGATACGCCCGAAGGGATTCCGCCATGCACCGACGCACCGTGCTCGAGTTGTTCGCCGGCCTGGCCGCGGCCGGCGTGCCGTCCCTGGGCGCGCAGGCGCCCCGGCGTGTCGTGGTCGCGGGCGGCGGCATCATCGGCGCCAACATCGCCTGCCAGCTCGTCACCCGCGGCGCCGACGTCACGCTCGTCGAGCGTGCCCGGCCGGGCGCCGGCGCCACCGCCGACTCCTTCGCGTGGATCAACGCGAAGAAGCGGCCCCTCGACTACTTCAACCTCAGCCGAATGGGCCTCCAGGCGTGGCACCAGCTGGATCGGGAGTTCTCCGGCACGCTGCCTCTCGCCTGGGGTGGCAGCGTGGAATGGCACGCCGACGACACGCGCGGGGCAGCGCTGCGCGCGCAGATCCGGGACTTCCGCCAGTGGGGCTACGGCGTGCGGGCGATCAATGCCGCCGGCCTGCGGGCGCTGGAGCCGCGCCTCGTCCCGGGCCCGCTGGCCTCCGCCGCGCACTGGGAAGACGAGGCCCACATCGATCCCGTGGGGGTCACCGAGATGCTCGTGAAGAGGGCGCAGACGAACGGCGCGCGCGTGGAGTATCCCGCCGAGGTGACGGGGCTGGACCTGGCGGGCGGCCGCCTGCGCGCGGTGCGCACGTCGAAGGGGGACCTGGCGGCGGACGTGCTGGTCGCCGCCTGCGGCACCGACACGCCGAGGGTGGCGGCCCTGGCCGGCGTGCGCGTCCCGCTGAGAGACGCGCCCGGCGTGCTGGTGCACGTGCCTCCGGGACCTCGCCTCATCGACCGCGTGGCGCTGGCGCCCCCGGGCAACATCAAGCAGAAGCCCGACGGCCGCATCGTCACCGGCAGCGACTTCGCGAGCGGTGGCGGCGACACGAGTCGCGAAGCCGGGGAGCGGCACCTCCAGAGGATGGCCGCCGTCCTTCCGGAGCTGGGCAAGGCGGCCGTCGAAAAGATGACGCAGGGATTCAGGCCGATGCCGGCGGACGGGTTTCCCATCGTGGGCTTCGCCCCCGGCCGATCGGACGTCTACATCGCCGTCATGCACAGCGGCGTCACGCTGGGCCCGCTGGTTGGACGGCTGGCGGCGACGGAGATCCTCGACCGCGTGCCACTGGCTGCACTGGCCGCGTACCGGCTGGAGCGGTTCAAGGGCTGACCGTGCTGCGATATCTCTGGGCGTCGCCGACGACGCTCGTCGGGCTGGCGTTCGTGCTGACGGCGCTTCGCCGCGGGCGCGTCAGGGTGGTCGGCGGGGTGATCGAGGCCAGCGGCCCCCTGGTGCGATGGGCCCTCACGCACCTCGTGCCGCTCCGTGGCGGCGCCACGGCCATCACGCTCGGGCACGTCGTGCTCGGCCGCGATGCGCAGGCCCTCGCGCACACCCGTGCGCACGAGCGCGTGCACGTGCGCCAGTACGAGCGATGGGGCCCGCTGTTCGTGCCGGCCTACGTCGCGGCCAGCGCGTGGGCGGCGATGCGGGGTGGTCACTTCTACGACGACAACGTCTTCGAGCGCGAGGCGATGGCTGCCGAATCCCGCGCACCGCTGCGCGGTGCTTCACGGCGCCCGCCCGAGTTGGCGCGGAATCGGCGCCTGCACCGGCTATAGTCTTCTGCCGATACCCCGACTCAGGAGAGTGCTCATGACGTCCGTGATCCCGCGCCTGTGGATTCCCGCCGCCGCCCTGGCCCTGATGGCCGCGCCCGCCTTCGCCCAGACGGCGCTGCCCCTGGACGCGCCCGCCGAGGGCAGGGCCACGGACGCTGCCCCGGCCGAGTACACGTTCGTGGCGAAGTCCGCCGGCGTGCTGTCGGCGGCGGTGCAGGGGACCGGCGACCTCGTGCTGCAGCTCGTGGACGAAGACGGCCAGACCGTCCCGAACGGCACGGCGGATCGCGATCTGAACGGATCGTCTGGCACCGAACTGCTGTCGGCGACGATCGGCGAAGCCGGGACCTACAAGGTGCGCGTCCGCGTGCAGGGCGGCGATGCGAGCACTTTCCAGATCGCAGGCGCCTTCCTCGCGTTCCCGCCGTTTGCGCGCCCCGCCGATCCCGATCGACGGCCGGCGCAGGCGCGCGCGCTTCAGGTGGGCAAGCCGCACGATGACACGCTGGATCCCAAGTCCGGCGACGCCTGGGACTGGTTCTCCTTCAAGGCCGACGCCGACGGGGCGCTGGCCATCATCACGAGACCGCAGGGCGGCACGGAGGCCGACCTCGTGCTCGAGGCGTACGCGGATCGCAACTTCGCGCAGGCCGTGGATCGCTCCGACCAGGACATGCAGGGCAACTCGTCCAACGAGTCGGTGACCGTCAACGTCACCGCCGGGCAGATCGTCCACATCAAGGTCATCAACCAGTCCGGCAACCCGTCGAAGTACCGGGTCTCGTCCAGCCTGATCCAGTAGGCCGAGTGGCCGGCGATCGCGTCGGCCTCCCTCCTCATCCGGGCGGTCCTGCCGGGAAGCCGGCAGTGCCTCCATGCCGGCCCCCGTGCGGGCCCGGATTTCGGCCACGCAGGTGCGTGGCACCCGATTTGCCTCTACACTGTCCACCGAGTCGGCCGCATCGGGCCGCTGTCCGGTCGTTCGCTGACTCGTCTGGAGGTCAGTCATGCCACGCCGGCTCTTCTGGACCCTTACCGCGCTTGCGGTAGCGGCCATCACCCTTCCATGGGTCGTCCCCGTCTCGGCCTCGCAACAGCCAGCCGGCACCACCAAGTCCATCCCGGCGGGCTCGGGGCTGTTTTCCACGTACTGTGTTGTCTGCCACGGCGCCGACGGCAAGGGCACCGGGCCGCTGGCCGACTCGCTGAAGCGCCGCCCGTCGGACCTCACGCTGCTGGCCCGGAACAACGGCGGCACGTACCCGCGCGACATGGTCGCGAAGATCGTCGACGGCCGCGAGGGGGTCAAGGGCCACGGCGGCGGTGACATGCCCGTCTGGGGCGACGCCTTCGAGCGATCGGCCGACGCCGGCCCGCAGGCCGTGAAGGATCGCATCGACGCGCTGGTGGAGTATCTGGCGGGAATGCAGGTGAAATAGGTGTAGGGGTGCACGGGTGCACCCCTGCACCCCCTGCACCCCTGCCCCCGTCCGCTAGAATTCCCCGGAGATGTCCCGTTCGCCCGTGCCCGTCCCCTTTGCCGATGTCTGTGACACCATCGAGCAGGCGCTGGCCGGGCCGTTCCGTGAGGACGTCGTCCGCGAGTTGTCCACGTCGCCCACGGTCGAGGCGTCGCTCGTCCGGCTGCGCGCGGCCCTGCGCACGGATGTCTGGGCGTTCGGCGATGCCGGGCTCGATTTGGCCCGGCCCGTCCGCGACTTCGATCAACGGACCCGCGCCGAAGGGTTTCATGCGCTGCACGACTGGGACGGGGTGGCAGATCACGTCAATCCCGACACCATCCCGGTGGATGTCCTCAACTACCTGATCGATCAGCGGGGCGGCGATTCGTTCGATGCCGTCGTCCCGGCGGTCCTCACCGACTACTACTTCATGCACGTGCTCTCCCTCATGACGCTGCGCGCGTGGGACGAGGGCGACGCGGACGAGAACCTCGATCGCGTGGACGCGCTGCTCCGCCTGCTGCAGGGGCCGCGGGGGAGCGGCCAGCGGTTCTGCGCCGACGCGGAGACGCTGCTGCTCATCGCGACGGCGCACTACGAGCGCGAGGAGCACGGGTACGACCTGCTGCTCGAGCGCACCCGCGGCCTCAACCAGCGCCACCGCGCCACCATCGCGCTCGGGCACGGCGCAAGCATGGGCTGCCACCTCCGCTTCGGGTTCGAGGCCACCTACGGCCGCGATACCGCGCTGATGCGAAACGACAACGTGGCCGACTACCCCTGGCTGTGCTTCGCGGTGGCGACGCTGATGGACGAGTACCACCGCATTCGTCAGGGGAGCGACGCCGTCCTCGCCCGGCGCGGCGTGATCGAGTCGATGCTGAACGGGCTCTCGGGCGACGCGCGGGCATTTGTCGGCGCCGGCCCGCAGTCGCTGGCGGCCCACGAGGTGGAACGGCGGCGATTCCGGGACCATTTCCTTCAGTACCAGCCGGACCTGCTGGCCGAGTTCGAGGCATGCAGGCCGACGGCGGAGACGTACTCGCCGCTCTCGTTCTTCTTCAATTTCTCCCACAATGTCGTGAAGGGCCAGGTCGTCGATACCCTGCTCTGGAGCGCGCCGTGGGCCGTGTCGCTGAACGAGCTGCTGAGCGGCGCCGCCATGGACGAGCCGGCCGAGCGCTCGCGCATGACGCTGGCGACGACGCTGATGGCGTACGCCCGCACCAACCCCAACACGATCCGGGGCCGCCCCATGCCGGTCATCGTGTATGACCCTGAGGCGGGCTACCGCGCCTTCCGGCTGACCCTCCGCAGGCTGCGCGAATAGGCCGGCGGAGAACGTCATTGAATTCCACCAGCCGCGCCGTCGGCATCGCCTCGAGCGGCGCCTTCCGGTCCGCCCGGGCGGCGTAGGTGCCGCGGTCACCCCAGATGAAGAGGGCGGGCTCCGGCCCCAGCGACGGCTCACCGTCGCGGTCGTCGCCGGGGACAGGGTGATGTCGGCGTGCTGCCCCGCCTTCTTGAACCGGGCCTCGACGCCCGCCGCCTCCTCGGTCTTGCCCTGCGCCTTGGGCGCCTGCACCAGGCCGAAGAGCGCCCAGCCGGTCCCGGGGTTCACTTCAGGTCCTCCCGGTAGACGGCCTCGGCCTCGTCCGGCCGCCCGGCGGCCATCAGCACGGCGGCCAGGTTCTGGCGCACGGGTCACCACTTCGAGATCGTCCGGGAACGCCTCGCGACGCGGCGCATGGCCGGATGGCGCATCGGGGGCCCGTCTTCGAGATGGCGGATGCGCTGGCCGACGGTGCCAACGCGGGCGAAGTGTACGTCTCGCGCACGGGCGTGGATCTGCTTCCGGGGTCGGGCCCGGGCGCCGATGACCGCGGTGTCATGCGGGTGGGCGCGCCGGCCCGCGACGTGCCGGTGCTGGCGCTCGTGGCAGGGTGAGGAGCCGGGGTCGCGTCAGCCAGGGGACGGTGCGCTCATCGACGTGTCGCCGTCCACGCCGCCGTGCCCGCGCCGCCTGTCACCGTCCCGGTCATCGTGTCGCCCGCCAGCCGGCCGGTGTACACGCGATCGCCGGCCGAGAACGTGACGTGATCCCCGCGCATCCGCGCGTTGGTCAGGGGCGTGTCGCGGTCCCCGATGCGCAGCGATCCGTACAGCACCTGGTGCAGCTGCGTCAGCGTCAGCGTGTCGGGCCCGCCCAGGCT
The DNA here is from genome assembly GCA_963169195.1 of Acidobacteriota bacterium. Classification (GTDB taxonomy): domain Bacteria; phylum Acidobacteriota; class Vicinamibacteria; order Vicinamibacterales; family UBA2999; genus VFZN01. The sequence continues at coordinate 19,070 of CAUJDN010000105.1, read as the reverse complement.
CCACACGCCGGCGGCGGAGGCGGGGACGATCCACAGCAGCGCCTCGCACCAGTTCGAGCAGGCCCCACCCTCCACGGCGGCCCGCGCGTCTGGGTCCCACTCCTCGAAGCCGAACGTGTTCGAGACGATGCGCGTGCCCGGCGCCAGGGCCTGGAATCTCGGGAGCAGCTTCTCGAGGTTGGCGGGCAGCAGGTAGATGGCCATCACCGTGGCCTTCGAGATGTCGGCTTCGAACATGTCGCCCTGGACGAAGGTGGCTCGGTCGGACAGGTGCGCCGCCTCGGCCAGTCGCCGCGAGAGCGCCACCATCTCCGGATTGAATTCCACGCCCAGCCCCCGTGCGCCGCGTCTGGCGGCGGCGATGATGGTGCGCCCGTCGCCGGACCCGAGGTCGATGACGTAGTCGTCCTTCGTCACCCGAGCCAGGTCCAGCATCGTCTGGACCAGCTCGGGCGGCGTGGGCACCCACACCACGTCCTTGCCGGGCTGTCCGACCGTGGGCGTGTAGGGCTGCTGGGCGGTGGCGGCGGCCGTGACCGACACCGCGGCCAGGCAGCACGCCGCGGCGACGGCGCGCGCCTTCACGACGCGGGCACGGCCTTCACCAGCGCGGCCATCGGCACCACCGTGCCGTGCAGCGGGACGATGCGGTCCACGCGCAGCCTGCGGTCGCGGATGTTCTGCAGGAGGTTGGCCGCGTAGGGGTGCACCGACGACGCCGGGCTGAAGGCATCCGCCTCCACGAGCAGGCGTTCCTTCGGCAGGTAGGCCATCAGCAGCGTGTCGGCGTGCGGGCTGCCGGCGATGTGATGGAGCTCGACCCGCCGGGTCTCGTCCTCCACGACCCGCATGTCCCCCACGCCTTCGATGGTCAGCGGCTTCGGGCCGCGCGCGAGCGCATCGGGCTGCAGCGTGAAGGGCCGTTTCACCGCTTCCTCGTAGTAGGCCACGTTGCCCTGCTGCGCGATGACGGTGAGGCCTTCGGCTACCGCAGCGCGGAGTCCGGCGGAGTGATCGAAGTGATGGTGCGAGCTCACGAGCGTCGTGAGCGGCTTGCCGGGCACCAGCTCGCGCGCCTTCGCGATGACGGCCAGCGTGCGCGCCTCGCTCTGCGGCGCCTCGATCAGCATCAGGTGATCGCTGGACTCGACGAGCACGCTGTGATGCGACTGGCCGGCGAGCAGCCAGACGCCGGGCGCCAGGCTCTCGGCCACGACGTTCACCGGCGGCGGCCCCGACGGCGCCTGTGCCGTTCGCGCGGCTTCGGGCGCCGCGATCTCGCCCGTGTCGCCGTTCATCGTGGCCCGTGCGAGGCGCAGCTCCGCGGCCTTGAAGCGGTCGGTCTTCGTGATGAGACGGGTGGGCAACCTGACGCCCGAGACCTCGGCGTAATCCTCGAAGGCCGTCTCGATGACGACGTCGCCGAGGTTCGGATGGGCGGCCGTCGACCGGATGCGGGTGGGAACATGCGTCGTGGCGTTCAGGGCCAGCGTGAACGGGCCGCCGCCCGGCAGCGTGACGTCCACCAGCTGCTCACCGCCTTCGGTCCGGGCATTTGCCAGCGTGGCGCCCTGGCCGAGGGCCGCGCGGACCAGGACCACCGGGTGATGGTGCAGTTCCGCGAAGCGATCCTTGACCGCCTGGGCCGACGCGCGCGAGATGCCGCCGCTCGCCGAGACCGCGTACGCCACGTCGCCATCCAGGCCGAACGCCTGGGTCTGCGGCGCCTGACCCTGGAAGTACAGGAAGTTCGGCGTGCGGGTCTGTTCGACGCGCATGCGGCCGCCCGCCAGGTCCATCGCGCGCCGGTACCCGGTGACCGCGAAGGTCTGGCCCGTGGCATCGATGGTCATGTCCTGCCCGAGGTTCCACTGCGTGCCCTCGCCGGCGAGCACCAGGGTCCGGATGCTCAGCAGCCGGTCGCGCCCTCCCAGGGCCTCGGCCGCCTGATTGACGGCCTGCTGTTCGGGGGGCACCGGTGTGCAGGCCGAGAGGCCGGCCACCAGCAGGGCAAGCAGGGGCGATCGTGTCATGGCCGGGACGATAGAACGACGCGTCGGTGCGGTCAAGCGGGGAGTCGGGCCGGGAGGTTCGATACACTTCCGATCCATGTCTTCACCGACGGCATCCGTGACACCCCTGACCGCGAGCGCCACCCTGGCACGGCAGATCGATCGCACGGAGCTGGCCCTGGTGATGAGCATGGCCGAATCGGCTCGCGCCGCCGGCGTGGCGGATGTCCATGTCTGGCCCATCGGGGGGGCGGCGGCCGTGTTGTCGGAGCCGGGCTCGCCGTTCAACAAGCTGATCGGGCTCGGCTTCGGCGACGAGGTGAGCGTCGCGACGCTCGAGGCCATCGAGCGTGAGCACGACACGCGGCACGCGCGCCTGCAGGTGGAGTTCTCCACGCTCGGCGATCCGGTCGTGACCAGGCTCCTCAGCTCACGCGGGTACGCCCTCGCGGGATTCGAGCACGTGCTGGCGCGACGGCTGGAGCGGGGCGAGGTGCCGCCGGCGACCGCCATCGTGGTGTCGCCGGTCGACGCGGGCGCGTCGCGGGACTGGCGGGAGACCGTCACCACGGCGTTCCTGCACCCGGACGTGCTCGACGGCCCCGAGTCGCACGAGTCGTTCGATCGGGCCGCGCTCGAGCGCACCTATGACCTGTTCGGCGCGGCGCCGGGCGTGGAGCGGCTGCTCGCGAGGGTGGAGGGAGCGGTGGCCGGTGGCGCCAGCCTGTACATCCGTGACGGCATCGCACTGATGTGCGGCGCGGCCACGCTGCCCCGGTTCCGCCGTCGCGGCGTGCAGTCAGCGCTCCTGCACGCGCGGCTCGACCGCGCGCGACAGGCCGGGTGCGACCTCGCCGTGGTGACGACGCAGCCCGGGTCGAAGTCTCAGCAGAACGTGCGGCGCCTGGGATTCGAGCTGATCTACGCGCGCGCCATCCTGGTGAAAGAGCCCGCGAGCTGATACCTGTCACGGGATCACGAAGGACACGAAGATCACGAAGGATGGGAGCAACGGGAGTGCCGGGACCGGTTGCCGACGCGCCACCATCGTGGCCGGGCACGGTTTGAGAGCGCGTCGCGGGCATGGTCGGCGTGCCCCCGGCCGTGGCGCTTACTGATCCGTCTCCCTTCGTCGCGTCCTTCGTGTGCTTCGTGTTCCCGTGACAGGCGCCAGCAGCGCCTGGATGCGCTTGCGCGCGCTCGCCTTCACCCGGGGGGGCAGGGCCTGCCTCGCCACGCGGCGGCACAGGCCAATCGTGTCCTTCACCGCGCGGACCCTGGCGCGGCACTCCGCGCACGTCTCGAGGTGCGCTTCGCAGCGCGCGCACTCGTCCGGAGGCAGATCCTGATCCGTGAACCGCGACCAGTGCTCCAGCCCGACCGGGCAGTGGGGTCCCGAAGCCCGCCGCCTCATGTCAGCGCCTCGCGCAGCATCTGCCGGGCCCGGTGCAGGCGCTGTTTCACATTGGCTTCCGTGATGCCGACGACCTGTGCCACTTCGCGCGTCGAGAGCCCTTCGACGTCCCGCAGGAAGGCCACCATCCGGTAGGGCGGTGGCAGCGTGCGAAACGCGTCACGGAACCGCTCGCGTTCGGCGGCGGCCGCGGTCTGTTCCTCGGGGTTCGGCACCTCTGCCGCGACATCCGCGGCCCCGTCCTCGTCCAGCGATCCCAGGCTGGGGGGCTCGTGGACGTGCCGGCGGCGCGACATCAGGCAGGCGTTCTTCACGGTCCGGTACAGCCAGGTGCGGAACCCCTTTGGCTGCCGGATGCGGCGCGCGTGCTTGTAGGTCTGGATGAGGGCGTCCTGCATGGCGTCCTCGGCGTCCTGCCGGTGGCCGCAGACGAGCAGGCTGAAGCGATAGGCCAGGGCCTGGGCGTTCATGAGCAGCTCTTCCATGGCCTCCTGGCCATCACCGCTGGTGATCTGGCTGATCAGCCCGGCGTAGCGGTCGCTGTCGGGGGAAGCTGGGGATGACCTCGTAGTGGCAGGCATAGGGACCACCGGGGATTCTACCAACCGGGCGCGGCGGCCGGCGGCAGGTTGTCACCAATTCCGCAGGCGCCGCATCTGTAGGGGCGATGAGGTTTCCACGTCTGGTCGTGACGGCGTCGATCGCCGCCCTCGCCACCCCTGTGTTCGCTCAGGAGGCCCTCCCCCTGGAGCAGGCCGTGGCACAGGCTGCCGCCCGCAACTCCGGCCTCGAGGCTGCCCGTTCGGGCGCCCGCGAGGCGTCCGCGAGAGTGGACGAGGCCCGCTCGCGGTTCTTCCCTCGCGTGTCGGTCAGCGAGTCGTGGCAGCGGGGCAATGCCCCGGTGTTCGTCTTCAGCTCCCTGTTGTCGGCGCGCCGGTTTGCCGCCGGCAACTTCGCCATCGATGCCCTGAACCGGCCCGACCCGGTCGGGTTCTTCCACGGCGCCATCGCCGTCGAGCAGGTGCTGTTCGACGGCGGGCGCACGGGTGCCGGGCTGTCCGCGGCGAAGGGCATGGAGGCCATGGCCACGGCCGGTGCGGATGAGCAGGCATTGGCCCTGGCCACCCGGGTGGCCGGCGCCTACGGCCGGGTGCTGAGCTCTGAAGCCGGGCGCCTGGCCGCCGAGGCCGCCACGAAGGCCGCGGCGGAGGACGTGGCCCGCGCGGAGCGCCGTCGCGACGCCGGCACGGTGACCAACGCCGATGTCCTCTCCCTCCAGGTCCATCTCGCGGCCATGCAGCAGCAGGCCATCGAGGCCGCAGGCCATGCTGCCGTGGCGCGCGCGGAGCTGAACCGGCTCCGGGGAGCCGCCGTGGATGCGGCGTTCACCGTGCAGGAGCCCGCACCGGCGGCACCCGTCGCCCGCGACTGGTCGGCCCTGGCTGCGGAGGCGATCGCCAATCGTCCGGAGCTGAAGCGCGGGGAGGGCGGCGTCGCCCTGGCCGAATCGGGCCGGCGTCAGGCGAAGTCGGCATGGTGGCCGCAGGTGGCCGCGCAGGCCGCCTACCAGTACGACGGCCTCAGCTTCTCGGACCGCGCCTCCTCGTGGATCGTCGGCGGCGAAGCGCGGTGGTCGTTCTCCACGGGCATGGGCGAGCGGGCGGCCGTGCGGGCCGCGGTCGCCGCGGAGGAGCGAGCCCGCGCCTCGCGCGACGAGGCGCGCGCGGCCGTGCAGGTGGAGGTGTTGAGCGCGGTGCGGCAGCTCGAAAGCGCCGAGGCGCGCGAGCGCGTGGCACGCGCCACGGTCGCACAGGCCATCGAGAGCCAGCGAATCATCCGCGACCGCTACGAGGCGGGCATGGCAGGGGTCCAGGACGTGCTGAGCGCGTCGGCCGCGGTCTTGAGCGCGGAGACGTCGCGCACGACCGCCGTGGTGGATCGCATCGTGGCGCAGGCGGCGCTGGATCGCGCCATTGGGAGGAGACCGTAACCGTGAAGTCCATCCTCAAGTACTCGAAGGCGTGGGTGGCGGCCCTGGCGGTCGTCTCGCTGGCCGCCTGCCGGTCGTCGGCGCCCGAGGAGGCCGCCGACACGCTGGCGCCCCTCGACCTGCAGACGGGTCCGGTGGGCACCGCCGACTGGCCGTCCACCTACGAGGCCGGCGGCGTGGTCCGCGCGCGGCAGGTGGCGGTGGTTTCGGCCCGTGTGGTGGCACCCGTGCTCGAGGTGCGCGTGAGAGCCGGTGACCGCGTGCGGCGCGGGCAGACCCTCGTCATCCTCGATGGCCGCGAGCTGGGGGCGCATGCCGCGAGGGCCACGGCCGCGGCCGCCGGCGCGAAACTGGGGCTCGAGGCCGCGCGGGCCGAGCAGCGGGCCGCCGAGGCGTCGCTCGTGCTGGCCCGGGCCACCTACGACCGGGTGAGCGGCCTGAAGGAGAAGAACTCGGCCACGGCGCAGGAGCTGGATCAGGCGACGGCCGGCCTGGCCGCTGCCGAGGCCCGCGTGGCCGCCGTGAAGGCACGCGTCGCCGAAGCAGAGGCCGGCATCGACGCCGCCGCCGCCGCTGAGCAGGCCGCGTCGGTGGGCGCGTCCTACACCACGCTCACCGCGCCCTTCGACGGCATCGTCGCGGCGCGGCACGCGGATCCCGGATCGCTGGCCGCACCCGGCGGGCCTCTTGTCACGGTCGAGGACACGGGCGGCTACCGCCTCGAAGCGCAGATGGACGAATCGCACGCCGGTCTGGCGATCGCGGGAGGACCGGCCGACGTGCGGATCGACCGCGCGGCGGGCGAGGCCGACGGCGACTGGCTCCGTTCGACGGTGGCCGAGGTGGCCAACATCGACCCTGCGCGCCACAGCTTCACCGTGAAGGTGGACCTGCCGGCGACCCAGGGGTTGCGTTCCGGGCTCTTCGGGCGCGTACGCGTGCTCGGAGCGCCGCGCAACGTGCTCGTGGCACCCCGGAGCGCCATCGTCAAGCGCGGCCAGCTGACCTTCGCGTTTGCGGTGGACGACGCGGGCGCGGCGCGGCTGCGGATGGTGGCGGTCGGCGCGGAGTCGGGCGGCCAGATCGAGGTGCTGGCCGGCCTGCACGAGGGCGACCAGGTCGTGCTGGACCCGCCGGCGTCGCTCGAGGACGGGCGGCCCGTGCGCGGTGCGGCACGCGCCACCACGCCGGGAGAGCGGGAATGAGCGCCAGCTACGGCATGGCCGGGCGCATGGCCGCGGCCTTCATCCACTCGAAGCTGACGCCGCTGATCATCATCGCGTCGCTGTTGCTGGGCGTGTATGCGGCCGTCGCGCTGCCACGCGAGGAGGAGCCGCAGATCATCGTCCCGATGGTGGACGTGTTCGTGGACCTGCCCGGCGCGTCACCCTCCGAGGTGGAGCAGCGCGTCACGCGCCCCCTCGAGAAGCTCCTGTGGGAGGTTCCGGGGCTCGAGTACCTCTACTCCACGTCCAGCCCCGGCCGCGCCATGATCATCGCGCGCTTCCTCGTGGGCGAAGACGACGACCGCGCGCTGGTGCGCATCAACCAGAAGCTGGCGGCCAGCCCCGAGGTGCTGCCCGCGGGCGCGTCCGCGCCCGCCGTGCGCGCGCGGTCCATCGACGACGTGCCCGTGATGGCGCTCACGCTGTGGGGGAGCGGTTACGACGATCCGGCGCTCCGCCAGCTGGCCGCGCAGGTGCAGGAGTCGCTGAAGGAGGTCCCCGACATCTCGGAGGTGACGCTCATCGGCGGCCGACCGCGGCAGATTACCGTCGAACTGGATCCCCCGGCCCTGTCCGCACGCGGCCTGCACCCGCTGGCGGTGCAGGAGGCCCTGTCGCGCGCGCACGCCCGCGTGGCGGCGGCCGACGTGGTGAACGCGAACCGCTCGACGCGGCTCGAGGCCGGCGGCTGGCCGGCGAGTGTCCCCGAGCTGACCGCGCTCGTGGTGGGCGCCGCCGGCGGTCCCGTGCGCCTGGCCGACGTCGCGACGGTGCGCGACGAGGCGGGCGAGCCCACGGAGTACGTGTTCTACCACCCGAAGAAGGGGCAGATGTTCCCGGCCGTCACCATCTCCATCGCCAAGCGTCGGGGCGTGAACGCCATCGACCTCACCCACGCGGTGGAGCAGAAGATGGAGACGCTGCGCGGCTACGTGCTGCCGCACGACGTGCGGGTGACCGTCACGCGGAACTACGGCGAGACGGCCGCGCACAAGTCGAACGAGCTGCTGTGGCACATGCTCATCGCGGTCATCTCGGTGTCGATCCTCATCTGGTTCGCACTGGGCCGCCGCGAGTCGCTGGTGGTGCTGATCGCCATCCCGGTGACCCTGGCGCTCACGCTGTTCGTCTTCTACCTCTATGGCTACACGCTGAACCGCATCACCCTCTTCGCGCTCATCTTCTCCATCGGCATCCTGGTGGACGACGCGATCGTGGTGGTGGAGAACGTGGTCCGCCACGCGCGGCTGTCCGGCGGCCGGCTGTCGATGGAGGACATCGCCATCCGGGCCGTGGACGAGGTGGGCAACCCCACCATCCTCGCGACCCTCACCGTCGTCGCCGCCATCCTGCCGATGGCGTTCGTCGGCGGCCTGATGGGGCCCTATATGCGGCCCATCCCGGTGGGTGCGACCGCGGCCATGCTCTTCTCGCTGGTCGTCGCCTTCATCGTCACGCCCTGGGCGGCAGTGCGCCTGCTGAAGGCAGATGGCGGGCACCACGACGAGCGTGACGACCGGATGACGGCGGCGTACCGGCGGTTCATGGCGTCGCTCATCGGCAACCCGAAGCGGCGCGTGGTGTTCCTGGGCGGCGTGGCGGTGCTGCTGGTCGCCGCGGCCATCCTCGTCCCGACGGGCCTGGTCACGGTGAAGATGCTGCCGTTCGACAACAAGGCCGAGCTGCAGGTCGTGGTTCGGATGCCGGAGGACACGCCCCTCGAGACCACCAGCCGCGCCGCCGCGACGCTGGCGGACGAGGCCCTGGGCGATCCCGCCGTGGTGAGCGCGCAGAGCTACACCGGCACGGCGTCACCCTACACCTTCAACGGCCTGGTGCGGCACTACTTCCTGCGGCGCGACGCGAACCTCGCCGACCTGCAGGTGATGCTGACGGCCAAGGAGGCGCGCGACGAGCAGAGCCACGACATTGCGAAGCGGCTGCGCGAGCGGCTCCTGCCGGTCGCCCGGGAGCTGGGCGCGAGCATCCAGGTCGTGGAGATCCCGCCCGGCCCGCCCGTGCTGCAGACGCTGGTGGCCGAGGTCTACGGGCCTGACGCGGCGCGGCGTGTCGAGGTGGCGAAGGACGTGCGCGATGTGTTCGAGCAGACCGATGGCGTGGTGGACGTGGACTGGTACGTCGAGTCACCGCGGCCGAAGCAGCGGCTGAACGTGGACGCCGAGAAGGCCGGCGCCGCCGGGGTGACCGCGTCCGAGATCATGGCCGTGGCGCGGATGGCCGGCGCGGGCGCGCCCGCGGGGCTGCTCCACGACGGCGACGCGCGCGAGCCGGTGCCAGTGGTGCTGCGGCTGCCGCGCGAGCAGCGCGGCTCGATCGAGGCGCTGGGATCGCTCCGCCTCGGGACTGGCGCGTCGCTCGCCGAGCTGGTGCGCGTGTCGGAGGGATTCGAGGAGCCGAGCCTGTACCACAAGAACCTGCAGCCGGTGACCTACATCACCGCGGACGTGGCGGGGACGATCGAGAGCCCCGTCTACGCCATCCTGCAGATGAATCGCGCGCTCGGCGAGATGAGGCTGCCCGAGGGCTACGGGATGGAGATCTACAACACCCGGCAACCCTTCGACAGCTCGAAGTACGCGATGAAGTGGGACGGCGAGTGGCACATCACGTACGAGGTGTTCCGCGACCTGGGCATCGCGTTCGCGGCGGTGCTGGTTCTCATCTACATCCTCGTGGTGGGATGGTTCCAGTCGTTCATCACCCCCATGACCATCATGCTGGCCATCCCGTTCTCGCTGGTGGGCATCCTGCCGGCGCACGCGGGGATGGGCGCCTTCTTCACGGCCACCTCGATGATCGGCTTCATCGCCGGCGCCGGGATCGTCGTGCGCAACTCCATCATCCTCGTGGACTTCATCGAGCTGCGCGTCCGCGACGGGATGCCGCTCGAGGAGGCCGTGGTGGATGCCGGCGCCGTGCGGTTCCGGCCCATGGCGCTGACGGCGGCGGCGGTGATCGTCGGGTCGGCGGTGATGCTGTTCGACCCCATCTTCCAGGGCCTGGCCATCTCGCTGATGGCCGGCGAGGTGGCCTCGCTCCTGCTGTCGCGCATGACGGTCCCGATTACCTACTACCTGACGCACCGGCATGGTGCGGTTCCAGCGCCAGCGGAGGCGTGATGATGAGCCCCGACGTCAAGACCGTCCTCGTCGCCGTGGACTTCGGGGAGGCGTCCGCGCGAGCCCTCACCCTGGGCGGGGCCCTCGCCCGGGCGCTCGGCGCGTCGCTCCGGGTGCTGCACGCCGAGGCACTGGACGCGCCGCCGTACTTCACGCGGGCGCAGATGGAGGCCCTCGAACGCGACGCGCAGGAGAACCGCGCGCGCGCGCGGGAGTACCTGCGCGAGTACGCGGGCCGGCACACCGACACGCCGTTCGAGCCCCTCGTGGACACCCGCTATCCCACCGATGCCGTCCTGCACGCCTCGGCCGATGCCGACCTGGTGGTGATGGGCACGCACGGACGACGCGGTGCGTCACGGTGGTGGCTCGGCTCGGTGGCCGAGCGCGTGCTGCGCGAGTGCCGTGTGCCGCTGCTGGTGGTGCATGCCGCGGGCCCGGCGCTCGCGCCGGCGTCGGCGTTCGCCAGCGCCATCGTCGTCGCCCAGGAGGGCACGATCGCGGACGACGCGCGGCAGTTCGCCGAGCGTGTTGCGCGGGGCTTCGGCGGCCACGTCATCGAGGGAACCACGACCGATCCGTCCGACGCGCGGCGCCGGGCGGGCGCGACCTGGGCCGTCGTGCCCATGCCCACACCTCGTTCCTCGCACTGGCTGTCGCGGGTGGGCGAGCCCCTTGTGACGGGCTGTGCAATGCCGGTGCTGTTCGTTCCAGAGGCCGAGGGAGGGCCAACGACATGAACGTCGAACGGATGCTTCGCCTGATTGCCGGATTCTTCGTGATGCTGAGCGTGCTGCTCGGCGTGTATGTCCACCCGGGCTTCTTCGCGGTCACCGCCTTCGTCGGGCTGAACCTGTTCCAGTCGGCCTTCACGAACTGGTGTCCCATGATGGCCATTCTGAGAAAGGCCGGTGTGCGCGGATAGGCGGCAAGCGGCAATGGGCGCGCTCAGTCGTTGTGGTGCAGCTCGTACTCACGCTGGGCGCGGGCCGCCTCGCTGCCTCGGACCTGGTCGCGCCTGGCGGCCGCCTTCAGGGCCAGCTCGTGAGTGCCTGTCGAGTGGACCGCCGGAAGGGACATGAGCTTCTCGAGGTCCGCGCTCTGACAGGCGGGGCACACCGGCGTCGTACCCGCGCGGACGAGCGCCTCGAACGCCGTGCGGCAGCGCTTGCACGTGTACTCGAAGATTGGCATGGCAGGCCTCTCACGCGATTATAGAGGCCTGCACGTGCCCCTGATTCCTCATCGCATCGCCCGTGTGCGCCTGGCGCTGGTGGTGGTCCTCGGCCTGGCCGGCCCGGCCGCCGTGCCTGCCGGACTCGCCGAGGTCGCGGAGCCGAGCCCATCGCGCCCCACTTCCGGCCCGAGCTCGGGGCAGCCGCCGACCCGCGGACGCGCTCCATCACTGTCGAACACCTCCTCACCATGCAGAGCGGGCTCGAGTCCACCAGCAGCCGTAACTACGGCGCCTGGGTGCGGAGCGCCAACTGGGTCCGCGATGCGCTGAGGCGACCGTTCATCGCCGATCCCGGCACGCAGATGGAGTACAGCACGGGGAACTCGCACCTGCTCTCGGCGCCGATCACCCGCGTGACGAAGCAGAGCACGTGGCGGTTCGCGCAGCAGACGCTGGCGAGGCCCCTCGGCTTCTCGCTGGCACGATGGCCGCAGGCCCCAGTTCATCTTCGTCATCCCCTCCACGCAGCTGGTCATCGTCACCACTTCCGACCCGGGCAATCGCCAATGGACGGCGCGTGCCGCGCCGCGCGCTCCGGGCGCGGTACGATATGCTGGCCGCCTTCGAGGGGAGGAATTCCGATGCTGCAGTACGTCAGAGCAGGACTAGTGGTGGGCGCCGCCATGGTGGCCGCGGGGGCGGGATACCAGGTGCTGGCCCAGGGTGGCGCGACCATGCCGCCGGTGAACGAGGCGCCGAACCCGTTCCAGACCATCGAGAACCACTTCAAGCTGCCCGCGGGGCGCGCGTGGGGCTCGACGAGTGCCGTGGACATCGACAAGGACGGCCGGACCGTCTGGGTGGCCGAGCGGTGTTCGGCCAACTCGTGCTGGGATGCCGAGAAGGGCGCGATGTCGCCGCTCGACCCGGTTCTCAAGTTCGACAGCGCCGGGAAGCTGATCCTGAGCGTCGGCCAGGGGATGATGGTGTTCCCGCACGGCATCCACGTGGACCGCGACGGCAACATCTGGGTGACCGACGGCCAGGACAACCTGCCGCGCCGCCGGCCAGGCCAGCCAGCCGACGCACCGCTGCCGCCCGCGCCCGCGAAGATCGTGGGGCACCAGGTCCACAAGTTCAGCCCGGACGGCAAGCACCTGATGTCGCTCGGCAAGCCCGGTGGCAACCAGCCGGGGCAGCCCGCCGACCCCGGCTCGTTCTACCAGCCGAACGACGTGATCACCTATCCGAATGGCGACATTCTCGTCGCGGAGGGCCACGGCAACGCGCCGCCGTCCACGGCCCGCCTGATACGGTTCGACAGGAACGGCAGGTTCCTGCGCGAGTTCGGCAGGATGGGATCGGGGCCCGACGGCGAGTTCATGCAGCCGCACGGCCTGGCGTTCGACTCGCGTGGCCGTCTCTTCGTCGCGGACCGCTCGAACAACCGCATCCAGATCCTGGACGCGGAGACCTTCAAGACGCTGGAGACCTGGTACCAGTTCAGCCGCCTGAGCGGCATCTTCATCGACAGGAACGACATGGTCTACGGCGCCGACTCCGAGTCGGGCTCGGTGAACCCGCCGCACGGCGCGTGGATGCGGGGCATGCGCGTCGGATCGGCGAAGGACGGCAAGGTGCTCTATTTCATCCCCGATCCGACCAGCGTGGGCGAGAAGTTCGCGATGGTGGATGGCAAGCCCGTCATGACCAAGGCCGACGGCTCGCCCGGTGCGCGGGGCACGCTGGCCGCGGAAGGCGTGGCCGTGGACGCGGACGGCAACATCTACGGCGCCGAAGTCGGGCCGAGGGGTGTGAAGAAGTACGTCAGGAAATAGGGTCCCGTCCATTGATGATTGCCGATTGACGATTGAGCGATGAATCACTCAGTCGTCGATTGGCAATCGCCAATGGACGCGGCTCGCCTCATGCCGTCGGCCGGTCCAGGTCCCTCCGCCCGGCGTCCGCGGCCAGGCCCTCCCAGCGCCGCACCACCCCTGACATCCACCACAGGATGAGCCCCACCACGATGGCGGCCATCATCCAGCGCATCAGGCTGGCCAGCGCCGCCGCGTCCAGCGCCGGGAAGGGGAACTGGCTGAGCGCCGACCAGCGCTCCGCCATCCAGTGCCACGCCGTGTGCGCGACGATGGCGGACAGCATGACGACGCCCGTGCGTTCCTGGACCACCCGCGTGAAGACGAAGCCGAGCGCCGGGATGAGCACCAGCAGGACGACGAGCTGCCCGAGTTCCACGCCGACGTTGAAGGCCAGCAGGGACGAGAGCAGGTGCGAGCCGGCGAACTGCAGCCGCTCGCGCAGCAGGAACGAGAACCCGAAGCCGTGCACCAGCCCGAAGGCAAAGGTCATGACCCACCGCCGCTCGATGTGCGCGCCGACGATGTTCTCGAGGGCCATGTAGAGGATGGAGGCCGCAATCAGCGTCTCGACCAGCGGCGGGAACCACAGCGCGTCGGGCGCGACGTCGTAGGCCGACGCGATGAGCGTCACCGAGTGCGCCAGCGTGAAGGCCGTGACGACGACCAGAAGCGGCCGGAAGCGGCGGAAGGGGACGACCAGGCAGAGGAGGAACAGCAGGTGGTCGGTGCCGTCCAGGATGTGCCAGAACCCTTCCTTGACGAAGAGCCACGCGGCCTGGTGCCAGCGCGGGTCGAGCTCGACCACCCCCACGTCGGCGTGCACGTCGAACACCCGCTCGGGCTTGTCGGGGGTGAGCAGGCGGAGCCCGACGTTCACCTGGAGGCCGAGCCGGGTGAAGCCCGGGTGAATGGCAAAACGGGAGCGGTCCGATCCGATGGGGTACTCGAACAGGACGTCGAGCACGCCCTGCTCCCAGAAGATGTTGGTTTCGGCCGGCAGCGGTGGACTGAGCACGGTGGCCAACGCGGTCTCGTAGCTCGAAAACGACCGGCTGGACGGCAGTTCCACGCGCACGGCGGCCACGGTGGGCTTCGGCAGGCGCCGGCCGTTCTCGTAGAGCTCCACGAAGTCGGAGATCCACAGCGTCGCCGCATCGCGCAGGGCCGGGTCGGCGCGGGCGATGTCCAGGTAGCCTTCGTCCTTGACCGGGACGCTGATGTCGCGCAGCGACTCCATCGGCGCCCGCACGAGGAACCGCAGGACCTGGCCGTCGGGCTTCAGGAAGGCCAGCACCGTGACTTCGTTGGGCACCTCGTGGGCGGAGGGCCCGGCCTGCAGGCCCAGGAGGGCGAGCGCGGCCAGGGTGGCAAGGAAACGTCGGACACGCATGGGAACCCGTGGCAGGTTACCTCAGAACCCGAGAACCCGAGAACCGTTCACCTTGACGGCCCTTCCCGTGTATACTCGGCCAGCTTCTGAGGGGAGGCGCAGATGGCGCGTGTGTTTCAATCACGGAAATTCGTTGGATGGTCGCTGGCGGTCCTGCTGGTGGGGCTGGGCGTCGGGCAGGCGATGCTCGACCGCACATCGGCTCAGGCCCGGCAGGCCCCGCGGTTCGAAGTCGATCCGTTCTGGCCCAAGCCGATGCCCAACAACTGGGTGCTCGGCATGACCATCGGCATCGGCGTGGACGATCGGGATCACGTCTGGATCATCCACCGCGGGAATGACCCCGGGAACCTGGATCGTACGGAACTGGCCTTCCCGGCGCCCAACGCGCCTCGCGTCGGCGAGTGCTGCGTGGCGGCACCGCCGGTCCTCGAGTTCGACGCCGAGGGCAACCTGGTGGGCAGCTGGGGTGGTGCGCAGCCCGGCGCGCCGTACGCCTGGCCCGAGTCGAACCACGGCATTGTGGTGGACCACAAGGGCTTCGTGTGGATTGGCGGCAACGGCGGTCCCGACGCGCACATCCTGAAGTTCACGCGTGACGGCAAGTTCGTGGCCCAGTACGGCACCCCCGGCGCCCGGCGCGACCCGAACTCGCCGGCCGCCAAGCCGAGCTTCGTGGCCAACAGCAGCGACATGAACAACTTCGGCCGCGTGGCGAAGATCTTCATCGACCCGAAGGCCAACGAAGGCTACATCGCGGACGGCTACCTGAACCACCGCGTCGCGGTCATCGACCTCGACTCCGGCAAGATCAAGCGCTACTGGGGGGCCTACGGCAAGCCGCCGACCGACGAGGTGCTCGGCCGCTACAACCCGAGCGACCCGCCGGCACAGCAGTTCCGCAACCCGGTGCACTGCGCCGAGATGTCGAACGACGGCCTGGTCTACGTCTGCGATCGCCCGAACGACCGCGTCCAGATCTTCACGAAGGAAGGCAAGTTCGTGCGCGAGGTGTTCGTCGAGAAGAACACGCTGGCGGACGGCTCCGTGTGGGACATCGCCTTCTCGAAGGACCCGCAGCAGCAGTACCTCTACATGGCCGACGGCGTCAACGAGCACGTGCGCATCTTCGATCGCAAGTCGATGGAGGAACTGACGCACTTCGGCTACGGCGGCCGCCAGCCGGGGATGTTCCTCGGCGTGCACAGCATCGCCACCGACTCGAAGGGCAACATCTACACGACGGAGACCTACACCGGCAAGCGCCTGCAGAAGTTCGTCATGAAGGGCATGGGCCCGGCGACGAAGCCGACCGGTCCCGCCACGCCGTGGCCGCCGAAGACGGCTGACTAGGGCTGCCTGACCTGTGAAACCGAACGGGCGCGACTCCCTTCGCGGGGGTCGCGCCCGTCCTGTTTGGCGCCCGCTGGCGATTGCGCCGGTGCCGGACTGCGCCATTGGGCCAATGGAAGGCCATCGGCCATATCGGCGATCATCAATGGACAGCCGGCCGGCTATTGGAGCCGGATGGCCCAACCGACCCCGAACTTCAGGCCGGGTACATTGCCACCACCCAGCCGGATGTCCGTGAAGAACCCGTTGTCGTGCGCGAAGCCGAACAGGTAGCTGGCGCCGGCGCTCATCTCCGTGCCCAGGTCGAAGCGGTCGTCGGCGAGCCTGGTGAGGACCACCGCGGGTCCGCCGCCCGTGACGAGCGTCCAGGTACCCTGGCCCAGGGGAATCAGGTAGACGAAGTCGACATTGAGGGTGGCCAGGCGCAGCCCGTCGCCGAAGCCACCGTCCAGACCGGGCCTGATCCGGAACCGACCCCCGATATCCGGTGACTGCCAGAAGACGCCCGCGTACACCTGCTCGGGGTCGATGGACGCCCCGCCGGTGAACCCGATGGAGGACTGCGCCGCCGACGGGGAGGACACCCCGCCCACGAGAATCCCCGCAAGAATCGCGATGCGTGCCACGGAACGTCCGCTCAGAAGGACCATGCCCACCTCTCGTGTACGCTGGCAATCAAGAACCGTTCCCGCGTGACCAACCCGGAACCACGTCAGGCCTTCGATTATCCCTTCGTTCGCGCGTTCGCGGCCGGCCGGTTCGCGGCGGTGGCCGGCTACCAGATCATCTCGGTCGCCGTCGGCTGGCACCTGTACGAGCGCACCGGACGGGCGCTCGCGCTCGGGCTCGTCGGCCTGTTCGAGGTGGTCCCGGTCTTCGTGTTCATGGTGGCGGCGGGCACCGCCGCGGATCGGCACCCGCGGCGGGCCGTCGGGATGGCGGCGCACGGCGTCCTGGCGATTGCGGCCGCGGGCCTGGCCGTGGTGGCCTGGGTCGAGGCGCCGGTCGCGCTGGTTTACGCGCTGGTCACCCTGGTCGGGGCCGGTCGGACGTTTGCCGCGCCCGCCGTCAATACCATCCTGCCGCAGTTGCTGCCGCCGGCCATTTTCGCGAACGCGAATGCGTGGGTCGCTTCCACCGCGCAGCTGGCCGCCATCATCGGCCCCGCCGCGGGCGGCGGCATCATGGCGATGACCGGCGGCAGCACCGCGGCGTTCCTGGTCGCGGCGGTCCTCGAGACGACCTTCGTCGTGTTGCTGATGCGGGTGCCAGGGGCGCCCGCCGCCCGGACGGGCGCGCCCCGTGGCGGGGTCCTGGCCGGCCTGTCGTTCGTCTCGCGGAGCCCGGTCTTCCTTGCGGCCATCACGCTGGATCTCTTCGCGGTGCTGTTCGGCGGCGCCGTCGCCCTGCTGCCCATCTTCGCGAAGGACATCCTGCAGGTGGGGCCGGAGGGCCTGGGCCTGCTGCGCGCGGCGCCGGCGGCCGGGGCCCTGACGATGGCGCTCGTGACCACCCAGCTGGCGCCCTGGGAACGCCCGGGACGGACGCTGCTGCTGGCCGTGGCCGGGTTCGGCCTGGCGATGGTGGGCTTCGGCGCCTCGGCGAGCCTGGCGTTCTCGCTCCTCTGCCTCTTCATCGCCGGTCTTTGCGACAACATCAGCGTCGTCATCCGTCTGACGCTGGAGCAGATGATTACGCCCGACGCGCTGCGAGGGCGCGTCTCGGCGGTGAAGCACGTGTTCGTCAGCATGTCGAACGAGATCGGCGCGTTCGAAAGCGGCGCGACGGCGGCCCTGTTCGGGCCGGTCACATCGGTGGTGGGTGGTGGCCTGGCCACCGTGGGCGTCGTCGGCCTGGTGATGTGGGCCTGGCCGGCGCTGGCACGGCTGGGCCCCCTTCACACGCTGAGGCCGATCGCGCACAATGTGGAGTCGTGAGCCTGGCCCGCACGCTGCTCCTGAAGGCCTCCGACAGCACCTGGCTGCGCGAGCACGGCACCAGGGCGCCCTTCGTGCGCCGGGCCGTCTCGCGCTTCATGCCGGGCGAGACGTTCGACGACATGCTGGGCGCCGCCCGCGCGACCGCCGTGCAGGGCATTGGCGGCGTGTTCACGCGGCTCGGCGAGAACGTCAAGGACGCCGCGGAAGCCAACACCGTGGCGGCGCACTACGTCGAGGCGGTGACGAGGGTCCGGGGGGCCGGCCTGGACTGCGAGCCGTCCATCAAGCTCACACAGTTGGGCCTCGACATCGACCGGGAGTTCGCCCTGGGCCACGCGCGGCACCTCGCGCGGGCCGCCCGGGAGGCTGGCAGCTTCCTCTGGGTGGACATGGAGCAGTCCCCTTACGTGGACCAGACGCTCGAGATCGTGCGGCGGCTCCGCGAGGAAGGGCCGAGGGTCGGCGTGTGCCTGCAGGCGTATCTCCTCCGGACGCCGGAGGACCTGGATGACATGATCGAGCGAGGCATCGGCGTCCGCCTGGTGAAGGGGGCCTACAAGGAACCGCCGACGGTGGCGGTCCCGCTCAAAGCCGACGTGGACGAGCAGTATTTCAGGCTGGCGCAGCGGATGCTGGGAGCGCCGGCCCGCGCGACGGGCGGCCGCGCGGTCTTCGGCACGCACGACATCCGCCTGATCGCGCGGATCCGCGAGCATGCGATGGCCACCGACGTGCCGGGCCCGCACTACGAGTTCCACATGCTCTACGGTATCCAGCGGGAGGAGCAGCTCCGCCTGGCCCGCGACGGCGCCCTGGTGCGCGTGCTGATCGCGTACGGCCCGTACTGGTTCCCGTGGTACATGCGCCGCCTGGCCGAGCGCCCGGCGAATGTGTGGTTCGTGGCGAAGAACCTCGTCGTGAGGTCGTGAGGTCTTGGGGTCTTGGGTCTTGAACCCCGAGAACCCGAGAACCCGAGAACCCGAGAACCTGAGAACCTCAGAACCTCAGAACCTCAGAACCTTTTGATCTTCTCAATCTTGCCATCCCGCTCGTCGTGAATCCGCTGGACGTCGCGGCGGTGCTCGGCCTCCAGCTTGGCGCGCGCCTCGGGATCCCACGTCTGCGCCAGCGAGGCCTTGAACATGATGTCCTCCTGCGCCAGTTTCGCCGCCGCGGCCTGACGCGCCTCGGCGATGCGGGCCTTCTGCTCGTCGGTCAGCGCCTGCTCGGAGACGCCGGCTTCGTCGTCCTTCTGGCGGAGCCGCGCCATCGCGATCTCCAGCGCGCTCTTCGGGGCGTCGTCACTCATGGAGCGATCATATGGCAGGTGGAGTCGGCAGGGGGTGCGTGGAAGCACGGAGGTTCGAAGCACGGGGGGGGGCGAAGCACGGAGGTTCGAAGCACGGGGGTTCGAAGCACGGAGGTTCGAAGCACGGGGGTTCGAAGCACGGAGGTTCGAGGCACGGGGGTTCGAAGCACGGAGGTTCGTCGTGGCGTCTGATACTCTGGACCGATGAGAGATGTTCGCGTGCGGCTGGTGTCCGAGTC
>CAUJDN010000104.1 GCA_963169195.1 Acidobacteriota bacterium | reverse complement strand
GCCGCCGCGTTGCGGCGCGCCTTCGCGTGGCTGGATATACCGGCCTCCCGGCAGGTCGAGCGGGCGCGATTCCCATCCACTCTCTGGCCGCCAGATGTAGTAGAGCCGCTCAGACATGTTCTTGATGCCAATGATGTTCACGCGACCAGGCGCCGGTCCCGTTTCGTTGCGAGTAGACCCGTCCGACGCTCGGTACAGTTTTCCAACCACACTCTCTCCCGCACGAAAGATCCTGATCATCGAAGCTTCGAACGGCACCCAGCGACCGGGCGCGTCCCCTAGGCGCAGGACGCCGGGGCGCGGCGTTTCGCCAGAACCGACCGACGGAGACCTCGGGACGGTCTGCGAGGACACGCCGACGGCGGCTACTCCACAGGCCGTTGCCAGCAACAGGGCGAATGCAGCGGACTTCATCGGGCACCTCATCTCGTTGGGGTGGTCTGGACTCCGAACAGCGACCTAGCGTAGTTTGAGATTAGCTCCAGCTGCAGGACAGACGCTGCCTAGCAGCCCGTGGTGAAAGAGGCCGCTGGCAGTAGCACCAGTGGCCCGTGGAGTTCCGGGTGGGGCGGGCGCTGATCAGTCCCGAGTGAGGCCACATGCCATCTCAGGTCTCCCAGAGCCGTTGTGAGAGACGCCACCAGCGTGGCGAGCACGCCGAACACCGCCGCCGCGCGCCCCTGGAGGCCGCGCGGCGTGCCCACCCCGAACAACGTACGCATCAGCAGCCCCAAGTTGCACCCGGCCGTCTGCACGAGCACCCGTTTGGTGACGTTGTCGCGCCCGCGGACCCGCACCCGCCGCAACGCGCCCGTGCGATAGAGATGCGCGAAGGGCCGCTCCAGGTATTCCCCGCGCCGGCGCAGCAACCACTGCCCGCGCGCCCCACGAATCCGACGACGGTTCGCGTAGACCGCCGCTTGCGCGGCCCCGTGGCCCCGCCACCGCCGGCGCCCGCGCTTGGGTTCGGAGATGTAGGTACGAATGCCCAGTTCGGTCAGGTCCACGAGGCGCGCGGTGCTGTGGTAGCCCTTGTCGGCGACCACCTCCCGTACGACGTCGCCCGCCGGACAGACGCGTTCGAGCTGCGTGGCGGCGGTCTGGAGCGTCTCGACCAGCGTCGTGGTGTCGCCGTCGGTGGCCGGCTGCACCGTCACGGCCACGACCGCGCCGGTCTCGAGGTCCACGGCGTGCTCCGTCTTGTGGGCCAGATGCGTGCGCCCGTCCTTCAGCTTCGTGATGCGGGCGTCGGGATCGTGCGGATGCGTCCAGTCGGCGTTGCTGCCCTTCCTGGGCCGCTCCCGGTCCAGCCGCGCCAGGTCCGCGCGCGTCGGCGTGTCGATGCCGGAGGCCTGCGCCAAGCCCGTGAGGAACGCGTCGTAGGCCTCGCCGGTGTCGCGCCGCACGATGCTGCGCAAGGCGGCGTTGGCTTCCAGCGTGGTCGCGTCAATGCCAATCGTGGTCCCGCGCACCAGCCCGGCGTCGGCCAACCGCTGCAGCACCCACGTGAACACGGCCGCATGCGTCTCGACGTCGATCAGGCGGCGCGTGCGCGAGATCGTCGAATGGTCGGGCACGCCCTCGTGTACCTCCAGCCCGAGGAACGCCCGCACGCTGAGCGAGTCGCTGGCCCGCCAGGCGATCGCGCGCTCGGAATCGAGCCCCTCGAAGTAGCCCAGCAACAACAGCCGGAAGTACCGCCCCGGCGCCAGGCCCGGCCGCCCGAGCACCGGCGCATAGAACTTCGCGCACGCGCGTTCGACGAACGCATCGAAGCCGGCGTGATCCAGGAGTTGGTTCAGCCGCTCGTAGAAGGGATGCGCGGCACTGCGCGGCAGATCCTGCGTCGCGACCCACATCGACGGCTGGCGTATCCGGCGGTGCTTGCCCATGGCCATGCGCGGAGTGTAGGCGACGGGATCGATCATGTCGATCCCCTTTCAATGACTTTCACCACGGGCTGCTAGGACTTCGGGAGCCGTATCTGTACATCATGGCTGCCGGAGGCGTGCCAATTCCGAAGGCTCTGGTTGGCTTGCCGCGGGCCGGAGGATCGAGTGTCAGTTCCTTCACGACCGCGTGGTCAACGGTGGGGGTTCGCCTCTTCCCCCAAACGCGTCTTCCGGGAGGCGCTAAGTTCATGAGAACAACGCGCGTATTCGGAGCGGTCGGCCGTGTATCGGGGATAGTCGGGGCCGCTCTCCTGGTTCGCGACGCGATCGACATCGGCAGTTGCGTCCGCGAGTGGTGAGGTCAGTAAACGATGCGAGACGACGATAACGCGGAAACACCGGTTGGGGCGTCGCTGTGGGACAGGCTCGTCGTGGCAGTTGCGGCAGTCGCCGCGGTGGATCCCGCGGAAGTGACCCCGAACACGCGGTTGCTCGACGACTTACATATCTATGGCGAAGATTGGGATGACCTTCTACAGCGTCTCCCAGAAGTGCAGGAGACTGACTGGACAGGTTTCAAGTTCTCGGACTACTTCGACGATGAGATCGCACTGGTCCACCTTCTACGCCGTTTGCTGCGACTGCGCCGGCGCCCACTCACGCTCGCGCACCTGGCATCCGTCCTGGCTCGGCGGAAGTGGTTCGATCCGTGATGAGCGATGGGGCGGATCGGTGCGGCGAGCACGCCGGGGGTGAGCACGCTCGCGACGACGTGGCATTTCGCCGAAGGGCACCAGGGCGCCTTCGACGGCTACTACCAGATTCTGAACCCGCAGGCCAGCGCCCTCACGGTGACGGTGACGTACCGGCACGAGAACGGGATGGTCTACACGGGGAGCCTGACGGTGGGGGCCCGGAGCCGGGCGACCGTCACGATCCCGAGCTGGGTGCCGGCCGGGGCGGTGGGGCTGACGCTGACGGCGCCGCAGGGGTTTGCGGCCGAGCGGGCCCTCTACGGCGGGACGGGCTGGACGCTGGGCCATGCGGGCGTGCCGAGCCCGGTGGGCGCGACGACGTGGCGGTTCGCGGAAGGCGCGACGGGGTTCTTCGACACCTACGTCCTGCTGGCGAACGTGACCGGGACGCCGACGACCGCGACGCTCACATTCACCACGACGACGGGCGCGACGGTGACGACCAGCGTCTATGTGCCCGCGAACAGCCGGGCGACGGTGTGGGCCAATGCGGTGCCGGGGCTCGGAAACGCGACGTTCCGGACGACGGTGACGGCGTCGGTCCCCAACGCGCTGGTGGTGGAGCGGGCCAGCTCCTGGCCGGGGACGGCGCAGGGCGCGAGCCAGGCGGCGGGCGGGGAGCCGCTGCTGGGCGGGGAGACGGCGCCGACGCGGCAGGCGCTGGTGGCGCCGGGTGAGGATCTGGGCCCGCGGCCGTACGTCCTGACGGCGGTGGCGCCGGCGGACGGGATCAGCCGGGCGCGGGCCGAGGGGCGCCTCAGCGACGAGGAACAGGCGGGGCTGGCGGCGGTGGCGGCGGCGCGGGCGGCGTTTCTGGCGAAGGCGCCGCCGGGCACGCCGAGCGGCCTGGCGCCGCCGTTGCGGACGGGCCTTGGCCCGCCGGCGGTCGGGGCCGCGGCGGTGGCGGGCGGCGGGGCGCCGGCGGCGGTGGCGCTGCCCTGGTCTGGTGGGCAGCTCACGCTCGGGAGGCGGCCATGACCGGCGGTCGCCTCTGCGGGGCTGCGGCGGCGCAGACCGGCCGGCACACGGTTGGCGCTTCGG
>CAUJDN010000103.1 GCA_963169195.1 Acidobacteriota bacterium | reverse complement strand
CCGTGCTTCGAACCTCCGCGCTTCGAACCTCCGCGCTTCGAACCTCCGCGCTTCGAACCTCCGCGCTTCGAACCTCCGTGCTTCGAACCTCCGTGCTTCGAACCTCCGCGCTTCGAACCTCCGCGCTTCGAACCTCCGCGCTTCGAACCTCCGTGCCGTCACCCTCCGTGCCCGGACGTCCCACGATGAAGCCGCACCGCCCCGCATCCTCCTGCCGGATCAGCCGGAGTCCCGCGGATACGTGGTCGAGGCGCTCCACGAGGACGTGCTGCAGGAGGTCGCCGAGGCACGCCTCGACGGCGCGCTCGTAGCGGGGCTCGACCTCCAGGAAGTCGGCGAGGGCGCCCATCTGCCCCACGCGGCCGTTCGCGTTGACCAGGACCATGCGCGCGGCGTCGGCAAAGCCCGCGCGATGGGTGTCCAGCTCCTCGAGGGACCCGAGCCGCGCCACCGCACCCGCCAGTTCCTGCTCGCGCGTGCGCACGTCGCGGGCACGCCACTCGTGCTCGATCCGCGCGCTGGCCAACTCCGACTCGCGCGCGGCCCGGGCCACACGCGCGGCCTCCAGGCTGTCCTGGACGTACCGCAGCTGCTCGCCCGTCGCCCGGCGGTCGGCCTGGACCTTCTCGATCTCGGCGTGCAGCTCGCCCGACTCGACATCGAAGCGGCGCTCACCTTCGACGGCGCGCTCGCGCTGCGTCGCCGCCGACTGGACCGCGGCCTTGAGCGCCGTGAGGGTGTTGACCACCGCGTAGGCATCGGCGCGCGCGCGCTCGACGTCCTGCTCCACGGCCTCGATGGCCTGCTGCGCCCGCGCGTAATCGTCGGCTGCGGACCGCGCGACCCCGGCCGCCGTATCGCGACGCGCCTCGGCCTCGGCCGCGGCCTGCCGCCGGCCATCCAGGGCCAGGCGCTCGGGCTCGCGGCGGGCCTCGAGGTGCATCCGCTCCTCGTCCAGCTCCGTGGCGCGGGTCTCGAGCATGCCGGCCTGCTGCCGGTCCAGCGCGATCTGCTGCTGGCGGCGGTTGATGTCCAGCTCGCGCTGGTGGGCCTCGTCGCGCACCTTCGTGGCCGCCGCGTCGGCTTCGGCCTGCGCGATGCGCAGGGTGGCCAGGACCGTCTCGACTTCCGCCAGGCGCGCGGCCGCCGAGGTCTCGGTGCGGCGGGCGTCGGCCAGCCGCGCCCGCGCCGTGTCGATGGCCTCGGCCAGCGTCCGGTAGCGGCGCGCGAACAGCACCTTCTCCCACCGCCGCATCTCGTCGCGGAGCCGCGTATAGCGCCGCGCCTTCGCCGCCTGGCGCTTCAGCGCGCCCTTCTGCTTCTCGACCTCGTAGACGATGTCGTCGAGGCGCGTGAGGTTCTGCTGCGCGGCCTCCAGCTTCAGCTCCGCGGCGCGGCGGCGGACCTTGTACTTCGTGATGCCCGCGGCTTCCTCGATCAGCTGTCGTCGATCGGTCGGCCGCGAGCTGAGGATCATGCCGATCTTGCCCTGCTCGATGATGGCGTAGGCCTTGGCGCCCAGGCCCGTGTCCATCATCAGCTCGTGGATGTCCTTGAGCCGGCACTGATGGCCGTCAATCAAATACTCGCTCTCGCCCGATCGGAACAGCCGTCGGGTGACCTCGACCTCGCGCGTCGGGGGCGTGTCCAGGCCCACCATCGACCCGAGTCCGCTGCCCTCGGCCCCCGCGTGATGCCCGTGCCCGTTGCCGGACGCCTGGTGGCCCACCTCCTTGTCGAGCGAGGGCGGC
Organism: Acidobacteriota bacterium; assembly: GCA_963169195.1. Classification (GTDB taxonomy): domain Bacteria; phylum Acidobacteriota; class Vicinamibacteria; order Vicinamibacterales; family UBA2999; genus VFZN01. Next base: position 63,356 of record CAUJDN010000103.1, on the reverse strand, counting down.
ACGATGACGCCGCTCAACCTCAGCCGGACCTCGGCCGCGCCGGTCGGCTTGCGCGCGTCCGACCCGCTGAAGATGACGTCCTCCATCTTCTCGCCCCGCAGGCTCTTGGCGCTCTGCTCGCCCAGCACCCAGGTAAGGGCGTCGGCCACGTTGCTCTTGCCGCAGCCGTTGGGGCCGACGATGGCCGTCACGCCCTCGTCGAAGGAGAGCTCGGATCGGTCGGAAAAGGACTTGAAACCGGACAGTTCGAGACGTTCGAGACGCATGGCAGGTCGGCTGAGAGGGAAACCGCCGGCCAGTCTAGCAAGCCCTTCCCCTTGTGGCAAGGCGGAAGGCGAACCCCAATATTTTGGGGTCTACTGCCCTACTGGGCCGGGACGGCTCCGCGAGAGGTTCACGAGCTTCTCGGCTTCGGGGAAGCGCGAGAGCGCGAAGCGCGCCTGGGGGTCGGCGGTGATCAAGCGCCGGCGGGCGGTGGCGATGTCGAAGATGGCCTGATCGATCTCGAAGCGAATCATCGCGCGGATGAAGTCGGCGTCCTTCGTCCACGCGTCCTCCTCGATCTTCAGGTTCCGTCCGGCGACGAAGGCCCTGAACTCCCCCAGCATGGCCGGCGTGACCTCGAAGTCGCGCTTGACGTACTTGAAGCCCGTGGCCTTCGCGCCCGGGCGGGTGTCGCCCTCGAAGTAGAACTGCTCGGCATAGGAGGCGAACAGGCCGCGATTGAACAGCGAGCGTCCGAACCGCGTCGGGTTGAAGCCCTCGATCGGACCGTCGAAGCGCTCGTCCGGCTCGATGCCGCCGCCCGAATAGACCTTCCGGCCGCCCGTCGTGTACTTCAGCTGGTCCGGCGAGTGCGTGCGCGCGCGCTGATCCTTCATCGTGTAGGTGAGGTACTCGTCGAAGGTCCCGTCCCATGGCCGCTGGATGAGGCGGCCGCTCGGCGTGTAATACCGTGCCGTGGTCAGCGCGAGGCCGGCGCCGCCGCTGACGCGATAGACCGACTGCACCAGCGCCTTGCCGAACGTCGTCTCGCCGATGATGAGCGAGCGGTCGTAGTCCTGGAGCGCGCCCGACACGATCTCCGACGCGCTGGCGCTGCTGCGGTTGACCAGCGTGATCATGGGAATGTCGGTGTATTCGGGCGTGTCGGTGGCCCGGTAGTCCTGATCGGCGTTCGGCACGCGGCCCCGGGTGTAGACGACCATCGAGCCCTTCGGCACGAAGCGGTTCGTGATGCGAATGGCCTGATCGAGCTGGCCGCCCGGGTTGCTGCGCAGGTCCAGCACCAGGCGCGTCATCCCCCTCCTGGTGAGCGTCTCGAGCGCCTCGCCCAGGTCCTCGTCGGTGTGCTCGGCGAAGTCGGAAATGCCGACGTAGCCGGTCTGCTCGTCGATCATGAAGACGGCCGAGAGGCTCGGGATGCTCACCTGGTCGCGCATCACGGCCATCGGGATCAGCGCCTCGAGGCCCTTCCGGCGGATGCCGATGTTGACAAACGTGCCTTTCGGCCCCCGCAGCTTGGCGACCGCGTCCTCCGTGGTCCAGCCCTTGGTGCCCTGGCCCTCGATCTCGGCAATGACGTCGCCGCGGCGAATGCCCTTGTCGTGCGCCGGCGAGCCTTCGAAGACGCGCACGGCCGTGATGTCGCCGTTCGGCGCCTGGATGGTGATGCCGAGGCCGAAGTAGCGCCCCTCCTGCCGCTCCCGCATCTGCGCGTAGCTGCGCGGGTCCATGAAGCTCGAGTGTGGGTCCAGCGTCTGGAGCATCCCGTTGATGGCGCCGTAGACGAGCCGGTCGGATTCGACCTCCTCCGCGTACTGGGACTGGACGGCCGCCAGCGCCGCCGTGAACGTGCGGTAATGCTCCGGCACGCGGTCCTGCGTGGCCAGGGCACTGGTCCCGAACATCCCGCCGGCAACAGCTGATCCGGCCACGGCCAGGATGGCCGCCAGAACCGACTGCGTACGCATAGGGCGATGCTAACCAATAACCCCCGACCCGGCAAGGATTTCCACGGAGCGGGTGGGGTATACTGCACCCTGGACGTCAGGGTCGGCCCGCCGGCCGCTTCGACTCGCAACTGGAGCAGTACCATGTTTGGTTCCATTGGCATGCCCGAGCTGATCATCATCCTGGTGATCGCGCTCATCATCTTCGGCCCCAGGAAGCTCCCCGAGCTCGGCAAGTCCCTCGGCCGCAGCCTGAACGAGTTCAAGAAGGCGTCAAACGATCTGCAGAACACCCTCGAGCAGGAGATCAGGCTCGAGGAGCAGAAGGACTCGGCCGCAGCGGCCGCCCGCAAGGCCGAAGCCGAGGCCGCCCCCGTCACGCCCGATAACGCGGCCCCGAGCCAGACCGTCTCCCGATAGCCCGACGCCATGGCGCTGGTGCCGTTCCCCAACAGCCCCGCGCGGCGGGACGAGGAGTCGCCTCAGCCCTACGCCCCGGAGCGCGGTGACGCAAGCTCACCGTTCGGTGACGAGGAGGACCCGCTCGACGGGCGGATGACGTTCCTCGAGCACCTCGACGAGCTCCGCCGCCGCATCACCCACGCCGTCGTCGCGCTCCTGGTCGGATTCCTCGCCGCCTTCGGTTTCATCGAGCGCATCGTCGCGTTCGTGTACGCGCGCCTCGTCGCCGACGTGCCGGGCGGAAGACTTATTTACACCGAGCCGGGTGAAGGGTTCTTCCTCTACATCAAGATCGCGGCCGTCGCGGGGCTGCTCATCTCGTCGCCGTACGTGATGCTGCAGGTCTGGCTGTTCATCGCACCCGGCCTCTACGCGCGCGAGAAGAAGCTCGCCATCCCCTTCGTTGTCTCCTCGTCGACCCTCTTCATCGCGGGCGCCGCCTTCGCGCACTACGTGCTGTTCCCCGCCGCCTGGCGGTTCTTCGCGGGCTTCACCAACGAGTTCATCGAATTCACTCCCCGCATCGACCCGGTGTTCGGCCTGTACGTGAAGCTGCTGCTCGCGATGGGGCTGGTCTTCCAGATGCCGGTGCTGATGTTCGTGCTGGCCAGGCTGGGCATCGTCACGGCGGGCTTCCTGCTCAGGAACATCAAGTACGCCGTCCTCCTCATCTTCGTGGTCGCCGCCGTGGTCACCCCTGATGGCAGCATGGTCGTCCAGACCCTGATGGCGGCGCCGATGATCCTGCTCTATCTGCTGGGTATCCTGGTGGCGTGGCTCTTCGGAAAATCCAAAAAGATGGACGAAGGGGAGACGTCCCCGTAAAGTCTCGACTGTGTTTGACTTCCCGCGATTGCGGGCCTTATCATCGGCCTATGAGTATCCTTCGCGGCTTGGCCACATGCGTGGCAATCAGCCTGGTGGCGACTGCTCCTGGGTGGGCGCAGTCCGCGGACCAGGAAACGCGCCCCGCGAGCAGCACCATCATCGGCGACACCGGCCTCTGGTTCGTGCCCCTGGGTGAAACGCTCCCCAAGGGCAGGGTGTCTGGGATGGCGGCCCGCATCAACTTCGACCGCTCGGAGGGCTTCTCGGACATCTCGGACTTCAGCGGGATGTTCGCGTTCGGAGCCACGGACCGTATCGAGCTGTTCGGCGCCGTCGCCGTGCAGCGGCGTATCGACGCCGATCGGCGGCCGGTCGCGGAAGGCGGCCAGCCGATGGATTACCCCGTCAACGACGGCTGGCGGACCGGATTCGGTGACATCACCGTGGGGGCGAAGTTCAACGTGGTCTCGCAGGCCACGAACAACGGCGTGGCCTTCGCGGTACGCGCCGCCGTCAAGGTTCCCACGGCCAGCTCCGACGACGGGCTCGGCACGGGCAAGCCCGACGTCATCCTCGACGGCATCCTGAGCCGTGAGATCGGATCGATGGTCGACCTGGCCGGTTACGGTGGCCTGCGCTTCCGGTCCAGCCCCGACGAGTACGAGCTGAGCCACGGCTTCCGGTATGGCGTGGGTCTCGGCTTCCCGAGCCGCTCCCGCCTCAAGATGTTCGGCGAGCTCTCGGGCGAGTACTACTTCGACAACACCGTCACGTTCACGGGGCCGCAGATCGCGGTCATCGGCGGTCCGCCGACCTCGTGGGACGTGGATCGTCCCGCCGACGTGTTCCTGGGCGTGCAGTACCACGGCGCCAACGGCTTCTACGCGGGCGCGGGCGGCACGGTCGGTCTGAGCCACATCAAGCGCCAGGGCATCAGCGCCTTCACCAGCAACGGCGGCGATCGCCTGGGCTTCCAGGTGCGCCTGGGCTACCACCCTGGCGTGCGCTACTGGGCACCACCGCCGCCGCCCGCACCACCGCCACCGCCACCGCCGCCACCGCCCGCGAACCGTCCCCCGACGGTGAAGGCACGCTGCGAGCCCTGCACGGTCCAGGTGGGCCAGAACTCCACCGTCACGGCCGACGCCAACGATCCGGACGGCGACACGCTCAGCTACCGGTGGACCGCCCCGACGGGAACGTTCGCCAATGCGGCAGACCGGCAGACGCAGTTCACGTGCCCGGCGCAGCCCGGCGCCGTGCCCGTCACCGTGACGGTGAACGATGGCAAGGGCGGCACGGCGAGCGATACGGTGACAATCCAGTGCACGCAGCCGCCGCGCAAGGAGTACACGTTCGAGGACGTGCACTTCGACTTCGACCGCTACTCGCTTCGGCCGGAAGCCACGCGCGTCCTGGATGACGCGATCAAAGCCATGACCGAGGATCGCACGCTCAGACTCACGGTCGAAGGCCACACCTGCAACATCGGCACGACCGAGTACAACCTCGCCCTCGGCGAGCGTCGCGCGGCGGCCGTGCGCGACTACCTCACTGGCCGCGGCGTCAGCGCGGATCGTCTGCAGACCGTCAGCTACGGCGAGGAACGTCCGAAGCACGACAACAGCCGCGAGGAGACGCGCCGCCTGAACCGTCGCGCCGCCTTGACGGTCCGCCTGCAGTAGGCGGAGCATCAGCGAGACGAAGAAGGGCGGGCTCCCTGAAGGGGGCCCGCCCTTTTTGTCTTGGGTCTTGGGACTTGGGTCTTGGGACTTGGGTCTTGGGTCGTGGGTCAGTACGCCTTCGCAAACCACGGCGTCGCCACTGCCGGGCGGCCACACTTGATGCAGGGCGCCGATGGCGCGGCCTCGAATCCGAACGGGATGTTCCGGATGGTCGCCTGCGTCTCCGACTTGATGTCGGCCTCGCACTGGGCGTCGCCGCACCAGGGCGACTGGACGAAGCCCGGGCGACCCTCCATGACAGCCTTGAACTCCTCGTAGCTCGTCGTCGCCGAGGTGTGGCTGTCGCGAAATGCCCGGGCGCGCGCGAGCAGCGCCGCCTGGATCTCATCGAGGAGCGCGGTGACCGTGGCCGCGAGCCCCTCCATGGGCAGCGCCTGCTTGGCACGCGTGTCGCGCCTGGCGGCGAACACCGACGACTTCTCGATGTCCTTCGGGCCAATCTCCAGCCTGAGCGGCACGCCGCGCATCTCGTACTCCGAGAACTTCCACCCCGGCGTATTGCTGTCGTCGGCGTCGAGCTTCACGCGGATGCCGGCCGCCTTCAGCTGGTCGCGGATCGCCTCGCACTTCGGAAGCACCGTCTCCTTCCAGTTGCCTCGTGGAATCGGCACGATGACCACCTGCCAGGGGGCCACGCGGGGCGGCAGGATGAGCCCGCTGTCGTCGCCGTGCGTCATGATGACGCCGCCGACCAGCCGCGTCGAGACGCCCCACGACGTGGTCCAGGCGTACTGCAGCGTCTTGTCGCGTCCCTGGAACTGGATCTCGAACGCCTTGGCGAAGTTCTGCCCGAGGTCGTGCGAGGTGCCGGCCTGCAGCGCGCGGCCGTCGCCCATGAGAGCCTCGATGGAGTAGGTCTTCGACGCGCCCGCGAACTTCTCGCTCTCGCTCTTCTGCCCATCGACGACCGGCATGGCGAGCACGTTCTCGCAGAACTCCTTGTAGAGCGCCAGAATCTTGAGCGTCTCCTCCTGCGCCTCCTCGGCCGTCTCGTGGGCCGTGTGCCCTTCCTGCCAGAGGAACTCGGTGGTCCGCAGGAAGGGCCGCGTCACCTTTTCCCAGCGCACCACGTTCGCCCACTGGTTGATGAGCACCGGCAGGTCGCGCCACGACTGGATCCACTTCTGGTACATGACGCCGAAGATCGTCTCGGACGTCGGCCGGACGATGAGCTTCTCCTCGAGGTCCTCGGTCCCGCCTTTCGTGACCCAGGCCACCTGCGGCGCAAAGCCCTCGACGTGCTCGGCCTCCCTCAGGAGGAGGCCCTCGGGGATGAAGAGCGGGAAGTAGGCGTTGACGTGCCCGGTCGCCTTGAATCGATCGTCCAGCTGGCGCTGGATGAGCTCCCAGATGGCGTACCCGTAGGGCCGGATGACCATGCAGCCCTTGACGGGCGAGTAGTCGGCCAGTTCCGCCTTGCGCACGACGTCCAGGTACCAGCGTGAAAAGTCCTCGGTCTGGGGCGTGATCTCCTTGATGAACGCCTCTCCGCTCTTGCCTTGGTTGTTGCTCATAAGCTTCGGTGCCGGCTCCGCTCCACGATATGAGCCGACCAGTGTACATCGTCACGCTGGGGGAAGTCCGCGCGGAAGTGGCCGCCGCGCGACTCGGCCCGCCGGAGGGCGGCGCGGGCGATGAGCCAGCCGACGGTCACGAGGCTCCGCCGCCGCCAGTCGGCCTCCGACGCGCCGTCTGGAGGGGGCGTGTCGAGCGTCGCGATCGCGGATGAGAGGGTCGTGACGGCCTGCTCGAGGCCGCGGCCGTCACGCACGAGGCCGACCGCATCCCACATCAAGCGGCGGATCTCGTCCTCGCCCGGTGCGCCAGGGCCGGCCGGATCGCCGAGCACGTCTGCGGGAGCGTCGGTCCAGTCACGAACCTGCGCCGCCAGGGCGCCGGCGTACGGCCGCTCCTGCATGGCCGCCGCGGCACGCGCCCCGAACACCAACCCCTCGAGCAGCGAGTTGCTGGCGAGCCGGTTGGCGCCGTGCACGCCGGTGCAGGCGACCTCACCGGCCGCGAAGAGTCCCGGCAACGTGGTGCGTCCCCACAGGTCGGTCTCCACGCCGCCCATGACGTAGTGCGCGGCCGGACCGACCGGGATGCGGTCCCGCGCCAGGTCCAGGCCCACGGCACGGCACGCGGCCGACGCGGTCGGGAACCGCGCGTGCACCGTGGTCGCGTCCAGGTGCTGCAGCGACAGGAATACCGGCTGGCCCGTCCGGGCCACCTCGCGCACGATGGCCCGCGAGACGCGGTCGCGCGACGCCAGGTCGCCTGCCGGCTCGTAGCGTCCGGTGAACCGTTCACCGGCGACGTTCACCAGCCGCGCACCCTCGCCGCGCAGCGCCTCGGAGAGCAACACGCGTGGCGAGCCAGGCACGTTGAGGGCGGTCGGGTGGAACTGGACGAACTCGAGGTCGGCCACGCGGGCACCGGCCTGCCAGGCGAGACAGACCCCGTCTCCGGTGGCAATCGGCGGGTTGGTCGTGTCGCTGAACACCTGGCCCGCTCCGCCGGTCGCCAGCAGCAGGCCCCGCGCGCGTACCTCCCCGCCATGCTCCCGGCCGCCTCCAGCGCGGACATAGCGGACGCCTGCGCAGGCGCCGTCCTCGACGATGAGCGCGACGGCGCGGGTGTGGTTGAGCACCTCGATGCGGCCGGCCTGTCGCGCCTTGTTCCAGAGCGCGCGGCCGATTTCGCGGCCCGTGGCATCGGCGGCGTGCAGCACCCGCCTCACGGCGTGCGCGGCTTCGCGCGCGAGGGCAATGGCACCGTCGGGAGAGCGATCGAACCGCACGCCCCACTCGGTCAGTTCCCGCACGTATCGCGGTCCCTCGTCCACCAGGACGCGCACGGCCGCCGCCGCACAGAGGCCGTCGCCGGCGGCCATGGTGTCGGCGAAGTGGAGATCGGGATGATCGTCGGGGCCCACCGCGGCGGCGATGCCGCCCTGCGCGTAGCCGGTGTTGCTCTCGGTGGGATCGGCCTTGGTCAGCAGCACGACGTCACCACGGGCCGCCAGATCGACGGCGGCACGCAGGCCGGCGATGCCGCTGCCGATGATGACGAAGTCCGCCCGCCGGTTCACAGAGTGTTATTCTACCTGTCCGACATGCCCGCGACGCGCATCGAGGTGACCGCATCGGCGGGCACCTACCCCGTCATTGTCGGCGCCGGCGTGCTCGACGGCCTCGAGTCGCTGCTCGACGCGGCCGGCTTGGGCCCGCAGCGGATTGTCGTGTCGAGCCCCACGGTGTGGGCCATGCAGGGCGCACGGGTCAGGCCGCTCCTCCGGGGCAAACGCCGCGAGCCCGTGCTCGTGCCCGATGGCGAGCGATCGAAGACCCTGCAGACCGTCGGCCGCGTCTACGACGCGCTGATCAGGGCGGCCGCCGATCGGTCGGTGATCATCGTCGCCCTCGGCGGCGGGGTCATCGGCGACCTGGTCGGGTTTGCCGCGGCCACGTACCTGCGCGGCGTCCGCCTCGTCCACGTCCCCACCACGCTCCTGGCGCAAGTGGATAGCGCCATCGGCGGCAAGGTCGGCGTCAACCATCCGCTCGGCAAGAACCTCATCGGCGCCTTCCACCCGCCGCGTTTGGTCGTGGCGGATCCGCTCGTCCTGTCGACGCTGCCGCGACGCGAGTTCCGCGCCGGGCTGTACGAGGTCATCAAATACGGCGTCATCGCCGACCCGGCGCTCTTCGCCCTGGTGCGCACGACGCGCGACGCCCTGTTCGCGCACGAGCCGGGCGCCCTGGAATCGGTGATCGCGCCGTCGTGCCGGATCAAGGCGGAGATCGTGTCCCGTGACGAGCGCGAGTCGAGCCTGCGGCGCATCCTGAATTTCGGCCACACGGTCGGCCACGCGCTGGAGGCCGTCACCGACTACCGGCGCTTCCGGCACGGGGAGGCCGTGGCCTACGGCATGATGGCCGCGGCCAGCCTGGGCGCCCGCCGTGGCCTCACGCCCGTGGACGCAGCCAGCGCCATCAAGGCGCTGATCCTCGAACTCGGGCCCCTGCCGCCGGTCTCGGATCTGAAAGCCACGGACGTGGCGGCGGCCACGAGGCGCGACAAGAAGGTCGTGGCCGGCACGCTCCATTTCATCGCGGCCACCCGGTTGGGCGCGACCACGGCACTGACGGACGTCACCGAGAAGGAATTGAAACAGGCCCTGCGCGAGATCGGCATCCGCTGACGGGGTCCGCGTCAGCCCTTCAGGTCGGCCTCGATTCCGAGGTCCTTGACCTTCGCCAGCAACGCCTTGTAGCCCACCTGCAGCAGGTCGGCCGCCCTGGCCCGGTCGCCACCGGCCTCACGAATCGCGCGTGCGACCTTCCGGCGCTCGGCCTCCGCCGTGACACGTGCCAGGGCTTCGGACAGGCTCCCGCCCAGGTCGATGCCATCCCAGGGGTCCTGGGCCGGGGTCGCCGGAATCGTCGTGGCCTTCACGTTCAGGTGCCCCGGGTGGATCGTCTCGCCCTCGGCGAGGATGACGGCCCGCTCGATGGCGTTCTGGAGTTCCCGCACGTTGCCGGGCCAGGCATGGCTGCCGAGTACTTCCATGGCCCGATCGCTCAGGGTCAGGGGCTTGCGTCCCATCTCGCGGCACGTGTGCTCGACGAAGTGCCGCGCCAGCAGCGGGATGTCCTCGCGCCGGTCGCGCAGCGGCGGAATGCCGACCGGAAAGACCGACAAGCGGAAATACAGATCCTCCCGAAACTGCCGCGCCGCCACCGCCTGACGCAGGCCCCGATTCGTCGCGGCCACCAGTCGCACGTCGACCTGGATGGTGCTGGTTCCACCCAGGCGCTCGAATCGCCGGGTTTCAATCGCCCGAAGCAGCTTGGCCTGCAGTGCAAGCGGCAACTCCCCGACTTCGTCCAGGAAGAGCGTACCCCGCTGGGCGAGCTCGAAGCGGCCCGGCTTGCGCTGGGTCGCCCCCGTGAAGGCGCCCTTCTCGTAGCCGAAGAGCTCGGCCTCGAGCAGGGTGTCGGGGATGGCGGCGCAGTTGATGGCGACGAACGGGCCCGAGGCTCGCTCGCTGAGCGCATGGAGCGCGCGCGCGAACAGTTCCTTGCCCGTGCCGCTCTCGCCCTCGAGAAGCACCGTCGTCTCGGAGCCGGCCGCGCGCTGCACGGCCTGCATGGTGTGCCGGATGGCCGGCGACTCGCCGATGATGGCGGGCATGCCCCGCCGCTTCGCGGCCTCCTCCTTCAGCAGGTTGTACTCGCTGAGGATCCGGCGCTGCGCCAGCGCGCGATCGATCACGAGCAGCAGGTGCTCGGGGTCGATCGGCTTGGCGAGGAAGTCGAGCGCCCCGTCCTTCATCGCCGCCACCGCGTCCTGGATGGACCCGTAGGCGGTCATCACCACGACCGGCATGTCGGGGTCCGCGTCCTTGGCGGCCCGCAGCACACCGAAGCCGTCGCCGTCCGGCAGCTTCAGATCGGAGAGGACGACCGCGGGCAGCGACTGACCGAGCGCGGCGCGCGCCTCGGACTCGTCACGCGCCTCGACGACCGCGTATCCCTGTCCTTCGAGCGCGTGGCGCAGCATCGTGCGCAACGAATCCTTGTCCTCGACGAGGAGGACGGGCTCGGCGCCGCGTGGGGTTCGGTCCACGTCAGGACCGCAGCCAGCCCGGCGGCACGCCCGCGCGGCGCGCCTCGTCTTCGATGTCCGCGATGGCCTTCGTCTGAGCCTCGATGTCCTTCCGCACCCGATCGAGCTCCGCGAGGGCCTTGATGCGCTCCTGCTCGATGCCCGAGCGCTCCACCGGGTTGTCGCGGTTGATGAAGTCGGTCATCAGCGCGTCGATGCGGTTCTGCAGGGCGGTCGCGAACGTCCGGCTCCGCTCCAGCTGGCTGCGCGCTTCGGTGATGCGGCCGAACCAGTACGCCTGGTCCCGCTGGGGCGTGGCCGGGGCAGCGGGCGCCGCGGACGCGGCCCCCTCGGCGGCAGGCTTCCCGGTTGTGGCCGTCGTGCCGGTCGCCGCCGTGCTCCCCGCCGCCGGCGCGGCGGGCTGGGAGAAGTCCGGCTTCAGGTCGTCGTTGGTATAGACCTTCGCCGGCTGCTGCTGAGTCTTCCGCCGGCTCTGTTCGGCCCTGGCGACATCCGCGAGCGATTGCGCGTGTGCCCATCCGGCGTGCGTGGCCAGGATCGCGGCGACGAGAACGACGCGGTGCTTCATGGGCGGATCGTACGACTCGGCGGCACCGAAATCAAGGAACGGCCCGCCTCACATCGCGCCAGGATTGCACACGAATGCCGGGCACGCAGCCAGACGATGTGGAGTCGGGCCGGCAGACGCGAACGAGTTCGGCTTCGACGGCCCGTCGGCCCTCGCCCCGCCCGAAGGCGTCGGCGCGCACGCGCACCACGCCGTGGCCCGGCGCACCCACGGGCCCATCCTGTTCCGGCTCCCCATCGATCTCCCTCCCGTCGTCGGCCACCCAGACGATGACGTAGACCGATCCCGCGAAGCGATAGGCCGCGAAACTCCGCAGCGGGCCATACAGGAAAGGCCGCCAATGCGGGTTGTCCGCACCCCATGGCCGTTCCTCGGTGATGGCCTGCAGATCGGTTGTGCTGCACCCCGCGATCACACCGCAGTTGAGCAGGTTCGTCTGCGCGCCGAGATCCAGCGGCTCGCCCGCCTCGATCTGGCGCGTGCCTGAAGGAGGCCCGTCCGCGGCCGCGGCCTGCGCGCCGCCCGCCAGCACCTGGTTCCAGTCCGGGGCCTGCGCCATCGCCCTCGCGGCCAGTTCGATGCCCGCATCGGCCGCCTGCAGCAGGGTTGCCGACTCGCGATGGTTGCGCACGGCCAGGTGATCCACCGAGACGATGAGCGACAGCCCGAGGGCCATCGTGAACACGATGCTGGTGATCAGCAGGACCGTGATGAGCGCAATACCTCGGCTCGACGGTGCAGGCATGGCCGGGCTCCTCAACGATTCAACGCGACGCTGAGGCTCAGCGCGCGATCCGTGACCCAGTGGCGGGGGTCGGCCGCCGTGCCACCGCGGGCGAACAGCCGCCCCGCGGGCCCGCGGAACGTCGCCGATCGCACCTCCACGCGCAGGCGCAGGTCGATACGCCGGATGCGGAACAAGTCGGCGTCGAACGCGCCCGCCGACCCGTCGCGCGGGCACCACGGCCCATCGGCGAAATCGGCCGGCCCCAGCCGCGCCAGGCCCGTGAGGTCGGCCGTCCGGTCCGCCAGGCGTGTCACCGGCAGGCCGCCGCTTCGCGCCGTCATGCAGTGCTCGCCGTCGGGCCAGAACCCGGTGTCGTCCACGGCGTCTGCCGCAGGCGGGTGCAGCCCATAGGTGGTCAGGCCCGTGCCCGTGGCCGCATCGCGAAGCCGCGGCACCTCGGCCTGGCCCCACACGTCGATGTCGATCGCCGTGACTCCGTCGACAATGGGCTCGCGGGCCCCTGCCCAGGTGACGCGCGTGAGTGTCCGGGACCCGTCCGGCTGCCTTACCAGACCGAAGCGGTCGGCCCGGGCCTCCACGACCCAGCTGCCGGCCGCGTACGCGCGGGACAACGGCGCCGACGGCGTCACCAGGCCAAGCGACGCCGACACGACGCCGACCTCGAACACGTCAAAGTGCCCGCGGCCGTCGAACACGACGGCCGCGTCGCCCACGTCGAGGCCACACACGGCCGCCGTCAGCGGGCAGGAGCCGCTCGCCGTGTCGAGCGTGAGCGCGGCGCCGGGTGCGGCAGCCGACGTGAGGATCCGACCGCGGCCGCCCTCACCCACTGCGCTCAGCACCCAGAGGGCGGCAAACGAGGAAGATGGCCCCCCGTCGAGGTCGGTGAGCGGCCAGACGGCCGGAACACTCGAGCCCAGCCATTCCACGCCATCGCCTGCCGCCAGGGCACCGCCCGCACTCCGGAGCGCGCTCGCCAGGGCATCCGTCCCCTCGCGCAGCCGCCTCGCCGTGTCGAGCGCGGCGGGCTCCACCAGGAACGTCGAGCGCGCGGACGCGGCGATCATCAGCGCGCCGGCCACGACCAGCAGCGTGATCACCGTGGCGATCAGCAGTTCCACGAGCGTGAACCCCCGCGCGCTCATGGCTGCCTCGTGCGAGCGGAGGCCAGGCACACGAGCGGAGGCGCTCCGGGCGGTGCGGGCCAGGCGAACGTGCAGACCTCGATGGCGCGGCTACTCGAGGCGTCGCCGTCGAGCGGCAGCAGCGCCCACCGGCGGGCAAAGGCCGGCTGGACGTCACGGTCGGCATCCACCGGCATCCCCGTGGCGTCCACAAGGTCGGAGAAGCCCGCCGTATTCCGATCCAGGACGTCTGGCGGGGACAGATCGAGCGCATGCGCCTCGGGTTCGCCACCGGCCAGGTCGTACGCCCAGGGGACTGCCGCCAGCGTCTCGAGGCGACTGGCCGTGGCAGCCAGGGCAACGGTCGCCTGCTCGGCGGCGATGGCAAAGCGATGAGCCAGGAGAAAGAGATAGGCGACGCCGCCAGCCAGCGTCAGGAGAAGGCTCGCGGCCACCACCGCCTCGACGAGGGTGATGCCCCGCTCGGATACGCGCGTCGTGTCCGTCGTCATGCCACCGGGAAGTGCAAGCGGCACGCCGCGGCTCCGGGGCGACCGCGACACGCGGAATCCACCTGGAAAACAGCTGGTGGGATGTGGCACGGCTCGTGTGGCGCGCAGAAACCGCGCGCCGCACGGGCAGATGAGCGCGCAATTATCGCGTGGTGGTGGCCAGCGGCAGCTGAATGCGGAACTCCGCGCCGCCCCCTGGCCGATTGGCCGCGGCAATGCGGCCGTTGTGCGAGACGATCACCTTCTGGACGATCGCCAGGCCCAGGCCGGTTCCCTGCGCCCGGGTCGTGACGAACGGCCTGAAGATGCGCGGCAGTGCATCGGCAACAATGCCCGGGCCATTGTCCTCGATGCTGATGCGCAGGTGGGGCGGCTCGGCAACGCCCCGCACGCGGATGAAGGGCTCGATGCCGGCCGTCGCGCAGGCCTCGAGACTGTTGCGCAACAGGTTGCTGATGGCCTGGCGCAAGAGCACCTCGTCGCCCAGCACCTGCCCGAACGTGCCCGCGCGCTCGATGCGCCCCGCCTCGACGGCGAGGTCCGACGCGGCCCGATCGACGACGGCGCCCAGATCGACGGGCACGAGGCTCAAGGGCTCCGGCCGCGCGAAGTTCAGGAAGTTGGTCACCACTTCGCCAAGGGCAGTGGTCTCCTGCCGGATGCCTTCCACGTACGGGCGGTAGCCCACGGGCAGGCGTGAGGGATCGAGCAGGCGCGCATAGCCGTGGATGGTCGCCAGTCCGTTCCTGAACTCGTGCGCCAGCCCCGCCGTCAGTTCCCCGACTCCCGCCAGCGCCTCCTTCAGCCGCAGCTGCTCTTCCAGCTCGACGACCTCCGTCAGGTCGGTGAACAGGCACACCGCCGCCTGCAACGCGCCATCCGGCCCTGCAAGCGGCGAGACGCTGACACCCAGGTGCGACGGCCGTCCGTCGAGGCGGAGCTGGCGGCGCACGACCGGCACGCCGGTCCGCAGCGCATTGGTGATGACCTCCGCCAGCGGGGCACTGCCGGAGAGAAGGCTGGTCAGGGTGACGCCGTGCCCGTCGCCCTCAAGGCCGAGGATGCGCCGGGCGGCGGGATTCACGATCCGCACCACCCCATCGCGATCCACCACGATCAGGCCGGCGCCAACGCCGCTGATGATCTGGTTCGAGAGTTGCTCCGAGGCCTCGGCGCGGGCGGCCATGGCACGCTCCTGTGCCTTGAGGCGCATCAGCGCCTCCTGCAGCGCGGCCGACATCACCGAGGTCTCGACGCGTGTGTCCTTCGCGTGTCTCGACATGCGCGACATGCGAACCAGTGACACGAGCAGGGCCATCAGGACGAGCACCATGATGGCCGTGATGCCGAGCAGCGCGTAGCCGGCGATGGTCAGCGTTGGCACGACAGGTGGCCTGGCGGGTCCCGGCGCGTCATGGGACGAAGAAGCCGGCGTACCAGGTGACGAGCGGCTCGCCGACGAGCATCGCCGCCAGGGCGCCCAGCGAGAGGAACGTGCCGAACGGCAGCGCGAGGCGCATGCTGCCCCGGGTGAAGGCGATGATGCCGAGGCCGACGATCGCCCCGGCAAACGACGACAGGATGAGCGTCACCAGCACGGCCTTCCATCCAAGAAAGGCCCCAATCATCGCGAGCATCTTCACATCGCCCATCCCGAGGCCCTCTTCGTGCCGCACGGCGTAGTAGGTCCAGGCGATGGCATAGAGCACGCCGCCGCCGAGCAGGATGCCCAGGAGGCTGTCCAGCCAGCCCGGCGGTCCGGCGAGGCTGAACAGGAAGCCGATGCCGATGCCTGGCAGCGTGATGGCATTCGGGAGGATCTGGTGATGGAGGTCGATCCCGAACAGGACGATGAGGATGAGGACCAGCACGAGGCGCGCCGCCAGGAGCGGCCCCAGGGGCGTCAGCCACGTCACCAGCACGAAGAGCGCGCCCGTGACCAGCTCCACGAGCGGGTACTGGATGGAGATGGGCGCACGGCAATGGTGGCACCTCCCGCCGAGGAACATCCACGACAGCACCGGGATGTTGTCAATCCACCGGAGCCGCGCGCGGCACGACGGGCAAGTGGAGGGAGGCGTCGCCAGCGACTGCCCGAGCGGCAGGCGGTAGATCACGACGTTCAGGAAGCTGCCGATGGCGAGGCCGAGGACACCGGAAAGCACCAGCAGGGAGAGAGGCGCCGTCATGACGGCGGCCCCGGCGTTTGCACCGGACTCAACGCCCGCGGTTCCTCGGGCAACGGCCACAAGGGGGAGTCCTCGGCCAGGCCGACACGCCCGGTGACCGGGTTGATCACGTAGGGCACGCCGGCGGGATCGATCGGGATGCCGCGCAGGCGCTCGCCCTGCACCAGGGCCGGCCAGCTCGGTGCCACCCGCCCTTCGCGCGCCGCATAGCGCTCCGCGACGAGGTTCAACTGGTCGATGACGTCCATGGCCTCGAGCTGCAGCAGTCGCTGTTCGGCGCTCGATCGAATCCATTCGCTGTCGGCGTTCTCGTACAGCTGGCGCCACATGGTGCGCGACGAGTGCCGGTCGCCACCGACCGCCAGAGTCGTGGCGGCCAGGGAGACGAGCCACTCGGGACCGCCTGGGGCCTTTCCGCCGCGCTCGAACCACTCCGCCGCCTTCGAGTAGTCCCGAAGCCACCAGTAGTAGATGAAGCCGATGTCGTGCATGTACTCCCAGCGCTCGCCGTCCCGCTTCAGGCCGTTCTCGAGCAGGGCGATGGCCTGGTCGGGGCGGCCAGGGCCGTCGGGGTACCCCTCGGTCAGGAAGATCGCGCCGAAGCGATACGCCACCTTGAACCGCGGGTCGAGCGTGGTGACGAGGTCGAGCATGGGGTACAGCAGGTCGTAGCTGCGTTCCGATCGGTCTCGGAGCCGCTGGCCGCCGTAGTACACGACGGCGCGAATCCAGTAGAGGTCCGCCACGAGGGTGTCGAAGCCGAGCGCCATGCGCTTCATGGCGGTGCCGGACTGGATCCAGAGCATGCCTCCCGGCGGTTCGAAGGGGACGCGGTCGCGATCCCGCACGGCCTGGATCCCCACCGACGCCGCGAACAGCAGCAGCACGCCTGCGATGAGGCCGCGGTTGCGGGCCTTCACCGCGCCGCCTCGAGGCCCGAGGGACGCCTCACTTGAAGTCCCTCCGCCGGAAGACGGCGATGGCGCCGAAGAGCAGAATGCTGATGTAGACCGCCGCGTACGCCAGGGTCAGCGCAGTGTGCGAGACTGGCACCGCCACGCCGTGCACGACCTCGGCGCGAACGTTGAACGGCGCCAGGTTCGGCAACGCGTAGTACACGGCACGGGCCAGCAGTGCGACCGGCCTCACGTCGAGGACCGTTTCGAAATTGCGGAGATCCGCATTGAAGTGCCCGGCCACCCACACCCCGAGGGTCAGGAGCGCCGAGAGCAGGGGGCTGGCGAAGGTCGAGAAGAACAGCGCGATGGCCGTCACCAGCATCAGCTCGGCGACGATCAGGATGACGGCGACGACGAGCCGCGGGTCGAGCGCCGGCGCCGGCCAGGCGGTCTTCAACAGCGGGTCCGTGGTGAAATCCACGTAGAGCAGCACGGCGTAGAACGCCAGCGTCATGACGGACAGGTTGACGACGAGCGTCAGCACCAGGCCGAAGTACTTGCCCAGGATGAACTGGGGGCGGCTGAGCGGCTTGGCCAGGACGGCGAAGACGCTGCGCCGCTCCACCTCCTTCGAGACCAGGTTGATGCCGATGAACACGGCGATGAGCAGCCCGAACGCCGCGATGGCCGCCAGGCCGAGATCCTTGAGGATCTTCATGTCCTGGCCCGCGGTCAGCTGGCTGATCAGGTAGGAGGCCGCGATGATCAGCACGGCAAAGGCGACCATCGAGTAGGGCACCCGGTCGCGCACCGACTCCTTGAAGACCGCCTGCGCCACCAGCGCCATGGATCGCATCGCTACAACCCGGTCTGCCGCGACTCGACGGCGCCAACCGACTGCACGAAGTAGTCCTCGAGCGTCTCGCGCAGCGGGTTCAGCGAGACGACCTGTGCCCCACGGCTGCCGAGCTCGTGCAGGAAGCGGTCGGGCGACTCCTCGGGCGGCAGCTCGATGGTGAAGCGCCCGCGCGCGAGCGCGGTGATGCCGCGCACACGCGGCGCGATCGCGGCACGCAGCGCGTCGGACAGGTTGGCGACCACCAGCTCCCATCCGCGGAGCTCGAAGGCCAGGATCTCGGAGAGGTGTCCCGACGCCACGAGGCGCCCCTGGGCCAGAATCGCCACCCGGCTGCACAGGGCCTCCGCATCGGACAGGATGTGCGACGAGAAGAACACGGTGCAGCCGCGGTCGCGCAACCGGAGCATGATCTGCCTGACGTGGCGGCGGCCCAGCGGGTCGAGGCCCGACATGGGCTCGTCGAGGAACACGACGTCGGGCTCGTTCAGGAGCGCCTGCGCCAGGCCCACGCGCTGGATCATCCCCTTCGAGTACTGGCGCAGCCGCAGCCGTCGTTCCGAGGCAATGCCCACATCGTCGAGCACGCTCGACACGCGCCGCGCCACATCGGCGCCGCGCAGCCCGAAGAGCCGGGCGAAGTACGAGAGCAGCTCCTCCGCCGTCAGGTGATCGTAGAAGTAGGGGTTCTCGGGGAGGAATCCGATGCGCTGCTTGACGGACGCATCGCCGGCGGGCCGGCCCAGGATATGCGCCGTCCCCGATGTCGGGTAGAGCAGCTGCATGAGGAGCTTGAGGGTGGTGCTCTTCCCCGCGCCGTTTGGCCCGAGGAAGCCGAATACCTCACCCTCGGCGACCGAGAGCGTCAGGCGATCCAGCGCGCGATAGGGCCGCGGACGCCAGAACCCGACGAGAAAGTCCTTGGACAGGTCCTCGGTCTCTATCGCCGCCACGCTACTTGCCTCCGCCTCCCACGCGGCGCAGCTCCCAGGCGATGGCGGCGTCGAAGAACTCGGGGCGCAGCCCGGGCAGGCGCATGCCGTTCATGAAGAACGTGGGCGTCCCGGTGACCTTCATCTGCGCGCCCTGCTGCGTATCGCCGCGGACCAGCGCCAGCGTGGCGGCGTACCGCGCGTCCATGTCGGTGACGCCGCCCACGTCACGGGCGGCCTGCCGAACCGAGGCGGGCGTCATGGCCGGCTGGTTCGCGAACAGCCAGTCCTCCATCGCCTCGCCCCTGCCCTTCTCGCGAGCGAGCCGCACGGCCACGGCCGCGTCACAGGACGCGGGGTGCACGTCGGTGGCCAGCGCCGCGTTGCACTCGCGCTCCAGGGGATAGTCCCTGGAGACGACCTTGATCCTGCCCGGCGCCTGCTTCGCCCACTTCTCGAAGACCGGCTTGTACTCGCGGTGCGTCTGCCCGCAGGCGGGGCACTGGTAGTCGTTGAACTTCAGGATGACGACGGCCGCCCCGTCGTTCGGGACAATGACGGGCTCGCGGGGCTGCTGGGCGAGCCAGCCTTCGAACTCCTTCACGCGCGCCGCATCGGCGGTCGGCACGGTCGCGGCCGGCGCCTGTCCGGCAACCGGCTCCGGCGCCGCCGAAACCGAGCCGCCCGGGAAGAGGAGGATGGTGGCAATGGCCCCGCCGATGAACAGCAGCGCGGCCGACAGGGCCGCCGGGGTCCGGAGGAGCGTGCGGAGATCGCGCGCGGCGCGGGCGGGAAGGCTGGTCATGGGATCCTTTGCGGCTGCTCCCGATGTGAGGAACAGCCCGATGACGGCGACGTAGGTACCCACGCAGAGCAGGCACACGGTCTCCAGCATGAAATACGACGCGTACCCGAGGTAGAGCACCACCGCCAGACCCAGCGTGGACGCCGCAAAGACGTACCCGGGAAGGTTGGCCGAGGCCGCGGCCGATGGTCTGCAGAGCACGACGAGCCCGATCACGAACAGGAAGAACAGCATGCCGAGTAGCGCCACCGGAACGCCCCCGAACGAGCCGTAGGCGCTGGTGTACGCCTGGCTGCAGCTGAACGTGCTGTTCACGTCGCAGACGCTCGCGTAGGTCGGGTCGTTGATGAGCCGATAGTGCACCCACGTGGACGCAGACGAGGCGGCCAGGCCGAGTGCGGCAAACCCGAGGAACCAGCGCACCATGGGCGAATTATAAGCCGTGCGGGTGGCCACCAGCGCCGGGGTCCGGGCATGCCGTACAGGCGACGGGCGCGGCCCCTGGAGGAAACCGCGCCCGCTGCCCTGTCCCCGTGTCAGAGGACTCGAGCGCTTACTGGATCGGCGCGCCGCCCGGGGCGGGGTCCATCCCGTCGGTCGAGGGGACGGCGATCGTGTCCGCGAAGATCGTACCAAGCGTGCCCACCCAGAAGTAGCGGGTGCCCGTCGCACCGGGCGACACGGGCTCCGCCGTCGCGTACCAGGAGCTCGTCACATCACCCTGAGCAAAACCGTTGCAGGTCGCCAGCGGATTGACCGGGTTCGCTCCGTCAGTCGCGCCGTCCATCGTCACCGTGTAGCCGCTCTTGTCGACCGCGACGGCCACGCCGAGGTCCGGGCTGATGAACGGCGCGCCACCAGCAGCCGGCGCGACTGCCAACGTCGGCAGCTGCTCAGCATAGAAGCCCAGGGCGCACGTCGACGCGTACGCCTGCTGCGAGCTGGTGATGGCGCGGAGCGAGCCGATGGCCGAGGCCTCGTTGCCCGAGCGGCGGGCGCTCAGCAGGCCCGGCACCGCGATGGCGGCGATGATGCCGATGATGGCCACCACGATCAGCAGCTCGATGAGCGTGAAGCCCTTGTTGTCGCGAATACGCATGTTCGTTGTCCCCCAGAATCGACGTTGTGAACCGTTGACTGCCCTGTTGCTGTTGCTGTCGTCTTCCCGGTGCCGACGCCGCCCGTTCGGTTGGCGGCGTCCGCTCGGCCCATCCATGAGCAACCCGCGTACCAACGGGCTGGCCAGAAAGGACGACAGGCGTTCCGGGCTGCCAAGGTGTGTGGTTCCATGCACTTAGAGGCGATTGGGTGCATGTCTCCGGCGGCCGGGGCAGGTGCCGCCCCGTGAAGGCGCTGACAGTTCCTGTCAAGCGGGTGTGCCAGTATCTGTCAGGGCACGCGAATTGGTCGGTGGGCCGTGTCCAGTGCCGTGCAGCTCCGCATCACCGGCCCTCCGCCCCCTTCAGCCCGTATTTCTTGGCGAGATAGCGGAACTGCCGGAAGCTCAGCCCGAGCAGCTCGGCGGCGTGGGTCTGCACGCCACCCGCCTGCCTGAGCGCGCGCTCGAGGTGCTGGCGCTCGATCTCCTGCAGGTGGTGCTCGAGGTTGAACCCCAGGTCCGGCAGCCGAGCCGCCGCCGGCGCGGCTGCGGCGGCGGCCTCCCGGAGCGGGGTCGCCGGCCGGCCCGCCTGGATGTGCTCGGGCAGCGTCGCCAGTTCCACGCGGCGCCCCGGCTCGAGCGCCACCGCCCGCTCGACGACGTTCTCGAGCTCTCGCACATTGCCCGGCCACTGGTAGCTCTCGAGCGCCGCCATGGCTTCGGCCGAGAATCCCTCCAGCGGCTTGCCCATCTCGCGCGTCAGCCGCGCCAGGAAATGCTCGGCAATCAGGGGCACGTCGCCGGAACGCCCGCGCAGGGCCGGCAGCTGGATGGGAATCACGTTCAGGCGATAGAAGAGGTCCTCACGGAACTTCCCGTCCGCGACCGCCTTCGGCAGGTCGCGGTTGGTGGCGGCGATGACGCGGATGTTGGCCGGCGTCTCCTCGGTGCCGCCCACGCGCCGGAACCTCCGTTCCTGCAGCACGCGCAGGAGCTTGACCTGCATGGCGGGCGTCATCTCGCCGATCTCGTCGAGGAAGATGGTCCCCCCGTCCGCCACCTCGACGAGGCCCTTCTTGTTGCTCTCCGCGCCCGTGAAGGCGCCGCGGACGTGCCCGAACAGTTCGGACTCGAGCAGCGCCTCGGGCATCGCGCCGCAGTTGACGGCGACGAAGGGCCGCTCGCGCCGCAGCGACTGCTTGTGGATGGCCTGCGCGACCATCTCCTTGCCGGTGCCCGACTCCCCGGTGATGAGGATGGTGCTGTTCGTGCGGCACACCGTATCCACCATGCGGAAGACGTCGAGCATGGGTGCGCTGCGCCCGATGATGCCCGCGAAGCCCTGGTCGGCCGTCGTGCTCCGCAGCACGACGTTCTCGTGCCGCAACCGGCGTGACTCGAGCAGCTGCCGCACCTGCATCGTCACCAGGTTCACGTCCCGGAAGGGCTTCTCGAAGAGCGCCTCCGCGCCGGTGGCGCGGGCCTGCTTCCACTCGTCCGAGTCCTCGCGCCAGTGCGCGGTCATCATCAGCACGACGACATCGGGCGCCAGCTCGCGCACCGCCTGCAGCAGCCGCACACCGTCCATCCGGGGCATCCGGATGTCGGTGAGGACGACGTCGAAGTACTCGCGCGCCACGATGTCACGGGCCGCCATCCCGTCCTCGGCGATGACCACGTCGAAGCCGTCCCGCTGGAAGAGGATGCGCAACCACTCGCGCATCGACTGCTCGTCGTCAACGATCAGAATCCGGGGCATGCAGGCATTCTACTTTTGCGCGTGTGCCGGCGCGGGTGGCGCGTCGCTGACGGTGCCAGCCGGCAACGTCCCCGCGGCTGGGCTCGGGAAGCGGACCGTGAAGGTGGTGCCCTCGCCGGGCGTCGACTGGACGTCGATGCGGCCGCCATAGTCGGTCACGATGCGATGGACGATGGCGAGGCCCAGCCCGGTCCCCCGGCCGAACGATCCCCGAAAGGGCTGGAAGATCCCGTCGATGTCCTCCGGCGGGATGCCGACGCCGCGGTCGGCCACCTCCATCACGGCCTGCCGCATCCCATTCGAGCCGGGCTCCGTGCGGGCCGCCAGCCGCAGCTCACCCCCCTCGGGCATGGCGCGCAGGCCATTGGTCGCCAGGTTCCAGAGGATCTGGCGCAGCTGGCTCTCGTCCCCGTCCACGGGCACCTCGTGCGCGGGCAGGGTGACCTCGATCCGGTGCTTCGCCGCGACTTCGGGGCTGTTGCGCAGCAGCATGCCCGTCTCGCCCACGACGGTCCGGAGGTCGAGGCGCGTCACCTGGAGCTTCTGCGGCCGCGCATAGGCGAGGAACGACTTGATCGTCTGGTTCAACCGCTCCGATTCCCTCAGCACGATGTCCATCAGCTGGGCCTGATCACCGGAGAGCGACAGCTCCTGCCGCAGCATCTGCATGGACCCCGACATCGACGCGAGGGGGTTGCGGATCTCGTGCGCGATGCCTGCCGCCATCTCACCGACCGCGGCGAGGCGCTGCTGCAGGCGCGCGGTTCGCTCGATGCGCTTCACCTCGGTCACGTCCTGGAAGGTGTAGAGGTAGCCGCGGCCGCCGTCCGGAAGGGGCAGGGCCGCCACGCTGAGGCCGATCTCGATTGCCTTGCCGTCGGGTCGCCGGTACTCGTAGTCCGTCCGCTTGCTGCGGGCCTTCACCAACTCGTCGGAGAGGTTGGCCGAGAAGTCCGCCGACAGCTTCAGGACCTCGGGCGCTGGGCGGCCGATGGGCAGTTCCCCGGTGAGCCCGGTGATGGTCATTGCGGACCGGTTGAAGGTGAGCAGCCGGTTCTGCGCGTCTGTCGTCGCCAGCCCGCTCGGGAGGTTGTCGATGACGTACTGGTTGAACGCCTGCAGGTCCGCGATCTCCTCGGTGGCACGCTCGAGCCGCACGTCCGCGCGGCGGGCCCGCTCGGCCAGCGACCCGCTGAGCAGCGCCACGGCGAAGAACCCGAAGATGTTGAGGCCGACCGTGTAGAGGGCCACCGTGGGGTCCGGCAGTTCGCCCGGACCGGGAGAGAGGAACGGCAGGTCGAGGGCGCCCGACGCGACGCGGTACTGCGCGATGACCACGCTCACGAACAGGACGCCGGTGAGGGCGGCCATCTGCAGGCCGCCCCGGCGCAGCTGTGCCGTGCTGGCCGCGACAATCGGCAGGACGTACAGCGTGGTGAAGAGGCTGTTGATGCCGCCGGTCAGAGAGACGCACGCGGAGACGAGCACCGCGTCGATGCCGAAGTGCACGCCGGCCAGCCACGGGTGGCGATCCACCGCCCGCAGGGACGCCAGCAGGGCCATGCTGACGGCGAAGGTCGCGCCGATCAGGACGAAGAACGGGTTGATGGGCAGGGCGCCCGGCGCGCGCACCTGCACCATCACCGCCAGCCCCAGCAACACCGTGGCCACGACCAGCCGCAGCGCGGTGTGTGCCGCGAGGCGCTGCCGGAGCCAGGACCCGGTCATCCGGCCAGCTTGCTGATCAGGCCGAAGATCGGCAGGTACATCGCGATGACGATGCCGCCCACGACACCGCCGAGGAACGCGATCATCACCGGCTCGAGCAGGGTCAGCATGCCCGCCACGGCCGTATCCACCTCTTCCTCGTAGAAGTCCGCGATCTTCGCCAGCATCGTGTCGAGGGCGCCGGTCGCCTCGCCGACGCCGATCATCTGGACCACCATGCCCGGGAAGACGCCGGTCTCCTTGAGCGGCGCCGCGATGGTCTCGCCGCGCTCGATGCTCTTGCGCGTCACCTGGATGGCGTCCTCGATGATGGCATTGCCGGCCGTCCGGGCCGTGATGTCCAGGCCGTCGAGAATGGGCACGCCCGACGCCATGAGGGTGGACAGCGTCCGGCAGAAGCGCGCGACCGCGATCTTCCGGAGGATGGGGCCCAGGATGGGCAGCTTGAGCAGCAACCCGTCGATCACGCGGCGGCCCTTCTCGGTGGCATAGTACTGCCGCAGCGCGTACCCGCCCGCCACCAGCCCGACGATGACGAACGGCATGAAGCGGATCAGGTTGTTGCTGAGCGCGATGACGATGCGCGTGGGCAGCGGCAGCTCGGCGCCCAACCCCGCGAAGAGGGAGGCGAAGGTCGGGATGACCTTCCACAGGATGACGCCGACGACGACGGCGGCGATGACGATCACCGCCACCGGGTAGATCATCGCGGACTGGACCTGCGACTTCAGCTTGACGGCCTTCTCGATGTACACCGCCAGGCGCTTGAGGATGGTGTCGAGGATGCCGCCCGCCTCGCCCGCGGCAATCATGTTCGTGTAGAGGGCGTCGAACACCTTCGGGTGGCGCTTCATGGCGTCGGCCAGCGACTGGCCGCCCTCGACGTCCGTGCGGGTCTGCAGGATGACCTGCTGGAAGTACTTGTGGTCTTCCTGGTTGCCGAGGATGTCCAGGCACTGCACGAGCGGCAGGCCGGCGTCGATCATCACCGAGAACTGCCGGGTGAACACCGCCAGGTTCTTCGACGGCACGCCCCGGGCCCGCAGCTTCGCCGGCGCCGCCGCCTTCGCGGCGACGGGCGTGATGCGCGTGACCTGGATCTGCTCGCGCCGGAGGGCCGCCGCGACGGCGTCCATCGAGTCACCGATCCGCTCGCCCGCCACGGCCTCGCCGCCGCGGGTCCTCCCGGAAAACGCAAACGTCGCCATGTCAGTCTCCGTTCATCGCTACTGCCCCATCGGGCGGCCCGCGCGCACGCCGGCGACAGACCCTCCCGCGCGGCTCAGTCCCGCGCCCGGCACCACGCCCACGCCGCGATTGATCATCTCGTGCAGCTCCTCGCGGTTCGACGACGCGCCAACCGCGGTCTCGAGGGTGATCTGCCGCCGGAAGTACAGCGTCGCGAGCGACTGGTTCATCGTCTGCATGCCGAGCTTCTCCTGCCCGGTCTGCATGGCGGAGTAGATCTGGTGCACCTTGTCCTCGCGGATCAGGTTGCGGATGCCCGGCGTGGGAACCATGATCTCCATCGCCACGACGCGCCCGTCGCCGCTGGCCTTCGGCAGCAGGCTCTGACAGACGATGCCCTCGAGCACCAGCGACAGCTGCGTGCGGATCTGCGCCTGCTGGTGGGCCGGGAACTGGTCGATGATGCGGTTGATCGTCGAGGCGGCCGAGTTGGTGTGCAGGGTCGCGAACGTCAGGTGGCCCGTCTCGGCGATGCGCAGGGCCGACTCGACGGTCTCCAGGTCGCGCATTTCGCCGATGAGCACCACGTCCGGGTCCTCGCGCAGCGCGGCGCGCAGCGCGTTGCCGAAGCTCTGCGTGTCGCTGTGCACCTCGCGCTGGTTCACCATGCAGCCCTTGTGCTGGTGCAGGTACTCGATCGGATCCTCGATGGTGAGGATGTGCCCCTTCTGCTGGGTGTTGATCTTGTCGATCATCGCGGCCAGCGTGGTGGACTTGCCGCTGCCGGTCGGGCCGGTGACGAGGACCAGCCCCCGGGGCCGGTCGGCGAGCTTCGAGATGACGGCCGGCAGCTGGAGTTCGTCGAAGCCGCGGATGCGCTCGGGGATCTGGCGGTAGGCCGCGGCCACCGCGCCCTTCTGGTTGTACATGTTGCAGCGGAAGCGCGCCAGGCCCTTGATGCCGAACGAGCAGTCGAGCTCCTGCGTCTCCTCGAAGCGCTTCTTCTGCGCGTCGCTCAGCACGCTGTAGGTGAGCGCGTTGGTGTCGGTCGGCGTCAGCGGCCCGAAGGTCATCCGCACCAGGTCCCCGTGCACGCGCACCTGCGGCGGCGAGTCGATCGACAGGTGGAGGTCCGACGCCCCCATGTCCACGGCCATCCTCAAGAGATCCACGAGACTCGGCAATGTCGCCATATGTCCTACCTGACCGTTTCCCGCAGCACTTCCTCGACCGAGGTCACGCCGTCCTTGATCTTCCTGAGGCCGCTGCCGCGCAGGGTGATCATCCCCTCCTCGATGGCCTTCCGGCGCAGCTCGAGCGAGGAGGCGCCCACGAGCACCAGCTCGCGGAGCTCGTCGGTGATCTCCATCACCTCGTACAGGCCGACGCGCCCCTTGTAGCCGGTGCCGTTGCACTTGTCGCAGCCCTTGCCGCGGAACGCCTTCACCGTCCGCGCCTCGTCGCTGGTGAACCCGATCTGCTCGAGCGCCGGCGCCGGCAGGTCCTCGGGCTCCCTGCAGTTCGAACAGACCCGCCGCACGAGCCGCTGGGCGCACACCAGGTTCAGCGAGCTCGCCACCAGGAACGGCTCGATGCCCATGTTCATCAGGCGGTTGATGGTGCTCGGCGCGTCGTTCGTGTGCAGCGTCGAGAGCACGAGGTGGCCCGTGAGCGCCGCCTTCACGGCGATCTCTGCCGTCTCGAAGTCGCGGATCTCGCCGACGAGGATGATGTTCGGATCCTGGCGCAGGAAGCTGCGCAGCGCGGCGGCGAAGTTCAGGCCGATGTTCTCGCGGACCTGCACCTGGTTCACGCCCGGCAGGTTGAACTCGACCGGATCCTCCGCCGTCATGATGTTGGTCTCGGGCGTGTTGATGCGCGAGATGGACGAGTAGAGCGTGTTGGTCTTGCCGCTGCCCGTCGGGCCCGTGACGAGCACCATGCCCCAGGGCTTCTGGATCTGGGTCTCGAGCTTCCGCAGCGACTCGGGCTCGAAGCCGAGCTTCGTCATGTCGAGCATCAGCTTGCCCTTGTCGAGCAGGCGCATGACGATCTTCTCGCCGAACAGCGTCGGCAGGCACGAGACACGGAAGTCGATGTCCTTGCTGACGCCGTTGTCGCTGAACCGGATCTTGATGCGGCCGTCCTGGGGCAGCCGCTTCTCGGCGATGTCCAGCTTCGCCATGATCTTGATGCGCGACGTGATCGCGTCGCGCATCTTCAGCGTGGGCGACATCACGTTGTAGAGGATGCCGTCGATGCGGTACCGGACCCGGTACTCCTTCTCGTACGGCTCGATGTGGATGTCGCTCGCGCCCTTGGAAATGGCCGACATCAGGATGACGTTCACCAGCTTGATGACCGGCGCTTCCTCGCCCTGTCGCGCCAGCGCCTCGGCGCTGATCTCCTCGAGGTCCTCCATGACCTCGACCTCGCCCACGTCGACGGGCATCTCCTCGAGCGCCTTCGTGGCCATCTCGAGCGCGCTCTCCGAAGGCACCGGCCCCATGATCCCGCCGCGTCCCGTGGCCGACACGGGCGGCGCGATGCCGTAGTACTTCTCGATGGCCTCCGCCACGCCGGTCTCCGACGCCACGACGGGCTCGACGTTGTAGCCCGTCATGAACTTCACGTCGTCCATGGCGAAGACGTTCGTCGGGTCGGTCATCGCGATGGTGAGCGTGGCCCCGGAGCGGCTGAGCGGGATGATCTGGTACTTGCGCGCGGTCTCGGCCGGCACCAGCTTGATGACGGCCGCGTCGATCTCGAACTGCCCCAGCGCGATGGACGGCACGCCGTACTGCTTCGACAGCAGGGCCGTGATCTCGTCATCCTGGATGTAGCCCAGCTTCACCAGGTTGCCGCCCAGCTTCCCGCCGTGCTGCCGTTGGTACGTCAGCGCGTCCTGGAGCTGTTCCGCCGAGATGCGCTTCTCCTTGAGAAGCAGTTCCCCAATCCTGACCGCCATGACGTGTTCTGAACCGCACCCTCGCCCCGGGACTCCGACCGTCCCGGCCTAGAACGTGACCCTCGCGCCAATGCTCCACGAGCGCCCGCCCCGGTCGCCGCCGGCCACGTGCGCCTCCACGAAGAACCCGGACGTCAAAGCCGCGGATACGCCCGTGGCCAGCACCGGCCGTGCCGCACCCGCGGTGCTGCCCCGCACGCCGCCCCGAACCCCCAGACGCTGGCCGAGCCACCAGGTCTCGACGCCCGCAGCAATGTCCCGCCGGTCCCCACCGGGCGCGGACCGCTCCGTGAGGTCCGCATCGGCGGACACGACCACGCGGGACGTGCCCGGCCAGCCATGGCCCCAGGCCACGCCGAGCCGGACCTCCCGCTCCAACTCCACCGACGCGCCTCCGTCCGGCCCTTCGAACGACGGCGTCGTCAGATTGCGCGCCACAACCCCCACCCGCCAGCGATCCACCGCGAGCATGGCACCGGCGTCCACATCCGCCCGGGAGGTGGCGTCATGAGGCAGGCCATCCGCAGCATCCAGGGCATCCGAGACACCCGCCAGACCCACCAGGCCCCGCGACACCTCCCCCCGGACCAGCTTGACCGTCCCCGCCACCACGACCCACTGATTCAAGGACTGGGCCAGCGTCACCCCGAGGTGCGACGTCGTCAGGCGCTGCACACTTCGCCGACCTTCTTCTCGGCTTGGCCCCGTCGGTTCTGCAGCCTCATCGGGTCCCGCGGTCACATGCGAAAGCCGGTAATAGCTGACGCCCAGGGGCGGCAGCGTGAAGGCCAGCAGGCGGGCATTGCCCTTCGAGCCTGCCTCCGGTCCGCGGGACCCGCCCGGCAGGCTGTCGCCAGCCCCGAAATCCAGGACAAAACTGACGTACGCCCCGGTGGCCATCCCGGCCGGGTTCCAGTAGACCGACGACGCATCGTCGGCGACCGCCACGAAGGCCTGAGCCATGCCATTGGCGCGCGTGCCAAGGGGCTGCGCCTGGGCCACCCCAGCGAGGGCGCAGGCCGCAGCCAAAATGGCCCAGGTGGGGCCGCCAGTGGTTTTTGAAGCCATAAAAGAGTATTTTTGAAAGATCGAATGGACGGAGAACCTGGCAGGGCGAGTCGGGAAGTCCATCCTATTCAGCCGTTTGAAAAGCTGTCAAGAAACCTGCCGACGCCTGGCGTCGTATAAGCAGAAACAGGATCTGGTCTCGAATGCGGCACATCGCGGGCGTGCTGTGGCGTCCCCGCTCCACCATGGCGGCCCTCGTGGCTGCCCCAACCTCTCTGGCAGCCTGGATCGCGCTTCTCCTGATCTGGCTGACCCTGGCGACCGGGCTTCTCCTTACGGGAATCGGACGGCAGGCCCTCGTCGATGAGCGCGTCCGGGTCGTCGAGGCCCTGGGCGGCCACGTGGACGAGGCGCACTACTCGAGATTACAGAATTCGCCGCCGTACGGCACTTATGTAACCAGCGGCGGGCGGCTCCTGCTGACCCCGCCGGTCACGCTGCTGGTCGCGGCCGGCCTGATGATCCTGGCCCGTGCCGATGGAGGCCGCCTGCCCTGGCCGGCGGCCCTGGCGGTGAGCGTACATGCCTCCGTCGTCCTGGTCGTTCAGCAACTCGTCGCGACGCCGCTTCATTACCTGAGGGAGTCGATCACGAGCCCGACCAACCTGGCGGTGTTCCTGCCGATGCTCGAGGAGGGCACGGTGGCGGCGCGGCTGTTCGGGACCATCGACGTCTTCGGACTGTGGTGGATGTGGCTGCTGGCGCTCGGCGTTGCGGCGGCCACGGGTCGGCCGTCGCGGCGGTACCTGGGCCGCCTGCTGAGTGTCTATGTACTTGTGGCGGTCATGGTGACGGTCGGTGTGGCTGTGATGGGAGGGTCCTAGCGTGCTTCGCAGGAAATGGGTGTGGGCGGTTCTCGCGCTGATCGCGATCGGCGGCATCGTGGCATTCATCGCGAGCCGGCGCCAGGACCGGGGTGTCACGGTCTCGGCGGAGACCATCCAGCGTCGCGATCTCGAGGCCATCGTGTCGGCATCGGGCAAGATCGAGCCGCAGAAGACCGTGAACATCAGCGCCCAGTCGATGGGGCGCGTGACCCGGCTCGCGGTGAACGAGGGCGAGCGCGTCAAGGCCGGCCAGTTCCTCCTCCAGATCGACGCCGTCATCGCCGAGGCGGCCGTGCGACGCGACGAAGCGGCGGTCGCGGGCGCACGGACCGCGCTCGATCAGTCGCGCGCCTCCCTCCAGAGCGCGCGCGCCAACCTGGATCTCGCCCGGCAGGCCCTGAAGCGGCAGCAGGAGCTGAACCAGTCCGGGCTGACGACACGCGAGGCCCTCGAGCGCGCCCAGGCCGAGGTGGAGATGCGCGAGAGCGACCTCGCGGCGCGGGAACAGGAGATCAAGAACCGCGAGACCCAGATGCGCCAGCAGGAGGCCGGCCTGCAGAGCAGCCGCCACTCGCTGTCGCAGGTCCGCTTCGAGGCCCCCTTCGACGGCATCGTCACGCGGCGGAACATCGAGGAGGGCGAGAACGTGGTCGTCGGCACCATGAACAACGCCGGTACGGTCCTGCTGACGGTGGCCGACATGTCCGTCATCGAGGCCGAGATCGAAGTGGACGAGACCGACATCCCCTTCGTGCAGCTGGGCCAGCCCGCCAAGGTGGCGATCGACGCCATCCCGGACAGGACGTTCACCGGCAAGGTCACCGAGATCGGGAACAGCCCGATCCAGCAGACCGCGACCGCCGGGTCCACGGCGAGGACCGCGACGAACTTCAAGGTCACCGTCACCATCGACGGGCAGATTCCGGAGGTTCGCCCGGGATTCACCTGCACCGCGGAGATCACCACGGCCACGCGCGCCAACGCGCTGTCGGTGCCCATCCAGGCGCTGACCGTCCGCGAGCTGCTCTACGACGAGAAGGGCAACATCATTCCGGAGCCGCGGCCGCCGAAGCCGCGCTGGCAGTTCGGGCCGCAGGCCGCCACCCCGGTCTCGGCCGCCATCACGACGGAGCTCGAGCCCGGCCAGAAACGCGAGGAAACCGAGGGCGTGTTCGTCATCCGCGACGGCAAGGCCGCCTTCACCAGGGTCACGCTGGGCATCGCCGGCGAGCGGTATCTCGAGGCGCTCTCCGGCCTGCAGGAGGGCGACCGGGTGATCACCGGGCCATTCGAGTCGGTGCGGGGCATGTACGAGGGCGATGTCGTGAACACCGGCGATGCGGGCTCGACCTCGGCTGGTGGCGGTTCGGGGGTGCGGGTGCGCGTGGGCGGCTAGGGCCGGGCCATGTCCCAGATCCTCGAATCGGTGCGGCTGGCGCTCTCGTCCATCTGGGCGAACAAGCTCCGGTCGCTCCTCACCCTGCTCGGGAACATCGTGGCCGTGTCGTCGATCATCACGGTGGTGGCGCTCATCACCGGCGTGAACGGCGCGGTCACCGATGCGATCGTGTCCGACCTGGGCGCCGATTCGTTCGTGATCCAGCGGACGGGGTTCACGCAGAACGAGGACGAGTTCGAGCGCCAGCGCAGCAATCCGAACGTCACGCTCGAGGACGCGGCCGCGGTCCGGCGTTTCAGCACGGCGGTGAGCTCGGTGATGGCGCAGGCCCAGCAGCGCACGCGCGTCGCCTACCGGGACGAGGAGCTCGAATCCATCCAGGTGCAGGGGGTCACGGAGGAGTACCTGGACTTCACCACCTTCGATGCCGAGCGCGGGCGGATGATCAGCCCGGTCGAGATCCGACGGAAGCGGCCGGTCGCCCTGCTGGGCTGGCAGGTGGCGGATCGGCTGTTCGGCGGTGCGGATCCGATCGACAAGCCGGTGCGCATCGCCGGGGTGAACTTCCGCGTGGTCGGGGTCTCGGCCAAGAAGGGCGCGGCGCTGGGCAATTCGCTGGACGAGTTCGTCGTGATCCCGCTCGGGGCGTACCAGAAGCTGTTCGGGTCGCGGCAGTCGTTGCAGCTGATGGTGCGCCCGCGCGACGCCGCGCTGGTGCAGCAGGCCAAGGACGAGGCGCGCGTCGCGCTCCGGGTGGAACGCCGGCTCAAGCCCGCCGAGCCGGACAACTTCGGGATGCTGGCCTCCGATTCGATCCTGGGCATCTTCCGGCAGGCGACCGCCGGCATTGCCGTGGTGCTCGTCGGCATCGTCGGCCTCTCGCTCGTCGTGGGCGGCATCGTCATCATGAACATCATGCTGATGGTGGTGAGTGAGCGCACGCGCGAGATCGGGCTGAGGAAGGCGCTGGGCGCCAAGCGGCGTGACATCATGTCGCAGGTGCTCACCGAGTCGGTGACGCTCTCGCTGACCGGCGGCATCATCGGCGTCGCGCTCGGCGCGCTCTTCGCGATGACGATTGGCACGCTGACGCCGGTGCCCGCGTCCGTGGAGACATGGTCGGTCGCCCTCGGCGTCGCCATCACCGCCCTCGTGGGCCTGTTCTTCGGATGGTATCCGGCGCGGCGCGCGGCCCTGCTGGATCCCATCGAGGCGCTGAGGCGCGAGTAGCCGTGGTCTCCCTCACCCGACAGGCCGGCCTGCTGCGCGAGACCGCCCGGATGGCGTTCGAGACGCTGCGGTCCAACAAGATGCGCTCGGCGCTCACGGTGCTGGGCGTGGTGATCGGCGTCACGTCGATCGTGGGGATGACGTCCCTCATCCGCGGCTTCGACACGTCGCTCCGCGACTCCATCGCGGCGCTGGGACCCAAGACCATCTTCGTCCAGCGCTTTGGCGCGGTCAGCTTCTCGTCGGGCGCCTCGTTCCTGGAGTTGATCCGGCGGCCGAGCCTGACCGTCGAGGACGGGGAGGCCATCCGCCGCCTGGCGCCCTCGGTGGCCATCGTGGACACCTGGCTCGGCGCGGGCCCGCCCCAGCCGACGATGGAGCGGATGTTCTACGAGGGCGAGCGGACCCGGCCGGCCGCCGTCATGGGCACCAGCGAGCGCTTCGTGGACGTGAATTTCGCGACGATGTTCGCCGGGCGGACCTTCACCGAGCAGGAGGTGCTGCGCCGCCGCCGCGTGGCAGTCATCGGCTACGGGCCCTACCAGGCCCTGTTCGAGCCCCGCGGCATCGACCCCATCGGCAAGCGCATCCGCATCGGCGCGCTCGACTACGCGGTGATCGGCGTCGTGGACAAACGCCCGGCGGCCGGCGGGTTCAGCCTGGGCCAGGACGATTTCGCGATCATCCCCTACACGGCCTTCCGCAAGCAGTTCGGGAACGAGCGTGTGCGGAGCGGGCCCTTCGGCGGCCAGGCCGTCATGATCGCCGTCGTGCCGCACGACAACGCCACCCGCGAGGACGCCATGCGCGAGGTCGAGGCCATCATGCGCATCCGCCACGGGCTGACGCTCGACAAGCCGAATGACTTCGATCTGGTCACCCAGGACGCGGTGCTGAAGGTCTGGGAACAGATCTCCCAGGCCGTCCTGCTGTCCCTGGTCGTCATCTCGTCGATTGCCCTGATGGTGGGCGGCATCGGCGTGATGGCCATCATGACCATCTCGGTGACCGAGCGCACGCGGGAGATCGGCGTCCGGAAGGCCATCGGTGCGCGTCGCCTGGAAATCCTCACGCAGTTCCTGATCGAGGCCGTCGTCCTCACGAGCGTCGGCGGGATCCTGGGCGTCCTGCTCGGCAGCGGCATCGGCCTGCTGGTGAACCTGCTGTCCGGCTTCCCGGTTTCCCTGCCCTGGTGGTCGTTCGCGCTCGGCCTCGGGTTCTCGGCCTCGGTCGGCGTGTTCTTCGGGATGCTGCCCGCCTGGCGCGCCTCGCGCATGGACCCCATCGAGGCGCTGCGCTACGAATAAGGGACGCACCCGCCCGCACGCGCCCGCACCTGGCATATGATTTCCCCAGTGACGGACGTCTGACGCGCCCGGGGAGGCTTCCCGCCTATGAAGGTTTACGACGCTGCCAGCATCCGCAACGTGGCCGTGGTTGGCCACGGCGGATGCGGGAAGACGCAGCTGGTGTCTGCGCTGTTGTTCGCGGCCGGCATGGTCAACCGGCTCGGCCTGGTGGACGATGGCACGACGGTCACCGATTACGACGAAGAGGAAATCGCCCGCAAGCACACGCTCGGCGCCAGCCTGGCGCACGCCGAGTGGAACAAGACCAAGGTCAACCTCATCGACACGCCCGGGTTCGGGAACTTCTTCGCCGACACGCGGGCGGCGCTGCACGTGGCCGATGCCGCCCTGGTGGTGGTGGACGCGGTGGCGGGCGTCGAGGTGCAGACCGAAAAGGCCTGGCACGCCGCCGACGAACTGGCGCTGCCCCGTCTCGTGTGTGTCAATCGCCTGGACCGCGATCGCGCATCTCTCGACCGCACGCTCGAGTCGCTGCGCCAGTCCCTCGGGCGCGCCATCGTCCCCATCCAGCTGCCCATCGGCGAGGAAAAGCACTTCACGGGCGTGGTGGATCTCGTCGGCCTGAAGGCGTTCACGTTCCCGGCCGACGGGTCCAGCCGCGTCACGGAGGGCCCCGTGCCGGGCGCGATGGAAGCCGAGGTCGCGGCCGCGCGGGAGGCCCTGATCGAGATGGTGGCGGAGGCCGACGAGGGGCTCATGGAGCACTTCTTCGAGGCCGGCACGCTCACCAGCGAGGAGCTGGCGTCGGGCCTCCGCAAGGCCACGGCCGACGCGCGGATCTTCCCGCTGGTGTGCACGTCGGGCCTCCAGAACGTCGGCACGCAGCCCCTGCTCGATGCCCTCCTGGCTTGGACGCCGTCACCGGCGGAGCGCCCGTTCAAGGCCGTGAGCGACGGGCAGGGTGTGACGCGCGGCACCGACGAAAAGGCCCCGTACGCCGCGTTCGTGTGGAAGACCGTCGCCGATCAGTTCGCCGGCCGCATCACGCTGTTCCGCGTCTACCAGGGCGCGCTCAAGTCCGACTCCACGGTCACGAATCTCACGCGCGGCACACAGGAGCGCCTGGGTCACCTGGCCGTGCTGCAGGGCAAGACCCAGGTGGCCGTGCCGGAGATCAAGGCGGGGGACCTGGGCGCCGTGGCCAAGCTGAAGGACACCCGTACCAACGACACGCTGGCCGACAAGGCCGCGGGCGTCGCGTTCCCGCCGATCAGCTTCCCCGAGCCCGTCCTGTCCTACGCCATCGAACCCAAGAGCCGCGGCGATGAGGACAAGATCAGCACCGCGATGCACCGGCTCGAAGAGGAGGACGGCACCATCCGCTACGCGCGCGACCCGCAGACGCACGAGTTGCTGCTGGCCGGCCAGGGCCAGCTGCACATCGAGGTCACGGTGGCGAAGCTGAAGCGCCGCTTCGGCGTGGAGGTCAACCTCAAGCCGCCGCGCATCCCGTACCGGGAGACCATCACCGCACGCGTCGAGGCTCATGGGCGCCACAAGAAGCAGACCGGCGGCCACGGCCAGTTCGGCGACTGCAAGATCCGCATGGAGCCGCTCCCGCGCGGCAGCGACTTCGAGTTCGTGGACGAGATCTTCGGCGGGGCCATCCCGCGGCAGTTCATCCCCGCCGTGGAAAAGGGCATCCAGGAGTCGCGCCTTCGCGGCTACCTGGCCGGCTACCCGGTCGTGGACTTCCGCGTGGTGCTCACCGACGGGCAGTACCACGACGTGGATTCGAACGAGCTGTCATTCAAGACCGCCGGCTGGCTGGCGTTCAAGGACGGGATGTCGAAGGCCCGGCCCACGCTGCTCGAGCCCATCATGAACGTCGAGGTCTATGCGCCCAGCGACTACGCCGGGGACCTCATGGGCGACCTGAACGGCCGCCGCGGCCGGATCTCGGGCATGGAACCACGCGGCCAGATGACGGTCATCAAGGCGCAGGTGCCGATGGCCGAGATGCTGACCTACGAGCAGCACCTCACGTCGGTGACCGGCGGCCGCGGATCCTACCACATGGAGTACTCGCATTACGACGAGGTCCCGTCGCACCAGCAGCAGAAGATCATCGCCGCGGCCAAGGTCGAGCGCGGACAGGCCGCCGAGCCGGAGGCGTGATGGGCCGCAGATGACGCAGAGGCCTCTGGGCAGGGCTCTCGGACTCACCGGCGCCGGGCGTCACGAGGCCGCCTGGCACGTCGGCACTACCCCTCCGTGGGCCACGCCTTGCGCCAGCGCCAACGCGGCGCGCCGAAGCCACGCATCGTCACGGGGTGGCCTGTGCGTTGACGGGCTTTGTGTGGGCGGCGCTCACCCGGTCACCGGGCCGGCCGACGGACAAAGGAGAACCCTCGGAACCGCTCCCGACGCACCATGGTCATGCGGCACCCAACCCGCGAATCTCCACATCAGAAGGCCCACGGCGCGGAGCGCCGCCCACCAGAGGCTCACCGCGCGGAGCGCGGCCTACCGAAGGCCTCCCGTCACTGCGACACCGTGAACGCCACGACCTGCGTCCCTTCGGCATCGCCGGCCGAGACCTCCACGCGCACCGTGTACGTGCTCGGCGCCAGGCTGGCCAGCGGCATGACCACGCGAGCCACCCCCTCAGTTGGCGTGCTGACGGTCAGCGGCGCCAGGGGCTGTCCGTCCCTGTTGGTCAGCTGCGCGCGGACCTGGGGCGTGCCCGTGGTGGCCTGGTAGGGGACGTCGATCACCAGGCGGTCGGTTCGCCGGAAGCGGCGGGAGGCTGAGGGCGTCGGCGCCGGATCGGCGTTGAATGCACGAGTCTCGGCCAGGGTTCGTGTGCGGTACACGCGCGGCGTGCCGAGCGTCAGCGCCGCGCCGGCGTAGTCCGGCACGACCAGTGTCTGGGTCCAGCGGTCCACGACGGCACCGCCCGCGGTGCGTACCGTGAGTCGCAGCGCCGCGGGCCCGGGATCGAGGGCGAACGACGCGATCGTCGGAACAGCGCCGGCCTTCGGCGGCGCCGCGATGCGCTGTGCGTCGCCCAGCGAGGTGCCGGTGCGTGTGACGGGCTCGACCTCGACGGTCGCCGGCGCCTCGCCATCCGTCAGCCGGCTCGACAGCTCCCACGTGACGCGCAGCGACGTCCGCGCGCCGCCGGCTGGCTCGCTGCCCACCCAGAGCTCGATCTGCCGGCCGTCTGCGGGCTCGACCAGCGCCCGCAGTGCGTCGTTGAGCGGCAGGTCGGGTGGTGGTGGCGGCTCCGGGTTGAGCTCGGCCTCGGTGGGGGCCCAGTACCCGCGGCGCGCCGCCACGCGGACGCCCGATCGCTTCACGCCCACGTTGATCTTGTGAAACTTCCCGTCGGCCAGCTGGCGGCTCGGCGAGTAGCCGACGAGGTAGTACGCGCTTGCGTCGGCAAAAACCTGCCCGAGGCCGGCTTCCGGGTTGTTCGTGTTCACGATGGCGCGCCCGCCGGTTTCCGCCGACAGCCGGCGCAGCGCCTCGGCCCCGCCGAACGGCGCCGAGCCGAGCGGGCGCGGGTCGAGCACGTGGACGGTGACGTTGCCGCGATTGGCGGCCTGCAGTGCGGCGTCCAGGCGCGGGTAGACCACGCTGCCCGGCGTGCCCACCGGGGGCCCCTGGCTGACGAACAGGACGGACTTCCGGCCCTCGCGAAGTCCGCCGAGGTGCGTCGCCACCGCCTCGAGGGCCGACAGCGTCACCGCCGCGCGCAGCTCGAAGACATTGCGCTGGGACACCTGGGCCTCCTCGACGGGGCTCCTGACCGGAAACAGCAACCCGCGCCGGCCTTCGAACGCCCGGACGCGTTCCAGCAGCTCGGCCTTGTTGCGCGTGAACCGGAGGCTGTCGAGGGTGGTCAGCGGGTCCATGATCGCCACCAGGTCGGTCGGCTGCAGCTGCTCCACGAAACTCTCGAGCGCCCGCCTCAACGGAATGGTGATGGTCGGGTGGCGGTCGATGTGGTAGTCGTCCAGCAGGACGGCGAAGAGCCGCACGTCCTCCCGGGCGGCCTCGACGCGGGCCTGCGAGGGCCCGCGAATCTCCAGCGACTCGCCCGTGTCCTCGTACCGCTGCCCGTCGATCCGGACGAATTGCACCGTCTCCACCGTCTGCGGCACGTCATCCTCGGTGACGATGAAGTCGGAGGCTTGCAGATCGGTGACCGGCTCGTCATCTCTCCCGGTGACCGAGACGTCCACACGGACCAGATCCACCGTGGCCCGGAAAATCGGCTGCTCGGGCTGCTCCGCCGGCCGGGACGACTGGCGGCCGGCCAGGACGGCGACGAACGAGGCTGCCATGACCGCCGGCAGCAGGCGGGGAATCGCGTGGGACATCTGACTCTTGAGACGCGTGGTGGCGGCTCCTGGACGCGACGTGCCCGATGGCCCGCGCACGGGCGTCTTCAGTATGGCATCCCGCGCGTGACGCACGAGTGAATTCGGGTGAGACGGACGGACGAGGAGGGCCGGCCGTGCGGCCGGACAGGGTGGAACGGGTCTGAGGCTCCGGGCCGGGAGAACCCCGAACCCCGGAACCTCAGGACTCCGGAAGCTGCCGTTTGTGGCCTACGACCCGCCGGCCTTGCGCGGTGTCGTCGTCTTCTTGGCGGTTCCCCGGGCGGGGCGGCTCGCCTTGGACTTTGCGCCGGCCTCGCCCTTGGCCTTCTTGCCGCCTCGCAGCCGCTCGGCCGCGGAGCGGAGCCGCTCGCCCACGCTCTTCTGCGTCTTGGCGCCTTCCGCCTGGGCGGCCTCCTCCGAAGCCTTGCGCTCGGCCTCGGCCTTCTTCGGGTCGAACTCGCTGCCGACGAGCTCGATCTGCGCGACCTCGGCGGCATCGCCGCGCCGGTGCCCCAGCTTGAGGATGCGCGTATAGCCGCCCGGCCGCGACTCGAACCGCGGGGCCAGCTCGTCGAAGAGCTTGGTGACCACGTCCTCGTTGTGGACGTCGCGCATCACGAGGCGCCGGGCCGAGAGGGTCCTGCCCTTCGGGTCGGCCGCCTTCACGCCGCGCTTGGCGATGGTGATGATGCGCTCGACGAACGGCCGCAGCTCCTTGGCCTTCGGCACCGTCGTCTCGATGCGCTCGTGCATCAGCAGCGCCGTCGCCTGGTTGCGAAGGAGCGCGATGCGGTGCTCGGTGACCCGGCCGAGCTTCCGGTGTGCATTACGGTGGCGCATGGCGTCTGTTCCCTGACCGGAGCTACTCCGCCGCCGAGGGCTGGTCCAGCTTCATGCCGAGACTGAGGCCCATCGTCTGCAGGATCTCCTTGATCTCGTTGAGCGACTTCCGGCCGAAGTTCTTCGTCTTCAGCATGTCGGTCTCGCTCTTCTGCACGAGCTCACGAATCGTGCGGATGTTGGCGTTCTTCAGGCAGTTGTACGACCGCACCGAGAGCTCGAGCTCCTCGACACTCTTGTCGAGGTGCTCGTTGGCGACGCCCAGGCGCGCCGGTTCGGTGGCCACGTCCGCCTCGTCCTCGTCCTCGTCTTCGAGGTTGATGAAGATGTTGAGATGGTCGCGCACGAGCTTGGCCGCCAGCGACACCGCGTCGCCCGGCGTGACCGATCCGTTGGTCCAGACCTCGAGGGTGAGCTTGTCGTAGTCGGTCGCCTGCCCGACGCGCGCCGACTCGACGAGGTAGTTGACCTTCTTCACGGGCGAGTGCACCGAGTCGATCGGGATCCAGCCGATGCCGAGATCCTCGTCGAAGTTGCGATCGGCCGCGATGTAGCCGCGCCCGCGCTTCACGCGGAGCTGCATGTGGAGCTTGCCGCCCTCCGACACGGTGGCGATGTGGGCGTCGGGCTCGAGGATCTCCACGTCCTGGTCCACCTCGATGTCCCTGGCGCGCACCGGGCCCGGCTTGTCCACGCGCACGGTCAGCGTCTTGGTGTGGTCCACGTGGCACTTGAGCGGCAGCTGCTTGAGGTTGAGGATGATGTCGGTCGCATCCTCGACCACGCCCTTGATGGGCGAGAATTCGTGGAGCACGCCGTCGATCTGCACGGCCGTGATGGCCGCGCCCTCGATGGACGAGAGCAGCACGCGGCGGAGGGCGTTGCCCACCGTGGTGCCGAATCCGCGTTCGAACGGCTGCGCGTAGAAGCGCCCGAACCGGTCGGTCAGCGTCTCGCGTTCGAAGTCGAGGCGCTTGGGGCGCTGAAAACCTTTCCAGAGCATCGTGATGTCCTTTCGCCAAACGGGCCGGCAGCCCGGCCTCCAGACCTGCGGGTTACGGCCCCCGGCCTCCCGCTGCAGGTCTGACGAGCTGCGGGCCGTGGGCTGGCGGAATCCGCCGGGGCTGAAGCCCCGGCGCTCCGTGCGCGATCGGGAGCGCCGGGACCCCGGTCCCGGCCTCACCCTACTTGCTGTACAACTCGACGATGAGCTGCTCCTGCACGGGCAGGTTGATCTGCTCGCGCGTGGGCATCGACATCACCTTGCCGCCCATCGGGCCCTCGAGATTGAGCCACTCGGGAATGCCGCGGCCCTTCACCTCGTCCATCGCGTGCAGGATCGACGCGTTCTGGCGGCTGCTCTCGCGCACCGTCACCACGTCGCCCGCCTTCAGCGAGTACGAGGGAATGTCGACCTTCCTGCCGTTGACCAGGAAGTGGCCGTGTCGCACCAGCTGCCGCGCCTGCGGGCGCGAGGTCGCGAAGCCCAGGCGGTAGACGGCGTTGTCGAGGCGCCGTTCGAGCAGCTGCAGCAGCGTCTCGCCGGTGATCCCGCGGGTGCGGTCCGCCTGCTCGAAGTAACGGCGGAACTGGTCCTCCAGCACGCCGTAGATGCGCTTCACCTTCTGCTTCTCGCGCAGCTGCACGCCGTAGCCCACCATCTTCGCGCGGCGCGCCCGGCCGTGCTGGCCCGGCGGCATGTTGCGCTTCTCGATGGCGCACTTCTCGGTGTAGCACCGTTCGCCCTTGAGGAACAGCTTCATGCCCTCGCGGCGGCAGAGACGGCAGACAGGTCCGTTGTAACGAGCCATGCTTGTTCGATCCTTGTCAGTTCAGCGTTCCAGGTTCACGCGCGCTACACCCGCCGCCGCTTCGGCGGCCGGCAACCGTTGTGCGGAATCGGGGTGACGTCGCGGATGGACTTCACCTCGAGCCCGGCGGTCGAGAGCGCGCGGATGGCCGACTCGCGGCCCGATCCGGGCCCCTTGACCAGCACGTCGCACGAGCGCATGCCGAAGGTCTTGGCGGCGTTGGTCGCCGTCAGCGCGGCCTGGGTGGCGGCGAACGGCGTGCCCTTGCGCGATCCCTTGAACCCGATGGCGCCCGCGCTCGACCACGAGACCACCGCGCCCTCGGCGTCGGTGATGGTCACCAGCGTGTTGTTGAACGAGGCCTGGATGTGCACGAACCCGTGGTGCACGATCCGCTTCTCGCCGCGCTTCTTGAACGTCTTCTTCTTGCGGGTGGTTTCCTTCCCCGCACCGGCGCCCGTGCTCTCTGCTTTTGCCATGGCCTACCTACACCGTCTTCTTCTTGGCGACCGCGCCCTTGCGCGGGCCCTTGCGCGTGCGCGCGTTGGTGCGCGTGCGCTGTCCCCGGGCCGGCAGGTTCCGGCGGTGCCGGCTGCCGCGGAAGCTGCCAATCTCGATGAGCCGCTTGATGTTGAGCGAGATCTCCTTGCGCAGATCGCCCTCCACCCCGCCCTGCTCCTCGATCACCCGGCTGATCTTCCGCACGTCGTCGTCGGAGAGATCCTTCACGCGGGCATCGGGGCTCACCCCGGCCGCCTCGAGGATCCGGTTCGAGCGGTAGCGCCCGATCCCGAAGATGTACGTGAGCCCGATCTCCACGCGCTTGTTGCGGGGCAGATCGACACCTGAAATGCGTGCCATAGGTCCTCGCCTCTATCCTTGCCGCTGCTTGTGCTTCTGGTTCGTGCAGATCACCCGCACGATCCCGCGACGGCGCACGATCTTGCACTTGTCGCAGATCTTCTTGACTGACGCTCGTACCTTCATCGCTCGCTCCGTTCACAGCCTCTCAAGCACCCGCCCGCGACCCCGGTCGTTCGCCATCAGCGCCACGCGGACGCGATCCCCGACCACGAGCCTCACGTAGTTCCGCCGCACCGGGTCCGCGTGATGCGCGATCACCTGGTGCCGCCCGCCCTCGAGCACGACCTTCACGAGCTCGCTCGGCAGCAGCTCGATCACCGTGCCCTCGGCCTCGGTCACACCGCCTCGGCCACCGCCTGATCCCGCAGCGTCAGCACCCGGCAGCCCGTCGCCGTCACGGCCACCGTGTGCTCGAAGTGCGCCGAGAGGCTGCCGTCCTTCGTCACGGCCGTCCAGCCGTCCGACAGCACCTTCACCGCGGCCTTCCCTGCGTTGACCATCGGCTCGATGGCCAGCACCATCCCTTCGGCCAGCCGGGCGCCGCGGCCCGCCGTGCCGTAGTTCGGAATCTGTGGCTCCTCGTGGAGCGAGGTCCCAATCCCGTGTCCCACGAACTCGCGGACCACCGAGTACCCCTGCGCCTCGACGTGCTGCTGGACCGCCGCCCCGATGTCGTGCACCCGCGCACCCGCGCGCACCACCGCGAGGGCCCGCTCGAGCGCCGCCTGCGTCACCGCGAGCAGCCGCTCGGCCTCCGGCGAGATGCGCCCCACCGGCACGGTGACCGCCGAGTCCCCGTAGAAGCCGTCCAGCCGGGCGCCCATGTCGATGGACACGATGTCGCCCTCGACGAGCTTCCGGTCGTTCGGGATCCCGTGGATCACCTGCTCGTTCACCGACGCGCAGATGGTCGCGGGATACCCGTGATACCCCTTGAACGCCGGCGCCGCGCCAGCCTCCACCAGCCGCTGCTCGGCCAGCCGGTCCAGGGCCCGCGTCGTCGTGCCGGGCGCCACCGCGCCCATCAGCTCGGCCAGCACCCGCGCCACGAGGGCGTTGACCCGGGCCAGCCGCTCCAGTTCCGCCGCCGATCGGCAGTTGATCACGGCCGGGCCCCCGGTGGCACCGACAACCCCGCCTCGGCCGCGACCGCCATGACGGCGCCGACCAGCGCCTGCCACACCTCATCGGGCCCCTGCGCCCCGTCGATGGCCCGGAACGTGGGGCGCCGGCCGTAGTACTCGATCATGGGCCGCGTGTCCCGCCAGTACACCCGCAACCGCTCGCGCACCACCGCCTCGGTGTCGTCGGAGCGGGTCACGAGCTCCCCACCGCACGTCTCGCAGCGAACCACCGCCGACGGGTTGGACCCGAACGCCGACACGTTGGTCCCGCACGCCCTGCACACGCGCCGCGCCTGGACCCGCCGGACGAGCTCTTCGTCGGGCACCTGCATCTCGATGACGATGAGCGGGTGACGACCGGCCACGATGCCGTCGAGCGCCTCCGCCTGCGGCACGGTTCGCGGGAAGCCGTCCAGCACGAACCCGCCTGCGACGTCCGGCCGCCCCAGCCGCTCCCGGACGATACCGGTGATGAGCTCGTCGCTCACCAGCTCGCCCCGCTCCATCACCGCCTCGACCGCCCGGCCGAGCTCGCTGCCGCTCTGCACCGCCTCGCGGAGGATGTCCCCCGTCGAGATCTTCGGGATGCCGTGCTCCCGCGCGAACCGCTCGGCCTGCGTGCCCTTGCCGGCGCCCGGAGGCCCCAGCATCACCACGTTGAGCGCCACGTCCTCACCCGCGACGCCCGCGAATCCGCGTCTTCTTCATGAATCCGTCGTAGTGCCGCATGATGAGCTGCGACTCCACCTGGTTCACGGTGTCCATGGCCACCCCCACGACGATGAGCAGCGAGGTACCGCCGAAGAAGAACTGCACGTTCAGGCCCTCCGTGACGAACCGCGGGAGCAGCGCGTCCAGCGACTCGCCGATGAAGGGGATGGGCGCCACCTTGAACCCGGTCAGCAGGAACTCCGGCAGGATGGCCACCAGCGACAGGTACACGGCGCCCACCAGCGTGATGCGCGCCAGGATGGTGTCGATGTACTCCGCCGTGCGCTTGCCCGGCCGGATGCCCGGGATGAACCCGCCGTACTTCCGCATGTTCTCGGCCACGTCGTCCGGGTTGAAGATGATGGCCGTGTAGAAGTATGCGAAGAAGATGATGAGCGTGACGTACAGCAGGTTGTACAGCGGCATGCCGTACTGCAACTGGCGCACGACGGCGTCGGCCCAGCCGCCCGCCTGCAGCACGCCGGCGAACGTCCCCGGGAACGTCAGGATCGAGCTGGCGAAGATCACGGGAATGACGCCGCCCGTGTTCACCTTGAGCGGGATGTGCGTGCTGGAGCCGCCGTACTGGCGCCGGCCCACCACGCGCTTGGCGTACTGCACGGTGATCCGCCGGTGCGCGCGCTCCACGTAGATGATGGCCGCGATGACCAGCACCATCAGCAGCACCAGGAACGCCACGATCAGCAGGCTCATCTGCCCGGTGCGCATCTGGTCGAAGGTGGCGATGGCCGCGCTCGGCAGCCCGACCACGATGCCCGCGAAGATGATGAGCGACATCCCGTTGCCGATGCCGCGCTCGGTGATCTGCTCGCCGAGCCACATGATGAACATGGTGCCCGTCGTGAGCGTCAGCACGGCGCCGAGGCGGAAGCCCCAGCCCGGGTCGTACACCAGCGGCAGCCCGCCGGGGATGTCGGTATTGCGCTCGAGCCAGATGGCGATGCCCATCGACTGGACGGCGGCCAGCACGAGGGTCAGGTACCGCGTGTACTGCGTGATCTTCCGCCGGCCGAGCTCGCCCTCCTTCGACAGCCGCTCGAGGTAGGGCCAGACGACCGTGAGCAGCTGGAGGATGATCGATGCGCTGATGTACGGCATCACCCCGAGCGCGAAGATGGTCACCCGCGCGAGCGCGCCGCCGGTGAACATGTTGTAGAGGCCGAGCATGGTGTTCTGCGCCTGCTGCGCCAGCACCTCCAGGGCCTCGGGGTTCACGCCCGGCGTCGGGATGAAGATGCCGACGCGATAGATCGCCAGCAGGCCGAGCGTGAAGAGCACCCGGTTCCGCAGGTCCGCGACGGC
Source organism: Acidobacteriota bacterium (assembly GCA_963169195.1). Lineage (GTDB taxonomy): Bacteria > Acidobacteriota > Vicinamibacteria > Vicinamibacterales > UBA2999 > VFZN01. The sequence goes on along the minus strand of CAUJDN010000103.1, from coordinate 18,465 downwards.
AAACAGATTTCTCAGGCTTTCGACCACGGGAGTCGCCTCGAATACCGATCGCTAGATGGCCTGGGCGGTACCACCCGCCGCGGCGATCTTCTCGGCCGCCTTGCCGCTGAACTTGTGCGCCTGCACCGTCAGCGCCTTGGTCACGTCGCCGCGCGCCAGCACCTTCACGGGCTGGCGGCTGTTGACCAGTCCCGCCGCGCGCAAGGTGTCGGGATTCACCGTCGCCCCGGTATCGAAGCGCGCCTCGATCTGGTCGAGGTTCACTACCTCGTACGCCGTGCGGAAATCCGCGTTGTTGAAGCCGCGCTTCGGCACCCGCCGGTGCAGCGGCATCTGGCCGCCCTCGAACCCGCGCTTGTACGAGTAGCCCGAGCGCGACTGCGCGCCCTTGTTGCCGCGGCCGGCCGTCTTGCCGTTGCCCGATCCGGGACCGCGCCCCACGCGCTTGCGGCTGAACTTCGACCCGGCGGCCGGCTTGAGATTGTTGAGGCTCATGTCTCTACTCCACCACCTCGACGAGGTGGCGCACCTTGTGGATCATCCCCCGGGTCTCGGGCGTATCCGGCAGCTCCACCGTATGGCGGATCTTGCGAAGGCCCATCCCCTGGACGGTGGCCGCCTGCGTCCGGTTGAACCCGATCGGGCTCCGGACCAGCGTGATCTTCAGCTTCTTGGTCGCCTGCTCAGCCATGGTCGTTCGTCCCTACGCACGCCCGGGCGCGCTCAACTCCTCGGCGTCCTTGCCGCGCAGGCGTGCCACCAGGGCCGGGTCCTTCAGCTGCTGCAGCGCCGTGAACGCCGCGCGCACCACGTTGTGCGGGTTGGCCGTCCCGAGCGACTTGGTCAGCACGTTCGAGACGCCTGCCGACTCCACGACGGCGCGCACCGCGCCGCCTGCAATGATGCCGGTGCCCTCGGGAGCCGGCTTCAGCAGCACCCGCCCGGCACCGAAGCGCCCGACCACCGGGTGCGGCACGGTCGTCCCCTTGAGCGGCACGCGAATGAGGTTCTTCTTGGCCGCCTCGATGCCCTTCTTGATGGCCGAGGGCACCTCCTTGGCCTTGCCGACGCCGTAGCCCACCACGCCGTGGCCATCGCCGACGACCACCAGCGCGCTGAAACTCAGGTTCTTGCCGCCCTTGACCACCTTGGTGACGCGGTTGATGGACACCACCGTGTCCTTGATCTCGAGCTGGCCCGGGTCAATCTTCTCGCGTGTCCGCATACGTTCTGCCTTTTGCCTTCCGCCTCAGAACTGAAGGCCGGCTTGCCGCGCCGCCTCGGCCACGGTGCGCACGCGCCCGTGGTACAGGAACCCGTTCCGGTCGAACACCACGCGCGTGATGCCCTTCTCCTTCAGGCGCTCGGCAATCGCCTGGCCCACCGCTGCCGCGCCCTTCCGGTTGCCGCCGCGCGCCCCCTCGGCCAGCCGTGCCTTCACCGCCGGCTCCACGCTCGAAGCCGCGGCCAGCGTCCGGCCGGCCAGGTCGTCGATCACCTGCACGTAGATGTGCGCGCCGCTCCGGAACACGCTCAGCCGGGGCAGCTCTGCGGTCCCCTGCAGGCGCTTCCGGATGCGGAACTTGATCCGGTCCCGGCGGTCTTCCTTGGTCTGGATTCTCATACGCTCACCAGTTGATCGATTACGCGCCGGTCTTGCCGGCCTTCTTCTTCAGCACTTCCCCCGTGTAGCGCACGCCCTTCTGCTGGTACGGATCGGGCTTGCGCAGGCGACGCAGGTTCGCGGCGACCTGGCCCACCAGCTGGCGGTCCACGCCGGTGACCGTGATGTGCGTCTGCTTCTCGATGACGACGTCGATGCCCGCCGGCACGTCGAACACGACGGGGTGCGAGTAGCCGAGGGCCAGCACGATCTGCTTTCCCTTCATCTCGGCGCGATAGCCCACGCCGACGATGTCCAGCTCCTTCTTCCAGCCCTCGGTCACGCCCAGCACGGCGTTGCTCACGAGGCTCCGGGCGAGGCCGTGGAACTTGTCGTACTCGCGCAGGTCGGCTGCCTTCCGGGTGAGCAGCTGGCCGTCCTCGACGGCGGCCGTCACGCCCGGGGGCAGGGGCTGCGTCATCTGGCCCTTCGGGCCCTTCACCTCGACGGTGCCGCCGTCGACCTTGACGGTGACCCCTTTCGGGATGGCGATTGGCTTCTTTCCGATTCTCGACATGGCGTCACCACACGTTGCAGAGGATCTCGCCGCCGACGCCGGCCTTCTGCGCCGCTCGCCCGGTCATCACGCCCCGCGACGTCGTGAGGATGTTCACGCCCAGCCCGCCGAGGACCGGGGGGACGCCCTCGCGGCCCGCATAGACCCGACGCCCGGGGCGGCTCACCCGCTCGAGGCCGGAGATGACCTTCTGCCCGCCGGGGCCGTACTTCAGGAACACGCGCATCACCTGCCGCGGGGCCTTGCCGGGCCGCTCGGAGGGCGCCTCGACGAGCTTGTAGCCCGCGATGTAGCCCTCGTCCTGCAGGATCTTCGCAATCTCGGTCTTCAGGTTGGACGCGGGCAGGTCCACGCGCGCGTGCCTCGCGTGCACGGCGTTGCGAATCCGCGTCAGCATGTCGGCAATCGGATCAGTCATAGCTGCTGCTCTCGGCTCTCGGCTAACTCTGGCTCTACCAGCTGCTCTTGGTCACGCCCGCGACGTCGCCCGTCAGCGCCAGCTCGCGGAAGCAGAGCCGGCACATGCCGAACTTCCGGAGGTACGCGCGGGACCGGCCGCAGCGGCGGCACCGGTTGCGGTGACGGACCTTGAACTTCAGCGTCTTCTTCTCGCGAGCCTTCTTGGCGGTCGTGGCCACGGAAATGTCCTCTCTCAGTTCTGCCGGAACGGCATGCCCAGCAGCTGCAGGAGCTTGCGCGCCTCGGCGTCGGTCTTGGCGGTGGTGACCACGCAGACGTTCATGCCGCGGGCCTTGTCCACCTTCAGGTAGTCGATCTCCGTGAAGATCAGCTGGTCGCGCAGGCCGAGCGTGTAGTTACCGCGGCCGTCGAAGCCCTTCGCCGACACGCCGCGGAAGTCCCGCACCCGGGGCAGGGCGATGCTCATCAGCCGGTCCAGGAACTCGTACATCCGCTCGCCGCGGAGCGTGACCATCGCGCCGACGGGCATGCCCTGGCGCACCTTGAACTGCGCGATCGACTTCTTCGCCCGCCGCACGGCGGCCTTCTGCCCGGTGATCTTGCCGAGCTCGTCGGCCCCGGTGTCCACCACCTTGGCGTTCTGCGTGGCCTCGCCGAGGCCCATGTTGACCACCACCTTGGTGATGCGGGGCACGGCCATGACGTTCGGGTAGCCGAACTCCTTGCGGAGCGCGGGCACGACGTCCCTCTGATACTTCTCGCGCAAGCGGGTCATCTGCGACTTCATTTGTCCACCACCGCGCCGCTCTTGCGGCCAATGCGCACGCGGCGCCCGTCCGGGAGCGTCTTGTGCCCGACCCGGGTCGCCTCGTTGCTCTCCGGATCGATCAGCATCACGTTGCTGGCGTGAATCGAGGCCTCGCGCTCGACGATCCCCCCCTTGATGTTCTTCTGGGGGTTCGGGCGGGTGTGCCGCTTGATGACGTTCACCCCCTCCACCACCACCCGGTTCCTCGCCGCGATCACCATCAGGACGCGGCCCTTCTTGCCGCGGTCCTTCCCGGCCCGCACGACGACCTGGTCGTTCTTCCGAATGCTCATCGACGGCATGGCTACAGCACCTCGGGCGCGAGCGAGATGATCTTCATGAACCGGCGCTCGCGCAGCTCGCGCGCCACCGGGCCGAAGACGCGCGTGCCGATCGGCTCGTGGTTGTCGTTGATCAGCACGGCCGCGTTCCGGTCGAACCGGATGTAGCTGCCGTCCTTGCGCCGCTGCTCCTTGCGCACGCGGACGACGACGGCCTTCACGACCTGGCCCTTCTTGATGTTCGACTCCGGCGCCGCTTCCTTCACGTTCGCCGTGATCACGTCGCCCAGGTACGCGTAGCGCCCGGCCGAGCCGCCGAGCGGGTTGATCACCGAGATCTTCCGCGCGCCGGAGTTGTCCGCGACGTCGAGGATCGATCGCATCTGGATCATCGTCGCCTCCTCCTACACCTGGGTGGCGCGCTCGACGATGCGCGTCACGGCCCACCGCTTGCGGGCGCTCATCGGGCGGGTCTCGGCAATCGCCACCCGGTCGCCGACCTTCGCCGCGTCACCCTCGTTGTGCGCCAGGAAGCGCGTCGTCCGCTTCTGCGTCTTGCCGTACACCGGGTGCTGCACCCGGCGCTCGACCGACACGACGACGCTCTTCTGCATCTTGTCGCTGACGACCACGCCCTGGAGTTCTGCCTTCACCGCCATGACTACTTCGCCTTCTCTCTGAGAATGGTCTTGATCCGCGCCAGGTCCCGCCGCACGCCCTTGATCGTCCCCGGCGCCTCGAGCTGCCCCAGCGACTTCTGGATGCGCATCCGGAACAGCTGGTCGTCGAGCTCCTGCTCCCGGGCGCGCAGGCCGTCGACGTCGAGATCCCTCAGCTCCACCGCCTTCATGACACCTTCTCCTCGGCGAACCGCGTCGCGAACTTCGTCTTGATGGGGAGCTTGGCCGAGGCCAGCTCCATCGCGCGGCGCGCCTCCTGCTCCGACACCCCCTCCATCTCGAAGAGGATGCGGCCCGGGCGGATCACCATCACCCAGCCCTCGGGCGCGCCCTTGCCCTTGCCCATGCGCGTCTCCTGCGGCTTCTTCGTCACCGGCTTGTCCGGGAACACCCGGACCCAGATCTTCCCGCCGCGCTTGATGAAGCGCGTCATCGCGACGCGCGCCGCCTCGATCTGCCGATCCGTCAGCCAGCAGGGCTCCAGCGCCTTCAGGCCGTAGTCGCCGAACGACACGTCCGACCCGCGCCACGCCTTGCCGCGCATCCGCCCGCGCTGCTGCTTGCGGAATTTCACCTTCTTGGGCATCAACATGATGTCGATCCTTCAGTCTCGATCGGCCGCGATCAGCCGCGGGCCTCCGGCCTCGGCCGGCGCGGGCCGCGATCGCGCTCCCGGTCGCCCCGCGGGCCGCCGTACTCCTCTTCGCGCCCGACACGCGGCGTCAGCCGCTCGCCCTTGTAAAGCCACACCTTCACGCCAATCTGGCCGTAGGTCGTGCTCGCCTCCGCGAACCCGTAGTCGATGTCGGCGCGCAGTGTCTGCAGCGGCAGCTGCCCGTGCAGGTACCACTCGGACCGCGCGATCTCCGCGCCGTTCAGCCGGCCGGACACCCGCACCTTGATGCCCCGCGCGCCGAAGCGCAGCGCCGACTCGACCGCCTTGCGCATCGCCCGGCGGAACGCCACGCGCTTCTCGAGCTGCATGGCGACCGACTCGCCCACCAGCTGGGCGTCGAGCTCCGGCTTCTGGATCTCCTGGATGTTGATGAAGACCTCGCGGTTGGTCCGCTTCTGGATCTCCTGCTTCAGCTTGTCGACCTCCTGCCCCTTGCGGCCGATGATGATGCCCGGACGCGAGGTGTAGATGTCGATCTTCAGCTTGTTCGCGGCCCGCTCGATTTCCACCTTCGCCACGCCGGCGTGCTGGAAGCGACGCTTCAGGTCGCGCTTGAGCAGCAGGTCCTCGTGCAGCAGGTCCGCGTAGTCCTTGTCGGCGAACCAGCGCGACTTCCAGGTCTTGTTGAACCCGATCCGGAACCCGTACGGGTGAACTTTCTGGCCCACAGTGATCTCCCTTTACGCCTTGGCCGCCGGGGCCGACGTCTTCGCCCGCGCGCCCCCGCGCTTCGCCGGCTTGTCGGTCCCCGTCCCCACCGCCTTGACGACGTGCGGCCGCTCGGTCACCTCGATCGTCAGGTGCGTCGTCCGCTTGACGATCCGGAAGGCCCGGCCCATCGGGGCCGGCCGCACCCGCTTCATCGACGGGCCGTTGTCGGCATGGCACTTCGACACGACGAGGCGCTCGACCTCGCCGCCGAAGCCCTCCTTCTGCTGCGCGTTGGCCACGGCCGAGCGCAGCACCTTGGCCACGTCGCGCGCCACCGCCTTGCGGCTGAACTGCAGGGCCGCGAGCGCCCGGTTCACGTCCTTGCCGCGGATGAGGTCCATCACCAGGCCGGCCTTCTGGGCCGAGGTGCGGACGTACTTCGCCGTCGCCGCTGCCTGCACCATGGCTTAGCCCTTTCCTCCGGCCGCCGGCGCCGAGGACGCCGCCTTGTCGGCCTTCGCCGCGTGGCCCCGGAACTGCCGCGTCGGCGAGAACTCGCCGAGCTTGTGGCCCACCATGTTCTCGGTGACGTAGACGGGCACGAACTTCCGCCCGTTGTGCACCGCCAGGGTGTGGCCCACCATCTCGGGGATCACCGTCGACCGGCGCGACCAGGTCTTGACGACCTTCTTCTCGTTGGCGCGGTTCATCGCCTCCACCTTCTCGAGCAGGTGGGTGTCGACGAACGGCCCCTTCTTCAGTGAACGGCTCATATCAGGTCTCAGAGATCAGGGTCAGGGATCAGGGAGCAGGGATCGCGCGATCCGGCCTACTTGGGTCTCCGCTGCACGATGAACGCATCGCTCGGGCGGCGGGTTCGCGTCTTGTAGCCCTTGGTCGGGACACCCCAGGGCGTCACCGGATGACGACCGCCCGAGGTCTTGCCCTCGCCGCCGCCGAGGGGGTGATCCACCGGGTTCATGGCCACGCCGCGCACGTGCGGGCGCTTGCCCAGCCAGCGGCTGCGGCCGGCCTTGCCGATCGAGACGTTCTCGTGATCGAGGTTGCCCACCTGGCCGATGGTCGCGCGGCAGGTCTGGGCGATCTTCCGGATTTCGCCCGACGGCATCTTCACCGAGACGTAGTCGCCTTCCTTGGCCACCACCTGCACGCCGGCCCCGGCGCTGCGGGCGAGCTGCCCCCCCTTGCCGGGCTTGAGCTCGACGTTGTGCACCATGGTGCCGAGCGGAATCTGGCCGAGCGGCAGGCAGTTGCCCGGCAGGATGTCCACGGCATCGCCCGCGACGATGGTGTCGCCGACCTTCAGCCCGAGGGGCTGCAGGATGTAGCGCTTCTCGCCGTCGGCGTAGGTCACCAGCGCGATGCGGGCCGAGCGGTTCGGGTCGTACTCGATCGTCGCGACCTTCGCCGGGATGTTCGGCTTGTCCCGCTTGAAGTCGATCACGCGGTACAGGCGCTTGTGGCCGCCGCCCCGCCACCACGACGTCTGCTCCCCGGTGTTGTTGCGCCCGCCCGACGCCTTCGCCGGCTCGGTGAGCGGCTTGTACGGACGATCCGTCGTGATGTCGTCGAAGGTCTGCACCGTCATCTGTCGGCGGGCAGGGGAGGTCGGCTTGTACTTGCGAATAGGCATCGGTTATGCCCCTTCCAGGAAGTCCGGCAGCTTCTGGCCGGCCTTCAGCGTGACGTAGGCCTTCTTCCAGTCGGAGCGCCGTCCGACGAAGCGGCCCTGCCGCTTCAGCTTGCCCTGCGTGTTCGCAGTGCGGACGCCGTCGACCTTGGCGCCGAGCAGCTTCTCGACCGCCCGCTTGACGTCGATCTTGTTGGCGGCGCGCGCCACCTCGAACACCACGGTCCTGCCGTCCTCGCGGAGCAGCGTGGTCTTCTCGGTGACGAGCGGCCGGCGAATCACATCGGTGAGTTTCATGGGTCCTGGGTCCTGGGTCTGGGGTCCTGGGTCCGGCTACCCGAGGGCCGCTTCCAGCTTCTGCAGCGCGGCCTGCGTCACGACGACCGTCCTGGTGGCGGCCACGTCGCGCGCCGTGATGCGGTTGCTCGGCAGCAGCGCCACGCCGGGCAGATTGCGGACCGACAGGGCCAGCTTTTCGTCCGGCCGCACGTCGACCAGCAGCGCCTTGCCGCTCACGCCCATCGTCCTCAGCATGCCCACCGCGGCCCTCGTCTTCACCTCGGCGGCCGCGAGCGCGTCCACCACGATGAGGGCGCCGCCCTGGATCTTCTCGGCCAGCGCCGCGCGCAGCGCGCCCTTCTCCACCTTCTTCGGCAGCTGGTACTCGTAGCTCCGCGGCTGCGGGCCGAAGACCGTGCCACCCTTGCGCCACAGCGGGTTGCGGATCTCGCCCACCCGCGCGCGGCCCGTCCCCTTCTGGCGCCACGGCTTCTTGCCGCTCCCGCTCACCAGCGCGCGGTTCTTCGTGGCGTGCGTGCCGCGGCGCTCGGCCGCGTTGGCGCGGACCACCGACTCGTGAATCAGGTCCGTCTTCACGCGCCCGCCGAACACCTCGTCGCTGACCGACACGGTGCCGACCTTCTGGTTCTGTGCGTTGACCACATCTACGGTCATCGTCGTATCTCTGCTCGCCAATCGTCCTGGTTACACAGCCGCGCCGGCCGCGTCCTCCGCGTCATCGGCGCCACCTGCGTCCTACTTCTTGCCCTTCTTGGGCTTCTCCTGGAGCTGCGGCTGCGGCTCGGGCTTCGCCGCCACGGCCTTCCGGATCACCACGTAGCCGCCGTTGGCGCCGGGCACCGCGCCCTTCACGAGCAGGAGATTGTTCTCGGCGTCCACCTTCAGCACCTTCAGGTTGCGCACCGTCACGCGGTCCACGCCCATGTGGCCGTGCGCGCGCATGCCCGGCAGCACCCGCGACGGATACGACGAGGCGCCGATGGAGCCCGGCGCGCGGTGGAACATCGAGCCGTGCGTCTTGTCGCCGCCGCCGAAGTGGTGACGCTTGACCACGCCCTGGAAGCCGTGGCCCTTGCTCGTGCCGACCACGTCCACGCGCTCACCCTGGTTGAAGATCGAGACCAGCACCTGTGCCCCCGGCGCCGGCGCCTCGGCGCCCCTGGCCACCCGCACCTCGCGGCGCACGCGGGTCGCGGGCACGTTGGCCTTCTTGAAGTGGCCGGCCGTGGGCCTGTTGGCCTTGTACCGACCCTCGACGAAGCCGATCTGGACCGCCTCGTACCCGTCGGTCTGCGCGGTCTTCGCCTGGACGACGACGCACGGACCCGCCTGGAGCACGGTCGCCGGTTCGAGCGTCCCGTCCTCGAGGAAGAGCTGCGTCATGCCGACCTTCTTCCCGATGATTCCAGTCACCATGTCGGTCTCGCCTTACTTCCCGTGTTCCTTGCCGAACGCCTTGATCTCGACGTCCACGCCCGCGGGCAGGTCGAGCTTCATGAGCGCGTCAACGGTCTGCGGCGTCGGCTCGAAGATGTCGATCAGGCGCTTGTGCGTCCGGATCTCGAACTGCTCCCGCGACTTCTTGTCCACGTGCGGCGAACGCAGGACCGTCCACTTGTTGATCTCGGTCGGCAGCGGGATGGGCCCCGCCAGCCGGGCCCCGGTGCGCCTGGCCGTCTCGACGATCTCGCCCGTGCTCTGGTCGAGCACGCGCGCGTCGTAGGCCTTCAAACGGATTCGAATCTTGTCGCCCAGCATCTCTGATCCTTGTCGGGAGTCGGGAGTCGGGAGTCGGGAGTCGGCTGACTCGTCGGGTCCCGCGACCGGCCCTCCCCGCTACTTCGTCCCCTGCACCCTCGCGATGACTTCCTCGCTCACGTTGCTCGGCGCCTGCTCGTACCGATCGAAGTGCATCGAGTAGGTCGCGCGCCCCTGCGTGCGCGACCTGAGGTCCGTCGCGTAGCCGAACATGTCGCTGAGCGGCACGCGGGCCGAGATGATCTCGGTGCCGCCGCGGTTCTCCTGCGCCTGGATGCGGCCCCGGCGCGAGGCCAGGTTGCCCATCACGTCGCCCAGGTAGTCCTTCGGGCAGACGACTTCCACGCGCATGATCGGTTCCATGAGCACCGGCCTGGCCTTCTTGGCCGCGTCCTGGAACGCCATCGAGCCGGCGATCTTGAACGCCATCTCCGACGAGTCCACCTCGTGGTACGACCCGTCGTAGAGCTCGATGCGCACGTCGTCGATGGGATACCCCGCCAGGATGCCGCGCGTGAGCGCCTCCTGGATGCCCTGATCGATCGGCTTGATGTATTCCTTCGGCACCGCGCCGCCGACGATCTCGTTCTCGAACTGGTAGCCCGTGCCCGGCGGCAGCGGCACGAGCCGGATCTTCGCCTCGCCGAACTGGCCGCGGCCACCGGTCTGCCGGACGAACCGCCCATGGCCTTCGGCCGGCGCGGTGAGCGTCTCCTTGTAGGCCACCTGGGGCTTGCCCACCGTGGCCTCGACGCCGAACTCGCGCTTCAGGCGGTCCACGATGATCTCGAGATGCAGCTCGCCCATGCCGCGGATGACCACCTGCCCGGTCTGCTCGTCGGTGGCGACGCGGAAGGTCGGATCCTCGCCCATCAGCTTGCTCATGCCCTGGCCGAGCTTCTCCTGGTCGGCCTTGGTCTTGGGCTCGATGGCGAGCGAGATCACCGGCTCGGGGAACTCCATCGACTCGAGGAGGACGGGTTTCCTGTCGTCACACAGCGTGTCGCCGGTCGTGACCGACTTGAGGCCCACGGCCGCGGCGATGTCGCCGGCATGGACCTCCTTGATCTCCTCGCGCTTGTTCGCGTGCATCTTGAGGAGACGGCCCACGCGCTCGGTCTTGCCCTTCGTGGAGTTGAGCACCGAGGAGCCCGCGTTGAGCGTGCCCGAATACACGCGGAAGAACGTGAGCTGGCCGACGAACGGGTCGGTCATGATCTTGAACGCGAGGGCCGCGAACGGCTCCTTGTCGTCGGCCCTCCGCTCGATGAGGGCGTCTTCGTCCTTCGCGTTCGGGTCGGTGCCCGTGACCGGCGGGATGTCGGTGGGCGACGGCAGGAAGTCCACCACCGCGTCGAGCATCGGCTGCACACCCTTGTTCTTGAACGCCGAGCCGCAGATGACGGGCACGAACGGGGCGTCCTCCTTGCGGACCGACTCGATGACGCGCCTGCGGAGGGCCGCCTTGATCTCGTCAGCCGTGATGGCTTCGCCGCCCAGGTACTTCTCGAGCAGCTTGTCGTCGGCCTCGCTCACCTTCTCGATGAGCTTCTCGCGGTAGGCCTGCGCCTCGTCCACCATGTCGGCCGGAATCTCGCCGACGATGTAGTCGGCGCCCATCGTCTCGTCCTTGTAGGTGAGCGACCGCATGCCGATGAGGTCCACGACGCCCTTGAACCTGTCCTCGGCGCCGATGGGCAGCTGGATGGCCACCGGGTTGCCCTGGAGCTTCGACTCGATCTGGGCCAGGCACGCCTTGAAGTCGGCCCCGATGCGGTCCATCTTGTTCACGAAGCACACGCGCGGCACACGGTACTTGTCGGCCTGCCGCCACACCGTCTCGGACTGCGGCTCCACGCCGGACACCGCGTCGAAGACCGCCACGGCACCGTCGAGCACGCGCAGCGACCGCTCGACCTCCACGGTGAAGTCCACGTGGCCGGGCGTGTCGATGATGTTGATCCGGTGGTCGCGCCAGAAGCACGTGGTCGCCGCCGACGTGATCGTGATGCCACGCTCCTGCTCCTGCTCCATCCAGTCCATCACCGCGGTACCTTCGTGCACCTCGCCGATCTTGTAGGTGATGCCGGTATAGAACAGGATGCGCTCGGTCGTGGTCGTCTTGCCGGCATCGATGTGGGCCATGATGCCGATGTTGCGCGTCCGTTCGAGTGGGGCCTGACGTGCCATGGTCCTTCGCGTGTCGTCCTGAGGTCTTGAGGTCCTGGGTCCTGGGGGCGCTCGTGCCGCTACCAGCGATAGTGCGCGAAGGCCTTGTTGGCCTCGGCCATCCGGTGCGTGTCCTCGCGCTTCTTCACGGCGCCGCCGCGCAGGTTGGCCGCGTCGAGCAACTCGTTGGCCAGCTTCTCCTGCATCGTCTTGCCGTCGCCGCGCGATCGCGCGTAGCTGACCAGCCACCGGATGCTGAGCGAGAGCCGGCGGTTCGGGTTCACCTCGATGGGCACCTGGTAGTTCGAGCCGCCCACGCGCCGCGACTTCACCTCGAGCGCCGGCTTCACGTTGTCCACGGCCTTCTTGAAGATCTTCAGCGGATCGTCGCCGGAGCGCTCCTTGATGATGTCGAAGCTCTGATACAGGATGCGCTCCGCCGTCGACCGGCGCCCCTCCAGCATGATGGTGTTGATGAACTTCGTCACCAGCGGGCTCCCGTAGAGGGCGTCCGGCGGCAGTTCACGCTTCGCGATTTCTCGTCTACGCGGCATACAGAAGATCCTGAGGTCCTGGGTCTTGGGTCTTGGGTCCTGGGTCCCGGGGCTACTGCTTCGGGCGCTTGGCGCCGTACTTCGAGCGGCCCTGCTTGCGGCCCTGGACGCCCACGGCGTCGAGCGTGCCGCGGACGACGTGGTAGCGCACGCCGGGCAGGTCCTTCACGCGGCCGCCGCGCACGAGCACCAGCGAGTGCTCCTGCAGGTTGTGGCCGACGCCCGGGATGTAGGTCGTCACCTCGATCTGGTTCGTGAGGCGGACGCGGGCCACCTTCCGGAGGGCCGAGTTCGGCTTCTTGGGCGTCTGCGTGAACACGCGGACACACACGCCGCGCTTCTGCGGGCTCTCCTGCAGCGCAGGGCTCTTGGTCTTCCACCGAATCTGTTCGCGTCCCTTGCGGACGAGCTGACTGATCGTCGGCACGCTTCGCTCCACTCCAAGCGGCAAATACGCCCACGGCCGCCGTGACGGCGGCTGTGGCGCCCCAGGCCTGGAAGTCCGGTGGGACTTGGCGCCTCGGGCAGGAAACCCTACTTTTTCGTGTTGTCGGCATCGGCGGACGCTCCATGCGCGATGGCGTCACGATGCAACTGAGCCTAGATAGGGTGTCCCAGGCTCACGAGAACCTGACGAGGATAGCACGCCCCGGCGTCAAGGCGCAACTCCGCTCGGACCCGGCGGGGGTAGGACCAGGGCTCCCGTCCCGGGGCCAGGCCAGCACACGCCGTGCCCCACGCCCGGGCTGGTCCGTCGCACACGCCTTCCCTGCCCATCCCTGCCGCCACCGGCACGGGCCCCGGAGCATGCGCCGCGTCGTCCATCCGAGACGTCCAGGCACACCCGGCCGGGCGCCTGGCCCGCCCGTCCCCTATAGTGGGGGAATGAACGCCGAGCGCGGTCCATCGCGGCTCTTCCTGCTGGTCGGAGACGACGAGCCGCGGCTGCGCGCGGCAGGGCAGGCCCGGCTGCTCGAGTTGCAGCGGGAGCGCCCGCAGGCCCACGTCATCACGGCTCCGCCGGCCATGCATTGGCCGTTTCTGTATCCCGTGTGCCCTCCCTTGCCTGCGGGCCCGGTCATCGTCTGGGCGGACGCTGCGCATCGCGCGTTCGAGAATCATCAGACCTCGAACACGCGCCTGGTCACGACGCAGGCGTCGTATCTGATGGCGGAGTGGGACGCATCGCTGGCCGCCCACGGGCACGCGTGCCTGGTGGCAACCGTGCAGCGGGGGCCGGCGGCACGCCATGCCGAGGAAATCCTGCGGCTGCGGGGCATCTTTGCCGTGGCCCGGATCGAAGAGGTCGTGGACGGCGTTGCGGCATCCCCGGAGCCCGTCGTGATTCCACCAGCGAAGGCCGACGCCACCTCCGGCACCGTGACCAGGGACATCCTGGCTGCGGCGTTCCGCGAGGCCGATCCCGCGGCGCGCCTGAGGCTGTGCGTCGAGGCGCTCGGCCACGGCCGCACGGCGCCTGCGCTGCTGGCGGCAGCCAGCGCCTGTCAGGAAGTCAACGATCTGGATGGCGCCGCGCGAGACCTGGACGAAGCCATCGCGCTGGCGCCGGCCTGGGCGGCCCTGCGCTTCGAACGCGGAAAGGCGTGGCTGCGGCTCGACCACATGGAAGAGGCGGCCACCGCGTTCCAGGCGGCGGCCGACCGGCTGCCGTCCTTCGGTGGCGCCTGGGGCAACCTCGGCGCGACGCTGGGCGAGCTCGACCGCCCCACCGAGGCGCTGACGGCCTTCGAGCAACAGCTCAGGATCGACCCCGACAACCCGCAGGCGGTGAACAACCTGGGGGTGTTGACGCGGGAGCTGGGACGCCTGTCGGAATCGGAGGCGGCCTTCCGCCGCGTCATCGAACTCGAACCGAATCTGGCGTTTGGCCATTACAATCTGGGACACACGCTGTTCCTGCAGGGCCGGTACCAGGCCGCGACCACCGCGTACCGGCAGGGCCAGGCACGGGATCCCGGTCGAAGTCCGGTGCAGGGATCGCGGCTGGCCCTGTGCCGGCTGGCCACCGGCGACGCGGCCGGAGCGCTGGCGGAGCTGCAGCGCGCGACAGGGGCGATGCCGCGCGACGGCCGGCGGCAACTGCTGGCCGACACGAGCGCCATCCTGTGGGCGCTGGTCACCCACAAGCCGGACCTGGCCGGGTGGCAGCAGGTACACGACTGGCTGAATGCGGAGCTGCTGAAGCGTGCGTGAAGGAGGCGAATGAGGGGCACGCGTCCCATCGCGGGGAGCCAAATGCTCCACGATCGCGGCATCCGCCTCGCCCTGGGCCTGGCGGTCGTTGTCGCGATTCCGGTCGCCGTGTTGTTCTATTTCCAGTCGCGCTCGCTGAAGGATCTCGAGCAGACCTCGGCCGTCGTGCTGCGGCAGCTGAGCAGCGACGCGGTGGACGGGCTGGCCAAGTCCATCGAGAACGCGCTCAAGCGCCCGCACATCAGCGTCCTGCTCGGCATCCCGCAGGCCCGCGTGGAGCCGCTGGACCTGGCGTACATCGATCCGGTGTTCGCCGAGGGCCTGGCCGAAAGCCCCTTCATCGACGAGTTCATCGTCTGGGCCGCCGACGAGCCGGGCGCCCCGACCGGACGCTGGCTGGTGTACGACCACACCAGCCTCACGGCCCCGGAAGGGGCACTCGGGCAGCGTTTCCACGAGGACACGGAAGGCGGGGGGGCCCTGCTGGCGACGTTGCGCGACATGGCCACGCGCCGGCGCGCCATCGTGGCCTTCGCCGACGAGCTCCACGGGCGCAAGCACTACATCCAGGCACAGCTGCGATGGGCCACACCCGCGCGCGAGCAGCTGACCAGCTTCATCGCGTTCGCCGTGGACGCCGAGCGCCTGCGCCGGGAGTACTTTCCCGCCCTGGTCGGCTCGCACCTCAGGGCGCTGCAGCAGCCGGCGGGCTTTCCGCCGCTTCGCGTCTTGCTCGCGGACGACCGTGGCAACACGGTGGCGCCCACCGAGGGGGGCGCTGTGGGGGCCGTGGTGGACGAGCGGACGTTCCCGCTGGTCTTCTTCGACAAGGAACTGCTCGAGTTCGCGGCGCCCTACGAGGCGCACCGGGAGATCTGGCGTCTCCAGACCAGCTACGGCGAGCAGACGATCCCCGAGATCGTCAGCGCCAGCACACGGCCGCAGTTCGTGCTGATGCTGCTCGTGGCCGGCGTGCTCGGCATCGGGGTGTTCCTCATCGCCGGCGCCGCGGCCCGCGAGGTGCGGCTGGCCGAGCTCAAGTCGAACTTCGTGGCCTCCGTGTCGCACGACCTGAAGACGCCGCTCGCGCTCATCCAGCTCTTTGCCGAAACGCTGGAGCTCGGCCGCGCCCGAAGCGCCGACCGGGCGCAGGAGTACTACCGGATCATCAACGGCGAGGCCCGGAAGCTCACGCGCCTCATCGAGAACCTGCTGGACTTCTCCCGGATGGAAGCGGGGCTCCGGCCGTATACGCTCGAGCCCACGGATATCGGCCCGCTGGTGCGGCACGTGCTGGACCTGATGGAGCGCCAGTTCTCGCAGGGGCAGTTCGAAATCACCGCGACGGTCACGCCGGGCCTGCCGGCCGTCATGGCCGACGGTGTGGCGGTCGAGCGGGCGGTGGAGAACCTGCTGGCCAATGCGATGAAGTATTCGGGCGACAGCCGGCGCATCGACGTCGCCGTGCAGCCGGCCCACGGGGAGGTCGTGGTCCGGATCAGGGACCACGGCATCGGCATCGCGCGTCGCGAGCAGCGCAGGATTTTCCGGAAGTTCTACCGCGTGCACCACGAGCTGGGCGGTGGCCCGCAGGGGACTGGCCTCGGGCTGGCCATCGTGGATCACACCATGCGGGGGCACGGCGGATATGTCGGCGTGGAGAGCGAGCCCGGCCGCGGCTCCACCTTCACACTGCACTTCCCCGTCCCCATCCAGGCCTCTCAGGGAGTCGTCGATGAAGCGCATTCTGGTGATCGAGGACGAGCCGCAGATGCTGCTCGGCCTGCGTGACAACCTCGAGCTCGAGGGCTACGACGTCGTGACGGCCACCGACGGCGAGGAGGGCCTCGCCAGGGCGGCGGCGACGTCGCCCGATCTCGTCATCCTCGACGTCATGCTGCCGCGGAAGAGCGGCTTCGACGTGTGCCGCGAGCTGCGGGCGCGGGCCAACGCCACCCCCATCGTGATGCTGACGGCGCGGTCCGCCGAGACGGACAAGGTCCTGGGCCTCGAGCTCGGGGCCGACGACTACGTCACCAAGCCGTTCTCCATCACCGAGCTCCTCGCGCGGGTGCGCGCCGTGCTGCGGCGCGCGGGCCAGCAGAAGCCCGCCGCCGACGCGGTGAGGATTGGCGACCTCGAGGTGGACTTCCAGCTGCACCAGGCGCGGCGGGGCAGGACGCGCGTCGAGTTCACGGCCCGCGAGTTCGAGCTGCTGCGCTATTTCGTGCAGCACACGGGCCAGGTCGTGACCCGCGAGCAGATCCTGAACGAAGTCTGGGGATACGAGGAGTTCCCCACGACCCGCACCATCGACAACTTCGTGGCGAAGCTCCGGCAGAAGATCGAACGGGCGCCCCACGCGCCCGAGCACATCCTGACGATTCACGGGTCGGGGTACAAGTTCGTCGGGTAGAATCGGCTCACTCATGGACGCCAAGTCGATCCTGCTCGCCGCCCTCGTCCTGATCGCCGTCGGTCACCTGGTGTTCTGGTACGCCAACGTGGCCCGCGAGCGGCGGGCCCGGGGCCCCGGGGCCAGGGACGCCCGGCCGACGCCCCTGGCGCTCGGCATCGGGTTCGTCGCGAACTTCTTCGACACGCTGGGTATCGGTTCCTATGCAACAACGACCGCCATGGCACGCGCCTGGAAGGTCGTGCCCGACGAGCTGATTCCGGGCACGCTCAACGTCGGCTACGTGATCCCCACCGCGGTCCAGGCGCTCATCTACATCACCATCGTGGAGGTGGAATTCACCACGCTCATCACCATCATCGCGGCCGCCGTCATCGGGGCGTATCTCGGCGCGGGTGTCGTCGCCGGGCTGCCGCGCCGGGGCGTGCAGATCGGCATGGGGACCGCGCTCTTCGGCGCCGCCGGCCTGATGCTCATGTCGCTGCTGGGCATCGGCCCCCCGCCGGGCACGGCCCTGGGCCTGGGCGCCGCGAAGCTGGGCCTGGCCTTCGGCATCTCGATGGTGCTGGGCGCGCTGATGATGCTCGGGATCGGCTACTACGCGCCCTGCCTGATCATGATCAGCCTGCTCGGCATGAACCCCGCCGCGGCGTACCCCATCATGATGGGCGCCTGCGCGTTCCTGATGCCGACCGGGAGCGTGCAGTTCATCCGGCGCGAACGCTATCACCTGGGATCGGCGATCGCCTTCACCCTGGGTGGCCCGCTCGCCGTGGTCATCGCGGCCTACATCGTCAAGTCGCTGCCGCTCGACGCGGTGCGCTGGCTGGTCATCCTCGTGGTGGTCTACACCGCCTCGGCGATGCTGCGCTCCGCGGCGGTCGAGAAGGCCGCCGCCCGGAAGGCGCCGGGGATGGCGGAAGCGTAGCAGGCGGCGCTTCGCGCCGTGGGCGTTCCGTGGGGCGCCCTCCGGGCCATGGGCGCGCCTCCGGCGCGTGGGATCCGGATCGCCAAGGCAGCACGTCAGGCTCGAATCACCCGGCTACCCGATTACCCAGCCCTACGCCGTGCTTCGAACGCCCGTGCTTCGAACGCCCGCGCTTCGAACGCCCGTGCTTCGAACGTCCGTGCCCTTCCTACTCCGCCTCGCCGATGCCCGGGCCGAGCGCCTCTTCGGGCTCGACCAGGTACTCCATCTCGCGGTCGAAGTCGACGTCCTCGTCGCTCGGCTGCTCGATGGGCGGCGGCGGCGGCGGCTCGTCCGGCGGAATCTGCACGTGCCGGTACCACCAGAAGCCCGTGCCGGCCGGGATGAGCCGGCCCATGGTCACGTTCTCCTTCAGCCCGCGCAGGTAGTCGATCTTCCCGGAGATGGCCGCCTCGGTGAGGACGCGCGTGGTCTCCTGGAACGACGCCGCCGAGATGAACGACTCGGTCGAGAGCGACGCCTTGGTGATGCCGAGCAGCAGCGGCTGGGCGGTCGCCGGACGCCCGCCGGCCGCGATGACGCGCTCGTTCTCCTCCATGAACCGGAAGCGATCCACCTGCTCGTCCACGAGGAACTCCGTGTCGCCCACGTCCTCGACGCGGACCCACCGCATCATCTGGCGCGTGATCACCTCGATGTGCTTGTCGTTGATGTTCACGCCCTGGAGCCGGTAGACCTCCTGGATCTCGTTCACCAGGTACTTCTGCAGCTCCTTCTCG
>CAUJDN010000102.1 GCA_963169195.1 Acidobacteriota bacterium | reverse complement strand
CGTCGACGCGCTCGTGGCCGCGTGCCGCGGCTGAAGGTCCGGGGATTGTCACAGGGACAGTCCCTGTGACAATTGTTAATTCGTCGCAGGAATTGCCTCCATCAGCAGTGCCAGCGCGCGCTGGAATGCTTCGCCGCCCTGCTGCGAGCCCTTGAAGTGGCCGAGGCGCACCACCACGAGATCGTGAGAGGGGATGATCATCGTCGTCTGCCCGCCGGCGCCGGACATGTAATACGCGTCCTTCGGCACAGGGTAGCGGCCGTCGCCGTTGATCCAGAAGAACCCCCCGTAGATCATCCGCTTGTCGGCCTCCCACGCAGGAGCGATGGTGCTGACGAACCTCGCGAAGCCCTCGGGCAGGATGCGCTGCCCGTTCCACACGCCGTCCTGCAGGTACAGGTTGCCCAGGCGTGCCCAGTCGCGGCCCGACATGAACTCGTAGCCCTGCGTGAGGAAGTTCCCGTACGGGTCGGTCTCCATCACCATCGTTCGCACGCCGATCTTGTCCCAGAGATTGCGTTGCGGCCACGAGAGGTAGTCCTGGCCGCGCTTCTCGACGGCGAGCCGAACCAGGTAGTTGGTGAGCACGGGGTCGGTGTTGCGGTAGCGGCCCACGGTGTTGGGCGGCCACTGCTGCGGGCGCGTCGCCGCGTACTTGAACGAGTCCACGCGGCCCGTGTAGAGATACAGATGGTCCGGATAAGGGCCGTTCGCGTCGTACTCCGGATCGCCCGGCGCGATGATCCGGATGCCGCTCGACATGCGCAGGATGTCCTGGATGCGGATCCGCTGGCGCGGATCACCAGCCCCCTGCCATTCGGGAATCGGCGCCGGCTGGTCCAGCGTGTACGCGCCCTGCTGGATGAGGATGCCCATCATCGTGGCGGTGACGCTCTTGCCCATCGACCAGCTCTCGAGCGGCGTGGACGAGGTGATGCCGTCCATGTAGCGCTCGCCGACGAGCCGCCCCTTGTGCGTGACGACGAAGGCGGAGGTGAGCCCCTCGGCCGGCTCGAAGGCCGCGTCGATGGCCTGCTTCAGCTTTGCCTCGTCGACCCCGGCAGGCAGCGGATCCGCGGGCAGCCTGTCGCCCATCGGCCATGGCGTCGACCTCGCGTCCGGCAGGTTGGGCCGCACGGTGACCGGCTTGTAGAAGAGCTCGTCACGGCCCGGGGGCAGCGTGATGCACCCCTGCGAGCCGAAGTAGCGCGCGGTGAGCGTCGGGCCGTCCGGGATGGTGATCCGCACCTCCTTCTTCGCGCGGTCCACGACGGGCCTGCCCACCTTCTTGCGCTCGGCGTAGGGGCCGGTGAAGTAGCCGACGCTCTCGGCCGCCACCTCGGGATCCAGGCCCGTGATGAACACGGCCGAGCACACCGTCTTCGTGTAGCCCGAGGTGTGATGCTCCAGCGCGTTGCCGGGCACGGGCTCGTAGGGCGTGTTCAGCTCCAGCGACTTCGCGCGCGCGATGAGCGCCTCGCGGGCAGGTAGCTCCGGCGCGGCCGCCGCGTGGGGCGCGGCCTGCTCGGCGGGCGGCGAACTGCACGCCGCCCCGACGGCGGTGGCAAGGGCGAAGACTCCGAGAAGCAGGCGCGACGTTGCTGGCATGATGGCTCCCCGCTCGAGAAGTGAGAAGTGAGAAGCGAATAGTGAGAAGTGCTCCCGTTGCCGCGCGACAGTCTACTCCCGAACCGTCTCGCTGCGGCGCCGCCATCAGCCCGGCCCTGCTCCGCAAGCACTGGGCCGCCGCCTGCACCGCCGCCGGCTACCCGGGCCGCATCCCGCACGACTTCCGCCGCACGGCGGTACGCAATCTCGTGAGGGCCGGAGTACCGGAGGCCGTGGCCATGCGATTGACCGGCCACAAGGCCCGCACAGCGGGGAAGGTCCGTCAGTTCAAGCGCGCGGAGGCCGCGAAATGAGCCGCGAGGATACTTCGGGGATAGTCGGGCGGGTACGACGGGCGCGGCCGGGAGCAGTAAAGGCAGCTAACCCTCTGATTCTATTGGTGCCGGAGGAGGGGATCGAACCCACACACCCTTTACGGATACGGGATTTTGAGTCCCGCGCGTCTGCCAGTTCCGCCACTCCGGCCCGACTCAGATTATAGCGGCCCCGGAACGCCGGCCGCGCCGGGCCGCCGATGATGCAGGGCCGCAGAGGGTGCCGATGGGTGAGTGACGAACACGACCCGGACGGGCCAGTCCGCGCCGTCTGTTTTCCTGCGGTGTGTCGGCGCCATCTGCGTCAGCGGCGGCCCTCAGCGTGCCTGCCAGACCAGGCCGAGCACCTGCACCGACACGCCGCCGCGCTTCGGCTTCACCACCACCCGCTCGAGCTCTTCGGTCGCCGGATCCCACTGCTCGCCCACGGCCCGCATCTCGGCCTCGAGCGCGGTCTGCACGTCCGCGAGCTGCTGCGTGAGCACCTCCACGTTGGCCTCGGCCCTCGCCACGTCCGCCGCCTCCCGCGACATCCGTCCCATCCCCCTGGCCGCCGTCGTCGCGCGCCCCAGCGTGCCGGCGCTGACGGCCTTGCGGCCCAGGAGCGCCCCCAGCACCGTGGCGCCGAAGGACACCGCGGTCGAGACCTTCGACTCGGCGGCCTGCTGCGATTCGCGTTCGACCGCGGCCTGCGCGCGGCGGACTTTGTCCTCCGCCGTGCGAATCCTCGCCGCGTGCTTCGCGCGCACCTTCTCCCGCGCCGCGTCGCGCTCCTCGTGCATCGCCTCGGTCACGCGGATGCGGAAGGTCCGCTCGGACTCGTCTGGCTCCGAGGTCAGCTTCGTGCGGGGGCTCCGCAGCAGCTCGATGGCCTGGGTCTGGCCCGCCCAGCGTGCGAAGTCCTTTTCCCAGGCGGTGTAGCTGCGCGCCCGCGCCGCGGTGGCGGGGAGCGGCGCGAAGGTCACGCCTGCCGGAGGCCGCGCCTCCAGGTCGTCCACGTCGAAGGCCGCTGGCTCGGCGTGCTCCCAGTCCACGGCCACCGCGCCGTCCGCAATCGGTGTCACGAGGGCCACGTCGCGTGTTTCGTCGATACCGAGCTTCGCGTCGCTGTAGGCGACGCGCGCAACACCGAACACCGAGGGTGACAGCACCGAGCCCGCAGAGGCGCCGAGGAAGAACTGCTTGATCTGCGGATCCAGGACGGGGATGGTCGACGCCGATGGGGCCGCTGAAGGCGCAGGGGCCACCGAAGGCGCAGCGGGCCCGGTGTCGGCGCCTCCGGCGTCCGCATCTGCGGAACCGCAGAGCCGCCGGACCTCGTCCCGTCCCATCGGCCCACGCAGGTACGACATCGTCCACCGCGTCTCGAACACCACCGGGTGCTTCTCGTGCACGTTGTGCAGCAGGAAGATCCGCTTGCCGAGCGAGGACAGCAGCGAGTCCAACGCCGCGCGATCGAAGCCTTCGCCGGAGCTGGCGGCCACACCCTCCAGCCCGTCCAGGACGCGCGCCTTGTCGCGCTCGGTCTGCAGGCGGCCCAGCATCCAGGTGCCGCAGTTCGAGAGCGCCTTGTAGTCCAGGTCCACCGGGTTCTGCGTGGCCAGGGTGAGTCCCACGCCGAAGGCGCGGGCCTGCTTCAGCAGCTTCAACAGCGGCGGCTTCGAGGGCGGATTCGCGACCGGCGGCAGGAAGCCGAAAATCTCGTCGAAGTAGACCAGCGCGCGCAGGCTCGACGTGCCGCGCTGCGCTCGCATCCAGGCGACCAGCTCGTTCAGCAGCAGCGACACGAGGAACATCCGCTCGTGATCGTCGAGGTGCGCAATCGAGACGACGGTCACGCGCGGCCTGCCCTCGGGCGTGTAGAGCATCGCGTCGATGTCCAGCGGGTCGCCCTGCAGCCACGCGGCGAAGCTCGGCGCCGCCAGCAGCTGGTTCAACTGCATGGCCAGGGCGAAGCGGTCCTTCGCGGGGAAGAACGCCTCGAGATCCATCACGCCGATCGTCTCGATGGGCGGGTTCTGGACGGCGGCGATGAGGCCCGCGAGGTCCATGTCCCGGCCCGCCTTCCACGCCTCGGCGAAGAGCGTCGACACCAAAACGTGCTCGCGGCTGCGGAGTGGCTCGGCGTCCACACCCGCGAGCGTCAGCACGCTGGTGGCCGCGGTCGACACGCGGTCGCCGAGCAGGTCCGGATCGTCCACGACCGAGGCGGCCGGCGCCGCAAACGACTTCACGATGGAGACCGGACGTCCCATGGTGCTGCCCGGCGTGTAGACGACGAAGTCCGCGGCGGCCTCGAGGCGCTTGATGCGCTCGCCGTCCTGGCCCCACTCGGCCAGGCCCCTGGCCCACTTCGCCGCCTCCGCCGCGCCGTAGGCCTCCGGGGTCTGGCCCGCGGCGCGCGCCTCGTCCTGGTTCACCCACGGCATGAACTCCGCCCCCGACAGCCCGGGGAAGGTGAGCAGCATGTTGGCGAGGTCCCCCTTCGGATCCACGGCCAGCACCGGGATGCCGTCGATGGCCGCTTCCTCCATCAGGTCGATGCCCAGCCCCGTCTTGCCGCTCCCCGTCATGCCGACGATGACGGCGTGCGTGACCAGGTCGGACGAGTCGTAGAGCACCGGCACGTCGGTCCGCGCCCGCGCCTGGATGTCGTATTGCTTCCCCAGGTAGAACAGTCCCAGCTTTTCGTAGTCCATAGGGCAGGAATCAGGAATCAGGGATCAGGGATCAGGCTACTGTCGAACTCTTCCGTCCGCCGTCCAGCGGTAGATCGTTCTGGTCCGGCCTTCCGTGTCCGTGAAGGTCTCTATCTTCTCCGCCTCCCAGTCGCCCATCGCGAAATTGTGAGCGACGATGCGGGCGCCGGGTTTCAGCTGCCGGGTGAGGATCGGGCGGAGCTTCAGGTTGGAGGAGGACAGCAGATACAGGGTGATGACCGTGGCGCCGGACACATCGGTCGTCATGGCGTCCTGGAGCCTGAATTCCACCAGGTGGGCGACCCCGGCCGCCTTGGCATTCGCGTTGGCCTCGGCAATCCGCTGCGGGTCGATGTCCACGCCGATCCCGCGCGCCCCGTAGACCCTGGCGGCGGTGATCGGGATGCGGCCGTCCCCGCAGCCGAGGTCCACGACGACGTCCCTGCTGGTCACCCCCGCCAGGGTGAGCATCCGGTCGACGACATCCTGCGGGGTCGGGACGTACGGGGCCAGTTGGGGAGCGTCCGGCCGCCTCTGTCCCAGATCCGGGCTGGACAGCCCAGTGGCCGACTGTGCGGCCACGGTTGAGCTGGTTATGATCACGATCAGGCCGAGGAGGGCCCGGGCGCGGCGGGTCATGGGGAGCCAGTTTACCGCGGAGGCCCCCGATTTCCGGGCTGAAGTCTGCCTTTCCGTCGCCTGGCCCATCCGCCCGGACGGCTCGCGCCCCGGCCTCGGGGCGACGGCGAGAAACACGCGGTTTTCCGAGCAAATCCGTTGATTTTCGGGGGTCGGTCGGCTATACTGAATCCACCTTTGGGGCACGCCGTTCCCAGCCAACCCACGCGTCGAAACGAGGCTCAAGTGTCATTTCAGATCGGCGACAAGGTCATCTACCCGAATCACGGTCTCGGTGTTGTGGAGAAGGTCGAAGAAAAGACCATCCTCGGCACCACCACCGGGTTCTTCCACCTCCGGATCATCGCGAACGAAACCACCGTGCTCGTGCCCGTCGCCAACGTCGACAATGTCGGCTTGCGTCGCGCCATCACGGACGAGGAAGTGGATCGGTTGTTCACCCTCCTCGGCGACGGCAAGATCGACAACCACCAGAACTGGAAGGGGCGCTTCAAGGACAACTCCGACAAGATGCGCACCGGCTCCATCTACGACATGTGCGACGTGCTGAAGAGCCTCACGTTCCTCGCCAAGTCGAAGAGCCTCTCGTTCCGTGAGAAGCGCATGCTCGACCGTGCGAAGGCGCTCATCGTCTCGGAGGTCTCGGAGGTGATGCGACTGTCGGCCGCCAGTGTCGAGGATCGCGTGAACCAGGCGCTCGAGAAGTGCTTCATGATGAAGGCGCGCGCGCAGCAGCGCGCGCAGGCCCGCGCCGCCGCCAAGCCGGCGCCGGCCAAGGCCACGGCGGCCAAGCCCGCCCCGCGGGCCGCGGCCAAGCCGCCGACACGGCACGCCCGCGCCAGCTAGCGGTTCGAGACTCGAGCGTTCCAGGACCAAAGTCCCAGGTCCCAGGTCCCAAGACCCGAAGGGCCGGTGAGCCTACCCGTTCACCGGCCCTTTCCGTGTACGCCGGAAGTATCATCGTTGCGCTGGAGGCCCGACCGTTCATGATGCGTCCACACCGCTCCGTCCTCGCCGCCGTGGGGGTCGTGCTGATGGCCGCGCCTGCGCCGGTCGGGGCCCAGTCGCCACGGCAGCTGACCGCCGAGGACTACAGCCGCGCCGAGACCTTCCTGGGCTACAACACCAACCCGCTCGTGATGAACGCGGGCGTGCGGCCGACGTGGCTGCCGGACGGTCGCTTCTGGTACCGGACGCTGCGCGAGGCGGGCCCGGAGTTCGTGCTGGTGGACCCCGTGAAACGCCGCAAGGCCCCGGCGTTCGATCACGAGAAGGTCGCCGCGGCGCTCTCGGCCGCTGCCGGACGCACCTACGAGCGGGCCAAGCTGCCGTTCCAGTCCATCGACCTTCCGGCCGACGGCCGGACGGTGTCCTTCAACGTCAACAGCCGCCGTTTCACGTGCGACGTGGGCGGCACGGCGTGCACGGCGGAGGACCGGCCCGCGTCGCGTCCCGAGGTGCTGTCCCCGGACGGGAAACGTGCGGCGTTCATCCGCGACTGGAACCTGTGGGTGCGCGACCTGGCCAGCAGTCAGGAGACGCAGCTCACGACCGACGGGGTGAAGGACTACGGCTACGCCACCGACAACGCCGGCTGGCGCTACAGCGACCGCCCCGTGGTGAAGTGGTCGCCCGACTCGCGCCGGCTCGCGACCTTCCAGCAGGACCAGCGGGGCACGGGGGAGATGTACCTCGTGGACACGCGCGTGGGACACCCGAACCTGCTCGCGTGGAAGTACCCGCTGCCCGGCGACAAGGCCATCACGATGATCGAGCGCGTGGTCATCGACGTGGACGCGAAGAGGGTGGTCCGCCTCGCGATGCCGCCGGACCAGCACCGCTCCACGCTGTGCGACGACGTGATCTGCGGCGGCGACTGGGTGGACGTGCAATGGGCGCCGGACGGCTCCAGCCTGGCGTTCGTCTCCTCGTCCCGGGATCACAAGCTGGCCGAGCTGAAGGTGGCCGACATCCAGACCGGCGCCGTCCGTGACGTGATGCACGAGCTGGTGGGGACGTTCTTCGAGTCGGGCAACGGCCGCGTCAGCTGGCGCTATCTGCCGAAGTCGAACGAGGTGATCTGGTTCTCGCAGCGCAGCGACTGGGGGCACCTGTACCTCTACGATCTCGCCACCGGCCAGCAGAAGCGGCAGATCACCAGCGGCGACTGGAACGTCACCGAGCTGCAGCGCGTGGACGAGGTCGCGCGCGTGCTCTACTTCGAGGCGGTGGGCCGCGAAGGCGGGCGGGACCCGTACTACCGCCACTTCTACCGTGTAGGGATGGACGGGGAGAACCTCCAGCTGCTGACGCCAGCGGATGCGGATCACGACATCTCGCTCGCCCCGAACGGCTCGGTCGTCGTGGACGTGTGGGGGACGCCCGACACGCCGCCGACCGCGGTGCTGCGGGACCAGGCGGGCGCCGACGTGCTGGCACTGGAGAAGGCGGACATCTCGAAGCTGGTGGCCACGGGCTGGCAGCCGCCGCAGCGGATCACGGTGAAGGCGCGTGATGGCGTCACCGACCTCCACGGCCTGCTGTACCGGCCGACGCGCTTCGACCCGTCCCGGAAGTACCCCATCATCAACCACATCTATCCGGGCCCGCAGACGGGGTCCGTCGGGAGCCGGCAGTTCGCCGCCGCCCGCGCCGACACGCAGGCGCTCGCCGAGCTCGGCTTCGTCGTCGTGGAGATCGACGGCATGGGCACCCCGTGGCGATCGAAGCGCTTCCACGAGAAGTACTACGGGGACATGGGGGACAACACGCTGCCGGATCAGGTGGCCGGCATGAAGGAGCTGGCCTCGCGCTTCCCGTGGATCGACCTGGATCGCGCGGGCATCTACGGGCACTCGGGCGGCGGCTACGCCACCGCGGGCGCCATGTTTCGGTACCCGGACTTCTTCAAGGTCGGGGTCTCGCAGGCGGGGAATCACGACAACCGCACCTACGAGGACGACTGGGGCGAGAAGTGGCAGGGGCTGCTCGAGCACCAGGCCGGCGGGAAGTCGAACTACGACAACCAGGCGAACCAGCTCGTCGCGCATCAGCTGAAGGGCAAGCTCCTCCTCGCGCACGGGACGATGGACAGCAACGTGCCGGTCTACAACACGCTGCTGGTGGTGAACGAGCTGATCAAGGCGAACAAGGACTTCGATCTGATCATCCTCCCGAACCGCGGTCACGGCTTCGGGAACGAGCCGTACATGATGCGCCGGCGCTGGGACTACTTCGTGACTCACCTCATGGGGGCGGTGCCACCGGCCGGATACGAACTGAAGCCGCCGGCGGAGACGCCCTGATGGGGCAGGGGTGCTGAATAGGTTGCGCCGTTCCAGGCGCCCAGCGTTCGACTCCCGGTTCGCGACTCCCGACTCCCGGCTCGATCACTGATGTCCACCTTTGTCGCCGCTGTTCGCTCGGTCATCACCTACGTCGTGGTCGGGCTCTACGTCGGGGTGGCCGGTCCTGTCGGGCTGGCCATCGCGGTGCCGCTCAGGCTGAAGGGCCTGCTGTACGAGCTCGGGCACCTTGGCGTGATGCTCGCGCTCGGCCTCGCGGGCATCCGTTACCGCGTCACGGGCCGCGAGCACGTGCCTGCGGGCCAGCCGGTGGTGTTCTGCTCGAACCACCAGAGCAACGTGGACCCGCCGGTGCTGTTCCGGGCGCTCCACCGGCGGCTGCACATCCTCTACAAGGCGGAGCTGGGCAGGCTGCCCATCCTGGGCACGGTCATCCAGGTGGGCGGCTTCATCCCGGTGCCGCGCGAGCAGAAGGAGGCGGCCATGGGCGCCATCGAGCAGGCCGCCGCCTCCATCCGCAGCGGCAACTCGTTCCTCATCTTCCCGGAAGGCACGCGGAGCCGGACCGCCGACCTCTTGCCCTTCAAGAAGGGCGGGTTCATCATGGCCATCAAGGCCCAGGCGCCCATCGTGCCGGTGGCCATCTCCGGCGGGCGCGACGCCATGCGGAAGGGGAGCGCGATTGTCCGGCCGGTGAGGGTGGCCGTGAGGATTGGCGAGCCGGTGCCGACCAAAGGGAAGTCGGTCGACGATCGCGACGAGCTGATTGCCGTCGTGCGCGAACGGATCGAGGCGCTGCTTCGTCAGTAGTCCAACAGAAGGCAACATGGACATCCTTGTCACGCTGGGGCGCACACTGGGCTTCTCGCTGGCTGCCGGGGTGAACCTCTATGCCACCGTGGCGCTGGTGGGGCTGGCGGCACGGTACGGGTGGGTGGCGCTGCCCGACCAGTTCCAGGTGTTCAACAACCCGTGGGTCATCGGCGCGGCCGCCGTGCTCTACACGGTGGAGTTCTTCGCGGACAAGATTCCGTGGGTGGACACCATGTGGGATGCGGTCCACACGTTCGTCCGGCCGGTGGGCGGCGCGCTCATCGCCGTGGCGGCGCTCGGCGAGGCCTCGCCGACGGTCGAGGGCCTGGTGGCGCTCCTCGGTGGCGCGGTGGCCGCCGGCAGCCACGCCACGAAGGCCAGCACGCGCGTGGCCGCCAATGCCAGCCCGGAACCCTTCTCGAACTGGGCGCTCAGCCTCATCGAGGACGTGTTCGTCGTGGCGCTCGGGGTGATCACCCTGAAGTATCCGTTGGTTGCGCTCGGCGTGAGCGCGGCCATCCTGCTGTCGATGATCCTGGCCGTGCGGTGGATCTGGCGCTGGCTCAGGCGCCCCGCCTACGCTCGGGGGTAGCGCTCCGAGCTTCGGCGCGACCAGCTCCGCCTACGCGCGTTGAACGGGGCCCGCGCTTCGGCGCGGCAGGCTCCGCCTTCGCTCGCTGAGCACCCGGGCGCTCAGAACCCGAGAACCCGAGAACCCGAGAACCTCAGAACCCCAGAACCCCAGAACCTCAGAACCCCAGAACCTCAGAACCTCAGAACCCCAGAACCTCAGAACCTCAGAACCTCAGAACCTCAGAACCCCAGAACCTCAGAACCTCAGAACCTGTAGAGTGTGATCATGCGCCGCACCTCGCGCGCTCCGTCACTGCTGGCCAGGGCACTCACGATCCTCGCACTCGGCCTGCTCCCAGCGGCAGCCCAGCAGGCGGAGCAGGAACCGGCACAGGAGCCCATGCCACGCTTCCGCGCGGGCACGAACCTGGTGCGGCTGGACGCCTATGTCACGGCCGACGGGCAGCCGGTGGCGGACCTGACCGTCGAGGACTTCGAGGTGTTCGAGGACGACCAGCCACAGAAGGTGGAGGGTTTCGAGCTCGTCCGGGTCCGCGAGGGCCACGGCGTTACGACCGCCGCGCCCGACCCGAGCTCGACGCGCGACGAGATCGAGGCCGCGCAGGATCCCGATGCGCGCCTGTTCGTCATCTTCCTGGACCACTGGCACGTCGGGCTGGACGGCTCGGCCCGTGCGTCCGCGGCCGTGTCGGGATTCCTCGACAAAGTGGTGGGCCCGCGCGATCTGGTGGGCGTGATGACGCCCGACATCACGCCGCAGAACATGACGCTGACCCGGCGCGGTGACGGCATCGACCGCATCCTGCGCGACGCGTGGACCTGGGGGCAGCGCGACCGGCTGAGCACGCGCGATCCGCGCGAGCAGGACATCAGGGCCTGCTATCCCGACTCGGGCAGCACCGCCGGCCTCGCCCAGGAGATGATCGAGCGGCGGCGCGAGCAGAAGACGCTGCGTGCGCTCGACGGCATGGTGCGCCACCTCGATGGGCTTCGCGACGAGCGCAAGTTCGTCGTCCTGCTCTCGGAGGGCTGGATCCTCTTCAGGCGGAACGATCAGCTGGCGCGCCCGCTGGGTGGGTCCACGCCAGGCGGCGCCCCGCCGGTGGGCGTGGGCATCGACGGCCGCGTGACCACCCAGCCGGATCCCCGGGAGGGCGGCTACGGCGCCGGCCGCCTGGACTCGTGCGAGCGCGAGCGCGTGATGCTGGGCTACATCGACCACGAGCTCGAAGTGCGCCAGCTCGCCCAGCGTGCCAACCGCGCCAACGTCTCGTTCTATCCCCTGGATCCACGCGGCCTGGTGGTGTTCGACGCGGCGATCGGCGGGGCATTTCGTCCCTCGTCACCGGAGGTCGACCGACAGCGTCTCGCCAACCGGCAGAACGGGCTGCGGGAGTTGGCCGAGCAGACCGGGGGCGCGTGGGTCCTCAACACGAACGACACCGGGGGCGCGCTCGCGCGCATGCTCGCCGACACGAGCGCGTACTACCTGCTCAGCTACTACTCGACCAACACGAAGCTCGATGGGCGGTTTCGTCGCATCACGGTGAAGGTGACGCGCCCGGACGTGGAGGTGCGCGCCAGGCCCGGATACCTGGCGCCCACAGAAGCCGAAGCGCGGGCGGCTGGTGCCGCCATCGGCGGGCCAGGCGCGCCCGGTGCGCGCCCGGCTCCGCCTCCTGCCGTCTCTCGCGCGCTGGACGCCATCGTTCCCGGCCGCGGCAACCTGCCCGTGCGGATACAGGCGGCG
The DNA here is from genome assembly GCA_963169195.1 of Acidobacteriota bacterium. Classification (GTDB taxonomy): domain Bacteria; phylum Acidobacteriota; class Vicinamibacteria; order Vicinamibacterales; family UBA2999; genus VFZN01. The sequence goes on along the minus strand of CAUJDN010000102.1, from coordinate 864 downwards.
GGGCTGGCCGACCGCGTGCGTGCCGTCGTCGAGTTGGACGCGGCCACGCTGAAGCGGCCGGAATGGCAGGCCGGCGGAACCCTGCAGGTGTTCATCGAGTCGGACCGTGGCGGCGCGCCCATCGTGCTGGATGCCACGATGGGCGCAGGCCAGCGGAGCGTGGTCGTGGAGGGACCCGACGGCGGGCTGGCGCCCGGGCGGTACTCGGTTCGTGTCGAGGGGCGCGCGGCGGATGGCCGCGACTCGATTCGTGCCGCCACGCATGCTGTCGTGGCACCAGAGGGACAGAACATCAGTGGCGCCTCCGTGGCGTTCAGGCGCGGGCCGGCGACCGGCCTCGCCTATCACCCCACCGCAGACCCGCGATTCCGCCGCACCGAGCGTCTGCGCGTCGAGGTGCCGGTGCTCGCCGCTGGCGCACTCACCACGAGCGGACGTGTGTTGACACGCGAGGGCGCGCCGCTGCCGCTGCCCGTTGCGACGTCCGAGCGGATCGACGAACAGACCGGAGCCCGCTACGTGGTGGCCGACGTGACTCTGGCGCCCCTGGCGCAGGGTGATTTCGTGCTCGAGGTGACGGCAGGGAAGGAATCGGCGACCTACGGGTTCCGGATCGTGCCTTAGCACGGGGGTTCGAAGCACGGAGGTTCGAAGCACGGAGGTTCGAAGCGCGGGGGGTTCGAACCACGGGGTTCGAGGCACGGAGGTTCGAAGCACGGAGGTTCGAAGCACGGGGGGCGAAGCACGGGGGTTCGAGGCACGGAGGTTCGAAGCACGGGGGTTCGAGGCACGGAGGTTCGAAGCACGGGGGTTCGAGGCACGGAGGTTCGAAGCACGGGGGTTCGAGGCACGGAGGTTCGAAGC
>CAUJDN010000101.1 GCA_963169195.1 Acidobacteriota bacterium | reverse complement strand
CGGCTCGCGCCTGGCGTCGGTGCAGTTGCGCGATGCGAAGACGCGCGAGGAGTTCGTGGCGCGCATCGGCGCCTTCGCGAAGACGGTGCCGGCAGGCACATGGATCACCGGTGGCGACTGGGATCACCAGCTCTGGGGCGGTGAGCTGCCCCGCCGCGACTGGATCGACAGCGTCACGCCCGACCGTCCGGTGTGGGTGAACCGCCTGGACGGGCACATGGCACTCGCCAATTCCGCCGCCCTCCGCGCCACGGGTGTCACGCGGGCGGCGAAGGACGTGGCAGGCGGCGAGATCGTCCGCGACGCCCGCGGCGAGCTGACGGGCCTCCTCAAGGACAACGCCATGGACCTGGTGGCCACGAAGATGCCGCCGCCGACGGGCGAGATGCAGGACCGGGCGCTCGAGGCGGCGATGCGCTACGTGGGAGAGCAGGGCGTGACCACGGTCCACCACATGGGCACGTGGGACGAACTCGCCGTGCTCGATCGCGCCAACAAGGCCGGAAGGCTGAAGACGCGCGTCTACGCGGCGGTGCCGCTCAATACCTGGGCGCGCCTGGCCGAGGCCGTGAAGGCGAAGACGTACGGTCCCGAGGGGCGCGGCGACCAGTGGCTGCGCGTGGGCGGCCTCAAGGGCTTCGTGGACGGATCGCTCGGATCGCACACGGCGGCGTTCCACGAGCCGTTCACCGACGCGCCGAAGGATCGCGGCTTCTTCGTCAATACGCCGGAGGATCTCTACACGTGGATCTCGGGGGCCGACGGTGCGGGCCTGCAGGTGATGGTGCACGCCATCGGGGACCGCGCCAACCAGACGCTGCTCGACATCTACGAGCGCGTGGCGAAGGAGCACGGGCCGCGCGATCGGCGTTTCCGCATCGAGCACGCGCAGCATCTGGCCCCGGCCGACATCCCGCGCTTTGCCGCGCTGGGCGTCATTCCAAGCATGCAGCCCTACCACGCCATCGACGATGGGCGGTGGGCGGAGAAGGTGATTGGCCCGGAGCGCGCGCAGGGCACGTACGCGTTCAAGTCGCTCCTGGACGCGCAGGCGTCGCTCGCGTTCGGCAGCGACTGGTTCGTCGCGCCGCCGACGCCGCTGGAGGGCATCTATGCGGCGGTGACCCGCCGCACACTGGACGACAGGAACCCGGACGGATGGGTGCCGTCGCAGAAGATCACGGTCGAGCAGGCGCTTGCCGCGTACACGCGCGCGGGTGCGCACGCGTCGTTCGAGGAGAAGGAGAAGGGTGTCATCGCCGCCGGGATGCTGGCAGACCTGGCGCTCATCGACCAGGACCTGCGCACGATTCCAGCGCCGGAGATTCGAAACGCGAAGGTCGTGCGAACAATCGTGGGTGGCCGGACCGTCTTCGCTCGCTGAGGCAGGCGGATCTTCCGTAAACCTCCGCTTCGTGGCAGACTGGGCGCCCACTTTTCCCGGGAAGGAACCGCCGCCCCCATGAGCGCCACCACGTCTGTGCCGACCACCCTGTCCGGCCTGCTGGAGCCGATTCCGGCCGATCGGACAGCCCTCGTCCAGCCCGACCTGAACGTCCGCCTCACCTACGGCGAGCTTCGCCGACAAGTCCAGGACCTGGCCGAGGCGCTCGCGGCCGCCGGCATCCGGCGGGGTGACCGCGTGGGGATGGCCATTCCCAATGGCTTTGCGACCGTGGTGTCGTTCCTGGCTGCGTCGGTCGCCGGCACGGCGGCGCCGCTCAACCCGGGCTACAAGGAAGACGAGTTCCGCTTCTACCTGGAGGACACCAACGCGAAGGTGCTGCTCCTGCCGCCCGAGGGGATGGACGAGGCCCGGCAGGCGGCCGGCTCGGTGCCGATCCTCACCGTGGACACGAGCCCCGAGGGCGTCGTGTCGCTGCGCGAGATGGCCGGGCGCGTCCCCGTGGCGCCGCCCGAGGTCGACGACGTGGCGCTCATCCTCCACACCAGCGGCAGCACCGGTCGCCCCAAGCGCGTGCCGCTCAGCCACGCGAACCTCACCATCTCGGCGCAGAACGTCGCGCGCAGCTACGCGCTCACGCAGGATGACGTGTCGCTCTGCGTGATGCCGCTGTTCCACGTCCACGGCCTGGTCGCCTCCACGCTGGCGACGCTCACCACGGGCGGCACCGTCGTGGTGCCGGCGAAGTTCTCGCCCCTCTCGTTCTGGAGGGTCGCCCAGGAAGCCGGCGCCACGTGGTACTCGGCAGTGCCCACCATCCACCAGCTGCTGCTGGCACGTCACAAGCCGGGCGACCCATGTCCAGCAGGCGCCGAGAAGTTGCGCTTCATCCGGTCGTGCAGCGCGTCGCTGCCGCCGCAGGTCATGCACGATCTCGAGGCCGCCTTCGGCGCGCCCGTGCTCGAGGCCTACGGCATGACCGAGGCCGCGCACCAGATGGCGTCCAACCCGCTGCCGCCGGGCAAGCGCGTCCCGGGTTCGGTCGGGCCGGGCACCGACGTGCGGATCAGCATCCGCGACGACCAGGGTCGCGAGCTGCCCCCGGGCGAGCGCGGCGAGGTGTGCATCCACGGGCCCAACGTCATCACGGGCTACGAGAACAACCCCGAGGCCAACGCCACCGCGTTCTTCGCGGGTGGCTGGTTCCGCACGGGCGATCAGGGCGTGCTCGACGCCGACGGGTATCTGACGCTGGTGGGCCGGCTGAAGGAGCTCATCAACCGCGGCGGCGAGAAGATCTCGCCGCGCGAGATCGATGAGGTGCTGCTCACGCATCCGGCCGTCGCCGAGGCCGTGTGCTTCGGCGTGCCGCACCAGACATGGGGCGAGGAGGTGGCCGCGGCCGTGGTCCTCCGCGAGCCCGTCACCGAGACGGAGCTGCACGCCTTCTGCAGGGAACGGCTGGCGGAGTTCAAGCGGCCGAAGCAGATCCACATCACCGAGGCGATCCCGCGAACGGCGACGGGCAAGATCCAGCGCCGCGTCGTGGCCCAGGCGTTCGCCCCGAAGGCCTGACACGCCCCG
>CAUJDN010000100.1 GCA_963169195.1 Acidobacteriota bacterium | reverse complement strand
CGTCGTCTTGCCGGTGCCGTTGACGCCGACGACGAGCACCACGTGGGGACGCGTGCCGCCGGCTGGCGCGCGCTCGGCATCCTGGAGCACCGCGAGGATTTCCTCCTTGACCAGCGCGCGCAGGCTTTCGCCATGGCGGGCCCGCGCGCGCACGCGGTCGAGCACGTGCCCGGTGGCCGCCACGCCGACGTCGGCCGAGAGCAGGATCTCCTCCAGCGTCTCGAGCGTGTCGCGATCGACCGGCGCCTCCAGGCGCTCTGGCGTGTCGGCGCGACGCACCACCTCGTCGAAGCGCTCGACGAACTGCTGCTTGGTCTTGCGGAGGCTGTCTCGGAGACGGTCGAAGAACCCCATGGGCGGTGGGCGCAGATGCGGGACACGACGGCCAGCGACGCCGCCGGACCGGAGAACACCAATTGTCGCCCAGCGGGCGCGGGAAGGCCAGCGGCCGTATCGCGCCATGGTAAAGGTTACCCGGAGGGCTATCGTCGCGCCAGAAGTCGGGTTACCCATGAAAGGAGTCATCCATGGGAGCGACCCGAGTGGGACCACAGGCACGAACGGAGTATCTGGCGCGGATGTGGGAACGGTATCAGGCCGCCCCGACGACGAAGCGGGGGAGGCTGTTGGACGAGGTGTGTGAGGTGACGCGGTATCACCGCAAGGCGGCCGTACGGTTGTTGAACCGGGCGACGCCCCCCCGAGCGCGCGGGCCGCGGCGCGGGCGCCCGGTCCGGTATGGCCCCGGGGTGGTGCGCGCGTTACGGACCATCTGGGAAGCGGCCGGGTATCCCTGGTCGGTGCGGTTGCGGGCGCTGATCCCGACGTGGCTCCCGTGGCTGCAGCACCGGCAGCGCGTGAGCGCGCCGGACGCGACGTTGTTGGCGACGATGAGTGCGCGGCAGATGGACCGGGTCCTGGCGCCGGTCAAGCGCACGCTGAAGAAGCGCCAGTATGGCGGGACGAAACCGGGCACGTTGCTGAAGCACCACATTCCGATCAAGACCGATCGGTGGAACGTGCAGGTGCCGGGATTCACGGAGATCGACCTGGTGACGCACTCGGGAGACCGGGCCGACGGCGAGTTCGCCTACACGCTGAATCTCACCGACATCCAGACGACGTGGGTGGAGAGCGGCGCGGTGCTCGGCAAGGGCCAGGTGCGCGTCTGCACCCAATTGGACGCCTTGCGGCGGCAACTCCCCTTTGCCCTGGCGGGCATCGACTCGGACAACGGTCCGGAGTTCATCAACGCGCACCTGGTGCGCTACTGCGCGACCCAGCAGATCCAGTTCACCCGCGGGCGCCCCTACAAGAAGGACGACAACGCGCATATCGAGCAGAAGAACTGGACGCACGTGCGCAAGCTCGTGGGGTATGAGCGCTACGATACCGCCGAGGCTGTGGCCGCCCTCAACGCGGTTTACGCGGACCACCGCCTGCTCCAAAACCTCTTCCTGCCGACCGTGAAGTTGCTGCGCAAGGAACGCGTCGGCAGCAAGGTGCGGCGGCGGTACGACGCGCCGCAGACGCCCTTGGCGCGCGTGCAGGCGTGTCCGACCGCCAACCGGCTCAAGGTCGCGGCGCTCGTCGCGCAACAGCGCCAACTCGACCCGTTCGAGTTGCGCGCCCGGATTGACGCGGGGCTCGAACGGCTCTTCGCGCTGGCCCGCCGGGCCCGGCCCGCGCCCTCGTCGTCGGACGCGAGTCTGGGCCGGGGCGGGCGCGCCGTCCAGCCCCGTCGCTCCGCTCCGGCCCCTTCGGGGCGCCTTCGGCGGTCTGGACCGCGCGCCCGCCCCGGCCAGAAACGCTCACTTACCGACGACGAGGCCGCCTGACCTCGGTAACCCGATTTATGGCGCGACGGAGAGGGCTTGGGTAACAGTTACTTTTGGCGCGACAGGCAGGCAGGCAGGGGAACCCGGAACTCGTCGCCCAACTCGACGGCGACGCCCGCTCAGCGTCGGCCCGCCTCGTCTCCCCACAGCCACGCGGCGCCGCGCACGCCGCTGGCATCGCCGTGCCGCGGCGGTGCCAGCCGCGTGTCGACGCGGTCGGAAAACACCCACTCCGCCCACATGCGCGGCACCCTCGCATACAGCTCCGCGATGTGTGACAGGCCGCCACCGAGGACGATCACGTCAGGATCCAGGACGTTGACGACCGACGCCAGCCCTCGCGCCAGGCGCTCCGCATAGCGCCCGATCGTGGCCGACGCCGCGGCATCGCCCCGGGCCGCACGCTCCGCGATGTCCCGGCTGTCGAGGCGGGCGCCGGTGACGCGCGCGTGGTCCGCCGCCAGCCCCGGCCCGGACAGGAACGTCTCGAGGCAGCCCGTGCGGCCGCAGTAGCAGGGGGGACCGGGCCACTCACCGGCCGCGGGCCACGGCAGCGGGTTGTGGCCCCACTCGCCCGCGATGGCATTGGCGCCGCGAAGCACGCGGCCTCGCACGACCACGCCGCCCCCCGTGCCGGTGCCGAGGATGACACCGAACACGACGCCGGCACCCGCCCCGGCGCCGTCGGTTGCTTCCGACAACGCGAAGCAGTTGGCATCGTTCTCGAGACGGACCGGGCGGCCAAGGGCCGCCTCGAGATCGCAATCCAGTTGACGGCCGATCAACCAGGTCGAGTTGGCGTTCTTCACGAGACCGGTCGCCGGCGAGATCGCGCCCGGCATGCCCACGCCCACCGTGCAGCGGCGACCCGCCGCCTGCTCGAGGTCTTCGACCACCCGCCGTATGGCCGCGATCGTGCCCGCATAGTCACCGTGCGGCGTCGCGACACGCACGCGATGGCACTCGCCTCCTCCGTCGTCGAGCACCACCCCTTCGATCTTGGTGCCCCCCAGGTCGATGCCGA
>CAUJDN010000099.1 GCA_963169195.1 Acidobacteriota bacterium | reverse complement strand
CGAAGGGGTGCGAAGCACGAGGGGGTTCAAAGCACGAGGGGGTTCAAAGCACGAGGGGTGCGAAGCACGACGGGGGTGCGAAGCACGAGGGGGTTCAAAGCACGAGGGGTGCGAAGCACGAGGGGGTTCGAAGCACGAGGGGGTTCGAAGCACGGGGGGGTTCAAAGCACGAGGGGTGCGAAGCACGAAGGGGTGCGAAGCACGAAGGGGTGCGAAGCACGAAGGGGTTCAAAGCACGAGGGGTGCAAAGCACGAGGGGTGCAAAGCACGAGGGGTGCGAAGCACGGGGTTGCGAACCTCCGGGTTTCGAACCTGCGTGCCTCGAACCCCCGTGCTTCGAACCTCCGTGCTTCGAACCTCCGTGCTTCGAACCTCCGTGTTTCGAACCTCCGTGTTTCGAACCTCCGTGCTTCGAACCCCCGTGCTTCGCACCCCCCTCGTGCTTCGAACCTCCGTGCTTCGAACCTCCGTGTTTCGAACCTCCGTGTTTCGAACCTGCGTGCCTCGAACCTCCGTGCCTGACCTACCGTGCCAGAACGTCCAGGTACTTCAGCGCGCCGCCAGTGTTGAAGAGGACCACGGTGTCGTCGCGCTCGATGCGGTCGTCGGCCACGAGCCGGCGGATGGCGGAGAGGGCGGCGCCGCCTTCGGGGGCTGCGCTGACGCCCTCGTGCCGGCCGATCTCGAGCATGTCCAGGACCATCTGCTCGTCGGTGACGGCGAGGGCCGTGCCGCCGCTGTCGCGGACGGCCTGCAAGATCAGGAAATCGCCAATGGCGCGAGGGACCCGAAGGCCATCCGCACGCGTGTGAGCGTTCTCCCACGGCGCGGCCTTCGCCGTCCCCTGCTCGAACGCCCGGACGACGGGCGCGCAGCCCGCGGCCTGGACTGAGACCATGCGTGGCCTGTGGCCGGACGGGACCCACCCGATGGCCTCCATCTCCGCGAAGGCCTTCCACATGCCCACCAGGCCCGTGCCGCCGCCGGTGGGATAGATGATCCAGTCCGGCAGCTTCCATTTGAACTGCTCGGCCAGCTCGTACCCCATGGTCTTCTTGCCCTCCACGCGGTACGGCTCCTTCAGCGTCGACACGTCGTACCAGCCGAGAGGCTTGCCCTTGTCGGCGGCCATCTTCCCGGCGTCGGTGATGAGGCCGTCGACCAGCGTGACGGTCGCGCCGTAGAGCCGGCACTCGTCGATGAAGGGACGCTTGGCGTCCTTCGGGATGAACACCTGGCACTCGAGCCCGGCGGCGGCGGAGTAGGCCGCGGCGGCGTTGCCCGCATTGCCCGCGGTGGGGAGCGCAATCGTCGTCGCACCCAGGGCCTTCGCGCGGGTGATGGCGGCGGACTGCCCGCGGGCCTTGAACGAGTTGGTCGGGTTCAGCGACTCGTCCTTGATGTACAGCCGGTCGAGACCGAGCGTCTCTCCCAGGCGCCGCGCGTGGAACAGGGGCGTGAACCCTTCCCCGAGCGTCACCGGCTCGTCACCGGGCAGGAGCGGCAGCATCTCGCGATAGCGCCACATGTCCGGCTGGCGGCCGACGAGCGAGTCGCGCGACCAACCGCGCGCGGCGGCCAGATCGTAGCGGGCGAGCAGGGGCAGCCCGCACGAGGGACAGAGGAAGTGCCGCTCGCGCGGGTCGAACGGACCCGCGCCGCAGCCGGACGCGCATTCGAGGTGGGTGAAATACATGGGTCAGACCAAGGTGCAGGGCTGCACGGCGCAGGGGTGCACGGCGCAGGGGTGCACGGTTCGAGGCCCCTACTTACCCAGGAGTTCCTGATCCTTCTTCTGCTGCAGGTCGTCGATGCCCTTGATGTGCTCGTCGGTGGCCTTCTGCACTTCGGCGAGGGCGCGCTTCTCGTCGTCCTCGGAGATCTGGTGATCCTTGAGCATCTTCTTCAGCTTGTCGTTCGCGTCGCGGCGGACGGTGCGCACGTGGTTGCGGCCCTCCTCGGTCATCTTGTGGACGTGCCGGGACAGCTCCTTGCGCCGCTCGTCGTTCAGCGGCGGAATGGGGATGCGCACGACCTTGCCGTCGTTGGCCGGGTTGAGGCCCAGGTCCGAGCTGCGGATGGCCCGTTCGATGGCGCCCATCAGCGACGGGTCGAAGGGCTGAGCGACGATCATCGTCGGCTCGGGAATGGAGAGGCTGGCCACCTGGTTGAGCGGCATCTTCGACCCGTAGGCGTCGACGTGCACGCCATCGAGCAGCCCCGTCGTTGCCCGCCCCGTGCGCACCTGCGCCAATTCCTTGCGCACGTGCTCCACGTGCCCGTCCATCCGCTTCTTCACCTCTCCAAACAGCCCCTTCAGGTCGCTGACATCCATCGCTGAACCCTCGTGCTTCGAACCTGCGTGCCTAGGCCCCCACCGTCGTCCCTACCGGCTCGCCCATGATCACCCGGCGGATGCTGCCCGACTCGGCCAGGCTGAACACGACAATGGGCAGCTTGTTGTCCATGCAGAGCGAGATGGCGGTGGCATCCATGACCTGGAGGCGCTCCTGCAGCACCTGCAGGTAGGACACGCGATCGTAGCGCTTCGCGTCGGCATGCTTCATGGGGTCGGCGGTATAGATGCCGTCCACCTTGGTGGCCTTCAGGATCACCTCCGCCCGCATCTCCATGGCCCGCAGGGCCGCGGCGGTATCGGTGGTGAAATACGGGTTGCCCGTGCCCGCGGCGAACACGACCACGCGGCCCTTCTCGAGATGGCGGACGGCGCGGCGCCGGATGAACGGCTCGGCGACGGCACGCATTTCGATGGCCGTGAGCACGCGCGTGGCCACCCCGTGCTGCTCGAGTGCGTCCTGCAGCGCCAGGGCGTTGATGACCGTCGCCAGCATGCCCATGTAGTCGGCGGTGGAGCGGTCCATGCCGCGCGCGCTGGCCGCCAGGCCGCGGAAGATGTTGCCGCCGCCGATGACGATGGAGGTCTGCACGCCAAGCGACCGGATGTCGGCGATGTCCTGGGCGATGCGGGTGGTAACGGCCGGATCCACGCCGTAGGCCTGATCGCCCATGAGCGCTTCACCGGAGAGTTTGAGGAGGATGCGCTTGTAGGAGGGCTCGGCGGGTGCGTCCACGGAGGCAATTATAGAGGTTCCGAGGTTCTGGGGTTCTGGGGTTCTGGAGGGTTCTGGAGGTTCTGAGGTTCGGCTCGGAGGTTCGAAGAACTCCAGAACCCCAGAACCTCCGAACCCCGGAACCTCCGAACCCCAGAACCTTGTCCTATTCGGCCATGTCGCCGAGCTTGAAGCGGACGAAGCGCGAGATGGTGACGTTCTCACCCGTCTTCGCCGTGGCGGCCGACACCATCTGCTGGATGGTGACGTTCGCATCGCGCACCGAGGGCTGGTCCATGAGGCAGACCTGGGCGTAGTAGCTCTCGAGCTTCCCGTCCACGATCTTCTCGATGACCGTGGCGGGCTTGCCGGAGCCCGCGAACTGGGCGCGGTAGATCTCGCGTTCCTTCTCCAGCACGTCGGCAGGAATGTCTTCGCGGCGGACGAACCTGGGATCCGCGGCGGCAATGTGCATGGCGAGTTCCTTCGCCAGCGTCTGGAAGTCGTCGGTGCGGGCCACGAAGTCGGTCTCGCAGTTCACCTCGACCAGGACGCCGACCTTGCCGCCCATGTGGATGTAGTGCCCGATGAGGCCGTTGTTGGTGGCACGCCCGGCGCGCTTGGCCGCCGAGGCCAGGCCCTTCTTCCGCAGGACCTCGATGGCCTTCTCCATGTCGCCGCCGGTCTCGGCCAGGGCGGCCTTGCAGTCCATCATGCCGGCGCCCGTCTTGTCGCGCAGCTGCTTCACCTGTTCGGCCGTGATTGCTGACATCGCTCTATGACTCCTCGGAAAAGTGCGGCCCCGGCCTCGCCAGGGGCCCGTACATGAAAGGCGCCGGCCCGGGTCGTCTCGGAGCCGGCGCAACGAACACGCCCGGAACGACTACCCCTGCGTGACGGGCGTCTCGGACGGGCGCTGCGGCTTGCGGACGTTGGCCGGCCGCACCGTGCGGCTCGCCTCCTCGGCCGCCGCGGCCTCGGCGTCGGCCTGGGCCTGTTCGGCCATCTGCGACTCGCGCTCGGTGCGGCCGTCCAGGACGGCATCGGCCACACGGGACGCGAAGAGGCGGATGGAGCGCAGGGCATCGTCGTTGCCGGGGATGACGAAGTCCACCTGATCGGGGTCGCAGTTGGTGTCGACGACGCCGATCACCGGAATCTTGAGCTTGCGGGCCTCGTCCACGGCAATCTGTTCCTTGCGCGTGTCCACGACGAACAACGCGTCCGGCAGCCGGCCCATGCTGCGGATGCCGTCGAGGTTCTTCTGGAGCTTGCGCTTCTCCTTCTCGGCCCGCGCGATCTCCTTCTTCGGCATGAACTCGTAGCGCCCGTCGGTAGACATGGCCTCGAGATCGCGCAGCCGGGCGATGCTCCGCTGGATCGTGGTGAAGTTGGTGAGCAGGCCGCCCAGCCATCGCTCGTTGACGTAGTACATGCCGCAGCGCGCCGCTTCCTCCGCGACGACGTCCTGCGCCTGGCGCTTGGTGCCCACGAAGAGGATGGTCTTGCCCTCGGCCGCCAGCTGCCGGATGTACCCCTCGGCCTCGTTGTAGAGCCTGACCGTCTTGCCCAGGTCGAGGATGTAGATGCCGGACCGCTCACCGAAGATGAACGGCTTCATCTTGGGGTTCCAGCGTTTCGTCTGGTGGCCGAAATGTGCGCCTGCTTCGAGCAGGTCCTTCATCGCGAGCGGGGTCAAGCTACCTCCAACGTCCCGGCCCCACACCTGGGGGCCATCCGAGTGGCTCTTCGGCCCCGAGACAGGGGGCCACACAAGTGCGAATCGACGAACTAGCGCTTGCTGAACTGGAAGCGCTTCCGCGCGCCAGCCATGCCGTACTTCTTGCGCTCCTTCGCGCGGGCGTCGCGCGTGAGCAGGCCGTCCTTCTTGAGGCGCGGGCGGAGCTCGGCGCTGAACGCGCAGAGCGCGCGCGCGATGCCGAGCCGGATGGCGCCGGCCTGGCCCGTGACGCCGCCGCCGCTGACCGTGGCCAGCACGTCGAACTGCCCGACCGTCTCGGTGAGCGCCAGCGGCACCTTGACCTGCACGCGCAGGGCCTCGGTGGGGAAGTAGTTGTCGAAGGCGCGGTGGTTGACCGTGATGGTGCCCGTGCCGGGACGGAGGAAGACGCGTGCGGTGGACTCCTTGCGGCGTCCGGTGGCGTAATACTGAGTAGCAGCCAAGATTTTATGCGACCTCGAACTGAGTGGGTTGCTGAGCCTGATGCGGGTGGGTGCCGCCCGCGTACACCTTCACCTTGCGGAACATGGCGTCGCCGAGCTTCGACTTGGGCAGCATGCCGCGCACGGCCTCTTCCATGAGCCGCACGGGCTGACGCTGGCGCACCACCTTCGCGGTTTCCTCGCGCAGACCGCCCGAGTAGCCGCTGTGGCGCCGATACATCTTCTGCTCGTCCTTGCGGCCGGTCAGCTTGACCCTGGCCGCATTGACGATGACCACGTGGTCGCCCGTGTCGATGAACGGGGTATAAGTCGCCTTGTGCTTGCCCTGGAGCAGGCGCGCCGCGTGGCTGGCGACGCGGCCGAGCACCTTCCCCTCGGCGTCGATGAGGTGCCAGCGGCTGGTCACGCTCGCCGGGGTTGCAACGTAAGTAGGCATGAATCGAGTCCTGGGTACGGGTCCCTGCCGCCCCCGTCCTCGGGCACGGCAAACCGAAATGATACGACGAAGCAAACCCGAATGCAAGGGCGAGAACGGCCGGAACTCGCAGCGGGGGCGGGAGTTCTGGCCATCAACCAGCCGACAAGGGGGGGTCCCACCCTGCCGACACCCGCCGGCCAGGCGCCGTCGGCCAGCCCCCCCGGAACCTCGGCCCTGGGCTCTCCCCCTGTTCCTGCCCAGGCAGGACCCGATAAGCCTCAACGAGTCCCCTCCGCGAGAGGCCGTCGCTGACCCGCAGGCGGGAACGGCAGTTTCCGTCAGCCGCTTGCAATTCTGTCAGCGATCGGGTTCACCCAGGCCGCCCGCGGACTCGAGCAACCAGCCCTCTTCGGCCAATTTTGTCGGCCAGGGGGCCTTGGGGCCGGCTGGTACCGGCTTTGCCCATGCGACGGGGTGGACGAAGAAGCGGAGACACTGCCTTGTTCTTTCGCCTAAGCAAAGGGTTGGTCGGGCTCGACATCGGGTCGAGCGCCATCAAAGCCATCGAACTCAGGCCCGCCGGCAAGGGCTATCGCGTCTCGGCCGTCGGGGTGGAGCCCATTCCCCCCGACAGCATCGTGGACGGCGCCATCATCGACGGCGGGGCCGTGGCCGACGCGGTCCGACGCCTCTTCGAGAACAAGCAGTTCAAGGCGAGGGACGTCGTGGCCTCGCTGTCGGGCAACTCGGTGATCGTCAAGAAGATCACCCTGCCCGCCATGACCGAGCAGGAGCTCGGCGAGTCCATCTACTGGGAGGCCGAGCAGTACATCCCCTTCGACATCCAGGACGTCAACCTGGACTACGAGGTCCTCACCCCGGCGGCCGGCGGCGAGGGGCAGGGCACCATGGACGTGCTCCTCGTGGCGGCCAAGAAGGACAAGATTGCCGACTACACCAACGTCATCGTGCAGGCCGGCCGGACCCCCGTCATCGTCGACGTGGATGCCTTTGCCCTGCAGAACGCCTACGAGGCCAACTATGGCTTCGAAGATGGTGTCATCGTGGCGCTGCTCAACATGGGGGCCAGCGCCACGAACATCAACGTCCTGAACGGCTCGCAGTCCGTGTTCACCCGGGACATCTCGATGGGCGGGAACGCCTTCACCGAGGCCGTGCAGCGCGAGCTGGGCCTGCCCTACGACCTGGCCGAGCAGCTGAAGAAGGGCGAGGACGTCGAGGGCGCGGCCTACGACGATGCCCGCCCCGTGCTGAAGGCCATGACGGACAACGTCCTGCTCGAGGTCGAGAAGACGTTCGACTTCTTCAAGGCGACGGCGTCGAGCGATCGGATCGACCGGATCGTGCTGAGCGGGGGCGCGTCCCGAATCGAGGGATTCGCCCAGGCGCTCGCCGCGCGCTTCCACACGAAGGTGGAGACGTTCGATCCCTTCCGCCAGGTGTCCATCGATCCGGCCAAGCTGGGCGTGGCCTCGGCCGAGGAACTGGCGCCCGTGGCCGCCGTGGCCATCGGGCTCGCGCTGCGCAAGGTGGGCGACCGATGATTCGCATCAACCTGCTCGCATCCGAGCGCCGCGCGGCCAAGGCCGCGTCGAAAGGGCTCCAGGCGGCCCAGAAGCTGACCGTCCTCGGCAGCCTCATCCTCGTGCTGGCAGCCCTCGGGATCGGGTGGCGGTACTGGGCGCTGGGGCAGATGGTGGCCACCGCGGACCGCCAGCTGGCCGAGGCGCGGCGCGAGGAGCAGCGGCTGGCCGAGATCCTGAAGGAGGTCGCCCAGTTCGAGGCGCGGCGGGGTCAGCTCGAGCAGCGTGCCACGCTGATCGACGAGCTGAGGCGGGGCCAGAGCGCGCCGGTCCACATCGTGGACCAGGTGAGCCGCGCCCTGCCCGACATGATGTGGCTGACCGGCATCCGGCAGCAGGCGTACGACGTCACCATCGAGGGCCGCTGCCTCTCGCTCACCTCTCTCTCCGACTTCATCGGCAACCTCGAAGCCTCGCGCTACTTCAGACGGCCGGTCGAGATCCTCTCGAGCGAGGTCGTGACGGGCCAGGGCGGCGGGCCGGAGACCATCCGGTTCTCCATCCGCGGGTCGTTCCAGATGGCCGGCATCGAGACGCTGCCGGTGGCGGCGCCCGTGAAGGGCCGCCCTGCGGCGAAGGGAGGTCCCCGTGGCTAGCCTGGGCATGGGGAAGCTTCCCTGGTACGGGCAGCTGGGCGTCTTCGCGCTCCTCGCCCTGGGCGCGGCCGGCGCCTTCTACTACTTCTACGAGATGCCGCAGCAGGAGATCCTCGCGGCCCGGAACCGCGAGCTGGAGGCGATTCGCGCCCGCAACGCCAAGGGCAGCGAGACCGCCCGGCAGCTGCCGGCCTTCCGGGCGCAGGTGGCGGACCTCGAGGCGCGGCTCGAGGCGCTCAAACCCATCCTGCCGGAGGAAAAGGACGTGGGCGATCTGCTGCGCCGCATCCAGACCCTGGCCACGCAGTCGAACCTGACGATCCGCGGGTTCCGGCCGCAGCCCATCGCCACGCGGGAGCTCCACGCCGAGTGGCCCATCGGTCTCGAGCTCGAGGGCACCTACCACAGCCTCGGCGCGTTCCTCGACCGCGTGAGCCGCTTCCCGCGCATCATCAACGTGGGCGACCTGAACATCACGTCGAAGACCGATCAGACCGACGCGTCCACGATTGCGGTGTCGTGCACGGCCACGACCTTCGTCCTGGTCGATCAATCCGCGGCGCCTGCCGCCACCACGAAGGGGCCGCCGGCGAAGAAGGCCGCGCCGGCGCAGAAGACCGAATGACTCGCCTCCATCCGTTCATCGTGGCCGTCGTCGTCGTGACGGCCGGTGCGAGCCAGCCGCTCGCGCAGACCCCGTCCGCTCCGCCGGCGCCGGCGGCTGCCAAGGCCCCGGCCAGCAACGCGCCGACGCCGCCGGCCAACTACGCCTATGCCAACGATGGCCGTCGGGATCCCTTCGTCTCGCTGATCACGCCGAGTGGCGTGCAGCAGGGGAAGGCGGCGACCGAGACCCGGGTCGAGGGCGTCGCCGGCCTCACGGCCGACGAGATCGTCGTGCGCGGCATCATCGACAATCGCGGGACGCTGGCGGCCATGGTGTCGGGCGCCGCCGGCAAGGTGTACACGGTCCGGCCCGGCGATCGCCTTGCCGACGGCACCATCCGGACGATCACCCCCCAGATGGTCATCATCCTGCAGCAAGTCAACGATCCTCTGTCGCTCGAAAAGCAGCGCGAAGTGCGCAAGTTCCTTCGCGGTGGAGAGAACAAGTGATGGGCAGTCGCTACGCTCGACTGATCTGGGCCGCGCCCCTGATGGCGGCCGTTGCCGCGACGCTGACGGCCAGCGGGCCGCCGGCCGCGGACGGCCCCGCCGTCCGGTCCGTCTCCGGCCGGCTGGACGGGGAGGTCAGCACCGTCCTCATCGACACCAGCGAGCCGGTGGCGTATCTGACCAGCCAGCCGGATCCGCTGACGGTGTTCGTGGACCTGCGGAACGCCCGCGCGGGGCAGCTGGACGGTCGAGAGCTCGGCGCCATGGAACCGCCCGTGTCGAACGTGCGGCTGGAATCGGCCATGGCCCCGGACGGTTCGCCGGTCGCGCGCGTCCGCGTGGCCCTGGCGCACCCGGCCTCGCACCGCGTCCGGTCGTCTCGCAATCTCATCTACGTGGAGGTGGACCGCGATGGCGTGAAAGCCGCCACGCCGGCCGTCCCCTTCCTGCTGCGCACCCCCGCGGCCGCGCAGCCCGAGACGGCGCAGGAGGTCACCGGCCGCGAGCCACAGGACACCGCCCGGCGCCTGGCCACCCGCCTCACCGGCGTCAAGCCGATGGCACTGCCCGACGGCACGGCCATCGCGCTCTCGGGCAATGGCCGCCTGGTGGCCTCCAGGGTCGAAGCCGTCGAGGACCTGCCGGCCCGCGTGCTGCTCGATTTCGAGGGGGTAGGCCCGGGCGGCGTGCCGCCCGCGACCCTGGTTGACCAGGGCGACGTCCGGCGCGTGCGCGTGGGCGTCAACAGCACCGAGCCGCTCATCACGCGGGTCGTCATCGATCTCGTGAAGAAGCTTCCGTACACGGTCGAGAGCGTCGGCGAGGAGCTCCGCGTGCTCTTCGCGCGTGCGGCCGGGGCCGCGGCCTCGATAGTGACGCCGGCCGCGCCCGAGCCGCTTCCCGTCGCCGCAGCGCCCGCCATGGCGCCCGCCGCCAGCGGCACGGCCTCCCTGGCTGCGGCCCAGGCGGCCGCGCCGGCGGTGCAGGCCGGCCAGCCCGCAGCCTCCGAGGCGGCCCCGCCCCGCTTCACGGGGCACCCGGTGACCTTCGACTTCCAGGGCGCCGACCTGCGCGCCGTGCTGCGGACCTTCGCGGAGATCAGCGGGCTGAACGTCGTGATCGACCCGAGCATCCAGGGCAGCGTGGACGTGTCCCTGAAGGAGGTGCCGTGGGATCAGGCCCTCGACATCATTCTCAAGGCCAACAAGCTGGGCTACGCCGTGGACGGCACCATCGTCCGCATCGCGCCGCTCAGCGTGCTGGCGCAGGAGAACGAGGAGCGCCGGAAGCTGGCCGAGGCGGAGGCCCTGGCGGGCAGCCTCGAGGTGATGACGCGGCCCCTGAGCTACGCCAAGGCGGCCGACCTGGTGCCCATCATCACGAAGAGCGCGCTCTCGTCACGGGGCGACGTGCAGATCGACCAGCGCACCAACACGCTCATCATCCGGGACCTGCCGGAGCGGCTCGTGGCGGCGGGCGAACTCGTCACGAGCCTCGACTCGCCGCAGCCGCAGGTGGAGATTGAAGCGCGCATCGTGCAGACGAGCCGGGATTTCGCGCGGTCGCTGGGCGTACAGTGGGGCTTCCGCGGCCGCATGGATCCGGCGCTCGGCAACACGACGAACCTGGCATTCCCGAACTCCGCCTCCGTCGTCGGCGAGACCAAGCTCCCGGTGCCGTCGGGCGTCACGAGCGCGCTTGGCATCGCCCTCGGGTCCATCAACGGCGCGTTGAACCTCGACGTGGCCCTGTCGGCCCTGGAGCGGACCGGCAAGGGCCGGCTCCTCTCGACGCCGCGCGTGTCGACCCAGAACAACGTCGAGGCCGAGATCACCCAGGGCGTGCAGATTCCGATTCAGACGCAGGCGAACAACACCATCACGGTGACCTTCAAGGACGCCGCCCTGCAGCTGCGCGTCACGCCGCAAATCACGGCGGCCGGAACCGTGATCATGCGCATTGCCATCGAGAACGCCGCGCCCGACTACAGCCGGTCGGTGAACGGCATCCCGCCGATCGACACGCAGCGCGCGGTCACCAGCGTCCTGGTCTCCGACGGCGAGACGACGGTCATCGGCGGCATCTACACGAGCCGCGAGCAGATGGTCGAGGGCCGGACGCCGCTCCTGAACCGCATCCCGCTGCTCGGCTGGCTGTTCAAGCGCGACGAGCTCAGTGAGGAGAACCGCGAGCTGCTGATCTTCATCACGCCGCGGATCACGAAGGGGTAGGGACGACGTCATGCACAGCATCCTCAGTTCTCGCACGCTCGCGGGTCTCGCGGTCGTGGTGTCGAGCCTCGCGGGCCTGACCTCCTGCGCCAGCGAGCTCACGCGGACCGGTTCGTCGCCCGCCTTCGTGATCATCGACTCCATCGTCGGGGCATCCGGGGCCGATCCGGAGGAGTTCGGCGTTCCGCTCGCATCGGACGTGCAGACGGGTGGGGGCACCTTCAACGATCTGGGCCGCGCGACGATGCGGCTGGGTCTCCGGAATCCCGGCTCCGGCACCAGCCCCACGGCGCCCTCGTCGCTCAACACGATCACGATCTCACGGTACCGCGTGGAGTTCCGGCGGACGGATGGCCGCAACACCCAGGGCGTGGACGTGCCGTACGCCTTCGACGGCGCCGCGACGGTCACGATACCGGCGCAGGGCTCGGCCGACATGGTGTTCGAGATCGTGCGCCACCAGGCCAAGCTCGAGGCGCCCCTCCGCAGCCTGCGCGGCCTCGGCGGCGCGATCATCATCAGCACCATCGCGGAGATCACGTTCTTCGGGCGTGACCAGGTCGGCAACGAAGTCGTCGCCAGCGGCACGTTGAGCGTGAACTTCGCCGATTTCGCCGACCCGGTGGGAGGTCAGTAGGTGGAGCGCATCATGCGGACAAGCGGATCACGAATCATCGCAGTGCTGGCGCTGGCCCTCGTCGCCGCGTCGTGCACGGTCACGGACACCGAGGCGCCCGATCTCGCCGGCCCGTCGGAACTGGCGTTGTCGCTGACCCTGCAGGCGGTGCCCGACAGCATCTACCAGGACGGCGTGTCGCAGTCGGCCATCACCATCGACGCACGCGGGCCCAGCGGCCAGCCCGCCCGAAACGTCAACCTGCGCGTCGAAATGATGGTCGACGGCGTCGTGGCCGACTTCGGCACGTTGTCGGCCCGCACCGTCGTCACGGGAGACGACGGGCGCGCCCGCGTCACCTACACGGCCCCGCCCCGCCCGTCGGTCTCGACCGGAGATGGCTCGCTGGTCACGTTCCTCGTCACGCCCATCGGCGGGGACTACCGCGGTGAAGCCCCGCGACAGGTGGACCTCCGCGTCCTGCCGCCCGGGGTCATCGTCGGCCCGAACCGCATCGACCCGAAGTTCGTGTTCTCGCCGACGGCGGTGACCGCCTTCCAGACCGTCCTCTTCGACGCCTCGACGACCACGGACAACGGCGTGGCCTGCGGCAGTGCCTGCTCCTACGCCTGGACCTTCGGCGACGGCGGCTCGTCGACCGGGATGAATACCGACCACGAGTTCCGCGCCCCCGGCAGCTACGTCGTGACCCTGCGCGTCACCAACGCGACCGGCCAGTGGGCGCAGATCTCGCAGACGGTCGTGGTCGCCGCGGGTACACCGCCGACTGCCTCGTTCGTCTTCTCGCCGGAGTCGCCACGGACGAGCCAGGACATCTTCTTCTCGGCGGAGGCGTCCCGCGCGGCCCCGGGCCGGCGCCTCGTGGCCTACGACTGGAACTTCGGCAGCGGACGCACCGGCACGGGCGTCACCGTCGCGAAGCGCTACGACACTGCCGGCAGCTACGTCGTCACGCTGACGGTCACCGACGACGCGTTCCAGCAGACGACGGTGTCCCGGACCGTGACCGTGGTCCCCTAGAGGCCCACCCGGTGGCTGTGGAGAGCGCGCGCATTCTCGACCTTCGACGGCGGGTCCAGGCGGACCCGTCGTCGATCGCGTTTGCACAGCTCGCGGAGGAACTCCGCCGCGCGGGCGAGAACGCCGAGGCCATCGACGTCTGCCGCGCGGGACTGGCCCGACATCCCGGATACCTCTCGGCGCGCGTGACGCTGGGCCGCGCCCTGCTCGAGCTGAGCCAGCTCGAAGAGGCCCGCGACGAGCTCTCGATCGTCGTCCGGAGCGCGCCCGACAACCTCGCGGCCATCCGTGGGCTGGCCGAGATCCACCAGCGTCGCGGCCAGATCGCCGAGGCCCTCGCGTACTATCGCCGCGCGCTGGAGCTCGCCCGGCACGACCCCGAGCTCGAGGAGACCGTCGAGCGGATGGAGAAGCAGGTGGCGCCGGCGACCGCGGCCGGCTCGCCCGACTCCGAGGTGTCCATCGAGGCCCTGTTCGACTTCGACCGGCTGGTGGAGCAGCTCGGCGCGGACACACCTCCGGGCATCGCGGCGCTCGACGCCAGGCACGGCGGCGTGATCGCTCCGCCCGTGCGGGTCGAGGCCGTGCCGGAGCCGGCCGGGGCCGCGCCGACCGACCCGTTTGCCATGCTCGAGGCGGGCCTGAGAGGCCACGAGACTCGATGGGCCCCGACCGTCGCGCCGGCGGATGCCGGAGCGCCCGCCGAGGCGGAGGCCGAGGCCCTGGTCGAGCTCGAGCACTGGCTCGAGGCCCTGCGCAGCGCTCCACGATGACGCCGGCGCCGGCCGAGCGGCTGGACGAGCGCCGCGTCGCCCTGTCCCGAGCCCTCTCCGTCCAGGGGATCGACGCCCTGGTGGTGACCTCGCGGCCCAACATCGCCTACCTCACGGGTTTCTTCGGCAGCGCCGGGCTCCTGCTGGCCACCAGCGACCGGCTCGTGCTCGTCAGCGACACGCGCTACACCGAAACGCTGCACCACCTCGCACGGCAGTGGCCGGCCCTCGAGGCCGTGGCCACGCCGCCCGGGCGCGGGAGCGCAGAAGAATCCCTCGTCGACGCGGTGGCTCACGTGGCGCCGTCACGGCTGGGCTTCGAGAGCACGCACCTGACCGTGCGCCAGCACGTGGATTTCGCCTCCAGGCTCGACGCGACAACGTGCCGGGCCGAGCTGATTCCGACCGAAGGCGTGGTCGAAACCCTCCGCGCCCGGAAGGATCCGTGGGAAATCGCAAAACTGCGTGAAGCCGGGCGCAGACTTTCCGACGTCGCTAAGTGTATAATCCCGAAGGTCTTAGCGGGATCGAGCGAACGTCAGCTGGCCGCCCTGATCGAATGGGAGCTCCGGCAGAAGGGGTTCGACAAGCCGGCGTTTGATACCATCGTCGCCTCGGGGCCGAACGCCGCCCTCCCTCATCACCGGGCGGGGGAGCGGCTCGTGGGAGAGGGTGACCTGGTGGTCATCGACTTCGGGGGCATGCTCGACGGGTATGCCGTCGACATGACGCGGACGGTGACGGTGGGGCCTCCGAGCCACCGGCAGCGCGAGTGCTGGCTGGCGGTGGCGGCGGCCCAGCGGGCCGCCTTCGCGGCGGCGCGTGTCGGGGTGGACGCGGAGGATGTGGATGCCGCGGCGCGCGCCTCGCTGGCGGCCGCGGGACTGGCCGAGGCCTTCGTGCATGGCCTGGGGCACGGGCTCGGGCTCGAGGTACACGAGCGGCCGAGGCTGTCACGGCGGCGGTCGGGGGCGGCAGAAGGCCCGCTGGCGGCCGGCATGGTGTTCACGCTCGAGCCGGGTGTCTACGTCCCGGGCTGGGGCGGCGTGCGAATCGAGGACGACGTGTTGGCGACCGACGCGGGGCCGGAGTGGCTCACCGAGCCGGTCGTCGAGGTGCGAGCGACCTGATGAACCTGGACGAGATCAAGCAGCTCATCGACTTCATCCGCGAGCGCGAGTTGAGCGAGTTCGAGCTCGAGCGCGCCGATTTCAAGCTCCGGGTGAAGCGCGGGGCCGCCGTGCACGGGGTGACCGCCCCCGTGATGGTGGCGCCCGCGGCGCCGGTGGCGATCGCGCCGCCGGCCCCCGGCGCGGTGCCGGCCGTGGCGGCCGAGCCGGCCGGCGAAGACCTGGCCATCGTCACCTCGCCCATCGTGGGCACGTTCTACCGGGCGGCCGAGCCCGGCGCCAAGCCGTTCGTCGAGGCCGGTGACGCGGTCCGCAAGGGCCAGGTCCTCTGCATCATCGAGGCGATGAAGCTGATGAACGAGATCGACTCCGAGGTGGACGGGGACATCGTCAGCATCTACGTGCAGAATGGCCAGGCGGTCCAGTACGGCGAGCGGCTGTTCGCCATCCGCCTCAAGTCCTGACGCCCATGTTCAAGAAAATCCTGGTCGCCAATCGCGGGGAGATCGCGCTCCGGATCATCTTTGCGTGCCGTGAGCTCGGCATCAAGACGGTCGCGGTGTATTCGGAGGCCGACGAGAACTCGCTCCACGTGCGCTTCGCGGACGAGGACATCTGCATCGGCCCCGCGCGAAGCGCCGACAGCTACCTGAACGTCCCCGCCATCATCAGCGCCGCCGAGATCACCGGCGCGGACGCCATCCATCCGGGGTACGGGTTCCTGTCCGAGAGCGCCTACCTCGCCGAGGTCTGCGAGGCGTGCCACATCCGGTTCATCGGACCCGATCCGAGCGTGATCCGCCTGCTCGGCGACAAGGCGAAGGCGCGGCGCGCGATGAAGAAGGCGGGCGTCCCGATGCTGCCCGGCAGCGACGGGCCGGTCGAGAGCGAGGAGGCCGCGGCGAAGGTCGCACGCGACATCGGCTTTCCGGTGATCATCAAGGCCGTGGCCGGCGGGGGCGGGCGCGGGATGCGCATCGTGAAGGACCCCGCGGATCTCGGGCACGCCTTCCGGACCGCCCAGCGCGAAGCCGAGGCGGCCTTCGGCGTGGGAGACGTCTACATCGAGAAGTATCTCGAGGCCCCGCGACACATCGAGTACCAGATTCTCGGGGATCATCACGGCAACGTGGTGCACCTGGGCGAGCGCGAATGCTCCATCCAGCGGCGACACCAGAAGCTCATCGAGGAGTCGCCGTCGACGGCCGTCTCCGACAAGGTGCGGCGGAGGATGGGGGCCGTCGTGGTGGACGCGGCACGCGCGGTCCAGTACACCAACGCCGGCACCTTCGAGTTCCTGATGGACGAGAAGGGGCATTTCTATTTCATGGAAGTGAACACGCGCGTCCAGGTCGAGCACCCGGTCACCGAGTTCATCACCGGCATCGACATCGTCAAGGAACAGATCCGCATCGCCGCGGGCGAGCGGCTCTCGTTCAAGCAGAGCGAGGTCACCTTCACCGGCCATGCCATCGAGTGTCGTGTGAACGCCGAGGATCCGGTCACCTTCGTGCCGTCTCCGGGGCTCATCCACGCGTTCAGCATCCCGGGCGGGCCGGGGGTGCGGGTGGACACGGCCGCGCACGCCGAGTGCACCATCCCGCCGAACTACGATTCGATGATCGCGAAGATCATCGTGCACGGGCGCGACCGGCAGGAGGCCATCGCCCGGATGAAGCGCGTGCTCGAGATGTCGGTGGTCGAGGGGATCCGCACGTCCATCCCGCTGCACCTCCGCATCCTGAACGACGCCGACTTCGTCGCAGGGCGCCTCAGCACCCACTTCATGGAGCGCTTCCTACCGGTCAAGAGGCCGTCGTCGCTCGCGGAAACGGCCTGATCCCCGGGAGGCCCGCGTGAGGTGGCCACCGCTGTACGCGGTGCTCGACGTGGAAACCTGCGGTCGGGCGGGCCGGGATCCCCTGGTCGTCGCCGAGGCCCTCCTCGACGGGGGCGTCACGCTGCTCCAGGTACGGGCGAAGGCGATGCCGAGCGGCGCGTTCCTCGCGCTGTCGGCCGCGGTGGTGGCGCGCGCGGGCGCGCGGGCGCGCGTTGTCATCAACGACCGCGCGGACATCGCCCGGCTCTCGGGGGCCGCGGGCGTGCACGTCGGGCAGGACGATCTCGCCGTGGATGACGTGCGCCGGCTGCTGGGCGGGCAGGCCATCGTCGGCCTGTCCACGCACAGCGTGGCACAGGCCGAGGCCGCCGTGCGGCTGCCCATCACGTACCTCGCCATCGGCCCAGTCTTCGGCACGGCGACGAAGGACACCGGCTATGCCGCGGTCGGGCACGAGACGGTTTCGGCCGTCGCGCGCCTGGCGGCCGTGCACGGGGTGCCGGTCGTGGCCATCGGCGGCATGACCCTCGAGCGTGCCCCCGGAGCGCTCGCCGCCGGCGCAGCGTCGGTCTGCGTCATCTCGGATCTGCTGCGCGGCGACCCTGCCGTCCGGGCGCGCGAGTACCTCGAGGCGCTGAGCCGCTGACGTCCGCCCACGCGTGCGCGAGCCGGGCGATTCAGGCCGCCGCCGCGTCATCTGCGCATCCGTGGCTGCGTTTCCGGGCATTTTCGGCCTTTTCTGCGGGTCAGGCTTGAGTCATCTGCGCTACAATCCGGGGCCGGAGGGCGAATGGATTCGAATCTGTTCAAGACGAAGTCGATCGAGCAGCTCGTCGGCGACGTCGAGCATGGCGCCAAGGCGCTCAGGCGCAGCCTCACGGCCTGGGACCTCACGCTGCTCGGCATCGGCGCCATCATCGGGACCGGCATCTTCGTCCTGACGGGCACGGCAGCGGCCAACCAGGCCGGGCCGGGAATCATGCTCTCGTACTTCGCGGCGGGGCTGGCCTGCGCCTTTGCCGCCCTCTGCTACGCCGAGTTCGCCTCGATGATCCCCATCGCGGGCAGCGCCTACACCTACGCCTACGCCACGCTCGGCGAGATCGTCGCGTGGATGATCGGCTGGGACCTGATCCTCGAGTACGCCGTCGGCTCGATGACCGTCGCGATCGGGTGGAGCGGCTACATGCAGCGGCTCCTCGCCGGCTTCGGGATCGAGCTTCCCACCGCCATCGGCGCCGCGCCGCCGGTCGGCATCATCAACCTGCCCGCCACGCTCATCGTGCTCTTCATCATGGTGCTGCTGGTGATCGGGGTGCGCGAGTCCGCACGGTTCAACGCCCTGATGGTGGCCATCAAGGGCGCCGCCATCCTCTTCTTCATCGCCGCGGGCGCCACGTTCGTCCAGCCCGAGAACTGGGAGCCGTTCATGCCCTACGGCTTCTCCGGCGTGATGGCGGCGGCGGCCGTGGTCTTCTTCGCCTACATCGGCTTCGACGCGGTCTCGACGACGGCGGAGGAGGCGAAGAACCCGAAACGCGACCTGCCCATCGGGATCATCGCCTCGCTGGTGATCTGCACCGCGCTCTACCTGGCCGTCTCCGCCGTCCTGTCCGGGATCGTGCCGGTGGTGGAGTACCGCAGCGCAGCGGATGCGCTGCCCGGGGTCACGTCGGTGGACCCCACCGTCGCGCAGCAGTTCCTCAACGCACCCGTGGCCTTCGCGCTGGCCGTGATCGGCCAGGACTGGGCGGCCGGCCTGGTCTCGGCCGGTGCGGTGGCGGGCATCACGTCCGTGCTGCTCGTCATGCTCATGAGCCAGCCGCGCATCTTCTTCGCGATGAGCCGCGATCGTCTGCTGCCGCAGGGCGTGAGCAAGGTGCACCCCAGGTTCGGCACGCCCTACATCACGACCATCATCACGTGCGTCGCGGTCGCCCTGGTGGCCGGCCTCACGCAGATCCAGGTCGTGGGCGAGATGACCTCCATCGGCACGCTCTTCGCGTTCGTCGTGGTGTGCGCCGCGGTCCTGCGGCTGCGCCAGACACGGCCGGACGCCAAGCGCCCGTTCAAGGTGCCCTTCGGTCCGGTCTTCCCGGTGCTCGGCATCCTCTCGTGCGCCTACCTGATGCTGAGCCTGCCGGTGCTCACCTGGGTCCGGTTCCTGGTGTGGCTCGACATCGGCTTGCTCATCTACTGGTTCTACGGCCGCACGCACAGCCCGCTCGCCAGCGAAGCCGAGTCACAGCGGCGGACGCCGCTGCAGGGCCTGGCGAACTTCATCACGATCCTCGGGCTCCTGCTCATCTTCAACGCGGCGGCCATCACCGCGCTGGGCTTCATGACCGAGCTCGGCATCACGACCGAGACGCTCGCCAAGTGGCACGAGATCGGCGTCACGGCCGAGCAGGCCGATGCGTTCGGGCTCCGGCTCCTGGCCGTCTCCATCGCGATCTGGGCGGTCGGCTTCGGGCTCACCAGAGCCGCGGGCGAGAAGTAGGCGGCGGGGCGAGGATGGCGGCTCGGCGACTGGACGGGACAGCCTGGGCGGCGCGCATGCGCGCCGAGCTCGAGCCGCGTGTCGAGCGGTTCGCGGACCTGCACGGACGCCCGCCGGGGCTGGCCGTCGTGCTCGCCGGCAGCAACCCGGCGTCCGAGATCTACGTCCGGAACAAGATCGCGACGGTCGCCCGGCATGGCTGCCGCGGCGAGCTGTTCCGCCTGCCCGAGACGGCGTCGGTGGACGAGGCGCTCGCGCTCGTCGGACGGCTGAACCAGGACGACGAGTTCGATGGCATCCTGGTCCAGTCGCCCCTGCCGTCGGGCATGGGCGAGGATGCCGAGCAGCGCGTCTTCGACGCCGTCGACCCCGGCAAGGACGTGGATGGCTTCCACCCCGCCAACGTGGGCCGGCTCGTGCAGAAGCGACCCACGCTGGTCGCCTGCACCCCGCTCGGCTGCGCCGAGCTGCTCGACCGCGAGGGCATTCCCCTGCGCGGCAGGCACGCCGTGGTCATCGGCCGCAGCGACATCGTGGGCAAGCCCATGGCGCTGCTGCTGCTGCACCGGGATGCCACGGTCACGATCTGCCATTCGCGCACGGTGGATCTCCCGGCCGTCTGCCGCACCGCCGATGTCCTGGTGGCGGCCGTCGGTCGCCCGGGGTTCGTGACGGAGGACTTCGTGAAGCCGGGCGCCACGGTCATCGACGTGGGCATCAATCGCCTCGCCGACGAGGCCGAGGTCCAGCGCTTCTTCCCGGAGGGCAGCGCCAGGCGGCGGCAGTTCCAGGAGAAGGGGAGCGCGCTCATCGGCGACGTGCACCCCGGCGTGGAGGCCGTGGCCGGCGCGCTGACCCCCGTGCCGGGAGGGGTGGGGCCCCTGACCATTGCCATGGTGCTCCGCAATACGATCACCGCGGCGGAATGGCGGGCCCAGGCCCCCCGCTGATGCTCCGCGTGGCGCTGACCGGCGGCATCGCCACCGGCAAGAGCTACGTCGCGCGCCGCATGCGCGAGGCCGGCGTCCCGGTTGTCGATGCGGACGTACTGGCGCGGGAGGCCGTGGCACCGGGGACACCCGGGCTGAAGGCCATCACCGAGCGCTTCGGTGCGGGGATCCTCGGGCCCGACGGCTCGCTGGACCGGGCCCGGCTCGCCGGCATCGTCTTCGCTGACGCGGGCGCGCGGCGGGATCTCGAGGCCATCGTGCACCCTGCCGTCCGGGCGGCCATCGATCGCTTCTACGAAGGCCTGCCCGCGTCCACGCCCTTCGCCGTCGCCGACATTCCCCTGTTGTTCGAGACGGATCGCGCGCGGGACTTCGACACCGTGGTGGTGGCCGCGTGCCCCCCGGACGTGCAGCTGGCGCGCATCGTGGCGCGGGACGGGACGAGCCGGGAACAGGGCCGGCAGCGGATGGCGGCGCAGCTGCCCATCACGGAAAAGGTGCACCGCGCCGACTACGTCATCGACACCGCCGGATCGTTCTCGGCCACCGATGCCGCGGTTGACCGGGTCCTCGAGGCCCTGCGCGATCGGTCGGCCCGGGTGTAGCCGGAGGGGTGTGGCGCGCGGCAGCGCGCGTGGCGGTGGCCGGCTCGCGGTGTCTCAGAGCTCCGCCGACGCCTGACGGGCGGCGGCGATGCGCTCCTCGACGAACGAGTTCCACTCGTGGCAGTGCGGGCACTGCCAGAGCAGCTCCGTGCTCCGGTAGTGGCACTTCAGGCAGACGTGCGGGTCGAGGAAGAACACGGCACTCCTGGCGGCCTCGATGTAGCGCTGCACCAGCGGCCGGTCCAGGTCGAGCTGCAGCAGCGTGGCCCAGACCGCCTGGTGCACCGTGAGGCCGTGCGGATTCTGGTCGAGCGCCCCGAGCAGCAGGTCGAACGCGGCGGCCGCCTGCCCCCGCCGCGTCAGGTGCGCGCCGAGCATCAGGCGGACGCGCCAGTCCTGCGTGCGGCCGGCGATGAACGAGCGGCACCGATCGATGAACGTCTGCGGCGTGCCCTCCCGCTCGTAGAGCTGCTCGAGTCGCGCCAGCGCCAGGTGGGCACGCTCGGGAGCGACCTCGATGAGCTGGTTCCATGCGGCGACGGCCCCGGAGGCGTCGCCCGCGCGGAGCCGGACGTCTCCGAGATTGAGGTAGGCCGGCGTCGTGGCGGCATCGTGCGTGATGGCCGATTCGAAGTGTCTGGCCGCGTCCGCGGGGCGGTCCTCCTTCAGGGCCTCGCTGCCGAGCGCGTTCTCCAGGAACCCCAGGATGGACTGGTTCTTCGGCTGCGTGTCGGGCCCGCTCAACTCGACCAGCTGCCGGCGGATGCGATAGGCCTCCACCCACTGGTGCTGCTCCTCGTGCAGCTTCTCGAGGTACAGCAGGGCGTACGGGTTGTCGGGCGCCAGCCTCAGGGTCTCCTTGAAGGCTTCGAGCGCACGGTCCACGAACCCGCCCCGCTTGTAGTCGAGCCCGAGGCACAGCAGCACGTAGCTGTGCTCGAGCCGCGTGAGCTTCGGGCGCTGCAGCAGGGCCTGGTGCACCTGAATGGCCCTCGACACCTGCCCGCGCTCGCGGTAGACGTTGCCGAGGATCATGTGAATCTCGAGCGCGTCGGCGTCCACGCGCGCCGCGCGGCTCAGCTCCTCGATGGCCAGGTCGATCTGGTTCGAGACGAGGAAGTTCAGCCCGAGCACGTAGTGCTGCGAGTCGCGGGCCTTGCGGCGATCGATCCAGCGGCCGTCGCGCAGCTTGTAGCGCTCCCAGGCCTTGCCGATGGCGAGGCCCAGCAGGAGCGCGACGAGCACCGAGATGAGAGGGAGGTAGGCGCCGACGTCCACGGGCCTACACCATCTCCGTGCGCCACAGGTCGTGCAGGTGCAGCACGCCCTCCACGCGACGCTCGGCATCGATGACGACGACCGAGGTGATCTTCCGCCGCTCGAGCAGCGCGAGCGCCTCCACGGCGAAGGTCTCCGGGCCGATGGTCACCGGGTTGGCGGTCATCACGTCGCGCGCGACCAGGGCCTGGATGTCGGGCGAGACGGCCATCTTCCGCCGCAGGTCGCCGTCCGTGATGATGCCGGCCAGCCGCCGATCCGCGTCCAGGACCGTGGTCATGCCGAGGCCCTTGCTGGACATCGTGTAGATGACGTCGCGCATGACGGTGTCGAGCCCCACGGCGGGCAGCGCGTCGCCGGCGTGCATCAGCTGCCGGGCCCGCATGAGCCGCTTGCCGAGCTTTCCGCCCGGATGAAGGTTGGCGAAGTCCTCGGGCTTGAAGCCCTTCTCGACGAGGACCGACATGGCCAGCGCGTCGCCCAGCGCCAGGGCGGCGGTCGTCGAGGCCGTCGGGACGAGGTTCATCGGGCAGGCTTCCTCGGACACGTGGCAGTCGAGCGCGACGTCGGCGGCCTGCGCGAGCGTGGACCCGGCATCGCCCGTGATGGCGATGAGCGTGGCCTCCAGCCGCTTGATCGTCTCCAGTACGCGCGTCAGTTCCTCGGTCTCGCCGCTGTACGACACGGCGATGATCACATCGTCCGCCTGGAGGACGCCGAGGTCGCCGTGCACGGCCTCCGCCGGGTGCAGGAAGAAGGCGGGGGTGCCGGTGCTCGACAGCGTCGCCGCGATCTTCCGGCAGATGATCCCGCTCTTGCCCATCCCGGTGAGGATGACGCGCCCGCGACAGTCGCGGACGATCTCCACGGCACGGGAGAAGCGGCCGTCGATGCGGTCGAGCAGCGCGAGGATGGCCGCGGCCTCGGTCTGCAGTACCTTGCGCGCGAGCGCCACGTCAACCACGATGCACGACCCTGTCGATGGCCACGAGGCGATGGAGGAGCGGTTCGACCAGGTCCAGGCTCAGCGCGTTGGCGGCGTCGCTCTTCGCCCGGGCCGGGTCCTCGTGGACTTCCATGAACACGCCGTCCACGCCGGCCCCGACACCCGCCTGCGCCAGCGGCTGGATGTATTCGGCCAGCCCGGTGGTCACGCCGTCACCCGCCCCCGGGAGCTGGAGACTGTGCGTCACATCGAAGATGACCGGACAGCCCAGCTCACGCAGCATCGGCAGCGCGCGCATGTCCACCACGAGGTTGTTGTAGCCGAACGAGGTGCCCCGCTCCGTGATCAGGACCCGCGAGGTACCCGAGTCCCTGAGCTTGGCCACGACGTGTCGCATGTCCTTCGGGGCCAGGAACTGGCCCTTCTTCACGTTCACGGTCCGGCCCGTCCGGGCCGCCGCCGCCAGCAGGTCGGTCTGGCGGCAGAGAAACGCGGGGATCTGCAGGACGTCGGCGACCTCGGCTGCCGGGGCCGCGTGCGCGGGCTCGTGGATGTCGGTCAGGATCGGGAGCCCCGTGCGGGCCTTCACGGCCGCCAGGATTCGCAGTCCCTCGGCGAGCCCCGGCCCCCGGAAGGACGCGAGCGAGGTCCGGTTGGCCTTGTCGTACGACGCCTTGAAGACGACCGGATAGCCGGTCCGGCGCGCGAGGTCCGCGATCGCCAGCCCGATGTCGACGGCGTGCGCCGCGCTCTCGATGACGCACGGGCCCAGGACGAACCCCAGCGGGTGGCCGGGGCCGAACCACACGTCGCCCGCGGGGACGATGGCGACGGGTGCGGCCTCAAACATGCGACGCCACGGACTGGACGGGCGCCTGGGCGCTGCGCTTCTGCCGGAGCGCCGCCTCGACGAAACTCGCGAAGAGCGGGTGCGGCCGGAGCGGCCTCGACTGGAACTCGGGATGGAACTGCACCGCGATGAACCAGGGATGCGAAGGGAGCTCGGCAATCTCCACGAACTTGCCGTCGGGCGATCGCCCCGAGATCCGCATGCCCTTCTCCGCGAGGACAGGCTCGTACAGCGTGTTGAACTCGAAGCGGTGGCGGTGCCGCTCGTGGATGAGGGATGCGCCGTAGATCCGCCGCGCCAGCGAGCCGTCGGCCAGTTCGCACGCGTAGCGGCCCAGGCGCATCGTCCCGCCCAGTTCGTCCACGCCCAGCAGATCGCGGAGCTTGTAGATGACCTTGTGCGGCGCCGACTCGTCCACTTCGGTGGAGTCGGCGCCGTCCAGCCCGCAGACGTTCCGGGCGAACTCCACGGTCGCCCACTGGAAGCCGTAGCAGATGCCGAAATAGGGGAGCCCGCGCGTGCGCGCGTACTCCGCCGCCTTCATCATGCCGCGCGTGCCGCGTGAGCCGAATCCGCCCGGCACGAGCACCGCATGGGCGCCCTCGAGCAGCCGCGCGCCGCCTTCCTGCTCCAGCGCCTCGGATTCCACCCACTGGATGGCGATCCGGGCGCGGTTGGCGAAGCCCCCGTGGTAGAGCGCCTCGTTCAGCGACTTGTAGGAGTCCTCGTACCCGGTGTACTTGCCGACGACGTGGATCGTGATCTCGTCCGACGGATTCCTGATGCGATCGACCAGTTCCTCCCACGCCTCCATGTGCGGCTCGGTGGGCGGCAGGCCCAGCAGCTTCATCAGGACGCGGTCCAGGCCCTCCTCCTGCAGCGCCAGCGGCACCTCGTAGATGGTCTGCACGTCGCGCGCGGTGATGACCGCTTCTTCGGCCACGTCGCAGAAGAGGCCGATCTTCTGCTTGATCTCCCGGGGCAGCTGGCGGTCGGTCCGGCACAGCAGCACGTCGGGCTGGATGCCGATGGATCGGAGGTCCCGGACGCTGTGCTGCGTGGGCTTGGTCTTGAGCTCGCCGGCGGTGCCGATGTACGGGACGAGCGTCAGGTGGACGTAGGCGGTGTTCTCGCGGCCCACGTCCTGCCGGAACTGGCGGATGGCCTCGAGGAAGGGCAGGCTCTCGATGTCGCCGACCGTGCCGCCGATCTCGACCAGCACCACGTCCACCTCGCGCCCGACCGCGCGGATGCAGTCCTTGATCTCGTTGGTGATGTGCGGGATGACCTGGACGGTGCGCCCCAGATAGTCGCCGCGCCGTTCCTTCTGGATCACCGACATGTAGATCTTGCCCGTGGTCCAGTTGTTGTTCCGCGTCGTCGTCATCCGGGTGAACCGCTCGTAGTGCCCGAGATCGAGATCGGTCTCGGCCCCGTCGTCGGTGACGTAGACCTCGCCGTGCTGGTACGGGCTCATCGTGCCGGGATCGACGTTGATGTAGGGGTCGAACTTCTGCAGGGTCACCTTGTAGCCGTGCCCCTCGAGCAGCGCGCCAATCGAGGCCGCGGCCAGCCCCTTGCCCAGTGACGACACCACGCCGCCGGTGACGAAGATGTACTTGGTCGGTCGCTTCGCAGTTTCCATGGTCGGGTTCAGCTTCTCGATTCGGTCAGCAGCCGCTGACGGACGTGCGCCAGGTCCTCAGGGGTATCCACTCCGATGGCATGATGCCGGGTCTCGACGACGTGAATGCCGATGCCGTGCGCGAGCGCGCGGAGCTGCTCCAGCGACTCGCAGCGCTCGATCTCGGCGACGGGAAGGGCGGCGAGGCGCACCAGCACGTCGCGGCGATAGGCATAGAGCCCCAGGTGCGCGCGGGCCATGGCCGGAAAGGGCTCCCCGCCATCGCGCGCGTGCGGGATGGGTGCCCGCGAGAAATAGAGCGCACGCCCTCCCGAGTCGCGCACCACCTTCACGACCGCCGTGCTCAGGTACTCGTCCCGCGAGAGGAGGGGCCGGCACGCCGTGGCCATCTCGAGCCCCTCGTCGTCGAGCAGGGGCTGCACGACCGCGTCGATCACGGCGGGATCGAGGAGCGGTTCGTCTCCCTGGACGTTGACGACGTGGCGGCAGCCGAGGGAGGCGGCGACTTCGGCCAGCCGGTCGGTCCCGGTCGCGTGGTCGGCACGCGTCATCAGGGCCGTCCCGCCGAACGCCTCCACGGCGCGTGCGATGCGCTCGTCATCGGTCGCGACGATGACACCGGCGACCAGGCGCGCCTCGGAGGCGCGCCGGTAGACGTGCTCGATCATCGGGTGGCCGGCAATGTCTGCGAGGGCTTTTCCGGGGAGGCGGGTCGACTGGTATCGCGCGGGGATGATCGCGATCACCGAGGATTCAGTCAGTTCGAACGGCAGACTGACCGGCACACAGAAGTCTACCACGGACCCTCCGAGCAACCGATAGAATGAACGCCATGCAGCCGCGAACGGTGGCCCTCGTCGCCTCGCTCACGCTCGGCGCGGGATGGGTCCTCGGGGGGCGGTTCGGCCCCGGGGCGGGGCAGGCCCCCGCCGGAGGGGTGGTGTCGCCGGGCCCCCGGCCTCTCGGTGTCGAGCAGGCGATGCCGTCGAGGGCGTTCACGGATCGCCTGCACCGGAAGCTCGAGCACCTGCCGGCTCCCCCTCGAGCCACGCGGAACCCGTTTGTCTTCGGGGCGCTCCGGCCCCAGGTGGCCGGGGCCCGGGGAACGCCCGCGGCGGCTTCCGCGCCGGACGAATCGTCCGCAGCGGACGTCCCGCCGGCGCCGCCGGGGCCGGCGTTCAGACTGTCCGGGATGGCGGCCAGCCAGCAGGGCGATGCCGTCGAGTACACGGCCATCATCAGCGATGGCGCGGGTCTGCACTTCGTGAAACGGGGCGCCCCGCTGCCGGGCGGCTACACCGTGGCCGACGTCCAGGAGACGACGGTCACGCTGCGCGACGCATCCGGCGGCGAGCGCACGCTGCGGTTGCGCTAGACGCGCACCGCCCACACGTTCCGGACCGCGTTCACCGCGCGGATCTCCGCCAGCACCGCGTCCAGCGTTCCATCGGGATCGTCCACGTTGACCACGCCCACGGCCCCGCCTTCGCCGCGCCCCAGCGCGAAGTTGGCGATGTTCACGCCGTGCCGGGCGAGGATGGTGCCCACCTCCCCGATGACACCCGGCTGATCGCTGTTGGTGAGGAGCAGGAGCGCGCCGGTCAGCGGGGCCTCGATCGGCACGCCATTGAGCGCCACGAGTCGTGGCGCGCGGTCCGCCACCGTCCCCTCCACCCAGCGATCGCCGGCGTCGGTCATGAGCTTCACCGACAGGAGACTCCTGAAGCCGCGGGTGCGCGAGCTGGAGGACTCGACGACGTCGATGCCGCGCAGCGCGGCGGTGGCGCGGGCGTTCACGGCCGTGACGGGATCGGAGAGGATCGCCCCGAACAGGCCCACCAGCACCGCATTGACGATGAGCGGGTGCTGGCCCGCGAGCTCGCCGTAGTAGCGGACCCCAAGGCTCTCGATGCGCGCCTCGCCCATCTGGCCAACCAGCGCCCCGAGCTGCTCGCCGAGCGCCATGTAGGGCTGCAGCCGCTGGAACTCGTCCGGCGGAACAGCCGGGAAGTTCACGGCGTTGCGGATGACCCCCGCCTTCAGGAAATCGCGGAGCGCCGACGCCGTCTCGACGCCGACCAGCTCCTGCCCTTCGCGCGTGGAGGCGGCGATGTGGGGACTCGCGACGACCTTGGCCAGCTTCTGAAGCGTGTGGTCCTTCGTCGGTTCGTGCTCGAAGACGTCCAGCGCCGCGCCCCCGATGTGACCGCTCTCGATGGCCGCGGCGAGCGCCGCCTCGTCGATGAGGTCGCCCCGGGCCGTGTTGATGATGCGCAGCCCCTTCTTGCACCGCGCGAACCGGTCCGCGTTGAACGTGCGTCGCGTCTGCGGCGACGAGGGCATGTGGAGCGACAGGTAGTCCGCGCGGGCACACAGATCGTCGAGCGAGACCAGCTCGATGCCCAGGTCGCCGGCCACCTGCGCCGAGATGAACGGGTCGTGCGCGATGACGGACATCTCGAACGCCTGTGCCCGCCGGGCCACTTCCTGGCCGATGCGGCCGAGGCCGGCCAGGCCGAGCACCTTGCCGCGAACCTCTTCGCCCAGGAAGCTCTTCTTGTCCCACACGCCCTGCTTCATCGACGCGTCGGCCGCGGGCAGCTTCCGTGCCAGCGCCAGGATCTGTGCCAGCGCGAGCTCGGCGACGCTGACGCTGTTCGCGCCGGGCGCGTTCATCACGACGATGCCCCGTGCGCTGGCGGCCTCCACGTCCACGTTGTCCACCCCGGTCCCCGCGCGGGCAATCGCCCGCAACTTCGGGGCCGCCGCGATGATGTCGGCGGTCACCTTGGTGGCGCTCCGCACGACGATGGCGTCGGCGTCGGCGAGGTCGGGTTTCAGTTGATCGGGCGGGCGGCCGGAACGGGCATCGACGTGCCAGCCTTCGGCGCGGAGCAGATCGAGGGCGGATTGGGGCAGATCGTCAGCAACGACTATGCGCACGGGATGGAGTCTCCAGGGAAGGGCAGAGGGGAATCAGCCAGATATAATGACAGGTTCAGGACGGATCGAAAAGGCGCGCGGGGGGGGCGGGTGCATCATCCGTGGTGCAATCCGTGGATTTCTTCGAGATTCGACGCCGTCACACGGTGTTCACGCGGTCTTATCCACAAGGTTTTCCACAGAAGTTGTGGACGCAGCCCGCAAGTGGCGAGGCAAACTGACCTAAAGTCAACTTGTTCAGGAGTGAGGCATGAATCGCAAGGTCACGGTGGTGGGTGGAGCGGGAAACGTGGGCGCGACGGTGGCACGCGCGGTCGCCCAGAAGGCATTGGCCGACGTCGTCGTGGTGGACATCGCCGACACGAAAGCCGCGGGCGTGGCGCTCGACATCTACCAGTCGTGCGCGATTGAAGGATCGGCGGCGCGCGTGCTCGGCGTCGGGGCGACCGACGAGGGCTTCGCGCATACCGCCAACTCGGACGTCGTCGTCATCACCTCCGGCATGCCTCGCAAGCCCGGGATGAGCCGCGACGATCTGCTGAACGTCAACTACCAGATCATGCAGAGCGTGACGGCGCAGGTCGTCAAGCACTCGCCGGACACGATCATCGTGCCCGTGGCCAACCCGCTCGACGCCATGTCGCAGGCCGTGTTCCGCCTGAGCGGCTTCCCGCGGGAGCGCGTCCTGGGCATGGCCGGCGTGCTCGATTCGGCCAGGATGCGCACGTTCATCGCCATGGAGCTGAACGTGTCGGTCTCCGACGTCACCGCGTTCGTGCTCGGCGGCCACGGCGACACGATGGTGCCGCTGCCGCGGCTCTCCACCGTGGCGGGCATCCCGCTCACCGAGCTCGTGAAGATGGGCAGGCTCTCGCAGGCGCGGCTGGACGAGATCTGCACCCGAACGGCCAACGGCGGCGCGGAGATCACGAAGCTGGTGGGCACGAGCGCCTGGTACGCGCCCGGCGCCTCGGCCGCCGACATGGTCGAGGCGATCCTGAAGGATCAGAAGCGGGTCATGCCGTGCTCGGTGTTCCTGCAGGGCGAGTACGGGATCACGGACCTGTTCGTCGGTGTGCCCGTGAAGGTGGGTGCGCGCGGCGTGGAGGAGATCATCCAGGTACCGCTGGCCGATGACGAGAAGGCCGCCCTGCACAAGTCCGCCGCCGCCGTGAAGGAGCTGGTGGACGTGATCAAGGTCTAGGACTACCGGGTTCTGAGGTTCTGAGGTTCTGGGGTTCTGGGGTTCTGAGGTTCTGGGGTTCTGAGGTTCTGGGGTTCTGGGGTTCTGAGGTTCTGGGGTTCTGAGGGTTCTGAGGGTTCTGAGGTTCGTTCTGGAGTTCGGTTCTGATGTCCCGGCAGCCGGCATGCGGAACCCCAGAACCTCAGAACCTCCAGAACCTCAGAACCTCCAGAACCTCAGAACCTCCAGAACCCCAGAACCTCCAGAACCTCAGAACCCTCGAGACCTACTTGCCGAGCGCGGCCTTGAGGTAGTCCCGGTTCATGCGGGCGATGCTGGCGATGGAGATCTGCTTCGGGCAGACGGCCTCGCACTCGCCCTCGTTCGAGCAGCTCCCGAACCCTTCCGCATCCATCTGCTCGACCATCTGCACCACGCGGCGGCCACGCTCGGCCTCGCCCTGCGGCAGCAAGCCGAGATGGGCGATCTTGGCCGACGTGAACAGGTGTGCCGCCGCGTTCTTGCATACCGCCACGCAGGCGCCGCAGCCGATGCACTGCGCGTTGTCCATGGCGCGGTCGGCCACGTCCTTGGGAATGGGGACGGCGTTGGCGTCCGGTGCGCCGCCGACATTCATCGACACGTAGCCGCCGGCGGCGATGATCCGGTCGAACGCCCCGCGATCGACGACCAGATCCTTCAGGACCGGAAAGGCCCGGGCCCGGAACGGCTCGATCGTGATGGTGTCGCCGTTCCTGAAGCGCCGCATGTGGACCTGGCACGTGGTCGCCCCCGCGTCGGGGCCGTGCGGAATGCCGTTGATGACCAGGCCACAACTGCCGCAGATGCCCTCGCGGCAGTCAGAATCGAACGCGATCGGGTCCTGTCCGGCCCTGATGAGATCCTCGTTCACCACGTCGAGCATCTCGAGGAACGACATGTCGGGGTGGACGTTCGTCGCCGTGTAGGTTTCCAGGCGACCCGGGGCCGCGGGGCCCGCCTGGCGCCAGACTTTGAGGGTCACTGTCATTGCCATCACGTGGTTCTCGGGTTCTGGGGTTCTCGGGTTCAGGGGTTCTCGGGTCATGGTTCAGGTTCAGAAGGCTCGGGTGTTTCAGCGGGTCCACCGAGCCTCAGAACCCCAGAACCTGAGAACTTCCGAACCCACTTCGTCCCTACTTGTAGCTCCGCTGCGACGGGTGGACTTCCTCGAACACCAGCGGTTCCTTGTGAAGCGCCGGTCTGGCGCCGACGCCCTGGAACTCCCAGGCCGCCACGTACGAGAACTGGTCGTCTCTCCTGAGCGCCTCGCCGTCGGGCGTCTGGAACTCCTCGCGGAAGTGGCCGCCGCACGACTCGCGCCGCTCGAGGGCGTCGAGCGCCAGCAGCTCCGCGAATTCCAGGTAGTCGGCCACGCGACCCGCGTAGTCCAGCGCCGGGTTCAGGTTGTTCCGGTCGCCGGGAACGGACACGTCCTGCCAGAACGCCTCGCGCAGCCGGCGAATCTCGGTGACGGCCTTCTGCAGGCCCTCCTCGTTGCGGGACATCCCCACGTAGTCCCAGCAGATGGCGCCGATGGCACGGTGGAACTGACGGATGGTGCGCGACCCCTTCACGGCGAGCACCTGGTCGATCCGGGCCTGCGAAGCCGCCCGCGCTTCCTTGAAGGCGTCGTGTTCGGGGGATACGGGAGGCGTCGCCGTGCCTCCGAGGTAGTTGGCCACGGTGTACGGCGCGACGAAGTACCCGTCGGCCAGCCCCTGCATGAGCGCGCTGGCGCCCAGGCGGTTGGCCCCATGATCCGAGAAGTTGGCCTCCCCGAGCACGAAGAGCCCGGGGATGGTGGACAGGAGGGTGTAGTCCACCCAGAGCCCGCCCATCGTGTAGTGGACGGCCGGGTAGATGCGCATCGGCACCTGGTAGGGGTCCTCGTCCGTGATGCGCTTGTACATGTCGAACAGGTTGCCGTAGCGGGCCGTGATGGTGTCGGCGCCGAGGCGGCGAATGGCATCCGCGAAGTCGAGATAGACCGACAACCCGGTCTCGCCGACGCCGCGCCCCTCGTCGCAGACCGCCTTGGCCGCACGGGAGGCGACGTCGCGGGGCACGAGGTTCCCGAAGCTGGGATAGCGACGCTCCAGGTAGTAGTCCCGATCCGCGTCGGGAATCTGGGCCGGCGGCCGCTTGTCGCCGGGGGCCTTCGGCACCCATACCCGGCCGTCGTTCCGGAGGCTCTCGGACATCAGCGTGAGCTTCGACTGGTGATCGCCGCTCACGGGGATGCATGTCGGGTGGATCTGCGTGAAGCAGGGGTTCGCGAAGAACGCGCCGCGCTTGTGCGCGCGCCAGGCCGCCGTCACGTTCGAGTTGACGGCGTTGGTGGAGAGATAGAACACCGTGCCGTAGCCGCCCGAGCAGAGCAGGACGGCCTGCCCCGCATGGGACTCGAGCTCGCCGGTGACGAGGTGCCGGCAGACGATCCCGCGGGCCTGGCCGCCGACGACGACCAGGTCCAGCATCTCGCGGCGCGGGTACAGGTCCACCGTGCCGGCGTCCACCTGCCGCATCAGCGACTGGTAGGCGCCGAGCAGCAGCTGCTGGCCGGTCTGGCCACGGGCGTAGAAGGTGCGCGAGACCTGCGCGCCGCCGAAGGACCGGTTGTCGAGCAGGCCGCCGTACTCCCGCGCGAACGGCACGCCCTGGGCGACGCACTGGTCGATGATGTCCACCGACACCTGGGCCAGACGATAGACATTGGCCTCGCGCGCGCGATAGTCGCCCCCCTTGACCGTGTCGTAGAACAGGCGATAGATGCTGTCGCCGTCGTTGCGGTAGTTCTTCGCGGCGTTGATGCCGCCCTGCGCGGCAATGCTGTGGGCGCGGCGCGGGCTGTCGTGGATGCCGAACAGCTTCACCTTGTACCCGAGCTCGCCCAGCGAGGCAGCGGCCGACGCCCCGGCCAGGCCCGTGCCGACGACGATGATCTCGTACTTGCGGCGGTTGGCCGGGTTGACCAGCTTGTTCTCGAACTTGCGACGATCCCACTTTTCGGCGATCGGGCCGCCGGGGACCCTGGAATCCAGCGTCATAGCACGCCCCGCGAGAGGAGGAAGGTGTAGATGGGGATGAGGAAGAACCCGCCCGCGATGGCGACCGACAGCACGCGGCCGAGCACGAGAAGGCGCGGGGTCCACTGGGGGTGATCGACGCCCAGGGACTGGGCCGCGCTCGACAGCCCGTGCCAGAGGTGGAAGAGGATGACCCCCATCGCCACGAGATAGAACACGACGTAGCCCGGCGCGCTGAAGATCTCGAGCTGCAGGCGGTAGAGGTCCCGGATGCCTGCGGCCTCGTAGACCGTGCCGAACTTGAAGGTGGCCAAATGGGTGGCCACGAACAGCGCCGTGAACACGCCCGTCACGATCATCGTCGTCGAGGCCAGGCTCTTGCGGCTGCGCGGGTTCTTGGCCTTGGCCCAGCGCCGTGTCGCGTAGGCCGTGGGCCTGGCGCTCCGGTTGGCGAGCACGCCCGCGACCGTCTTGGCCACGTGCAGGAGGAACACCGACAGCAGGCCGACCTCGGCCACGTAGACGAGGGGATTGCCGATCAGGGCGTGCGCGTACTGGTTGAAGGCCTCGGGGCCCGCCAGGAAGAGCAGGTTGCCGGCGAGGTGTCCGATGAGGAAGACGAACAGGGCGAGCCCGGTGAGGGCGACCAGGATTTTCGAGCCGATGGAGGATGCCGATGCCTGCTGTAGTCGCATGAGGAATGCCCAACCGGTGATTGTATGCGATCCACCGCCCATGATCAGGGACGCGCCCGTCGGGCCCGTCGATTCGCGGTGGGCCGGCCGGGCGCCCGGTGGGCCGGGCGACCCTCAGCGCGCGGGATGCGCCAGGCGGATGGGCGAGCCCGCCGCGGTCGCGACGCGGGTGGCGGCCCGGCGCTGCCGCTTGTCCTCGTACATCCGACGATCGGCGGATTCGAGCAGCTCGTCGAAGGTGGCGCCGTCCTCGCCGCTCATCGCGACACCCACGCTGATGCCCACCGACAGGCTCGAACCGTTGGGCAGCTCCAGGCGCTGGCGCGCCACGGCCCGCTGGAGGTCGGCGGCCCGGCGCTCGGCCTCCGCCCGATCGGGACACGACAGGGCGACCACGAACTCGTCGCCGCCGTAGCGCGCGCAGAAGTCCGACGCGCGGATCTGGCGCCGCAGGGCCGCGGCGACCGCCTGGAGCGCCAGGTCGCCGGCCTGATGCCCGTGCACGTCGTTGATGGTCTTGAAGTCGTCGAGGTCGATCATGATGATCGCGCTCGGC
The DNA here is from genome assembly GCA_963169195.1 of Acidobacteriota bacterium. GTDB lineage: Bacteria > Acidobacteriota > Vicinamibacteria > Vicinamibacterales > UBA2999 > VFZN01. The sequence continues at coordinate 47,636 of CAUJDN010000099.1, read as the reverse complement.
ACCATCTCGTCGGTCCCGGGGTTGAGGCGCTCGTCCACGAAGCCGATGAGCGCCCGGGAGTTCGGCAGGTCGGTCAGCGAGTCGGTGAGCGACGCCGCGCGCATGCGCTCGAACTGGATGGAGTTCCCCAGGACGCTGGCGGCCTGTCCGCCCAGCCGCTGCAGCAGCCGCAGGTGGGCCTCTGTGTACGGGTGCAGGTCCACGTGATAGGCCGTGAGGATGCCGATCAGCCGCTGCTCCGCCATCAGGGGGAAGGCGAGGGCCGACTGGAAGAGCGCACCAGTGTCGGGCGCCCCGGCGGCTTCGAAATCCGAGCTGGCGCGCGCGTTGATGGCGGCCGTCTGGTGCCGGGCCGACCAGCCCGTCGCGCCCTCGCCGCCCGGAATCGTGAGCCCCTCGAGCGCATCGGCCGACAGCCCCGAGGCGTACCGGCACCTCAGCTGGTCGCGCCGGCCATCGGGCAGGTAGAGGGCCCAGCACGACGCCGGCACGAGACGATTGAGCTTCGAGGTGAGCAGACCCATCGTGTCGTCCACGCTCAGGCGGGTGCCGAGCGTCTGGGCGATGTCGTAGAGGGCACGCACCTCCTGGGTGGCCTGGGAGATGCTCTGGAACACGCTGGCTGCCGCCTCGGCGGGCCGGCCCTCGACCGAGAACCCGGTGGCCGGGGCGCCCGTGCGCGGCGCGCCCGGCTCGGGCCTCGGAAGAGCCCGCCCGTCGGCCGCCGTCTCGGAATCCTGGACGGTCGGCAGCACCTCGAGGAACAGCCGCACGAGGCGCGGGTCCAGGGCCTTGCCCGCCTCCGCCTGCAGGGTGGCCGCCGCCTCCTCCGCCGTCATGGCCCGGTGGTACGGCCGATGCGCGGTGAGCGCGTCGTGGTAGTCCACGATGGCCAGCACGCGTGCCCCCAGCGGGATGGCCTCTCCGCGGAGGCCCTCCGGGTACCCCGTGCCGTCCCAGCGCTCGTGGTGGCTCTGGATGTACGGCGCGACCGGGTACGGGAACGGCACGGCCTTGATGATGTTGGCGCCCACCGTGGGGTGCAGCCGTACGTAGTCGAACTCGGTCGGCGTCAGGCGCCCCGGCTTGGTGAGGATGTGCTCGGGCACGGCCAGCTTGCCGATGTCGTGCAGCAGGGCCGCGACCTTGAGTCCCTCGATCTCGTCGGGCCGCATGCCGGCCGCCTGGCCGAGCGCGGCCGCGCGGGCCTCGACCCGCCGGATGTGGTTCTCCTCCGAGCCCGCGTCGGGATCGATGGTCTGATCCCGCGCGTCGATGGCGCGAGCCAGAGCCTCCACGGTCGCCAGGTGCAGGTTGGAGACCACCTCCAGGTGATCCTGGTGCTCGGTGAGGCGCCGGAAGTAGATGCGATAGCTGTTGAACGTCACCACCAGCAGCGAGGCCGCGAGCAGGATGAGCCACGCATCCTGGGTGGCCATCACCGCCACCGACAACGTGGCGCTGCCCGCCGCCACGAAGTACGCGGGCGCGGCCCAGGCGAACTCCGCTCGCCAGGTGGCGACGACCGGGCGCCCGTGCGACAGGGCCACGGCCGCGGCCACGAGCCAGCTGTTGATCAGGAAGAACGTCGCGGCGGCCGCGGCCGCCGGCTTGACGAGCACGCTGAAGCTGCTCGTCAGATGGAACCCGCCCACGAGCCCGGCCACCGCCCCTGCGGCCTGCACGGTGATGATGAGCGTGGCCGCGCTGAACAGCGTCTGGCGCAGGGAGAAGCGGCCGCGCCGCAGCACGACACACTGCGTGACCGCGCTGGCGCCGGCCACGAGCATGGCCTCGTGCGGACCGAGCAGCACCAGGCTGAGGAAGTCCGTGAAGTAGGAAAGCGACAGCGTCGCCTGGCCCCTCGCCAGCGGCAGGTGGATCTTGAGGACCGACGTGGTCATCGAGCCCACGAGCAGGGCGCCCAGCAGGAGAGGGTATTCGAACGGCGCCCGCGTCGCCCCCCACACCAGCAGGCCCAGTCCGGCCGTCACCACCAACGCCACGTACGGCGTCAAGAGCCGGTGCGCCGGCGAATCGGCGCCACGACGGGCGACAGCAGAGGACACGGCCATTCGATCTCACGAATAGCAGCCCACATGCCAGACTTGTATGAACTGGTAACTGATAGAAAACACAAGACTTACGTATTTGTTAGACCGTCCGGCGCATTCGCCATGTCCCGTTGTGAAACAGGCACATCCGCGACAATGGCACAACTAGGCGACTTTATAAGACTTTAAGGTCATGCCTCATAAAGGCACAGTGACTCATTTATGGACACGCCACGGCCGGTTCCCGTCTGTCGCGGGCGCTGCGTGATAACATCTCGGCCCGGTCAGCGTTCATCGGCCCATCCCACCATGAAGATTCACGAATATCAGGCCAAGGCCATCCTGGCCCGCCACGGCGTTCCGGTGCCGCGCGGCGAGGTGGCGTTCTCCGCACTGGAAGTCTCCGAAATCGCCCGCCGGCTGGGCGGGGGGGTGGTCGTCGTCAAGGCCCAGATTCACGCCGGGGGGCGCGGCAAGGCGGGCGGGGTCAAGGTGGTCAAGTCGGCGGACGAGGCGGAAGCCGTCGCCAGGGACCTGCTGGGCCGAACGCTCGTGACCTACCAGACCGGGCCTGGCGGCCAGAAGGTGTCCCGCCTGCTCATCGAGGAAGGGCTGGCCATCGATCGCGAGCTCTATCTGAGCATCGTCGTCGACCGCTCCACCCAGCGGCCGGTGCTGATGGTCAGCGCCGAAGGCGGTGTGGACATCGAGGAGGTGGCGGCGCACACGCCGGGGAGGATTCACAAGGCGTTCATCCATCCCGGGATCGGGCTCGCGCCTTTCCAGGCCCAGCGGCTGGCCTTCGCGATCGGCCTGGCGGGCGAGCTGGTGAAGAAGGCCACGAAGATGATGCTGTCCCTCTACCAGGCCTTCGTCGCGACCGACGCGTCGCTGCTCGAAATCAACCCGCTCATCACGACGAAGGGCGGCGAGCTGCTGGCGCTGGACGCGAAGATGAACTTCGACGACAACGCGCTGTTCCGCCACGCGGACATCCGCGATCTCCGGGACCTGAGCGAAGAGGACCCGCTGGAGGTCGAGGCGTCGAAATATTCGCTGAACTACATCCGCCTGGACGGCAACATCGGCTGCATGGTGAACGGCGCCGGGCTGGCCATGGCTACCATGGACATCATCAAGCTGTCGGGCGGCATGCCGGCCAACTTCCTCGACGTCGGCGGCGGCGCCACGGCCGAGCAGATCCGCAACGCCTTCAAGATTCTCATGGTCGACGCGAACGTGAAGGCGGTGCTCATCAACATCTTCGGCGGCATCCTGCGCTGCGACGTGCTCGCGGCCGGGGTGATTGCCGCTGTCCAGGAACTGCAAGTGCCGGTGCCCATCGTCATCCGGATGAAGGGCACCAACGTCGAGGAAGGGAAGAAGATGCTGGCGGAGAGCGGGCTCAACTTCACGACCGCCGACACGATGGGCGAGGCGGCGACGCGCGTGGTCGCCCTGGCCGGAGGCGCCCGCTGATGGCTGTCCTGCTCGACCAGCACACGCGCCTCATCGTCCAGGGGCTCACGGGCCGCGAGGGCACGTTCCACGCGAAGGCAGCCGCGGCGTACCACACCACGGTCGTCGGCGGGGTCACGCCCGGCAAGGGCGGGACGACGCACGAGGGCTGGCCGGTGTACAACACGGTGGCCGACGCGGTGAAGCAGACGGGCGCCAACGCGTCGGTCATCTTCGTGCCACCGCCCTTCGCGGCCGACGCGATCATGGAGGCGGCCGACGCCGGCATCGCGCTGGTGGTGTGCATCACCGAGGGAATCCCGGTGGTGGACATGCTGAAGGCCACGACGTTTCTCAGGGATCATCCCGGCACGCGCCTGATCGGCCCCAACTGCCCGGGTATCATCTCGCCCGGCAAGGGCAAGGCGGGCATCATCCCCTCGAACATCTGCAGTGCGGGCCGGATCGGCATCGTGTCGAAGAGCGGCACGCTCACCTACGAGGCCATCGACCAGCTCACACGGCGCGGGCTCGGGCAGTCCACGTGCATCGGCATCGGTGGCGACCCGCTCATCGGCACCACGCACATCGACGCCCTGCAGTTGTTCCAGGACGACCCGGACACCGATGCCGTGATCATGATTGGCGAGATTGGCGGGTCGGCGGAGGAAGAGGCGGCGGCCTGGATCACGGACCATTTCACGAAGCCCGTCGTGGCGTTCATCGCGGGCCAGACCGCCCCGCCGGGACGGCGGATGGGCCACGCCGGGGCCATCATCGCCGGCGGAAAGGGCACGGCTGCCGAGAAGATGGCGGCCCTGACCGCGGCCGGTGTGCGGGTAGTCAAGAGCCCGGCGGATATGGGAGAATCCCTGGCCGAGGCGCTCAAGCCGTGACCACCACGCGTCGGGCCACCGCTCATCCCTTCACCGGTTCCTTCTTTACCGGCAGGGTGACGGTGTAGCTCCGAGGCGGCCGCAAGCCCGGAACCACACACCGCCGCCCCAGCAGAGAGGCTGGGGCGGCGGTTTTCCTTTTTTGGGGGGCATCGCAATGACGACACGAAGTCTGGCAGACCTGCGACAATCGCTCGACGACCTCGACAGGGTCATCCTGAACGCCCTGGGTGAGCGCGCGCGGCTGGCCCGCGACATCATCCAGGTGAAGGCCGAAGGCGACAACCCGGTGCGCGACGACGAGCGCGAGGCCGCGCTGCTGCAGCATCGCTCGTCGTACGGCGAGCGACTCGGCCTCGACCCGGCGTTCGTCCGCCGCGTCTACCGGGAGATTCTCGAGGATTCCGTCCGCCGGCAGCAGGACTGGCTGCACCAGCCGGAGCGGGACGAGCGCCCGCTGGTCGTGGGCTTCCAGGGCACCGAGGGCGCCTACGGGCACCAGGCGGCCCGACAGTACTTCGGTGTGGCGCGACGGCCGGTCCTCTTCAAGGCCTACCGCTCATTCCGCGAGACCCTCGAGGCCGTGCAGGAGGCCCACATCGAGCGCGCCGTGCTGCCCATCGAGAACAGCACCGCGGGATCGGTCTACGAGGTCTACGACCTCCTCTTCCGGATGAACCTCTCCATCGTGGGTGAGGAGGTCGTGGAGATTCAGCACTGCCTGCTGGGCCTGCCCGGCGCGACGGTGGAGGGGCTGCGGCGCATCCACTCGCACCCGCAGGCGCTGGCGCAGTGCAGCGAGTTCCTGGCCGAGTTGAAGCAGGCCGATCCGGAGGCCGCGGCCAATACCGCGCTGGCGGCGGCCCGCGTGGCGGAACTCTCCGACGTGCACCAGGGCGCGATTGCCAGCGAGGACGCGGGGGAGCGATTCGGGCTGGTCGTCCTCAGGCGTGACATCGCCAACCAGGTGGTGAACCTCACGCGGTTCGTGGTGGTGTCGGCGACCCCCCTCGAGTGCGACCCGCTGGTCGAGGCCAAGGTATCCCTGGTGTTCGGGACACGACACGAGCGGGGGGCCCTGGTGCGGTGCCTGAACGTGCTGGCGGACGAGGCGCTGAACCTCACCAAGCTCGAGTCGCGGCCGCGGCCCGGCATGGCGTGGGAGTACGTGTTCTACGTGGACGTGGAGGGGCACCTGGCCGAGCCGCGCATGCAGGCCGCACTGGCCGGGCTGGCCTCCACGACGCAGTCGGTGCGCGTCCTGGGGTGCTACCCGGTCTGCCCACGGAAACCTCCGCTATAATCAGGTGTTTATGCAGCGCACTTTTGCCATCATCAAGCCGGACGCCGTCCGCAAGCAGGCCGCCGGCCAGATTCTCGCCCGCATCGAAGGCGCGGGGTTCGCGGTCCGCGCCTTGCGGATGATCCACATGTCGAAGCCGGAAGCCGAGGGCTTCTACCACGTGCACCGCGACAAGCCCTTCTTCGGGGGATTGACGGACTTCATGTCCTCGGGCCCCTGCATCGTGATGTGCCTCGAGGCGCCTGACGCCATCAGGCAGTGGCGCGATCTGATGGGCGCCACCGACCCGGCGAAGGCGGCCCCCGGCACCCTCCGCAAGGACTTCGGCGCCTCCATCGACAACAACGCCACGCACGGCTCCGATGCACCGGAGACCGCGGCGTTCGAACTCGGCTACTTCTTCCGCGGCATGGAGTTGCGGTAGGCACCTGTCGCGGGTCGGGAAGCGGCAGTCGGGAGTCGGCAGCCGCCCGGCGGCGCGGGAGACCCTATGGCCATAAAAGCGGACCGGTGGATTCGGACGATGGCCCTCGAGCACGGCATGATCGAGCCGTTCGAGGACCGCCAGGTTCGCCAGGGGGTCGTCTCCTACGGGCTGTCGTCCTACGGCTACGACATCCGCGTGGCGGACGAATTCAAGGTGTTCACCAACCTGTTCAGCACCGTGGTGGACCCGAAGCGGTTCGACCCGAAGTCGTTCGTGGACATGAAGGGCGACACGTGCATCGTGCCGCCGAACTCCTTCGCGCTGGCGCGCACCATCGAGTACTTCCGCATTCCGCGCGACGTGCTGACGGTGTGCCTCGGCAAGTCCACCTACGCGCGCTGCGGCATCATCGTCAACGTGACGCCGTTCGAGCCCGAGTGGGAGGGGCACGTCACCATCGAGATCTCGAACACGACGCCGCTGCCGGCGAAGATCTACGCCAACGAGGGCATCGCGCAGGTCCTGTTCTTCCAGAGCGACGAGCCCTGCGAAGTGTCGTACCGCGACAAGCAGGGGAAGTACCAGGCGCAGCGCGGCGTCACGTTGCCCCGGATCTGAGTCGCGTCCATTGGCGATTGCCGATTGACGATTCATGGGTGTGACTGGATGATTCGGCGATTCAAGAACCTCGTGCCTGCCATCGATCCGAGCGCCTACGTGGACGAGAGCGCGCAGGTCATCGGCGACGTCGTCATCGGGGCGGAGTCGTCGATCTGGATGAACGTCGTCATTCGCGGCGACGTGCACCACATCCGCATCGGGCGCCGGACCAACATCCAGGACCTGACGATGGTGCACGTGATGCGGGACACGCATCCCACGATCGTCGGCGACGAGGTGACGATTGGCCACTCGGCGGTCATCCACGGCACGACCATCGAGGACCGGGTGCTCGTCGGCATGGCGGCGGTGCTGCTCAACGGCGTGCACGTGGGGCACGACTCGATCGTTGCGGCCGGATCCCTGCTGACCGAAGGCACCCGCATCCCGCCGCGGTCCCTGGTGATGGGCCGACCCGGACGAGTCCAGCGCGGACTCACCGATGACGAGGTCGCCGGGATCCGCGGGTACGCAGACAACTACGTAGCCTATCGGCTGGAGTATGCCGGCGCGCCGGCGCCGGACGACGCCGACCCCATGTCGGGCCGCCGGATCGGCGCCCGGGGCGAAGGGATGGCCTAGGCTGAGATGAACACGAACCCCGCACGCGGCATGCGCGACTTCCTCCCGGAGGATGTCCGGCGCCGCCAGTACGTCATCGGCGTCATCGCCGACGTCTACCAGCGATACGGATTCGAGCCGCTGGAGACGCCGGCCGTCGAGAACATCGAGACGCTGCTCGGCAAGTACGGCGAGGAGGGCGACCGCCTCATCTTCAAGATCCTGAAGCGGGGCGAGGGCGCCGAGGCGGGACAGGCGGACCTGGCGCTCCGCTACGATCTGACGGTGCCCCTCGCGCGCGTGGTGGCGGAGCATCGCGCCAGGCTGCCGAAGTTCTTCAAGCGCTACCAGGTGCAGCCGGTGTGGCGGGCCGACCGCCCGCAGAAGGGGCGCTTCCGCGAGTTCTACCAGTGCGACGTGGACGCCATCGGGTCGCGCGCGATGGTGGTCGAGGCCGAGCTGCTGTCGGCCGCCGGTGACGTGCTGTCGCGCCTTGGCTTTGCGTCCTACACGCTGCGGCTGAATCACCGCGGGGTGCTGAGCGGATTGCTGGAGGCCGCCGGCGTGCCGGCAGGCCTGCACGGTGACGCGCTGGTCGCCCTCGACAAGCTGGACAAGGTCGGCCCTGAAGGGGTCGCCGCCGAACTGCGGCAGCGCGGCGTGCCCGACGCGGGTGCCGGCATGCTCCTGGAGTTCTTCTCCTCAGTGGCCGCCGCGCAACACACCGCGGCGGCCGATCCGGCGGCGTTCAATCGGGCCGTGCTCGACCGGCTGGAAACGCTCCTGGCCGGGACCCGATCCGAGGCCATGGGCGAGCTCCGGGACATCGTCCGGCTCCTCGTCCCGGGCGGCGCCGGCGCGCACGTGCGGCTGGACCCGTCGCTGGCGCGCGGCCTCTCGTACTACACCGGCGCCATCTTCGAGATCGCCGTGCCGGACCTGGCCGGCAGCCTCGGCGGCGGCGGGCGCTACGACAACCTGATTGGCATGTTCCTGGGCTCCGAGGTCCCCGCCTGCGGCATCTCGCTCGGGCTCGAGCGCATCCTGGTGGTCATGGGCGAGCGCGGCATGTTCCCGGACAACCTCGCCAAGGCTCCGGCGGATGTCATGGTCACCCAGTGGAGTGTCGATGGGGTGCCGGATGCGCTGCGGCTGGCGGCCGAGTTACGATCGGAGGGGCTTCGCGTCGAGGTCTACCCGGAGGCCGACAAGCTGGGCAGGCAGTTGAAGTACGCGTCGAGCCGGGCCATCCCGTTTGTCACGGTCGTCGGCGACGAGGAGGCGGCGACAGGCATGGTCACTGTGAAGAACCTGGGCACCGGCGAGCAGCAACGCGTCCCGCGCGCGGGGGTGGGCGGCGTGCTCCGCCGGGGCTGAAGCCCCGGCGCTCCGGGAACCCCCTCCGGCTGTCCTGTGACTGCGATGCCTGACTCCTGATCCCTGATCTCTGATCTCTGATCCCTGATTATTCACTCCCGATCCCGACCCCTGGTCTATGGCAGAACAACTCGGTACGCTGGCTCGCACTCACACCTGCGGGGCGCTGCGCCCCGGCGACGTCGGGCAGCAGGCGGTGCTGCTCGGGTGGGTCCACCGCGTGCGCGATCTCGGCGCGCTGGTCTTCATCGACGTGCGCGACCGGCACGGCATCACGCAGGTCATCGTCGAAGGCAGCGAGGCGCTGCTCGAGCGGGCCAAGCGCCTGCGCTCGGAATACGTCGTCGGCATCCGGGGCGAGGTCGAGCGGCGGTCGCCCGACACCGTGAACCTGAACGTGCCGACCGGCGAGGTGGAGGTCCGCGCCGCGGACATCCGCATCCTCAACGAGGCGAAGACGCCGCCGTTCTCGATTGCCGAGGACCAGAACGTCTCGGAGGAGACGCGGCTCCGGTACCGCTACCTGGATCTCCGGCGGCCGGCACTGCAGCGCAACGTCGGCCTGCGCCACCGCATCACGATGGCCATCCGGAAGTACTTCGACGAGCAGGGCTTCTACGAAATCGAGACGCCCATCCTCACGAAGTCCACGCCGGAGGGCGCGCGCGACTTCCTGGTGCCGAGCCGTGTGCACCCGGGTGAGTTCTATGCGCTGCCGCAATCCCCGCAGATCTTCAAGCAGATCCTGATGATCGCGGGCTTCGATCGGTACGTGCAGATCGCGCGCTGCTTCCGCGACGAGGCCCTGCGCGCCGATCGGCAGCTCGAGTTCACGCAGGTGGACCTCGAGATGTCGTTTGCGACCCCGCCGCTGGTCTTCGAGATCGTCGAGGGTGCGCTCGCCGCCTGCTTCAGGGAGATCGGCGTCGAGATCCCGCGGCCCTTCCGGCGGATGCCGTACGCCGAGGCCATCGCGAAGTACGGCTCCGACAAGCCGGACCTGCGCTTCGGCCTCGAGATCCAGGACTTCGGCGCGCTCTTCGCGGACTCGCCCTTCGGGATCTTCCGGGAGGCGGTGGCGCACGGCGGCACGGTCCGCGGCTTCGTCATCCCCGGCGCGTCCGGCTACTCGCGCCGCGAAGTGGACAGCCTCGTGGAGCAGGCAAAGCAGCTGGGCGCGGCCGGCCTCGTCTGGGCGCGGCACACCGCCGACGGTGTGCAGTGCTCCGTCAAGGCCGTGGGCGAAGACGGCACCCGGCGTGTGCTCGACCAGGCGGGGGCGACGCCGCTGGACCTGCTGGTGATGGCCTCGGGCGCCCCCGACGTGGTCTCGAGGGTGCTCGGGCAGCTCAGGCTGCAGGTGGCCCGACAGGCGAACCTCGTCCCGGACGGAAGGTGGGAGCTGCTGTGGGTCACCGACTTCCCCCTGTTCGACTGGAACGCCGACGAGAAGCGCTGGGATTCCGTCAACCACCCCTTCACGGCGCCGCGCGAGGAGGATCTCGCGCGCCTCGAATCGGACCCGGGCTCGGTGCTCGCCCGGGCCTACGACGTCATTCTGAACGGCTGGGAGCTGGGCGGGGGCAGCATCCGTATCCACGATCGCGAGACGCAGGCGACGGTCTTCCGGCTCCTCGGACTGAGCGACGAGGACGCGAAGCATCGTTTCGGGTTCTTCCTCGAATCGCTGGAATACGGCACCCCGCCACACGGTGGCCTGGCACTCGGGCTGGATCGCATCTGTGCGCTGCTGGCCGGCGAGACGTCCATCCGCGAAGTCATCCCGTTCCCAAAGACGACGCAGGCGGTGGACCTGATGTGCGACGCGCCCTCGACGGTGGATCCCCGACAACTGCGGGAGCTGAGCATCAAGATTCAGGGGTGAGGACGACGGCACGACTCGAGGCCGCCGGGACGGAACTCCCGGCGCGCCGCTGCAGGCCCGGCGCACGCCCCGGGCGCCGGCTTGACCGGGCGCGCGGGGGGTGCTAGGCTCCATGAGGTCCGTTAACTCTTTGTAACAAAGGGAGATATCGCGATCGGAACCGTCGCCACACGCCGCATTGCCGTCCCGGACGACGGTTTGTCCACGATCTTCGGGGCCTACGACGACAACCTGCGGCACCTCGAAGGCCTCCTGAACGTCCGCATCCGCACGCAGGGCCACGATCTGTTCGTGGAGGGCGAGGCCGACGATACCGGCACCGTCGCCCGGTTCGTCGAGCAGATTGGCGGGCTCATCGCCGAGGGGCATGCGCTGTCGGAGCGTGAGGTCAAAGACGCCGCCCAGCTCGTCGCGACGGACCCCGACGTGGACCTGCGCGAGCACTTCCTGAAGGGCGGCCAGCTCCGGCAGGCGGGGCGGCGGCGCATCATGGCCAAGTCGGCCAACCAGCGCCGCTACCTCGAGGCCATCGACCATCACGACATCGTCTTCGGCATCGGACCGGCCGGCACGGGGAAGACGTACCTGGCCATGGCCCAGGCCGTCAACTACCTGCTGGCCAAGAAGGTGAGCCGCATCATCCTCGCCAGGCCGGCCGTCGAAGCCGGCGAGAAGCTGGGATTCCTGCCCGGCGACCTCCAGGAGAAGGTGAACCCCTACCTCCGGCCGCTGTACGATGCGCTGTACGACATGCTCGAGGTCGAGAAGGCCGAGCGGATGCTGGAGCGCGGCATTGTCGAAGTGGCGCCGATTGCCTTCATGCGCGGCCGCACGCTCAACGACGCGTTCGTCATCCTGGACGAGGCGCAGAACACCACGACCGAGCAGATGAAGATGTTCCTCACGCGCCTGGGCTTCGGATCGAAGGCCGTGGTGACCGGGGACATCACGCAGATCGACCTCCCGACGGGCCGGACATCGGGCCTGGTGGAGGCCATGAACGTGGTGGGGCAGGTCGAGGGCATCTCGTTTGTCTACTTCGACGAGCGCGACGTGGTGCGCCACAAGCTGGTGCAGGCCATCGTCAAGGCGTACGAGGCCTATGGCAACACGAGCTCGGCTTCGCGTTAACCTCTCGACGCCCGACCGGCCCATTCCCGCCGCGCGAGGGCTCGCAGCGTGGCTGGGCCGGACCGCGCCGGCGTCGGCTCGCGGTGAGGTCACCGTGGCGCTGGTGAGCGACCGCCGGATGCGCGCCCTCAACCGGATGTTCCGCGGGAAGGACTACGCGACCGACGTGCTGTCGTTCCCGGCCGGGAGCCGGGAGCGGGGAGCCCCCCTTCGAGCGCCTCGGGTCGCCGCGGAGTTCCATCGGGGGAGCGGGAAGCATGGCGCAGCGGACGCGACACTGCTGGGCGACATCGTCGTCGCGACGGGGGTGGCGGCACGCCAGGCGAAGCAGCACGGGCACGCGCTGGGTACGGAGTTCAGGGTGCTGGCGCTCCACGGCCTCCTGCACCTCCTCGGGTACGATCACGACGTCGATGCCGGACGGATGGCCCGCTCAGAGGCCCGCCTGAGGAAGAAGGGCGGCCTGCCCACCGGCCTCATCGCCCGCGCCAGGCGGTCGTCCGACTCCCGGGGTCGCCCATGACCCCCCTGCTGCTGTTCCTCCTCGGGCTCGCCGGGATCTACCTCGGCACCATCATCGCGGCGTTCAGCGCGTTGATGGAGTTGTCGCTGCGCATCATGGCGGAAGGCAGCGGGCGTGACGAGCGGCTGGAGCCGTATCTCGACGACCCCCGCCGCCTGTTCATCCCGGCGCGGCTGCTGCTGGGGCTCGTCCTGGTCCTCGCCACGGCGCTGCTGGCGCGGGTGATGGGCGTGGATCCCGCGCGATTTCCGCTCCTCATCGCATCGGTGATTGGCTTCGTGGTGCTCTGCGAGCACGTGGTCCCGCTCATCATCGTCCGTCGCGATCCCGAGCGCGTGCTGGACGTCCTCCTGCCGTCGTTCGACGTCGTGGCGCGCGTGCTGTCGCCGGTCACCCTGGCCTTGATTCGCGTGGGGACGAGCCGGCGGCGCGAACGAGTGGCGGCCGGGGCCCAGCCCGACGCCGAGACGGCCGAGCCCACGCCCGCGGGCACCAACGGCGAGCCCGAGCCGCTCGAGGAAGGCCAGGCCCGCGCGATGCTCCGCACGCTCGTGGACTTCCGCGAGACGATGGTGCGCGAGGTGATGACGCCTCGCCCCGACATCGTCGCGGTCGAAGCCGAGGCGACGATGGCCCGGCTCCAGGCCCTGTTCAACGAGCAGCAGTACTCGCGCGTGCCCGTGTTCCAGGGTACGCTGGACAACGTCGTCGGCTTCGTGTTCATCAAGGACCTGATCCAGAAGCTCGCCACCATCGACCCGCAGGCGCCCATTACGCCGCTCATCCGGCCGGCGAACTTCGTGCCCGAGACCAAGCGCGTGATCGATCTCCTGCGAGAGTTCCAGCGTGACCGTCTCCAGATGGCCGTCGTGGTGGACGAGTACGGCGGTACGGCCGGGCTCGTGACCCTGGAAGACCTGCTCGAGGAGATCGTCGGCGAGATCCGGGACGAGTACGACGTGGAGATCGAGCCTGTCGTGGACGAGGGCGGCGGGCACTTCGTCTTCAGCGGCAAGGCGCACGTGCACCAGCTGACCCAGCGGCTGCACGTAACGCCGGAGGGCGAGGGGTTCGAGACGGTTGGCGGGTTCCTCCTCTCCCGGCTCGGCCGGGTCCCGGCCGTCGGCGAGCACTTCGAGGTGGACGGCCTGCAGGTCGAGGTGCTCGAGGCCGAGCGCCGCCGCATCACCCGCGTCCGCATCGCGCCTGCCGTGGAGCAGGCCGCGCCCGTGGCCGGAAACGGCGCATGAAGCGCGGGTTCGTCGCGCTGGTGGGACGGCCCAACGCCGGCAAGTCCACGCTGCTGAACCGGCTGGTGGGGCAGAAGCTCGCCATCGTCTCCGACAAGCCCCAGACGACCCGCACCCGCATCGTCGGCGTGCGCCGCTATCCCGGCGGCGAGGTGGTCTTCATCGACACCCCGGGCATCCATCGTCCCCTGCACCGCCTGAACGTGCGGATGGTGGACGCGGCGCTGGACGCCCTGCGCGAGGCCGACCTGGTGGTGGCGGTCGTCGATGCCTCCGAGCCCCCGGGTGCCGGCGACCGGTTCCTGATGGACGTCGTGCGGAACGTGCGGGTGCCGCGCGTGCTGGCGCTGAACAAGGTGGACCGTGTGGAGAAGGCGGCGCTGCTCCCGCGCATCGCCGCCTACGACCAGGACGTCGGCTTCGCCGACATCGTGCCCGTGTCGGCGCTCACGGGCGAGAACGTGGACCGCCTCGAGGACGTGCTGCTGCGCCACCTGCCGGAAGGGGAACCGGTGTATCCGGAGGACTACCTCACGGAGCACCCGGAGCGCTTCTTCGTCGCCGAGCTCGTGCGCGAGCAGGTGCTGCGCCAGACGCGCGACGAGCTGCCGTTTTCCACGGCCGTGGTCGTGGACCGGTTCGAGGAAGGGCCCGTGCTGCGGCTGTACTGCACCATCCTCGTCGAGCGCGAGTCGCAGAAGCCCATCCTCATCGGCAAGGGTGGCGCCGCCATCAAGGCCATCGGCACCGCGGCGCGCGAGGAGCTCGAGCGGTTCTTCCAGACGAAGGTCTATCTCGACCTGCACGTGAAGGTGCGCGAGCGCTGGCGCGACGACGAGCGAACGCTCGACGAGCTGGGCGTGGAAGGGCGGAGAAAGCGACGGCGGACGTAATTCGCGTGTGCTACATTTGCTCGGATTGCCATGGCCGCGCCGCGCAGGAGTGATGTCGTCGTCGATTCGGTCAAGCGCCTGCTGCGCATCGGCGCCACAGCCAATCTCCTGAACCTGCTGCAGAAGCAGCACCCGGCCGACCTCGCCCAGATTTTCGGGACCCTCCTCGACACCGAGCGCTCCGCCGTCTTCACCCTCCTCGTCGAGCGCCAGCCGAGGCTGGCCATGGAAGCGATCAGCGAGATGGGCCCGGAGCCGGGCGCCCAGCTGCTGACCGGCCGATCGGCCGACGACATCGCCAAGCTCCTCCATGAGCTGCCGTCCGACGACGCCGCCGCCCTCCTCGACTATCTGCCCGACGAGCTCTCGCGCGAAGTCCTCGAGCTGATGCGGCGGAAGGAGTCCGGGCAGGTTGAAAGCCTCCTCGAGTACGGGGAGCAGACCGCCGGGCGCATCATGAACCCGTCGGTCTTCGCGCTCAACGAGGACCTGACCGTCGGCGAGGCCATCACGGCGCTCCAGGGCGCGCGTGACGTCGAGATGGTCTTCTACCTCTACGTCGTGGACGGCCGCAATCACCTGGTGGGCGTCACGTCGCTGCGCCGGCTGCTCCTGGTCTCGCCGGAGACGCCCCTCAAGCGCATCATGACGCCGGATGTCATCAGCGTGCGCGTGGATACGGACCAGGAAGAAGTCGCCCGGCAGGTGGCCTCCTACAACCTCCTGGCCGTGCCGGTGGTGGACGAGGAAAACAAGCTGGCCGGCGTCGTGACCGTGGACGACGTCATCGACGTCATCAAGGACGAGGCGACCGAGGACCTGCTGCGCCTGGCGGGCGTGTCGGGCGACGAGCGGATCGCGACCCCGCCGGGCGAGGCCCTCCGAAAGCGCCTGCCCTGGCTGGGCATCAACCTGGTGACGGCGTTCGTCGCGGCCTCGGTCGTGGCCCTGTTCGAGGGAACGATCGAGCAGGTCACCGCCCTGGCCGTGTTCATGCCCATCGTGGCGGGCATGGGGGGCAACGCCGCCACCCAGACGCTCACGGTCATCGTGCGGGGCCTGGCCCTCGGCGAGCTGTCGTGGGTCAACGCGCGGAAGGCGCTGGGGAAGGAGTCGCTCATCGGGCTGGGCAACGGCCTGGCCCTCGGGGTGGTTGCGGCCGGCGTCGCCTGGCTCACCAAGGCCGACCCGATGCTGGGGCTGCTGCTCGGCGCGGCGATGGTGTGCAACATGTTCGTGGCGGCCACGGCCGGCACGCTGGTGCCGCTCGGCCTGAAGGCCCTCAAGGTGGACCCGGCGCTGGCCTCGTCGGTGTTCATCACCACCTTCACCGACGTCGTGGGGTTTGCCTCCTTCCTGGGCCTCGCGACCGTGTTCCTGAAGTACCTGGCGCGATAGAATAGGCGGCACGGCATGCCGCTCCATACGGCCGACGCCCTCGTGCTTCGAACCTACACGCTGGGCGAAGCGGACCGGATCGTGGTGTTTCTCACGGCCGACCGCGGCAAGAAGCGGGGGGTTGCCGAGCACGCGCGGAGGGCACGATCGCGGTTCCGGGGGGCGCTCGAGCCGCTGACGCACGTGCGCGTCGCATATTTCGAGAGGGAGCGACGGGAGCTGGTGGGCCTGAACTACGCCGAGCCCGTCACCTCGCCGCTCGTGGCCGCCAGTCCCGAGGCCCTCGGCTACAGCCACTACTTCGCGGAGCTCATCGATGAATGGGCCGCGGAGGCCGACCCGGACGAGCGGCTCTTTCGCCTGGGAACGGCGACGCTGGACGCGCTGGTGGGTGGCGTGCCGGTCGAGCCGCTCGCGCGGTACTTCGAGTGCTGGCTGCTGAGGCTGCAGGGGGTCTACCCGGCGGACCTGTCGCTCTCGGCAGAGGCCGAGGCCTTCGTGCGCGGCGTCCGCCGCGTGGCGCCGCTGGCGGTGGAGGCGCTCGGCGCGACACCGCGGGCGCTGAGGGAGCTGGAGCACGTGCACCGCATGCTGATTCGCTCGCATCTGGATCGCGAGCCGCGTTCGATACGAGTGATTCACGAATTGCGCCGCGCGCCGGCGCCCTGAGGCGACCGTCATCCGTGACCTTTCAAGACCTGATCCTCAAGCTGTCAGCCTTCTGGGCCTCGAAGGGGTGTCTCATCCAGCAGGGCCTCGACCTCGAGGTCGGGGCCGGCACGTCGAGCCCCGAGACGCTGCTGCGCGTGCTCGGCCCCATGCCCTGGAACGTGGCCTACGTGCAGCCATCCCGCCGGCCGGATGACGGGCGGTTCGGGCAGAACCCCAACCGGCTGTTCAAGCATCACCAGATGCAGGTCATCCTGAAGCCCTCGCCCGACGAGGTCCAGCAGACGTATCTCGAGAGCCTGGAGGCCTGTGGCATCAACCCGCGGCTCCACGACATCCGGTTCGAGGAGGACAACTGGGAATCGCCCACCCTGGGCGCCTGGGGCATCGGCTGGCAGGTGTTGCTCGACGGGCTCGAGATCACCCAGTTCACCTACTTCCAGCAGGTGGGCGGCGTGGATCTCTCGCCCGTCTCCTGCGAGATCACCTACGGGCTGGAGCGCATCGCCATGTTCCTGCAGCGCGTGGACAACGTCTTCGACCTGCAGTGGGCGCCCGGTGTCCCTTACAGCGCCGTGCGGTTGCGCGAGGAAGTCGAGCAGTCGAAGTACGCCTTCAACCAGGAGACGGGCATCGCGCAGGCCACCTTCTCTGCGTACCATCGCCGGCAGTTCGACGAGACCTATGCGTTCGGCGAGCAGCTGCTCGCAGCGGGCCTCATCCTCCCGGCGCTGGAGCACTGCCTGAAGTGCTCGCACCTCTTCAACCTGCTGGACGCGAGTGGCAGCGTGGGCGTCACCGAGCGCACGGCCTACATCCTGCGGGTGAGGCAGCTCGCGGTGGCCATCTGCAGGCGCTACGCGGAGGAGAGCGCGGCCGCGGCCCCGCCTCCCGACGAGCGCTGACGCCGCCCGCCTGACGCCAGAAGCCGAGGTATCGACGTGGACCGCGAACTGCTGATCGAGATTGGAACGGAGGAACTGCCCGCCAGCTGGCTGCCGGCGCTCACGAGCGCCTTCGGCGCCACGCTCGAGGCGAGCCTCAAGGCGGCCCGGTTGAGCGCGGACGCGCCGGTGGAGACCTTTTCGACGCCCCGTCGGCTGACCGCACGATTCGCGCGAGTGTCCGAGCGCCAGGCCGACCTGGAAGAGGTGATCACGGGCCCGCCCGTCAGCGCGGCGTTCGACCAGTCGGGGACCCCCACGCCGGCGGCGGAAGGCTTCGCGCGCAAGCAGGGCGTCGACGTGTCACAGCTCGAGCGCCTCGAGGTGCCTGAGAAGAAGGGCACCTACCTCGCGGTGCGGAGGCAGCAGCGGGGGAAGGCGGCGGTGGACGTGTTGCCGGACGTGCTCACCTCCGCGCTCCGGGCCCTGGCCTTCCCCAAGCTGATGCGCTGGGACGCGATGCTCGACGACGGGAAGGGCGATCTGCCGTTTGGCCGACCCATCCGCTGGATCGTGTTCCTCTACGGCGGCCGCGTGGTGCCGTTTGCCATTCTTCGCACGCCCGACGCCATGGGCGGCCTCGTCCAGGAGGTGCGCTCCGGCGCCGTCACCTACGGCCACCGCTTCCTGGCCACGAGCGGCCGGGCGGGCCGCGCGGTGAAGGTCAAGGGCTTCGACGACTACCGCAAGCGGCTCTCCGAGCATTTCGTCGTGCTCGATCGCGACGAGCGGCACAGTCGCATCGCGCGCGAGCTGGACGTGGAGTCGCGCCGGAAGGGCGGCCGCGTGGCCACGGCGCTCGTGGGGCAGTCGCTCCTCCAGGAGGTGCCCGACCTGGTCGAGTATCCCTTCGTGCTGTCGGGGCACTTCCCCGAGGAGTTCCTGTCGCTCCCCGAGGAAGTGCTGACGACCACGATGATTCACCACCAGCACTTCTTCCCGGTGCTGAACGACGGGGGATCGCTGCTGCCCGTGTTCCTGGCGGTGCTCAACACGGAACCGGAGAAGCCGGAGGTGGTGTCGCGCAACCTCGAGCGCGTGCTGACGGCGCGCCTGCGCGACGCGCGGTTCTTCTGGGATGCCGACCGGCAGCAGCGCCTCGATGGGTTCATCGAGCGCCTGGACACGGTGCTGTTCCACAAGAAACTGGGGAGCTACCGGGGCAAGGGGGAGCGGGTGAGCCGTTTGGCCGAGTGGCTGTGCCGCGAGGTGCTGGGCCGTCCCGACCTGGCGCCGCATGCCGCCGAGGCGGGGCGGCTGTGCAAGGCCGATCTGGCCACCGACATGGTGCGCGAGCTCACCGAGCTGCAGGGCACCATCGGCGGCATCTACGCTCGCGAGGACGGCCAGCCCGAAGCGGTGTGGAAGGCCGTGTATCACCACTACTTCCCCCACGGGGTGGAGGCCGAGGCGCCCCCCACGCGGGCGCAGCTCGGCGAGGCCGCCGTGCCGTGGGCCGCGGTTTCGCTGGCCGACAAGGTGGACAGCCTGGTCGGGATGTTCGCGGCGGGCGAGCGGCCGACCGGGTCCCGCGACCCGTACGGCCTCCGCCGGGCCGCGCAGGGCCTGATCCGGACGCTGGTGGACCTGCCGGAGCTGACGGGCCTGGACGTGCGCGTCACGCTGGCTCAGATCGTCGCCAGGGCCCAGGAGCCGTTCGCGGACCTCATCGGCGATGCACTGGAAACGGATCCCGAAGGCTACGGCGCGGCGCTGTGGCCGTTCCTCGGGGAGCGCCTGCGCTACGTGCTCGAGCAGCGGGGGCACGACATCCGGAACGTGCGCGCCGTCACCCACGGCGAGATCCGCGGCGTCAGCCCGCTCGTCGCGCGGCGCAAGCTGGAGGTGCTCGCCGCGGTGGCGGACACCGACGATTTCCGGCAGCTGGCCACGCTGTTCAAGCGCGTGCGGAACATCATCGCCAGGAACGTGCCGGCGGCGCCGTCCATGGCCGCGATCGATCGGGCGGGCGCGCCGCTCGACTCGCTGCTGCAGGAACCGGCCGAGCGCGCGTTGTGGCAGGAGGTCCAGCAGCGCCGCGCCGTGATCGACGCCGCGGTCGCCGCGGGGAATGCGTTCAGGCAGGCCTTCGAGGAGGCCGCGAAGTTCGGGCCGTCCGTCGCGACGTTCTTCGACGACGTGATGGTGATGACCGAGGATCCCGGGCTGCGCGAGGCGCGGCTCCGGCTGGTGTGGACGCTGGAGCAACTCATCCTCCAGCTGGCAGACGTGTCGGAAATCGTACCGCAGGAGTCATAACCGCCCATGGCCAAGAAGGCTTTGAAGAAGACCGCAGCACGGAAGACGAAGACAGCGGCGAAGAAGGCCCCCGCACGCGCCTCGACGGCGGGTCGCGCGAAGAAGTACGTGTATTTCTTCGGCAACGGCAGGGCGGAAGGCAATCGGCACATGAAGGACACGCTCGGCGGCAAGGGCTCCGGCCTCGCCGAGATGACCAACGCCGGACTGCCCGTGCCCCCGGGCTTCACGATCTCGACCGACGCCTGCAACCTGTACTACGCGCAGGGCCACACGCTGCCCGCGGCCATCGATGCCGAGATCGCCACGCACCTGAAGCGGCTGGAGAAGGCCGCCGGCGCCACGCTGGGTTCGACCGAGAACCCGCTGCTCGTCTCGGTCCGCTCCGGCGCGAAGTTCTCGATGCCCGGGATGATGGACACCATCCTGAACCTCGGCCTGAACGACGCGGCCGTCGAGGGCCTGAAGCACCGCACCGCGAACGGCCGGTTCGCCTACGACAGCTACCGCCGCTTCATGCAGATGTTCGGCAGTGTCGTGCTGGAGATCCCCAAGTCCGCGTTCGAGCACGAGTTCGAGACGATCAAGAAGGCGATGGGCGTGTCGCTGGACACCGACCTGGACGAGGTCGCCCTGCGCGACGTGGTGGACGCCTACAAGGCCGTCGTCAGGCAGAAGACGGGCAAGCCGTTCCCGCAGGATCCGAACGAGCAGCTGAGGATGGCCCGGAACGCGGTGTTCCGCTCGTGGAACAACCCGCGCGCCAGGGAGTACCGGCGCATCTACGACATCCCCGACTCCATCGGCACCGCGGTGAACGTGCAGATGATGGTGTTCGGCAACACGGGCGACCGGTCCGGCACGGGCGTGGGCTTCACGCGCAATCCCGCCACGGGTGCGAAGGAGTTCTTCGGCGAGTTCCTCATCAATGCGCAGGGCGAGGACGTGGTCGCCGGCATCCGCACGCCGCAGCCCATCAGCGAGCTGGCGAAGGTCATGCCGCATGCCTACCAGCAGCTGCGCCAGATCACGACGCGGCTCGAGCGGCACTACAAGGACATCCAGGACTTCGAGTTCACCATCCAGGACGACCGGCTCTACATGCTGCAGACGCGGAGCGGCAAGCGCACCGGCCACGCGGCGGTCATCATCGCGACCGACCTGGTCAAGGAGAGGCTGATCACCCCGAAGGAAGCCCTGCTGCTCGTGGATCCCGAGGCGCTGTCGCAGCTGCTCGCGCCCGGCTTCGACCCGAGGGAGTGGCGGTCGATCCCGGTGACCACCCGGGGCCTGCCCGCGTCGCCAGGCGCGGCGTGCGGGCAGCTGGTGTTCACGTCCGAGCAGGCGGTGGCCTGGTCCGGCCAGGGCAAGCCCGTCATCCTGGTGCGACGCGAGACGGTGCCCGACGACATCCACGGCATGTGGGTGTCGCAGGGCATCCTCACGGCCACTGGCGGCATGACCTCGCATGCCGCCGTCGTGGGACGCCAGATGGGCAAGCCCTCCATCGTCGGTGCCGGTGAGCTGCAGATCGACGAGCACGGCAGGACGGTGACCGTGAAGGGCCAGGTCCTGAAGGAAGGCGACTGGGTGGCCTTCGATGGCCTCACCGGCGAGGTCAAGATCGCGCGCGTGTCGTCGCACCCCAGCGAGATCCTGCAGGTGGTGGGCGGCGGGATGAAGCCCACCGAGTCGGACATCTACGGGCGCTTCCACCAGCTGCTCACGTGGGCCGACAGGTTCCGGCGCCTGGGCGTGCGCGCCAACGCGGACCAGCCGGACCAGGCCGAACTGGCCTACAAGTTCGGCGCCCGCGGCATCGGCCTGTGCCGCACGGAGCATATGTTCTTCGGCGAAGGTCGCATTCCCATCGTCCAGCGGATGATCCTGGCCGACAACGAGGCCGACCGGCGCGCCGCACTGGCGGAGCTGCTGCCGCTGCAGCGCCAGGACTTCTACGGCGTGTTCAAGGCCATGCACGGCTCGCCCGTGACGATCCGCACCATCGATCCACCGCTGCACGAATTCCTGCCGAAGCGCGAGGACCTGATGGTCGAAATCGCCGTCATGGAAGCCACCGGCAAGGGTGGCACGGTCCTGGCCGAGAAGAAGGGACTGCTGGCCCGGGTCGAGCAGCTCCACGAGTTCAATCCGATGCTCGGTCACCGCGGCGTCCGGCTCGGGATCACCTATCCGGAAATCACGGAGATGCAGGCGCGCGCCATCATGGAGGCCGCCTGCCAGCTGAACAGGGAAGGCCTCAAGGTCGTGCCCGAGATCATGATCCCGCTGGTCGGGCTCGTGAAGGAGTTGAAGGACCAGAAGGCCGTCGTCGACCGCGTGGCCGCCGAGGTGATGACGGAGCAGAAGATCAGGATCCGGTACCTCGTGGGCACCATGATCGAGGTGCCGCGCGGCGCCGTCACGGCGGACGAGGTCGCGGCCGAGGCGCAGTTCTTCTCGTTCGGCACCAACGACCTCACGCAGATGGCCTTCGGCTTCTCGCGCGACGACGTGGGGAAGTTCCTGCGCGTCTACCAGGACAAGAAGATCCTCGACAAGGACCCGTTTGCCACCATCGACGCCACGGGCGTCGGCCAGCTCGTGGCGATGGGCGTGCAGAAGGGCCGCGGCCGGCGCGCGGATCTGAAGGTCGGTATCTGCGGCGAGCACGGCGGCGATCCGGCGTCCGTACACTTCTTCCACCAGGCGGGGCTGGACTACGTCAGCGCCTCGCCGTACCGCGTGCCCGTCGCACGCCTGGCCGCTGCCCAGGCGGCGCTGAGCGTCAAGGTCGGGGACTAGGGTCGGGGAGCCGGGGTTCGGGGTACGGGGGTCCGGGGAATTCTGGAGTCGGGAAGGACCGCAGAACCTCCCGAACCTCGGAACCACAGACCCTCAGGATCTTGCGGGCCCGGCCTCTCGGGCTCCCGGGGATGCGATGACGAGGATCTTCGTCCACGAGCACGGCGCCACCCGCGAGGTCACGTCGATTGCCCCCGCATGGCTGAAGGCGGGCAGCGGCGTGACGGTCTGGGCCGACTTCGTGGAGCCCACCGAAGCCGAGGGGCGCATGCTGTCCGAGGTGTTCGGCTTCCACGATCTGGCCGTGGAGTCGGCGCTGCAGCGGGAACCGCATCCGAAGATCGAGTCGTACGGCGACTACCTGTACCTCGTCCTCCACGGCATCAACTTCCACGCCCCGGAGCACACGTTCGAGACGCATGACACGGATTTCTTCCTCGGCGCCTCCTTTCTCGTAACCGTCCACGACGGCCGCCGGCGCAGCATCGCCCACGTCGCGGGACTTTGCGAGCGGACGGCTCACATCCTGGCCGAGGGGCCCGCGGCGCTGCTGCACCGCATCGTCGACACGATGGTGGACCACTACCGTCCCGAGGCGGACGAACTCGAGGAACGGCTCGAGGAGATCGAGAAGTCGGTCATCGAGGAGGACCACGAGGGCCTCATGGGCGACATCCTCGCCGTGAAACGCGACATCTCGATGCTGCGGCGCATCGTCGTTCCGCAGCGCGACGCCGTCGGCCGGCTGGCCAGGCGGGAGTTCGAGATCGTCAACCAGGAGATGGCGTATCGCTTTCGTGACGTCTACGATCAGTTCGCACGCATGGCGGAAGACGCCATCGTGTTCCAGGACCGGGTGACGGGCATCCTGGATGCGCACCTGGCCTCGGTGTCCAATCGCCTGGCCGACGTCTCGCGGCTCCTGGCGGTCATCGCCACGCTGTTCGGCCCCCTGACGGTGATCACCGGCCTCTTCGGCATGAACGTGCCGCTGCCGAGCCTCGTGGGCGAAGGCACCGCCCGGTTCTGGGAGATTGTGGCCCTCATGCTGCTGTCGAGTGCCGGGATGTACGTCTGGTTCAAGAAGTCGGGGTGGTTGTAGGACCGGACCGGCACATGGGACGCGTCACGAAGCTGCCAGAGGACCTGGCCAATCAGATCGCCGCCGGCGAGGTCGTGGAGCGGCCGGCGTCGGTCATCAAGGAACTCGTCGAGAACGCCATCGACGCCGAGGCGACCCGCATCACGATCACGACGGAATACGGCGGCAAGAAGCTGATCCGCGTCGAGGACGACGGCATCGGCATGGCGCCCGACGATGCGCGGCTCAGCCTGGAGCGCCACGCGACGAGCAAGATCCGGCGCGCCGACGATCTGGGCGCGATCGTGACCCTCGGCTTCCGCGGCGAGGCCCTGCCGTCGATGGCGTCGGTGTCGCACTTCCGCCTGCGCACGCGTGCGCGTGGAGAGCCGAGCGGCACCGAGATCAGGGTCAATGCGGGCGCGTTCGAGTCCGTCATGGAGGCCGGCGGGCCCGAAGGCACGCTGGTGGAGGTGGCGGATCTCTTCTACAACCTGCCGGCCCGCCGGAAGTTCCTCAAGTCGGACGCGGCCGAGAGCGCGCAGATCTCGAAGACGGTGACCCAGCTCGCGCTGTGCTACCCGCGCATCGGTTTCGCGCTGATGAATGCCGGGCGCAGGGTGCTGACCTGCCCTCCGGTGACGTCGGTGGCCGATCGCCTCTACCAGCTCTACGGGGACCGGCCCGATCTCGTCGAGGTACACCGCGAGTCGGCCGGCATCCGCCTTCACGGGTACGTCGCCGCCCTGGCCGAGCACGGACCGACGCGCGGACCGCAGCACGTTTTCGTCAACCGGCGAATCGTCAAGGACAAGACGATTGCGCATGCGATCTTCGATGCCTACAGCGTCGCCTCCAACAAGGAGCGCAGCCCCGAGGTGCACCTGTTCCTCGAGGTCCCGCCGGACCGGGTGGACGTGAACGTGCACCCGACCAAGGCGGAGGTGCGGTTCAAGGAACAGTCGCTGGTGCACGAGGTGGTGCGGCGCGCGGTGGCCGATGCGCTGGGGCGGGGACCCGCCCCGGAGTTGCAGCTGCGGTCCTCGGATCTCGTGCCCGGCAGGCCGATCCCCCAGGCGATTCCCGGAGTGCTCGCCGGCGGGGTGTACACGTCACGGTGGGCCGTCCCGGGGGGGCGAGGCACGGAGGTTCGAGGCACGGGGGTTCGAGGCACGGAGGTTCGAGGCACGGAGGTTCGAAGCACGGGGGTTCGAGGCACGGGGGTTCGAAGCACGGAGGTTCAGGACGCGGGGGTTCGAAGTACGCGCGAGCCGGGTGTCTCCGGCCTGCGGCCGCTCGTCCCGCTCGGGCAGTTCCGTGACACGTTCATCATCGCCATCGACGACGAGGGCATTGCGATCATCGACCAGCACGTGGCGCACGAACGAGTGCTGTTCGAGCGGATCATGCAGCGGCTGACGGAGCAGCCGCTCGAGAGCCAGCGGCTGCTGGTGCCCATCGTCCTCGAGCTGCCGCCTGCCGAGCGCGAGGCCCTGGTCTCGCGGGCCCAGGCGCTGGAGCGGTTCGGGTTCGAGGTGGAGGAGTTCGGGGGCGATACCGTCAAGGTCACAGCCATCCCGGCCATCCTGCCCACCCACGAGTGCGACACCGCGCTCCGCGACCTGGCCAACGACCTCGAGGGCCTGGACCGCGGCCTCGGCGTGGAGGAAGGCCTCAAGCGCATCGCCGCCCTCACCGCCTGCCATGCGGCGGTGAAGGCCAACTACCCGCTGACCTTCGAGAAGATGGCCCACATCCTCGACGAGCTGCGCGCGACCTCGTACTCGACCGTCTGTCCGCACGGCCGCCCGGTGATGCTGAGGATCACGCGGCGGGAGGTGGAGAAGAACTTCGAGCGGATCTGATCGCGCCGGGAGTCGGGAGTGGGGAGTCGGGAGTCGGGAATGCCGGATCGCCGCTACGGCTCTCGGTGGCGGCGCTTGATCGCCTTCCAGCCGTCCAGGCGGCGCTTGATCTCCTTCTCGAAGCCGCGCTCGGGGGGCGCGTAGAACGTGCGGCCCTTCAGGTTGTCCGGCAGGCAGTCCATGTCGGCCACGCCCTCGGTTTCGTCGTGCGCATACCGGTAGCCCTTTCCGTAGTCCAGCTGCTTCATCAGCCTCGTCGGCGCATTGCGCAGGTGGAGAGGGACGGGCGCGGCCACGTCGTTCTTCGCGGCGCCCGCCGCGGCGCCGTACGCGGTATAGACCGCGTTGCTCTTCGGCGCCGTGGCCAGATAGAGGGCCGCCTGGGCGAGCGCGGTGTTGGCCTCGGGGAAGCCGAGCATGTGCGCAGCGTCCCTGGCGGCCATGGCGACGACCAGCGCCTGCGGGTCGGCGTTGCCCACGTCCTCGGATGCGAAGCGGACGAGGCGTCGTGCGATGTACATCGGGTCCTCGCCGGCTTCCACCATGCGCGCCAGCCAGTAGACCGCCGCATCCGGGTCGCTGTTCCGCATGGACTTGTGGAGCGCGGAGATGAGGTTGTAGTGCTCCTCGCCCGTCTTGTCGTAGAGCAGCGCCTTGTGCTGGAGCGTGCGCTCGAGCAGTGCCTCGTCGATCGTCGGCCGTCCCGCGGGCTGCGGCGCCGAGGCGACCAGCAGCTGCAGCAGGTTGAGCGCGGCGCGGGCATCCCCGCCAGCGAACCGGGCGACGTGGGCCAGCACGGCGTCGGACGCCTCGGCCTGCTCGCGTCCCAGGCCCCGCGCCGCGTCGGCGAGGGCGCGCCGGAGGATGGTCACGATGGCGGCCTCGTCCAACGGCTTCAGCACGAACACCTTGGACCGCGAGAGCAGCGCCGCGTTCACCTCGAACGACGGGTTCTCGGTGGTGGCCCCGACGAGGATGATGTCGCCGGCCTCGACGCGGGGCAGGAACGCATCCTGCTGGGCCTTGTTGAAGCGGTGGATCTCGTCCACGAACACGATGGTGCGCGCGCCCAGCCGGCGCCGGCGGTCCTCCGCGGCAGCCATCACCTCCTTCACCTCCTTGATGCCGGCGAGCACCGCGCTGAAGGAGACGAACTCGGCGCGGGTGAGGTCCGCGACCAGGCGGGCGAGCGTGGTCTTGCCGGTGCCCGGCGGGCCCCAGAGGATGATCGACTGGAGCAGGTCGCGCTCGATCATCTCGCGGAGGGGCCGCCCCGGACCAATCACGTCGTCCTGCCCGACCACCTCGTCCAGCGTGCGCGGACGCATGCGCTCGGGCAGCGGGATGGTGCGCGGGTCCACCGGCTCCGGCTCCGGGTCGAACAGGCTCATACGGTCTCGACCCACTCGCGCTGCCGCGCCGCCTCGTAGAGCAGCACCGCCGCAGCCACGGCGACATTGAGCGACTCGACGCGGGCGCGCATCGGGATGCGCACCCGCGCGTCGGCGGCGCGCAGCACGTCGGCCGGGACGCCCGCCCCCTCGGAACCGACGACGAGTGCCGTCGGCCCGTCGAGGCGCTCGTCGTACATCCGGACCGTCGCGTCGGGATCCGCGGCCACCACGCGCAGGCCGTCCGCCTGCCACGCTTTCAGGCGATGCAGCGCCGAGCGGTCGCGCAGCACGGGCAGTCTCAGCGTGCTGCCCATCGCGGCCCTCAGCGCCTTCCATCCCCACGGGTCGGCCGATGAGGCGTCGAGCAGCACACCCGTGGCGCCGCCCGCGTCGGCGGCGCGGGCGATGGCGCCGGCATTGCCGGGATCCTGGATGCCGAAGCCCGCGACGACGAGGGCGGGCGCAGGAGCCGTGAGCGCGCGCGGGTCCACCGCCGGCCGGGCGGCAATGGCCACGACACCGGTCGGCGACGGCACGGGGGAGAGCGCATCCATGACGGCGGCGGACACGCGCACCACCTCGGCGCCCGCCCGCGCCGCCCGATCGAGCGTGGCGCGCTGCCCGGGCGACACCTCCTCGCGCGCGGCCACCGTCTCCACCGCGAACCCGGCACCGAGCGCATCGTCGAGCAGGTGCCAGCCGTCGAGCAGCAGCCGGCGGTCGTCGCCGCGCGCGACGGCCCGGCACTGCCTGACAATGGCGTGCTGGCGGCTGGTGATGAGCGGCATGGTGGGGAGACCAATTATGCTAAAGTCTGAAGTTTGAGTGATGAAGGAAAAGCTGCTCAAGCGGTTTGAACAAGAGGTGGCGGTGCTGGAGCGGGAGCTGAAGATGGAGCTCCCCAAGGAGATCCAGCGCGCGCGCGAGCTGGGCGACCTGCGCGAGAACGCGGAGTACCAGGCGGCCAAGGAGCGGCAGACCTACGTCCAGGCGCGCATCGGCATGCTGCGCCGCCGCATGAACGAGATCGCGCTCATGAACATGGACAAGATCCCCCACGGCAAGGCCGGGTTCGGGTCCACGGTCACGTTGCGCGAGTCCACCGGACAGGAGCTCGTGTACCAGCTCGTGATGCCCGAGGACGCCGACGGCGAGAAGGGCCTCATCTCCACCTCGTCACCCATCGGGCGCGCCATCCTCAACAAGGAGGAAGGCGACGAGATCGTCGTGACCACGCCCGCGGGCGGCCGCAAGTTCGAGATCCTGAAGCTCGTGACCATTCACGACGAGTAGTGGCCGACCACTATTCTCCCGAGCGTCGCACGGCGCTGGTGCTGACCGGGACCGGCGCCGACGGCGCGTACCACGCGGGCGTCCTCCGCGCACTCCAGGAAACCGGGATCAAGATCGACCTCGTCTGCGGCCGCGGCATCGGCGCGCTCGGGGCCGTGCTGTACGCCATCGACGGCGCGGCGCCCCTCTGGGAGCCCGGAGGCGTGTGGCGCAGCGAGGGACCCCGCGCGTTCTACCGGTGGCACTGGACCTTCCGCTGGCTGCGGCTCCTGCTCTGGGCGGCCCTTGCGGTGTTCGCCGCGCCCGCGGCGGCGCTCCTGCTGTCCGCCGCGATGTATCCCGTGGCCATGGTCCTGGGAATGGCTGGGCTGGCACAGGGAGCGGACCTCGCGCGCGGCGCGCTGGCCGCGGTGGGCTCGGCCTTTTCCCCCGAGGCGCTGCCGACCTGGGTGCCGCGCCTGATCACCGTGATCGCCCTGGCGGGCCTGGCGGTGCTGGCCGCGGGGCTCGCGCTCCGCGCCTGGCGGGCGCCGCTTCGCCGGAGCGCAGCCTCGCACGCGCTCTGGTCGCTGCTCGGCGCTCCCGTCGATGCCTCGCGTGCCATTGATGCGGCGACGTCGGCCCTGTGGAGCATCCTGCGCGGAGGCGCCAGGCTGCGAACCCCCGACGCCCGGGATCTGAGCCGTCGCTATGCGGACCTCCTCACCGAGAACCTGGGGCATCCCGGCTTCCGTGAGCTCGTCCTCGTCGTGCACGATCTCGACGCCCGGCGGGACATGGTCTTCGGCCTGGTGCGCGAGCCGTACCGGAAGACGCTCTTCGGCGCGATGACCACGGCGTCGGCCCGGCGCGCCGAGGCGCACGACCTGGCGGGCACGGCCCGCGACCACCTGGCCGACGTCCTGGGCGCCGCCATGACGCTGCCCGGGGCGTGCGAGCCGCGCATGGTCGGCTTTGCGACGGATGCGTACTGGAGAGGGGAGGCGCACCGGCTGGCCGACCGCACCGCCGCCGTCAGCCGCTGCATCGAAGAGGCCGCGGCCGCCGGCGCGGAGCAGCTCATCGTCGTGTCGGCGGCGCCGGACCTGCCCGGGCCCCACGCGCTGAGGCCCGCGCGTGCCGATGGCATGGGACGCATCGCCGAGCAGCTGGCAAGCGCGGAGAACGCCGCCCTGGGTGATGCCCTGCGGCACCTGCAGTACCGCGTGCCGCTGACCTGCGTCATCCGGCCGGCGCACAACCCGGTGCGGCCGCTGGACCTGGCCGGCGCCTGGGATGAGGCCTCGGACCGCCGGCACTCGCTCGACGAGCTGATGGAGCACGGCTACGAGGACGCGTATCGGCAGTTCATCGAGCCGGTCCTGGGGGCGAGCGGAGAGCGAATCTGACGTGCGCACCTCACGCGACAGGAGGCAGGGATGCGGAAGAGCACCGAGCTGATTCACGCGGGCGGGCACGTGACCTCTGGCCGGACGCCCGCGCTGACGACGCCCATCTACGAAACGAGCACGTTCATCTTCGAGTCCGCCGCCGAGGTCCAGGCCTATCAGGATGGGCGCTCGTCCGGATACCTCTACTCCCGCTACGAGAATCCGACGGTCGTGGCTGCCGAGGAGATGCTCGCCTCGGTGGACGGCGCGGAGCAGTCGCTGCTCTTCAGCTCTGGCCAGGCCGCCACGACCCATGCGCTGCTGACCCTGCTGCGGCAGGGCGACGAGGTGGTCTGCAGTGCCGCCATCTACGGCGGCACGCATCACCTCATCACGGACCTGTTGCCACGCTTTGGCATCACCTCGCGCTTCGTCACGCTCGAGGAGCTGGCCGACCCGGTGCGCGTCATCGGGCCGCGCACCAGGGGGGTGTGGTTCGAGTCGCCCATCAATCCCACCCTTCGGTGCGTGGACGTCCGTGCCGTGGCGGCGGCCTGCCGCGCCGCCGGCGTCACGTCGGTGGTGGACAACACCTTTGCGTGCCCGCTGAACCAGCCGGTGCTCGCCATGGGCGTGGACATCTCGATGCAGAGCGCGACGAAGTACCTGAACGGGCACAGCGACGTCACGGCCGGGGTGCTGTCCGGCACGCGCGCGCGGCTCGAGCCCATGGCGAAGGCGCGGCGACTCATGGGGTCGGTCCTGGATCCGCAACCCGCCTACGCCCTGGGCCGCGGGCTGAAGACGCTGCCGCTCCGCGTGGCCCGGCACAACGCGAACGCCCTGGCCGTCGCGACCGCTCTCGAGGCGCATCCCGCGATCGCGCGCGTCTACTATCCGGGGTTGCCCTCGCACCCCGACCATGACATCGCACGCCGGCAGATGTCCGGGTTCGGCGGCATGGTGACCATCGACGTGCGGGGCGGGCAGGACGCGGCGTTCCGGACCTTCGACCGCCTGCAGGTCGTCAAGCGCGCCACCAGCCTCGGCGGCGTGGAGAGCGTCTGCAGCCTCCCGATCCTCACGTCACACACGGGCCTGTCGGACGAAGAGCTGGCGCGGGCCGGCGTGTCGAGGGGGATGATCCGCCTGTCCATCGGCCTCGAGGACCCGCTGGACTTGATCGAGGACCTCACGCAGGCGCTGGGATGAGGCCGGCGCGAAAGCGCCCGCCCACTTGAAGGGCCCACCGGCGCAGGCCGCCGGCCTTCCCTCACCTCGCCGGTTGCTTCACCTCGTGCAGGAAGTCCAGCACGAGCTCCAGGATGCGCTGGTTGATGCGGCTGCCTTCGTAGGTGCCGAACTTGCGCTGGAAGGCCTCGAGGGGCACGACGGCCTTGGCCATGGTGCGATGGCCGCCGGCGCTGCCGATGTCGTTGAACCAGCGGCGGACGAAGTCACCGGCGTTCCGCGAATAGCCCAGGT
Organism: Acidobacteriota bacterium; assembly: GCA_963169195.1. Taxonomy (GTDB): domain Bacteria; phylum Acidobacteriota; class Vicinamibacteria; order Vicinamibacterales; family UBA2999; genus VFZN01. Next base: position 16,655 of record CAUJDN010000099.1, on the reverse strand, counting down.
TGCGCACCGACACGGTGAACGTGTCGTTCACCACACCCGACACGACGGTCCACTGGACGTCCTCGAGCTGCAGGTAGAAGTCGGCCACGTAGGGCACGAAGTCCTCACGCGGCGGCTCGCCCAGGAACGCGCAGAACACGTGCTCCACCAGCCGGCCGGTCTGCCACGCCTTGATGACGTAGTCGAGGCGCTCGGCGGTGATTTCCGACCCCTCCATCTTCCGCACCATCGTCGCGTCGGCCCGCGGATAGAGGTACGAGAAGGCGTCGAGATCGGCGTTATTGGCCTGGCGGTTGAAGAACAGCGTGTCCGACTTGATCGCATAGAGCATCGCCGTGGCGGTGCGCTCGGAGATGTCGATGTCCACCGCCCGGAGGTGCTCGGTGAGGATGGTCGAGGTGGAGCCGTAGGCCGGGCGGATGTCCTTGTAGACCGCCGAGTAGCCCGATTGCTCCGGGTGGTGGTCGATCACCAGATCGGCGTGGGGCAGCAGGCCCGGAAAGTAGTGCGGCTGCACGTCCACGAGCGCGATCTTGTCGAACGCCGCGAACTGGTCGGCGGGGACCACTTCGTAGCCCAGATCCAGGAGCTTCACCATCCGCTGGTTCTCGGGGCGCGTCACGCCCTGCATGCAGCCGATGATGGCCGTCTGGCGGGTGCGGCGAAGCAGGCTCCTGAGGGCGAGACCGCTGGCGAGGGCGTCCGGATCCGGGTCGTTGTGCGTGAGGATGAGGACCCGGTCCGCGTCGCGGAAGTAGTGCTGGTACTGCTGCACCTTCTGGCGCGTCACCGACCGGCCCAGCTCGGCCAGCAGGGGCGACCCGACCAGCTCGGCCAGGGTCAGCGTGTTCATGTCGGGGAAGTCGGTCCTGAGCGCCTCGGCCTTCTTCATCTCGTCCGGGCGCGTGCCGAGCACATAGACCAGGGTGCCACCGGCGCCGAAGACCGCATCGAGCACCTTGCGCAGGCCCTTGCGCCCGTTGTCCTCGACGAGGACCACGGTACCCGGGGTGAGATCGGCCTTGACGAAACTGTCGAGGCGCTGCGGGTCCGCGATGCCGATCGGTAGGCCCGTATCGTCCACGCGGCGGGCGAAAGCCGCGCTTTCCACCATCAATTCGACGTCGGCGTGGGGAACCAGGACTGCCTCGAGGAGCCGGGCGACCAGCTCCGTGTGACAGACCACGAGACAGCGCACAGACCCCGATGATAACGCAGATGGCGCAGATACCGCAGATGGCGCAGGGTGGCTCCGATACGGCCGCCTGCCCGGAACCTTGCGGGCGCCCGGGCCCCGGTCCGGGGCCTTCAGCCTGCCGCCCAGACGGGCTCAGCCCCGCCATCGGCGTCATCTGCGCCCCCTGCGTTTCAGGTACCATCCATGTATGGCCCGCGGGCTTCTCGGCGCGTCGCTGTTGATCGCGGCTTCAACCGGGCTCGCGGGCGAACAGGTGGTCTTCCGTGCCGGCATCGACCTGGTCACTTTTGGTGTCACGGTCACCGACCGGCGGGGCGGCCTCGTCACCGACCTCGGGCGGGACGATTTCGAGATCGTCGAGGATGGGCGCCGGCAGGTCATCGAGTACTTCTCGCCGGGTGGCGGGGACGAGGCGCTGAGCCGCCTGCACACCGGCCTCATGCTCGACACCAGCGCCAGCATGGAACGGGATCTCACCATGGCGCGCAGCGCCGCCATCAAGTTCCTGAACCTCCTGCCGCAGTCCGAGGACATCACGCTGGTGGACTTCGACACGGAGGTGCGCGTCACGCGCTATCCGCAGGGCGACTTTCCGCGCGTGGTCGAGCGGATCCGTAATCGGAAGCCGGAAGGATGGACCGCCCTGTACGACGCGCTGGGCGTCTACCTGGACGGCGCCTCCTCGCAGTCCGGCCGCCCGGTCCTGGTGATGTACACCGACGGCGCCGACTCGCGATCCAGCCTGTCGTACGGGGAAGTCCTGGACCTGCTGCGGGCCTCGCAGGCGACCGTCTACGCGGTGGGCCTGGTCGAGAATTCCGGCAGATTCCGCATGGACTCGCGGTTGCGGCTGCAGCAGATGACCGAGGCCACTGGCGGGCAGGCCTTCTTCCCGTCGCGCCTCGAGGATCTGGATGCCGCCTACGGGAAGGTGCTCGACGAGATCCGCGCGCAGTATCAGCTGGGTTACGCCTCGACGAACCCGGCCGCCGACGGGCACTGGCGCAAGGTCGAGGTCACGGTGAAGCGCCCCGGCCTCAAGGTGCGCAGCCGCAAGGGCTATTTCGCCCCGTACCGACCGTCACCGCGACCGTAGGCCGGAGCGCCGGTCGGGCATGACCTGTGTGGTACCATGAGGGGTTGCTCCTGCCACGCGTATGCCGTCCGTCTACGATCGGTTCCACCTCACGTCCGAGTTCGAGCTGCGGGGCGACCAGGTCCGTGCGGTGCCGGAGCTGGTGGACGGCCTCGACCGGGGGGACCGGCACCAGGTCTTGCTGGGCGTCACGGGCTCGGGCAAGACCTATACGATGGCGCAGGTCATCACCCGGGTGAACCGCCCCACGCTGGTGATGGCGCACAACAAGACCCTGGCCGCCCAGCTGTTCCAGGAGTTCCGGCGCTTCTTCCCGGAGAACGCCGTCGAGTACTTCGTCAGCTACTACGACTACTACCAGCCCGAAGCCTACGTGCCGTCGAGCGACACGTACATCGAGAAGGAATCGACCATCAACGACGAGATCGACCGGATGCGGCTCTCGGCCACCCGGTCGCTCTTCGAGCGCCGCGACGTCATCATCGTCGCCAGCGTGTCCTGCATCTACGGCCTGGGCTCGCCCGAGGCCTACTACGGGATGCTCCTGCCCCTCGAGCGGGGCCAGCGGATTGGCCGCGACCAGATCCTGCGCAAGCTCGTCGAGATCCAGTACGAGCGCAACGACGTGGACTTCGGCCGCGGCACCTTCCGCGTCCGCGGCGACATCGTCGAGGTCTACCCGTCGTACGAGGAATCCGCGCTTCGCATTGGCCTGTTCGGGGACGAGATCGACGAACTGGTGTCGTTCGACCCGCTCACCGGCAAGGCGTTCCGGCGCCACGATCGTACGGCGGTCTACCCGAAGTCGCACTTCGTCACCAGCCGCGAGCGGCTGAAGCAGGCGGTCGAGACCATCAAGGCCGAGCTCACCGAGCGACGAAGCGAGCTCGAGCGCGAGGGGAAGCTCCTCGAGGCGCAGCGGCTCCACCAGCGGACGATGTTCGATCTCGAGATGATCAAGGAGATCGGGTACTGCCACGGGATCGAGAACTACTCGCGGCACCTCACCGGCCGGCGGCCCGGGCAGCCGCCGCCGACCCTGCTCGACTACCTGCCGTCGGACGCGCTCGTCATCGTGGACGAGAGTCACCAGACCATCCCGCAGATCCGCGGGATGTACCACGGGGACCGCTCCCGCAAGGAAGTCCTCGTCGAGTACGGCTTCCGCCTGCCCTCCGCCCTCGACAACCGCCCGCTCAACTTCGAGGAGTGGGAGGCGCGGGTGCATCAGCTGATCCACGTCTCCGCGACGCCGGGCCCCTACGAGCTGCAGAAGTCGGGGGGAGTCGTCGTGGAGCAGGTGATTCGACCCACCGGCCTGATGGACCCGCCCATCGCCGTGCGTCCCGTGAAGGGCCAGGTGGACGACCTGCTGGGCGAGATCCGCGTGCGTGCGGATCGGGGTGAGCGCGTCCTGGTGACGACGCTCACCAAGCGCATGGCCGAGGACCTGACGCAGTACTACCAGGAGCTTGGCGTCAAGGTGCGCTACCTCCACTCCGACATCGACACCCTGGAGCGGGTGGAGATCCTGCGCGACCTGCGGCGTGGCGTTTTCGACGTCCTGGTCGGGATCAACCTCCTCCGGGAGGGCCTGGACCTGCCGGAGGTGTCGCTGGTGGCCATCCTGGACGCCGACAAGGAAGGCTTCCTGCGGTCGGGCGGGGCGCTCATCCAGACCTCCGGGCGCGCCGCGCGGAACGTGAACGGGCAGGTGATCATGTACGCAGACGTGATGACGGACTCGATGAGAACGGCCATCGGCGAGACCGAGCGGCGGCGGGCCCTCCAGGCGGCTTACAACGCCGAGCACGGCATCACGCCCACCACCATCGTGAAGTCCATCGACGACGTGCTGACCAGTGTCTACGAGCGGGACTACGTGGGCGTGCCCGAGCCCGTGAAGGCGGGCGTGCCCGTCTTCCGCTCGCAGGCCGAGCTCGACGGGCACCTCGCGGGCCTTCACAAGGAGATGCGTGCCGCCGCGGCCAACCTCGACTTCGAGAAAGCCGCCGCGCTGCGCGATCAGATCCGCGCCCTGAAGACGCGCGACCTCGGGCTGGGTGCGCCCGCCTTCTCGTGATGGGGCTGCTGCCGGGATTCGTCGGCGAGCGCCTCAAGAGCGCGCTGCTGGAGGTGCAGGAATACGTCCGCCTGAACGTGGCGGTGATGCGGGGGGCCGTCTCGCGGCCGTTCTACGCCCACGATCTGATCGAGCAGCTCGATGTCATCGGGCTGGGCTCGCTCACCGTGGTGCTGCTCACCGGCTTCTTCACCGGCGCGGTGCTGGCGCTGCAGTCGGGGATGACGATGGACCAGTTCGGCGCGCGGCCGTACGTCGGGCGCCTCATCAGCGCCTCCATGATCAAGGAGCTCGGCCCGGTGCTGACGGCGCTGATGCTCGCCGGCCGCGTGGGCTCCGGCATCGCGGCCGAGCTGGGCTCGATGGTCGTGACCGACCAGGTCAACGCACTGCGGGCGCTCGGCACGGACCCGGTCCGGAAGCTGGTCGTGCCCCGCGTGCTGGCCGGGTTCCTCATGTGTCCCATCCTCACGGTCATCGCCAATGGCGTGGGCCTGCTCGGCGGCTGGATCATCGCCACGTCGCAGCTGCGGGTGGCCTCGTCGGTGTACTGGCAATCCGTCGCCGAGGGCCTGTACCTCGAGGACATCTGGATGGGGCTCATCAAGCCCTTCTTCCTCGGCGTCATCATCGTGACCATCGGGTGTCACGTGGGCCTGAGGACGAGCGGGGGCACGCAGGGGGTCGGGCGATCGACGACCACGGCCGTCGTGGCGGCCTCGGTGACCGTGCTGGTGGTGGACTTCTTCCTCACGCGGCTGCTGATCACGGTGCTCTTCTGATGCGACGCGAGTCCCTGGCCGACTTCGGCCTCCCCATCGAACTGGTCGAGCCGCACGCCCCGGTCGTGCTCTTCGACAAGGTGACGCTGGCCTTCGACGACAAGGTCATCCTGGACGGCGTGACGTTCGACGTGCGCGCCGGCCACACCAAGATCTTCCTGGGCGCGAGCGGCGCGGGGAAGTCCACCATCCTGAAGCTGATGCTGGGGCTGCTGCGGCCGGATGCCGGGACCATCTGGGTCCTCGGGCACCGGGTGGACGGGATGGGCGAGGAGCAGCTCATGCGCGTCCGTCACCACATGGGCATGGTGTTCCAGGAGGGGGCGCTGTTCGACTCGTTCAGCGTCGGCGAGAACGTGGGCTACAAGCTGTACGAAGAGACGCGGCAGCCGCTCGAGGACGTCCGACGCCGCGTCGAGGAAGTGCTGGGATTCGTCGGGCTCGCGGAGCACATCGACAAGGCACCGTCGGAGCTCTCGGGCGGCCAGCGCCGGCGCGTCGCCATCGCGCGGGCCATGGCGGCCAAGCCGACGCTGCTGCTGTACGACGAGCCGACCACCGGCCTGGACCCGATGACCTCGCTCACCATCGACGCCGAAATCATCAAGCTGCGCGACCTCGAGAACGTCACGTCCGTGCTCGTCACGCACCAGCTGCGCGACGCGTTCTACATCGCCACGCACGAGGCGGTCCGGGCCGCCACCGGCACCATCGACATGGTGCCGGCGCGGGAGCAGAAGCTCGAGCAGGCCGACTTCGTGATGCTCAAGGACGGCCGCATCGTCTTCGAGGGGTCGGCCGCGGAGCTGCGCGCGTCGTCCGATCCGTATCTCCAGGCGTTTCTCTCGTAAGGGGTTCGACTGCATGCCTCGCACACGCTCACTCGCGTTCGCCGAGCTCAAGCTCGGCATCATCGCCGTCGTGGCCCTCGTGCTGACCGGCGCCCTCGTCTTCGCCGTGGGCGGAGGGGGCTTCTTCTGGCAGCTGTACCCGCTGAAGGCGCGGTTCGACAACGTGGCCGGCATCAAGAGCGGGTCGCCCGTGCGCGTGGCCGGCGTGGAGGTGGGCTCGGTCGCCGACGTGCGGTTCTCGGGCGCCGGCGTGGAGGTCTGGTTCACGGTCAACGACGACATGCGCCCGCTGGTCACGACGGGCTCGCTCGCCACGATCGGGTCCATCTCGCTGCTGGGAGAGGGCGCCATCGACATCACGGCCGCCTCGGACGGCACGCCCCTCCGGGACTGGGAGTACGTGCGGTCGGGGCGGGCGCCAGGCACGATCGCGGAGCTGACCGAGACGGCCTCGGACGGGCTCTCCGAGGCCAGGCGCCTCATCGAGGATATCCGCGCCGGGAAGGGCACCGTCGGGCGCCTGTTCACCGACGATGCGGTGTATCGCGACGTGGATGCGTTCGTCCGATCGGCCGAGCGGGTGGCCCGCGCCATCGGCGATGGCCAGGGCACGCTGGGCCGGCTCACGAGGGATCCGAAGCTGTACGAGGAGTTGCAACAGTCGGTGTCCAACCTGAACGCCATCACGGGCCGCATCCGCAGCGGCGAGGGCACGCTCGGGCAGCTGATGAACGACCCGGCGATGGGCCGCAGCCTCACGGCCACCACCGCCAACCTCGACGCCATCACCGGCCGCCTGAGCAAGGGCGAGGGGACCATGGGAAAGCTGCTGACGGAGGAGGCGCTCTACACGCGCCTGGACGACATGACCGGTCGGCTCGACTCGCTCGTCGAGCGCCTCAACGCCGGCCAGGGCACGGCCGGGCAGCTGCTGCAGGACCGGCAGTTATATGAGAACATGAACCAGGCAGCATCCGAGCTGCGCGGGCTCATCGGGGACATCCGGAAAGACCCCAAGCGGTATCTCAATGTGAAGGTGAGCATCTTCTGAGTCGGAGGCGAACAATGTCCAGGGACAATGCCGGAGCGGGCAGCGTGATGCTGGCCTTCATGGTGGGCGCCATCACCGGCGCGGCGGTCGCGCTGCTGTTCGCGCCAGCGACGGGGGAGGAAACGCGCGACTTCATCGGGCAGAAGGCGCGCGAGGGCCGCGACAAGGCCCGGGACGCCGTCGAGCAGGGCCGCGAACTCTACCAGCGCAACCGCGAAGGGGTGACCACGGCCATCGAGCGCGGCCGCGAGGCCTTCCAGCAGGCGCGGGAGCGCGGGGAGCAGGCGTGAGCCCGATGGCCGAGGTCTTCCTCGGTGTCATCGCAGTCTCGGTCCTGCTGATGGCGGCCATCCAGGTCGGGGCCATCGTCGCGGGCTTCAAGCTGATGCGCCGCGTCGATCAGATGTCGCAGCAGATCGAGGGCGAGATCAAGCCGCTCCTCTCGAAGCTCACCGACGTCGCCAGCGAAGCCTCGCGGAGCGCGGTGCTGGCGTCGAAGCAGGTGGAGCGCGTGGATCGGCTGTTTGGCGACGTCGTCACGCGCGTGGACGAAACCCTGGCCGTGGCGCAGCAGTTCGTCCAGGGGCCGGCCAGGAACGGCATGGCGCTGCTGAGCGGCGTCCAGGCGGCGGTGTCCGCCTTCCGTGGCTTCCGCGAGGCCTCACGGCGCCGGAAGGACGCGCGTCCGGGCGTGGACGACGACGACTCGCTCTTCATCGGCTGATCGCCCGATTGACGCCGGCACGCTCCGGGTGATAGATGGAGGGCATGAAACGCGTGCTCCTCCGCTCCGTTCCCGCCCTTGGCCTGCTGATCGGCCTGTCATCACCCGCCTTCGCCCAGGATCCGCAATCGACGGCACCGGCACGCGAATTCGCTCAGCAGCTCGCCGCGAAGAAGCTGGACAGCTTCGCGGTCCGCGTGCCCGACAGCCAGGACGAGTTCGCCGCTGCCCTCGCCCTCCCCGGACAGCTCATCGTCGTGTGGGCGAAGTTCGCCGCGCCGGCGGTCCTGAACGAGAAGATCATCAGGCGCGAGTACCGCGAGGTGTACATCGACCTCAACAGCGCCTCCGACCCCCAGTCCCGCAACATCATCACCGACCTCGGCGCGGATGGCGTGCGGCGCGGCGAGCGGAACCAGCCGGCGGACGCGCACGATGTCGGCAGCGCGAGCGTGCGCTTCGACGCCAACTGGCGCGAGGACAAGATGTCCGAGCAGGACTACATGAAGGCGCACGCGGACGCCGACACCGCCTACACCCGCGTCCTCGGCCTGCTCCTCGACGAGATCAAGAAGAACTGACGCCCCGTTCGGGACGTTCTCTCTCCGGGTCCGCGCACGGCGAGACCGTGATGGCCGGGGCGCGTATCATGGGCGGAGCACCGACCCCTGCCCGAAGGAGAGATCCATGTCTGCACGCACACGTCGCCTGCTGGGGTTCGCGACCCTGGGACTGCTGCTGGCCGCGCCCGCCCTGGCGCAGGAGGCGGCCAAACCCCTCTGGTCCGGCCGCTTCGACGTGGAGCCCGACAAGGCGCTCCTCGCCTGGGGCGCCTCGTTCTCGTTCGACCGGCGGCTCTTCGAGGACGACGTGGCGGGCAGCCTCGCGTGGGCCGAGGCGCTGTCGCGCGCCGGCGTCCTGGGCCCGGAGGAGTCGGCCGCCATCCGGCGCGGGCTGACGTCGATCCTCGAAAGCGGGCGCGCGAACCCGGCCTTTCTCACCGGCCCGGACGAGGACGTCCACTCGTTCGTGGAGCGCGTGCTCTTCGAGCGCATCGGCGAGCCGGGGCGGCGGCTACACACCGGGCGGTCGCGCAACGACCAGGTGGCCGTGGACATGCGGCTCTACGTACGCCGGCGGATCCCTGACATCCAGAAGTCGCTGGTGTCGGTCATCGACGCCCTCGTGGCCCAGGCCGCGTCGGCAGGGGACGCGGTGATGCCGTCCTACACGCACGTGCGGCGGGCGCAGCCGGTGCTGGTGGCGCACTACCTGCTGGCTCACGCCTGGGCGCTCCGGCGCGACGTGGAGCGCTTCGAGGCTGTCCGGGCCGAAGCGGATGCGATGCCGTTGGGTGCGGGTGCCATCGCCGGCACCAACTACGCGGTGGACACGCGGTTCCTGGCCGAGCGCCTCGGCTTCTCGAAGGTGGTGGCCAACAGCATCGACGCGACGTCGGACCGGGACTACGTCAGCAGCTTCCTGCACGCCTCGTCGCTCGCCATGGTGCACCTGAGCCGCCTTGCCGAGGACGTCGTCCTGTTCACGGGCGAGGAGTTCGGGTTCTTCGTGCTGTCCGACGCCGTGGCGACGGGAAGCAGCCTGATGCCGCAGAAGAAGAACCCGGACCCGATGGAGCTGGTGCGCGGGAAGGCCGGGCGGACCATCGGGAACCTCACCGGGTGGCTCTCGACGATGAAGGGCCTGCCGAGCGGCTACAACAAGGACCTGCAGGAGGACAAGGAGGCGCTCTTCGACGCGGAGGACTCGCTGATGGGGTCGGCGGGGGCGGCGGCCACGGTGGTGCGCACGCTCACGCTGGACCGCGCACGGACCGCGCGCGGGGCCTCCGGGTTCCTGCTCTCGACCGACGTGGCCGACTACCTCGTCGCAAAGGGTGTGGCGTTCCGCACGGCGCACGAAGTGGTAGGCCGCATGGTGCGGGAGATGCTGGCGCAGGGCAAGGAGTTCGAGTCGCTCACGCCAGCCGAATGGAGGGCGTTTCACCCTTCGTTCGGGGACGACGTGATGACGGTGGTGACGGCGCAGGCGTCGGTGCGGATGAAGAAGACGCCGCAGTCGACGAATCCGGACGCGGTGCGGACGCAGCTGGCAGAGATCTCGGCGTGGCTCAAGGGCGCGCAGGCGGGACGCTGAGTCCGTCGCGCTGAGCCACTCCCTCCAGTCGCGCAGGGCCAGCATCTCCTGTCGCGCAGAGGCACTCGCCGCTGTCGCGATGCTGTGAGCTTGCCGCCCGACAAGCCGTGGCCCGGCAGACCGGTCGGTTGGCCGGTCACCCGCGATCCGCGCGCTCACGCGCGTCTGACGGACAAGCTGTTGGATGGAATTTGTGGAGTGGTGCGCGCTCTAGGATTCGAACCTAGGACCCCCGCCGTGTGAAGGCGATGCTCTACCACTGAGCCAAGCGCGCAGCCGGGTGAGACGGGGAATGTTACCACGACCGCCGCAGGGACCGGAAGCCGACCGTCAGGGTGCCCCTCCCTTGGCCCCTTCTTGACCCTTTCCCTTCTGCCTGCGGCCTCCTCCGATCTGCCTTGTGCCTTCCCTCACGTTGTCCCATACAGCCGGTCCCCGAAGTCCCCGAGCCCGGGGACGATGAACTTGCGATCGTTCAGTTCGCGGTCCACGACGGGGCAGAAGACCGGCACGTCGGGATGCGAGCGCTCGAGCAGGGCCACGCCCTCCGGGGCCGCCACGATGCACACCAGCGCCAGCCGCCGCGCGCCCGCGCGCTTCAGCAGGTCCAGCGCTGCCGAAGCGCTCCCACCCGTCGCCAGCATCGGATCCACCAGCAGGACGAAGCTGTCCTCGAGGCGCTCGGGCAGGCGCTCGAAGTACTGAGAGGCGATGGCCGTCTGCTCGTCCCGCTTCAGGCCGATGAAGCCCACCCGCGCCAGCGGCACGAGCTGCAGCAGCCCCGGCAGCATGGCCAGCCCCGCGCGCATCACGGGCACGATGACGACGTCCACGCCGATGCGATGGCCCCTGGCAGGACCGAGCGGCGTGATGACGTCCACCTCGCGCTGGGGCAGGTCGGCCAGTGCCTCGGCGCCGAGCACGACCGTGATGCGCTCGGTCAGCGCGCGGAAGCGTTCCGGGGGAGTCGAGGCGTCGCGAAGTTGAACGAGGCAGTCGTGGACAACGGGGTGGTGAACGAGGTGAAGCACGGGAGAAAGATACCTGATTCGTGCACCGGGCGCTCCGGCGATGTGGTGACCGCGGGGTAGAATCAGGGAGCCCATGATCAGCCTCTCCGTCCCCAGGGCGATGCTGGCCCCCGCTCTGGCACTGGCCCTGGCGGGATGCTCGGGCCCGGCGCAGCCCAACGCGCCGCCGGCGGCGGCGCCCGCGACTCGGACAGGCGGCACGCCGGTCTCCCTCGTCCTCGCCAATGCCACCATCGTCACCATGGATGGCGCCGGCCGCGTGCTCTCGCCCGGCAGCGTGGCCATCGACGGCAGCACGATCGTGGCGGTCGACACGCCGGAGGCCATCGCGGCCAGGTTCGACGCCGCCGAGCGCGTGGACCTCGCCGGCCACATCGTCCTGCCGGGGCTCATCAACACCCACACGCACGCACCCATGGTGCTGTACCGCGGTCTGGCGGACGACCTGGCGCTGATGGAGTGGCTGGAGAAGTACATCTTCCCGGCCGAGGCGAAGACGGTCTCGCCCGCATTCGTACGCGTGGGCACCCGGCTGGCGGCTCTCGAGATGATCCGCTCCGGCACCACGCTCTTCGCCGACATGTACTACTTCGAGGAAGAAGTGGCGGCCGCGGCGAAGGAGGCCGGGATACGCGGCGTCCTCGGCCAGACCATCATCCAGTTCCCGGTGGCCGACGCGAAGACGCCGGCCGAGGGCCTGGCGCGAGCCGAGGCCTTCATCCGGAAGTTCAAGGGCGACGAGCTGGTCATCCCGTCGATTGCGCCTCACTCGATGTACACCCTGGATCAGGCCACGCTCCTGGCCACGCGCGACCTGGCCGTGACGCATGGCATCCCCCTCCAGATTCACCTCGCCGAGACCGAGGACGAGGTGCGCATCGCGCAGCAGCGCTACGGGAAGCGCCCGGTGACCTTCCTCGATGGCATCGGCTTCTGGGCACCGGTGACGCTGGGCGCGCACGGCGTGTGGGTGTCCCCGGAGGAAGTGAGGCTCCTGCAGGCCCGCGGGGTCGGTATCGCGCACAACCCCGAGAGCAACATGAAGCTCGCCAGCGGCACGGCGCCGGTCCCCGGGTACCTGAAGGCCGGCGTCAGGCTGGGGCTGGGCACGGACGGCGCCGCCAGCAACAACGATCTCGACATGTTCGAGGCCATGCGCCAGGCTGCGCTGCTGCACAAGCTCGTCTCGCGCGATCCGCGGATGGTCTCGGCGCGGACGGCTCTCGAGATGGCGACCATGGGCGGCGCCCGCGCGCTGGGCCTGCAGGACCGTCTCGGCTCCCTCGAAGCGGGGAAACTGGCCGACGCCATCGCCGTCCGCACCGATCGCCCACGCCAGGTGCCGATGTACGACCCGGTTTCGCACCTCGTCTACGCTACGCACGGCGACGACGTGGTCATGACCGTGGTGAACGGGCGGGTGCTGATGAAGGACGGGGTCGTGCGGACACTGGACGAGGCGGCGGTCATCCGGGACGCCCGGGCGGCCGCGGAGTCGGTGCGGAAGGCCGTGCAGTGACGGCCGGGCGGCTAGGGCATCACGCCGACGTAGGGCAGGTTGCGGTACTGTTCTGCGTAGTCCAGACCGTAGCCGACGACGAAGCGGTCCTCGATGGTGAAACCGATGAACTCCACCCGCACGTCGATCGTGCGCCGCGACGGCTTGCTCAACAGGCAGGCCGTCCGGAGCGACGCGGGGCCGCGCCGCCGCAGGATGTCCTGCAGGTAGTGCAGCGTGAGGCCGGTGTCCACGATGTCCTCCACGATGACGACGTGCCGGCCTTCGAGGCTGGCGTCCACGTCCTTCACGAGGCGCACCTCTCCGGACGACCGGGTGCCGGTGCCGTAGCTGGACACGGCGATGAAGTCCATCGTCACGCGCTCGTCCATCGCCCGGACCAGGTCCGCCAGGAAGAGAAAGGCCCCCTTCAGCACGCAGACGAAGTGGATATGATCGTCGGGAAGGGCGGCGCGGATCTCCGTGGCCAGTTCGGTGATGCGAGTGGCGAGTCGCGCCTGGGGGATGAGGACGTCTGGCAGCATGGCGTCGAGCGTAGCATGGGAGGGTCCGCGGATTCCCGGCACGGGACCCCGTGACCACGAGCGCATGAAGGTCTTCTCGATCCTCACCGAAACCGACGCGCGGGTGCTGGAGCGCGGGTCCACCGTGGTGCTGGCGCCCGGCGGGCACATCACACCCCTGGCGCAGGACACGCTGCGCGAACGGCGCATCACGGTGGTCGGGACCGTGGCTGACGCGGACCTGTCGCGCCTGGCGCCGGTCGTCGACGTGCGCCGCGTCGCCGTGGGCGGCGATCACACAGCGGTGGCGCTCAAGGACCGGATCCGGGACACGCTGCGCCAGCGCGGCCTGGCCGTCAGCGACGTGGGCACCGATGGCCCCGACGCCGTGGACTATCCGGACATCGCCGCGCGGGTGGCGCGTCAGGTGGCGCGCGGCGAGGCCGACGCCGGCATCGTCATCGACGGGGCCGGAATCGGGTCCGCGATCGCCGCCAACAAGATTGCCGGCATCCGGGCCGCCATGTGCACGACCAGGACGCTGGCCCGCTACGCGCGGGAGCACAACGGGGCGAACGTGCTGTCGCTCGGGGCGACCCTCGTGTCGCCGGACGAGGCCCTGGCCATCGTGGACACGTTCCTGGCGACCGCCACCACCGAGCCGCGATACCTGCGCCGGATCGCGAAGATCCAGGGCCTGGAGCGCACACCGTAGCGGCCGGGCAGGGGACCGACGTGACGGACTATCGACGGTTGATCGCGCTGATTCTCGAGGAGCTGGTGGCGGCCGGCGCCGTGGCGCCCGCCCGATGCGAGTGCCACGGGTTCACCTACGAATGCTGCCCCGAGCGCGTGCGGGGCGTGATGGACGCCGGCGCCTCCAGGCTGGGCCTGCACGCCCACGAGGGTGGAGTTGGCGACGTGGCGTCATCCATCGACCACACGCTCCTCAAGCCGGATGCCACGGCCGATGACATCGACACGCTGTGCCGCGAGGCGGCCGAGTGGACGTTCGCGACGGTGTGCGTGAACCCCACGTGGGTGGCACGAGCCGCGGCGCGGCTCCGGGGGACGGGCGTGGGCGTGTGCTCGGTCGTGGGCTTCCCGCTGGGGGCGACCACGCCGGACGTGAAGCAGTACGAAGCCCGACGCGCCATCTTCGACGGCGCCACCGAGATCGACATGGTGCTGAACGTGGGGGCACTCAAGTCCGGCGATGTTCGCCTCGTGAGCGACGACATCCGGGCCGTCGTGAGCGCCTGCGCCGAGCGAGGCGTGGTGAGCAAGGTCATCCTCGAGACGGCACTGCTCACCGACGAGGAGAAGGTCACGGCATGCACGCTGGCGAAGGCCGCGGGGGCGGATTTCGTGAAGACCTCGACGGGCTTCGGGCCCGGCGGGGCCACGGCCGGCGACGTGGCCCTGATGCGCCGCGTGGTCGGCGCGGAGATGGGCGTGAAGGCCTCGGGAGGCGTGCGCGACCTGCAGCAGGTGAAGGCCATGGTGGCCGCGGGCGCCACGCGCATCGGTGCCAGCGCCGGCGTGCGCATCGTCAAGGAGTCGCGCGGTGAAATGGCGCCGGCGGGGAGGGCCAGCGGCTACTGATGCGGACCGCGTCGCTTCTCGCCCTGCTGCTGACCGCCGGCGCCCTCCCCGTCGCGGCCCAGCCGAAGGATCCCATCGGGCGGTTCGTCGTTGACCTGCGCGGCGTCGTGGTGGGACTTCCCACCGCCGCCGGCTGGACGCCGTCGCTGCCGGCCGCCGCCGTGGTGCCGTCCCGCGGGTTCGGGTTCGAAGGCGGCGCCCACGCGCACGTCAGGAAGCTAGGGGCTGCCACGCTCGGCGTCGGCGCCACCTACTCCTGGGCCCGAGGAACGGTGTCGCCCGAGCCAGACAGCCTCCCGGAGGTCAGGACACGGGCCACGCTGTTCTCACCGCAGCTGTCGTTGAACTTCGGGCATCGCCTGGGATGGAGCTACCTGAGCGCGGGCTACGGGGCGGTGAAGGTGGTCGGCGACTCGGTGGCCCTTGCCGACCTGCCGGCGGCCGTCGCCGACTCCGGCTGGTCGGGCGCCATCACCCTCGGCGGCGGCGCACGGTGGTTCCTCTCCGATCACCTCGGCGTCGGCTTCGATGCCCGCTGGCACCGACTGTCGCCGCGCGACGCCACCGCGACGACACCCGCCGCGGCTCGGGCAACGATGTTCAGGCTGGCGGTGGGGGTGTCGGTCCAGTAGGTTCGACCGGCGCGGGTGCGAGGCACCGAGACTCAGCGCATGGCGCTGAAGAGGTCGATGTGTCCCTCGACGATGCGCTGGCGCTCCTTCTCGTTCACGTCGACGGTCCACACGTCCCGCTCTGACGTACCGCCCAGGATGATGCCGTCGGAGCGGGGCATCATGTGAATGCCGATGCCCGGCTCGGCGGTCTGGACACGGGCGCCGCCGCTGGTCGAATACTGGATCTCGGGCTGCGGGACCAGGACCGTGAGCTGGCCCTTCAGCGGAATCATGGCGGAATCGCCGAACAGCGCTCCGGCGCCGAGGCCCGTGCAGTTCACGACGAGGCCCTCGGGCAGGGCCGCCACCTCCGCGGGTGTCTCGAATTTCCGGATCACCAGGGTTCCGCCAAAGTCGACGACGTCGTGCATCAGGGCGTCCAGGTAGATGGACGGCTCGATCCGCAGTTCCGGCCGCTCGACGGCATAGGTCGTGGGGAAGGGGTGCTCGCCCGGGCCAAGCAGCGTTCCCCCGGTCTGCACGCTCTCGGGGAGCAGCATGTTCCGGCCACCCGCCGCCTTCTCGTTCTCCGTGGGACCGTAGTTGACGATCCAGCTGATGCCATATCTGGAGCCGACCAGCAGCTGCAGGCGCCGATAGGCGATCTCGGCCGCCTGCCGCAACTGGGTCGTCCACTCCGGCGTGCGGGCGTCGGCCTGCGAGAGGCCGGAGGTGGGCGTCCAGCCGGCCAGGGACATGTTCGACGTCGTGTCCGGCGGCACCGCCGCGGCGTAGATGCTGACCTCGAAGCCGCGGCGCTGCAGTTCCCGGGCCGTGGTCAGCCCCACGACGCCCGCGCCGAGGACCGCCGCTCGGCGATCGGCATGCGCCACGGCCATGTCGGCCGCCATCGAGGCCGTGCCCCACGACAGCGACATCCCGGAGCCGCCGTGGCCGTAGTTGTGAATGAGCGTCTTGGCGTCCAGCTTGTCGGCGCGGAGCAGGAAGCCGGCGGGGCGGTGCGGTCGGAGGCCGATGGTCGTCCGAATCACCCGATCCCACGACGCTTTGACGTGGGGCAGGACCACCGGCGGCCGCCGTCGCGCGGCCGGTCGCGTGGCCACGGCAGCGGTCCGCGGAGCACACGCGCCCGCCGCGAGACCGAGCGCGGCGAGGCTTCCGTTGCGAATCAGCGAACGACGATCCAAGGGGGCTCCTTCACGAGGGGGCGAAGCACGGGGGTTCGAAGCACGGAGGTTCGAAGCACGGGGGTTCGAAGCACGGGGGTTCGAAGCACGGAGGTTCGAAGCACGGAGGTTCGAAGCACGGGGGTTCGAAGCACGGAGGTTCGAGGCACGGGGGTTCGAAGCACGGAGGTTCGTCGTGGCGTCTGATACTCTGGACCGATGAGAGATGTTCGCGTGCGGCTGGTGTCCGAGTC